>CAIKGD010000022.1 GCA_903826865.1 uncultured Verrucomicrobiota bacterium
AACAATCTGCAACGTGCTAACATCATAAATAGACTGGGGTTCACGTTTGTAATCAGCTGGTCGGGGGTTCAAATCCCTCCGCCGGCTCCACTAAAACCGGCGCTTCCCCAAAGACGGGGGCAAGGACAGTTTCTTTAACCATACAACACAAGCACACGCTAACCAGTCCGTTGTTGGAGCAAAGAGCGGCAATTTCGCTGTCGGACACTTCTTCACATGATTCCACCAGCTGGCAAACCTCCCGAAGCCAGCTTCTCGCCGGATCAGAAATGCGCAACAGGGTTCCAGTGTGCTCCGAGTCAATGAGACCGGCCCTAGGTCTGGTTAATGCAGGCCCACGATCGATTTGGCGAGCCGGTGCCATCCCCGGCGAAGTCACGCCCGAACGCGTCTGCCTGTTGAGCTCCCGTGTTATACCACTGCCGGATACCATAACCGCCGGATGGTTGATTGCAATCCGGCAATGATTCGCCGCCGCTTCCAATATGTGGAAAACAACGACGGTCTATTGCGCAAAAAAAGGGGGCCGAAGCCCCCTTTCGTTTAACACAATGCTGCGAGACTCAGATAAGACCCTGCGCAAGCATGGCGTCGGCCACTTTGGTGAATCCGGCGATGTTGGCACCGGCCACATAGTTGCCCGCGCAACCGTATTCGGCGGCGGTTTCGGCGCAGTTTTTGTGGATGTTGACCATGATGGTGTTGAGCTTTTCGTCCACTTCTTCGCGGCTCCAGCTCATGCGCATCGAGTTCTGGCTCATTTCGAGACCGGAAGTAGCCACGCCGCCGGCATTGGCCGCTTTGCCCGGACCGTACAGGATCTTCTTGGCCAGGAAGCGTTCGACGGCTTCCGGCGTGCTCGGCATGTTCGCGCCTTCGCTGACGAGGAAGCATCCGTTGTCGAGCAGCGCCTTGGCGTCGTTGCTGTCTATTTCGTTTTGCGTGGCGCTCGGGAAAGCGCAGTCGCACTTCACAAACCACGGGCGCTTGCCGTCATGATATTGCGCTTTGCTGAACTTCTTGGCGTATTCACTGATGCGGCCGCGCTGCACGTTCTTGAGATCCAGAACCCAGGCCAGTTTTTCTTCGCTGATGCCGTCCGGATCGTAGATGGTGCCGGCGGAGTCGGACAGCGTAACGGCTTTACCGCCGAGCTGGTTGATCTTTTCAACAGTGTACTGGGCGACGTTGCCGGAGCCTGAAACCGTACACACTTTGCCTTCTAGGCTGGTGCGGCGGGTTTTGAGCATTTCCTGCGCGAAGTAAACCGCGCCGTAGCCGGTGGCTTCCGGACGGATCAGCGAACCGCCCCACTTCAGCCCTTTGCCGGTAAGTACGCCGGTGAACTCGTTGCGGATGCGGCGGTACTGGCCGAACATGAAACCGATTTCACGTCCGCCTACGCCGATATCGCCGGCCGGAACGTCGGTGTCGGGGCCGATGTGCCGCTGGAGTTCGGTCATGAACGACTGGCAGAAGCGCATGACTTCGCTGTCGGATTTGCCTTTCGGATCAAAGTCCGAGCCGCCCTTGCCGCCGCCCATAGGAAGCGTGGTGAGTGCGTTTTTGAAAATCTGTTCGAAGCCGAGGAATTTCAGAATGCTGGCATTGACGCTCGGATGGAAGCGCAGTCCGCCTTTGTACGGGCCGATGGCGCTGTTGAATTCAAAACGGAAACCGCGGTTGACCTGAACCTGGCCTTTATCATCCTGCCACGGCACGCGGAAAATGATCTGGCGTTCGGGTTCGACGAGACGGTGCAGGATTTTTGCATCGCACAGGTCTTTGCGGCGTTTCATGACCGGTTCAAGCGATTCCAGCACTTCGCGCACCGCCTGCAGAAACTCCGGTTCGCCGGCATTGCGGCGTTCGACGATTTCTAATACTTCCTTGATCACACTCATTTTTCTCTCCCTGTTCAGGTTTCCATTCCAATTTTATACGGCATTATGGCGTCGTATAAATGCACCAACAACAACGCCATTTCATTGGAAAACCCTTTTTAGTCAACGGTTATTTTTTAAGCCGGAGTTGCATTAAAAAATCTATACGGCATTATTGCCGTATATATAAAGATACCTACCATTAAAGCCCCGTATTTCGGCGAAATGCCGACCGGCGCAATGTCAGGTTATACGGCGGGTTTTAGAACGCATTTTTTTCGGTCAAATGGAGGTAAAAAACGATGAATGTCCGGAACGACAAAGCACGCGCAGCGGTTTTGCGGGCGCTCAGCGAACTCGACGGACCGGCCGGCGCGGCGCGCATCGCCGAACGGCTGCCCGGCATGGGCATCAAGCTGCAGCCGCGCACCATCCGTTTATATCTGACTGAACTCGACCGCGACGGACTGACCGCCCTGAACAGCCGGCGGAAAGGTCGCGTTCTCACTGAACTGGGCCGTGCCGAACTGGAGCGCTCCGATGTCGTCGCCAAAGTCGGCTTTGTACGCGGACGGGTTGATACGCTCGGCTACCGGATGACTTTCCGATGCGACGCCGGAGCAGGCACGATCATTTCAAACTTTGCGATGGTTCCGTCGCGCGACCTGTCGCAGGTCTTCGCCGAAATCAAGCCGGTCTATGCGCGCCGGCTTGGACTGGGCGACCGGCTCTGCCTGATCCGCGCCAATGAAATGCTCGCGGGGCACACCATTCCCGGAGGTTACGCCGCGCTGGGAACGGTATGCAGCGTCACCGTCAACGGCGTCCTGATGTCCGAAGGCATTCCGGTCACTTCGCGCTACGGCGGACTGATTGAAATGCGGCAGGGCCGTCCGGTGCGGTTTGTCGAACTGATGGAATACTCCGGCGTAACGGTGGATCCTCTCGAAACGTTCATTCGCGCCGGTATGACGGATGTGCGCGAAAGCGCGCGCAGCGGAAACGGCATCATCACAGCCAGTTTCCGCGAAATTCCTTCCGTCGCGCTCGACGATGCGCGGCGCGTATTCGATCAATTGCAGCGCGCCGGTATGGGCGGCATTCTGATGATCGGCCGCCCCGGCCAGCCGCTGCTGGATATTCCGGTGGCCGAGGGCCGCACCGGATTTATTGTTGTCGGCGGACTCAATCCGGTGGCGGCAGTGGTTGAGGCAGGGATGTCCTGTGAGCTCAAATCGCTCTCCGGCCTCGAAGAATTCAGCCGCTTCAGCGGTTTCGACGAAACCTTCCGGCGATACATGGATGCCTTGCGGTAGCCTTGCAGCCGCATCACCTGCTCGTGGTGCAGACCATCACCGGGCGGCAAAAACGGCTATTTGTAATCGTCCGGATTAACACCCAGCTTCTGGATGCGATAGTTGATAATACGCTGCGTGGTGTTGAGGTAGCGGGCTGTCGCCGCCGCGTTGCCGCGGTGTTTTTTTAGCGCATCAATGATGATTTCTTTTTCGTAACTCTCGACCATGGTTTTGAGTTCGGCACCGTCTTTCGGGAAAATGGACGTATGGGTTTCTTCGCTGGTCTGAAGTGACGGCGGCAGGTTGTAGCCGTGTATCACTTCGTCGGATGCTGTCAGCACAGCGCGCTCCAGACAGTTTTCCAATTCCCTCACATTTCCCGGCCAGTGATAGGCCATCATCATATTAATGGCCGAGGTGGAAATGCGTTTAATGCTCTTTCCGTACATTTCGCCGTATTTCTGCAGGAAATGGTCGGCCAGCAGCATGATATCGCTGCGGCGCTCGCGCAGCGGCGGCAGGATAATCGGGAAGACGTTGAGACGGTAGTAAAGATCCTCGCGGAATTTTTCACCGGCAATTTCTTTCTCGAGGTTGCGGCTGGTGGCGGCCAGCACCCGCACATTAACCGAAACACTTTCACTGCTGCCGACACGCTCAAAAGTTCTTTCCTGTAAAACCCGCAGGAGCCGTACCTGTACGGCCGGCGAAATATCGCCGATTTCGTCGAGAAAAATAGTGCCGCCGTTGGCCATTTCAAAACGGCCTTTGCGCTGCTGGGTGGCGCCGGTGAAGGCGCCCTTTTCATGGCCGAAAAGTTCGCTTTCAATCAGGTTTTCAGGCAATGCCGCGCAGTTAACACTGACGAAGGCGTTGTTGCGCCGCTCACTGCCGTAATGTATGGCGCGGGCCACCAGTTCTTTTCCGGTTCCGGACTCTCCTCGGATAAGAACGGTAGCCGTGCTGTTCGCCACCTGGACGATTTGTTCATAGACGGAGCGCATGGCGCTGCAGTTGCCGATAATGTTATGCATCCGGTAGCGGTCGCCGAGCTGCCGGCGCAACCGTTCGTTTTCGGAAATAAGCCCTTCGCGTTCTTCAAGCTCTTCACGAATGCTGGCGACAGCCTCGGCAAGAATGTTGGCCACCAGTTCAAGAAACCGCTGATAACGGCGAAGCGCTTCAACGTCCGTGGTGATAGAAAGGTCGATGCTCATGGTTCCGATCACGGCCTTCCGGTAAATAACCGGTACGCAGATAAAGGCCGTGGGATTACCGGTGCGCGATTTGGTGAGGTTCAGGAAACGAGGATCTTTGCTGATATCGGGAATAAGCGCCGACTGCCCGGTCTGCGCCACGCGGCCGGTGATTCCTTCGCCGAGTTTGTACTGCCCGCGTTTTTTCTCTTCGGCGGTCAGTCCGCGCGAGGCTTCGATCACAAATATTTCGGTATCGGGCTTGCGCAACGTAAAAGTTCCGCGCGATACGCTGAGCTCGGTTTCCATGATGTCCAGAACGTCTATCAACAGTTCTGAGACGGTGTGCGGATGGGTCGCGGCGGCCTGAGATATCTGATAAAGGATCGCCAGTTCCTTTTCGCTTTGCCCAGAATAGTCGGATGATTTAGGCATAATTGGTTCCCAATTTGTATTATCAATATAATCTATGGACAATAATGTAATTGACTTCAAGATTATTTTTACTTTTTTACAGCTCTCCACTTTATCGGCTGATTCAGACCAGATCGCCACCGCCATATTTTAAAGCCGCTTTATTGTCGATGAATTAAAATTTATATACAAAAAAGTAGTACATGGCATTTTGATGACACAAGTGTATTTCGTGTCCGTTTAAATGGGTTGACTATTCGGTATAAAATCGTACTCTTTTACCCCCTTGAGCCAATGAGGTTTTAGAAATGAAAAAAGCAGAATTTCAAAAAAGTTTTCCGGCACCGCAGGGGTTATATAATCCGGAAAACGAGCATGATGCCTGCGGGGTAGGCTTTATTTGCAACCTGCACGGAACAAAATCGCATGACATCATTCATCACGCTCTTGAAATTCTGGTGCGCCTCACTCATCGCGGAGCTTGCGGCTGCGACCCTTTAACCGGTGACGGAGCCGGCATTCTCCTCCAGATTCCCCATGCTTTTTATAAAAAGGAATGCATCAAGATCGGCATTACGCTTCCTGCCGAGCAGGAATACGGTACTGGACTGGTTTTTATGCCGCAGGATGAAGACCAGCGGAAAGCCTGCATCGAAATGCTCGAACAGGCGATCAAAGAAGAAGGACAGAAACTGATCGGCTGGCGCAAGGTGCCGACCTGTAATCGTCTTATCGGCGAAACCGCCCGCGCTTCCGAGCCTTGTATTATGCAGGTGTTCATCGGACGCGGCAAAGGAGTCACCGACCCCCGCACCTTCGACCGCATGCTCTACATCATTCGCAAGGTCGCTGAAAACCGGATTTTTCACTCCGGCCTGAAAGACAAAAACGACTTTTATATCCCGACGCTCACCTGCCGTATTATTATCTATAAGGGACTGCTTCTTCCCGAGCAGATGGAATTCTACTATCCCGACCTGCTGGACGAGGATTTCACCAGCGCGCTCGCGCTGGTGCACCAGCGCTACAGCACCAACACTTTTCCGGCGTGGAAACTTGCCCAACCGTTCCATGTGCTTTGCCACAACGGCGAAATCAATACGCTGCGCGGAAACTTTAACTGGATGAATGCGCGGCAGGGGCTTTTGAAATCGAGACTCTTCGGCGAAAACATTGAACGGCTTTTCCCGATCATTCAACCGGGGCTTTCCGACTCCGCCTCGCTTGACCAGGCTGTTGAGCTGCTCTATCACGGCGGACGATCCCTGCCGCATATCATGAGTATGCTTATTCCCGAAGCATGGCAGAATCACAAGACCATGAGCGCCGAGAAAAAAGCGTTCTACGAATATCACTCTTGTCTGATGGAGCCGTGGGACGGGCCGGCCTCTATTCCTTTCACCGACGGCACCTGTCTTGGCGCCATCCTCGACCGCAACGGCCTGCGTCCCTCGCGTTACATCGTCACAAAAGACGGTTACGTCATCATGGGATCTGAAACCGGCATTATGGATATTGACCCGGCCAACGTGGAGCGCAAAGGCCGCCTCGAACCGGGCCGTATGTTCCTCGTGGATATGGAAAAGGGCCGCATTGTGCCTGACGAAGAGATCAAACGCGAGATCGCCGCCGGGCAACCGTACGGCAAGTGGCTCAACGAAAATCTTATTCCGCTTTCCGGCCTGCCGCCGGAAGAGGCTTCCGGATGCGATCCGGAAACTCTGCTGCAGCGTGAGCGCATGTTCGGCTATACGATGGAAGACCTGAGCCAGATTCTCGCACCGATGGCCAAAGAAGGTGCGGAGCCGAGCGGTTCGATGGGCATTGACACCCCGCTGGCCGTGCTCGCCGAAAAACCTCAGTTGCTTTACAACTACTTCAAGCAGCTCTTTGCTCAGGTCACCAACCCGCCGCTCGATGCCATCCGCGAAGAACTGGTTACTTCGCTCATCACCAACATCGGTGCCGAACAGGATCTTTTCGCGGAAACTCCGAAGCATTGCAACCAGCTTAAACTTGATCAGCCGATTATCACCAACGACGAACTTGCCCGCATACGCAAACTCAACCGCGATAATCTGAAATCCATTACGCTGCCGATGCTTTACAAGGTTGCTGCGGGCGGCGAAGGACTGCAGGCCGCACTCGAAAAACTGTGTGCGGATGCTTCGCAGGCGATTGAGTCCGGCTACACTCTGCTGATTCTTTCCGACCGGCAGGCCGATCAGGAAAACGCGCCGATCCCGGCGCTGCTGGCAACCGCCGCCGTTCACCATCATTTGATCAGCAAACTTCAGCGCACCCGCTGCGGATTGATTGTCGAAAGCGGCGAGCCGCGCGAAGTGCACCACTTCGCCCTGCTGATCGGCTACGGCGCCGGCGCCGTCAATCCCTACATGGTTGGCCAGATTCTGGATGATATGATCAAGCAGGATCTGCTTACCGGCATTGAATGGAAGCCTGCCGCCAAAAATTTTGTCAAAGCCATCAACAAGGGGCTGCTTAAAGTAATGTCCAAGATGGGCATCTCCACGCTGCACAGTTACCGCGGCGCGCAGATATTTGAAGCGGTCGGCCTGAACAACGAAGTCATTGATGCCTATTTCGCCGGCACCGCCTCGCGCATCGGCGGCATCGGCCTCGACGGTATCGCCCGCGAAATCAACGCGCGCCACCGGTCCGCCTTCCCGAAACGGCCGGCCGACAAAAATCTGCCGCTCGACATCGGCGGTGCTTATAAATGGCGGCGCAACGGCGAAGAGCATCTGCTCAATCCGCTGGCCATCGCCAGACTGCAGGAAGCCGTCCGCACCGATAACGCCGACCGGTTCAAAGAATTCTCCGACCTGATTAATCACGACAACCGCGCCATCTACACGCTGCGCGGCCTCTTTGAATTCAAGAAAAACCGCCGGCCCGTTCCGCTCAGCGAAGTCGAACCGTGGACCGCCATCGTTAAACGCTTCAAAACCGGAGCCATGTCCTACGGCTCGATCAGCCAGGAAGCGCACGAAACGCTCGCCATCGCCATGAACCGTATCGGCGGCAAGAGCAACTGCGGCGAAGGCGGCGAAGACGAAGACCGTTTTCTGCCCGACGAAAACGGCGACCTGCGCCGCTCGGCCATCAAACAGGTGGCTTCGGCGCGCTTCGGAGTCACGAGCAACTATCTGACCAACGCCGACGAGATTCAGATCAAGATGGCGCAGGGTGCCAAGCCCGGCGAAGGCGGACAGCTGCCCGGCCATAAAGTCAAACCGTGGATCGCCAAAACGCGCTATTCCACACCGTACGTGACGCTGATCTCGCCGCCGCCGCATCACGATATTTACTCCATCGAAGACCTTGCCCAGCTAATCTACGACTTGAAGAGCGCCAATCCGTCGGCACGCGTTACCGTGAAACTGGTTTCCGAAGTCGGCGTCGGCACCGTTGCAGCCGGCGTGGCCAAGGGGAAAGCCGATCTGGTGCTTATCAGCGGTTACGACGGCGGAACCGGCGCTTCGCCGCAATCCTCCATCAAGCACGCCGGTCTGCCGTGGGAGCTTGGTCTGGCCGAAGCCCAGCAAACGCTGGTGCTCAACAAACTGCGCAGCCGCATCCGCGTTGAATGCGACGGCAAACTGCTCACCGGCCGCGACGTTGCCGTCGCCGCCCTGCTGGGAGCCGAGGAATTCGGCTTCTCGACCGGGCCGCTGATCACGCTCGGCTGTATCATGATGCGCGTCTGCCACATGAACACCTGTCCTGTCGGTGTCGCTACGCAGGATCCCGAACTGCGCAAAAAATTCTGCGGCAAACCGGAATACGTCATCAATTTCTTCCGCTTCGTTGCAGAGGAACTGCGCCAGATCATGGCTGACCTCGGATTCCGCACCATTGACGAAATGGTCGGACACGGCGAGCTGCTTGATGTCCGCGAGGCGGTGGAAAACTGGAAAGCCAAGGGGCTCGACTTCTCGAAAATCCTCTACCAGCCGCCGATGGACGACACGACCCCGCGGCGCTGCACGGAAAAACAAGCCGACGATCTGGCCGCCTCATTCGACCATGAGCTGATCCGGCAGGCGAAACCCGCGCTGGAGCGCGGCGAACGGGTGGTGATTCATGCGCAGATTCGCAACATTCACCGTACCGTCGGGGCCATGCTCAGCCATGAAATTTCTAAACGCTACGGCGAGCGCGGCCTGCCCGATGACCGGATCACTATTCATGCGACCGGATCGGCCGGACAAAGCTTCGGCGGATTCGGCGCGAAGGGCATCACCTTCCGCGTCACCGGCGATGCCAACGACTATTTCGGCAAAGGACTCTCCGGCGCAAAGCTGATCATCCGGCCGCCGGAAGACGCCACTTTTATCGCGGAAGAGAACATTCTGATCGGCAACGTCGCCTTCTACGGTGCCACGCGCGGCGAAGCCTACATCCGCGGTCTGGCCGGCGAACGCTTCTGCGTACGCAACAGCGGAGTTCATGCCGTGGTGGAAGGCATCGGTGATCACGGCTGTGAATACATGACCGGCGGGAGCGTGATCGTCCTCGGTCCGACCGGCCGCAACTTCGCAGCCGGTATGAGCGGCGGTATCGCCTACGTGCTCGATGAAGCCGGCGACTTTATTGAAAACCGCTGCAATCCGGAGATGGTGGACTTCGATCCGCTCACCAACGAAGACGTCGCCACCCTGTGCGAACGTCTCGAAAAACATCTGGAATACACCGGCAGTACTGTGGCGCGGCGGCTTCTCCATAACTGGCAGAATGCCGTTAAAAAATTCGTCAAAGTCATCCCGGTGGACTACAAGCGCGCGCTCCAGCGCATCGCCGACGAGAAGAGGACGGGAGAGTAAGGAGAAGGCCTGAGGCGTGAGGCTGGAGACTTGAGGAAGAAATAACGTGAGAGATCCGCAAAAACTGAAAGCGTTTGAGCTGGCCGATAAACTGGCCGTGCAGGTTTACCAGGAAACGCGGTCTTTCCCGAAGGAAGAATTATTCGGACTGGTTTCACAAATGCGGCGCGCGGCGGTTTCCGTCCCGTCGAATATTGCGGAAGGATGCGGAAGAACAACAGCAAAGGAATACTTGCAGTTTCTCTCAGTCGCCTACGGTTCACTGAAAGAACTGGAATATCAGGTATCGCTCGCAGCAAAACTGAAGTTTTTAGCAAGCACATCTGAATTGGCCGCCAAGGCGGAGGAAACAGCACGAGTTTTAAATAGTTTGATTAATGCATTGAAAAAGTGAGCAGGCGCAACCCGGTGCCGAAGAGGTTCTCAAGCCTCAGGCCTCAGGTCTCAAGCCTGCCTCCTGCGGAGGCACAAAATGGGAAAACCAACAGGTTTTAAAGAATTCGAACGCAAGACGCCGGCCGAGCGGCCGATTGTTGAACGCATCAAAGACTACAACGAAGTCTACCGTCCGTTCCCGGAAGACAAGCTTCAGGAACAGGCCGCGCGCTGCATGAACTGCGGAGTTCCCTTCTGCCATATCGGCTGTCCGCTCGGAAACATTATCCCTGAGTGGAACGATCTGACCTACAAAGGCCACTGGAAAAAGGCCTGGGAAATTCTTTCCGCCACCAATAATTTTCCGGAATTCACCGGGCGGCTCTGTCCCGCGCCGTGCGAAGAAGCCTGCGTACTCGGCATCAACGAACCGCCGGTCACCATCGAAAATATCGAGAAGGAAATCATCGAACACGCCTTCCGTGAAGAATGGGTTTTTCCGGTGATACCCGAAACACGCACCGGCAAAACCGTCGCGGTCATCGGCTCCGGTCCGGCGGGACTGGCCGCCGCGCAGCAGCTCAACCGCGCCGGACACACCGTTACTGTTTTCGAGCGCGCTGACCGCGCCGGCGGGCTGCTTCGCTACGGCATTCCCGACTTCAAACTCGAAAAACGGGTTATTGACCGCCGCTTGGATCTGCTGAAAGCCGAAGGCATCGTCTTTAAAACCAACGCCGCTGTTGGTACCGGTATTTCCGCCGAGGAGCTGAAACAGTTCGACGCCGTCGTGCTCGCCATCGGCTCCACCGTCGGGCGTGACATGCCGGTGCTGGGTCGCGACCTCAAAGGCATTCACTTCGCCATGGAATTTCTACCGCTGCAGAATAAAACTTGCGCGGGTGATTATCCGGAGCCGCTCATCTCGGCTGAAGGAAAAAACGTCGTCGTCATCGGCGGCGGCGACACCGGCAGCGACTGCGTCGGCACCTCCATCCGTCACGGCGCGCGCAGTGTCGTTAACTTCGAACTTTTCCCGGAGCCGCCGGGCAGCCGTCCGGCGCACCAGCCATGGCCCTACTGGCCGATGAAACTGCGCACCAGCTCCTCGCACCGCGAAGCGGGCGAAGATCCGCGCCGCTACTGCATGCTCACCAAAGAATTCAACGGGCAGAACGGACAGGTAACCAGCGTGCGCACCGTCAACGTCGAATTCACCCGTGAGCGCCAGACCGGAAAATCCAATATGGAAGAGGTGCGCGGCTCGCAGAAAGACTGGCCCGCCGACCTCGTTCTGCTGGCGCTCGGCTTCACCGGCCCGGAACGCGGCAACGCCGTCAAAGCGCTCGGTGTCGAACTCGACAAAGCGGGCAATATTAAAACCGGCAAGAACTATCAAACTTCCGTCCCGAAGGTCTTCGCCGCCGGGGACTGCCGCCGCGGACAGTCGCTCATCGTCTGGGCGATTTCCGAAGGCCGCGAAGCTGCGCGGTGCGTCGACGAGTTCCTGATGGGCGAAACCAGCCTGCCGACTCGCGGCCCGGCTGAACTGCCGCGCCGCTAAGCGGGGAGGAACAGCTTTAGACCGTAGACTTTGGGCTGTCCGGTTTCTAATATTTGGAACTTTTTGCCAGGTGCGTTGGCTGTTATAGAATCACTGCCCGTATGAAAGAACTTTTCTTTGATGCTTTGGTCGACAGCGCCGGAATGATTCCGTTCCTGCTGGTTGTCTATTTTATCGTGGAATGGTTTGAGCGGAAGTTCGGCGGAACGATTGAACACCGGTTACAAAAATCCGCCAAAGCCGGGCCGGTGCTGGGCGCGCTGTTCGGCTGTGTTCCGCAGTGCGGATTCTCCGTCGTAGCCGCTTCGTTCTACTCGCGCGGCCTGATTACCACCGGCACGCTGCTGGCCGTTATCCTCTCAACTTCCGACGAGGCCATTCCGGTAATGCTGGCGCAGCCGGGCCGGAGCGGAATTGTTATTATGCTGCTGATCACCAAGCTGGTTATCGGCATAACCGCCGGATACCTGATTGATATTTTTTTGCGCCGCCGCAAGCTAAGCGCTCCGGAGCACACCGCTCCCGCCGAAGAAGTTCATGAGCTGGGCTGCTGCAACCATCAGCTTTCCGGCAAACCCAGCCGATGGCAACTGCTCAAACATCCGCTCATCCATACGGCGAAAATTTTCCTCTTCATCTTTGTAGTGACGCTTGGCATTAACGGACTGATCGCTCTGGTCGGCGAAGAAAACATCGGACGCGTTCTGCTGCGCCATTCTTTGCTCCAACCGTTTCTGACGGCTCTGGTCGGGCTGATTCCAAACTGCGCCGCTTCAGTTGCCATCGCTACCCTGTTTCTGAAAGGCGGACTCAGCTATGGTTCCGCCGTCGCCGGACTGTGCTGCAGCGGCGGCCTCGGTCTGCTGGTTCTGCTGAGAGAAAACCGCGATTTCAAAGATACGCTGCGCGTCGTAGTACTGCTGGTCTTTATCAGCACCGTTGCCGGTCTCGCCATTCAGTTGCTGTACGGTTGAGGCTTATAATCTGTAGAAAATAACCGTTTGGAACGGCTTCGGAATTAACGGCCGACCAAAGAGATCTCCGTTATATGAAAACCTGAATGGAACTCTGGATCGCCGGACGAGTCTTTAAAGCAGCGAGCCGGCTGAAGAAAAAGGGGCGCTCTCCGCTAATCCACACGAAGTAAAACTTTCGCTGCCTTTGACCGAATGGGTGGTGCAGCACGATTCCTGAATCCGGAACCTGCCGGTTTATTCAACCGACTGGTGCAGCATATCCTTGAAGCGGCCTTCGATCAAAAGCGATTCCTGCCAGGCGGAAGCCAGCCGCTGAGCGCGACTGCGGGTAAGACCGGCGACCAGTTCCTGCCGGAGAGCCGGCAGACCGGCGGCCTCATCGGTTGATTTACGTCCCGTTACGCAGGCTAGAAGCACACCGTCCTCGACCGGCGCGGGCTTGCAGAGCTTGCCCTGCTGCACGTTGAGGCAGATTGCAACCAAGGTATTGGCATATTTGTCCTTGAGTTCAGTCGTGATATCGAATTCCGGCGTGGTCTGCACTTTGAGTCCGAGCGGTTTGACCGCGTCTTTAAAACCGGTTCCGGCCGCCATCGCTTTCGCTATGGTTTTTTCTAATTCTATGGCGCGCTCGGCCAGTGCTTTGACAATCGCCTGTTCGCGAGCCGCATCCATTACCTGTTTTTCAACAGCATCGAAGGCCGGCAGAAAAGAAGGCAGCTTTTGGTTCAGCGAAAGGACGTAGACGGTGTCTTTGCCGATGACCGCATCACTGAAAGAGGTGTAGGTATCATTTTCCAAACTGAAGGCCGCCTGGCGGAACGGGGCAGTGTTATCAATTCCTTTGAGGTCGTCTTTCAGACCAAAGGCCGGCAGCGTTTTGATCTTCAACCCGGCGGCGGTGGCGGCTCCGGTGAAGTCGGGCTGGCCGCCTTCGGCTTTGGGCGCAACCTCAACCACAAACTCCGTGGCTTTTTCGGCGGCCAGTTTGCGGGCCGCTGTCTGCCGGAGTTGTTTGTTGATTTCGCCCTCCGCTTTTTCAAACGGCTTATATTCTACAACGGCATTGGCGTTGGTATTTTCAATGCGGTAATTCTCAATGTTACGGTTGTAGACCTGCAAAGCGGCGCCTTCCGGAACTTCGGCCTTCGCCAGAAAATTGCTGACCGGGAATTCAACATAAGAAACACGCACTTTTGCCGGCATACGGAACGCCTCGGGATTTTCCGCAAAAAGAGCCTGTGCCGCTTCTTTGGATGCGGTCACGGACTTTTCAACCTGTGCACGCGGCACTACGACATAATCGAGTACAAAGCGGTCGGTGTAGAGATGATAGGCGCGCGTCAGTTCATAAGGCGGGATCAGCGCGGCCTGCGCCGGACGGTACAGCAGCTTATAGATGACAATCTGTTCGCGGAAAAGTTCTTCAGCCTGCCGGGGCGTAAGGTCGAGCTGTTTTAAGACCGTTTTATAAATGGTGCCGTCAAAAGCACCGTTTTGCGCATGAAAAAGCGGCATCGCCTGCAGCTGCTGGATCACTTCCTTATCGGCTACAAGAACTTTATCAGTCTGGGCTTTGCGCAGAATCGCCACTCGCAGCCAGGCTTCTTTGCGCAATGTGGCCGTCAGCTCATCCGTCATTTGAACCATTCTGCCGGAGGAAAGGATGTACCAGATATAGGTGTTGTGATAGGCGCGTTTGTACTCATCCTGTAAAACTTTTTTGCCGAACAATTCACCGGCCGGCGGAATGTCGTGCGTCCGCGCTCCCGCGCGATTCGTCGGCATGAAAAATCCGACGAAGGAAACAACGATGATGCCCAGAATGATATACCAGAGCACCTTGGACTGAATCAGTTTATGAAAGCGCGTGATCAACATAGCCATAACAGACCCCTTGGTTTTGCAATAAAAAACAGGGGTACAGCATAACCGTGCCCCTGCACATGGTCAACGGGAAAGCCAAGTCCTCAGCTTTTCCGCAGGCGGGCAATAAACATGCCGTCACCGGGACCTTCCCACGGCCAGACCTGCACGGCGCCGTTTACCGGTTCGCCGGTCAAAGGATGGGCAAACGGTTCCAGCATAAAGCCCGGATGCTCGGGCAGAAACCGTTCAGTCACTTCAACCGTTTCTTCGCGGGTGAAGGTGCAGACGGAGTACACGAGCACGCCGCCGGACTTCACGCACTGCGCGGCGTTTTTGAGCATCCGCACCTGCAGGTTGCGTTTTTGGGCCGGGTCGCGCGGATCGCTGCGCCAGCGGGCGTCGGGATTGCGGCTCCAGGTGCCCCAGCCCGAACAGGGCGCATCTACCAAAACCCCGTCGAATTCTTTTTTGAACGGAGCGTCTTTAGCGAGGTCGTGCAGTTGCATCCGAACAATGGAAATACCGCCGGCATGCGCCCGTTTTTTACATTCGTGCAGCGCTTCGATCCGCAAGTCGGTCGCCAGCACCTTGCCGTCGCGGCCGATCAAGTCGGCCAGCTGCACCGCTTTGCCGCCCGCGCCGGCACAGGCGTCCCACCAGTCGGAGCCCGGTACCGGAGCGGCAATCTGTGTAACCGCCTGTGAAGCGATGTCCTGCACTTCGTACTGTCCGCCGTGGCCGAGCTTGCCGAGCGACGTTCCGGCTCCGACCGAAATTGCGCCGGACAGGTGCGGGTGTTCCTTGAAGGCAATTCCGGCTTCGGTAAGCGTCTGTTTGAATTCATCATTTCGCAGGCGCAGCCAGGTCGGCGGCCGCTGCTGGAGCGTTTCATAAAACAGATCCTCGCTGCCCGCCGGTAAATGCACCGACTTTCCGAGCAGCGGAAAAACAAGGTCTGCTTTATCCAGTGTTTGAATCGCAGGAAACCAGCCGGTAAGCGCGGCGCGTTTTTCCTCAAGCGTTTTGCCGCCGAGCGGTGTCCAGCCGGGCTTTGCCGCCGCAACCAGCGCGGGATGCAGATCCGTCTGGTCCAAGAGCCAGCTGAGCGCGGCGGCTTCCAGCGGCGGAAGCTGCAGCGCCCGCGTCCAGCCGAGCCAGCGGAACCAGGAAAAGAAGCATTCGGAGAGAAAACGGCGGTCGCGCGAACCGAGTTCATGGCGGTTTTTGAAGAAGCGCAGCAGAACACGGTCGGCCGGATGCCGGTGCTCCAGCACGTGCGGCGTGAGTGTTTCCAGGATTTCGGCGGCGAGCCGGGTTTGCTGGTTGATAATCTTTTCGTTTAAATTTTTCACAGGGGTTCCTTGCAGATTTTTGTTTTTTTGTTTTAAAAGTTGGACATAATCCGTGCCCCAACCAGCCGAAGGAGAGATTGCAGGCAAAAGAGGACGAAAGGCAACTGTTATGGCAAAAGAACTCGGATTCGTGATGATCACGCCACACTCGCTGCGCAAATCGCGCACCGGCGGCATTATCGGTCGCTTCAGCCGCATTGAAGGCCTTGAGTTTGTCGCCTCGCGTATGTTCGGTCCGAGTCAGAAACTGGTCAATCGCTACGCGGATCTGTTGCGCAATAACCCCGACATTAAACCTGATAAGCGCGATATTCTCGCGGACTATGTTTTGCGCGCTTTCGGCCCCGAAACCGACACCGGCCGTCCGCACCGTGTGATGATGCTTCTTTTTGAAGGTGAAGATGCCATCAAGAGAATCTATGCCGCAGCCGGCGGCTTCGACGACACACAGGAATCTTCCGACACCGTACGCGGCACCTACGGCGACTGCATTCGCGACGCCGCCGGTAAAGTAATATATTTTGAACCCTCCGTGCTGGTGGCACCCTCTGTACGTTCAGCTAAAAACACACTCGCGCTCTGGATGGAATATGCCGAAAGCGACGGCGGCATTGTTAAAAACGCCCTCAGTCTGCCGGACGCCGATGTAGAGCGAACGCTCGTCATCATCAAACCGGACAACTTCCGTTTCCCCAGTTCGCGTCCCGGCAACATCATCGACCTCTTTTCGCGTTCCGGTCTGCGCATTGTCGGCGCGCAGGTTCACCGCATCAGCATGGCGGAAGCCAAGGAATTCTACGGTCCGGTTCAGGCCGTTCTGCGCGAAAAACTCTGCGGACGCACCACCGAAAAAGCCTGTACCGTGCTCGAAAAGGAATTCGGATTTCAGATGCCCGCCGAAGTCAAAGACGCTCTTTGCAAAACGCTCGGCCCGTACTACGGCGACCAGCAGTTTTTCGAAATCATGAAATTCATGACCGGCCTGTGGCTGCCCGATGTGCCGGAAAAAGAGATGACGGCCGACGGCAAAGTGCGCTGTCTGGTGCTGATCTACGCCGGTAAAGATGCCGTAAATAAAATCCGCAACATTCTCGGCCCGACGGATCCGAGCAAGGCGCAGCCCGGTTCGGTGCGCAAAGAATACGGCAGCGACATCATGGTCAACGCCGCGCACGCTTCGGACTCGGCTGAAAACGCCATCCGCGAAATGGGCATCATTAAACCTGAACGCAATCTGCTCAAACCCTGGTTCGATAAATATTATAGATGAAAAGTACTGCGTAGTCCGTATTGCGTATTAGAAAAGATAAGATATGTGATACTCAGTACGCGATACACAGTAAAAATCTGGAGAAACAGACATGTGGAAAAATGTAACCCCCGCCCCTGAAGACGCCATCCTCGGACTGACTGAGGCCTTCAAAAAAGATCTCCGCTTCGCCAAAATAAATCTTGGTGTCGGTGTCTATAAGGACGAAGAAGGCCATACGCCGATCCTCGATTCCGTCCGGGCGGCTGAAAAACAGATCTTCGAAAAAGAAACCACCAAAAACTACATGCCGATCGCCGGAGAAAAAATCTACGGTGACGAAGTGCAGAAAATGATCTTCGGGTCGCTTTGCGACCGCTCCGCCACCATTCACACCCCCGGCGGCACCGGCGCGTTGCGCGTCGCCGCCGACCTGCTGGCTAAATTCAGCAGCAAAACCATCTGGATCAGCAATCCGACCTGGGCCAACCACAACAATATCTTCGAAGCCGCCGGCCTGACCGTCAAAACCTACCCCTACTACAACGCCGTCACCAAAGACCTTGATGCCGACGGTTTTTTTGCCGCGCTCGAAAAAATCCCCGCCGGCGACTGCGTCCTGCTGCACGCCTGCTGCCATAACCCGAGCGGCGTGGACCTCTCCGCCGGGCAGTGGAAACGGGTCGCAAAAATCGCGCAGAAAAACGGCTGGTCTGCGCTGGTTGACTTTGCGTATCAGGGACTGGGCGACGGCCTTGAAGCCGACCGCGCCGGCGTCGAAACCCTGCTGGCCAGCGGCATAGAGTTCTTTGTGGCCAGTTCCTTCTCCAAAAACTTCGGTCTCTACCGCGACCGCACCGGCGCGCTGACCGCTGTCGCCGCCACGCCCGCCGACGCGACAACCGCCATGAGCCACATGATGGCCACGGCCCGCGTGCTCTATTCAAACCCGCCCGCGCACGGCGGCATGATCGTCACCACGATTCTGAAGGACAAAGAACTTTGCAAGCTCTGGAGAAACGAACTCGACGCCATGCGAACCCGCATCGCGCAAGCCCGCGCGGCGCTGGCGAGCGGACTCACCGAACGCGGCGTACCGATGGACTGCTCGTTCATGACGAAGCAGAAAGGCATGTTCTCTTTCAGCGGCTTGAACAAAGATCAGGTTAAATTCCTGCGCGAAGAACGGGCCGTCTACATCGTCGGCTCCGGCCGCATCAACGTCGCCGGACTCACCCCCGGCAATATGGGTTTCGTCTGCGACGTCGTCGCCGAAGCCATGAAGCGCTGACCTGCGGACGATTTTGTCATTTTGGCAGTTCGTAAAATCGGGCGTTATCTTTCTTCCGTTTTCGTCTCTGTCGAACCAGAGAGTACAATGCCGCGCCAATTAAAAGCCCCGCACTGACGAGATAATAAACAACCGGATTTATTCCCCAGGACGCGACGAGATTGCACTCCCACTCGCGTCATTGCCGACCATAGACGATTCTTAATACCCATGATGCGGGAATTATAATGATCGCAACAAGGAGCATTATCTCAATCCAAGTTATCTTCATTTGTCCTCTATCGTGATTGTGCGCATTCTAAATCATCCCTTGCCAACGCGGGCGATGCTATCAAAGGAAAAGGTTGCGCGGCAGAAGATTTTCGGGGTTTCGGCGGCGGGAGAACTTTCACAATTTGATTCCGAAAAGACGGAGTTTGGATACCAAAAGGCTGTCCAGCGACGACAGATCTTTTGGATAGACAGAAACGAGCCGCTTGCCTTCCTGTTGATAGAGCGTCTGTTTTTTATACATGCTCATTTTATACTGCGGTGTGTCCATTCCCCAGTATTCAATATAGACATCCGCCTCCGGCAGATAAAAGTCGGGCCGGATTTGAAATTCGCCGATGATGCGGTATTTTGCGTCGTAGCGGTAGGCCAGTCCGTGTGCCGTCAACCATTCGGCGATACGCCGCTCGCCTTTGGATTGCACCAGCGTGCCATCCCGCGCTTCGATGGTTTTGTTGATCTCGACCTGCGTTTCAAAATTGCGCCGCTCCAGAAACACCTCGTCGAAGCAACGGTCGCAGAAGACGCGCTGAAAAACTTTATCAGCCCGTGCATATTCTTCGGCAGAAACCGCAACATTGCATCGTTTGCACCGGTGTTTCACCCCGGCGCCGGCATCCTGCGCGGCCAGCTCGATTGCATCGGCGGCAGTCTTGGCCGCAGCCCGCACATAGTTGGGATTGGCGGGGTTGCGGGCAGCGTCGCGCAGATCCGGCACATGCGCCTGAGTAGCAGCCCCGAATTTCTTGAGCGCGCGGATGGCATATTGCTGTGTTTGCGGATGGCGTCCGTATAACACCAGCGGAACCAGTGCCGCCACAGCGGTTTCGGCATCAGCACCGAAATCCGCCAGCTTACCGATGGCAGACGCCGACAGCCTTTGCACTTCATTCGAAGGGCGGCGCGACAATTCGATCAGCTCAAGCAAGTCTGCCGGGTTTCCGCTTCGTCCCAGATGCAAGACCCGCTGCACAGCAATATGATGCTCCGATGGCAACATCGGGCTTTTCATAGAAACCTCTTTGTTTCGAGGACTCGCTATCGCTTGTCACCTTGGCGAGCAGTAGCGAGTCCGTGGTTTTCAGAAAAGAATTTTCCAGAGTTTGGAAAAAATTCAATCCAAAACCATTTCCTGCCGATACTCCGGCACGGTGCAGTTCCAGCCGGTTTTTTCCGTCAGGAATTTTTGGAAGGCGCTAGCCGCGTCCGGTTCACCGTGGGTGATGAAAACGCGGCGCGGCGCTTTTTTAAGAGAGGAAATCCATTGGACCAGTTCTTCGCGGTCGGCGTGGGCGGAGAAGCCGGAAAGTTTTTCGATCCGCGCGCGCAACGGCAGCATTTCGCCGAACAGGCGGATTTCGGCGGGCTGGTCCTGTATGACGCGGCCCAGCGTTCCGACGGCCTGATAGCCGACAAACAGGATGGTGCTTTCGGGACGGCTGATGTTGTTTTTGAGGTGGTGCTTGATGCGGCCACCGGTACACATGCCGGCTCCGGCAATGATGATGGCGGTGCCTTTGATATGGTTAATAGCTTTGGACTGGTCAACAGTGCGGGCCATGGTCAGCCCCGGCAGATCGCATGGATGGATGCCGCGCCGGAGCAGGTCGCGCGTTTCTTCGTCGAACAGGTCGGGATGTTTTTTGAAGATTTCCGTGACGCTGATGGCCATCGGGCTGTCCACGAAGGTGAAGAGGTGCGGAATGCGGTTTTCGCGCAGCAGCGCGCCGAGGTGGTAGAGCAGTTCCTGCGTGCGCTCGACAGCAAAGCTGGGAATGACGATGTTGCCGCCCGCTTTGGTTGTTTCGTTGATGATGCGCGCCAGCTCGCCGGGAATATCTTTCACTTCGCCGTGCGTACGGTCGCCGTAGGTGGATTCGATCAGAACATAATCCGCCGCTTCAAACTGCGCCGGGTCGTTGATGATGGGCATATTCCGCCGTCCGACATCGCCGGAAAAGAGAATCGAACGCGATTCGCCGCCTTGCATCACAACCAGCCGGACCGATGCCGAGCCGAAAATATGGCCCGCTTCATGGAAAAAAGCGGTCATACCGGCAGCGACCGGAACAGGCGTTTTGTAACTGACCGCCGTGAGCAGCGGAACGGTTTTCTCAACATCGGCAACAGTATAAAGCGGTTCATAGGGGAACGGACTGGTTTTGCCCTGTTCTTCGTGGCGTTTCTTTTTGTGCTTAATGTCTTCTTCCTGCAGGAAGGCGGAATCTTTCATGATGACCTGCACGATGTCTGCTGTGGCCGGGGTGCAGAAGATTTTTCCGCGGAACCCGTCTTTTACCAGCTTCGGCAGGCGGCCGCAGTGGTCGAGGTGGGCATGCGTCAGCAAAACAGCGTCAATTGTTGCCGGCGGAACCGGAAAGGCGTCCCAGTTGCGCTGCTTGAGATCGCGTTCCTGATAGAGCCCGCAATCCACCAGAATCCGCGCGCCGCCAGCCTCCACCAGATAGCAGGAACCAGTAACGTTTTGCGCCGCGCCGAAAAAATTCAGTTTGATATTCATGCCGACCATCTCCTTTTTCTTGCGGGCGAGTGTAGCGGCTTATTTCCAAACAGACAATTAAACCCTTGTGCGCGGCCGTGTTTTTGTATTCTCTTATCAGGCTTTTGACGGGCATGTGGTGAAATTGGTATACACGCAAGATTTAGGATCTTGTGCCTTACGGCGTGCGGGTTCGAGTCCCGCCTTGCCCATCGTTCCGGAGATTCAGACAACAGCCGAGAGGCTGAAAATTATTGTCTGCCGGATGACCGTAATTTCAAACTTACTTTTTCAGTCCAGTCTGGCCCGGTTCATCCGGATCGGCGGGGTCAGCCTGTTTCTCGATTTTCTTTTCGGGCGAGCTTTCTGACTGGCCGCGTTTGAATTCGCCGATGCTTTTGCCAAGCGAACGGGCCAGTTCAGGGATTTTTTTTCCGCCGAACAGCAGCAGAACCGCCAAAAAAATCACCAACACTTCAGAAGCGCCGGACATGCCGGGGATCAGGGCCAGCGTATTCATTCTTCAGCTCCTTTTTTTGTTTCACTTTCGGTCTTCGCAGCGGGTGTTGATTCCCGGCCGGCTTGCGGAGCAGACAGTTTTGCTTTTTCACTTTCTTTGACAGCCTGCTGGCCTTCGTTCTGGCCGCGCTTGAATTCGCCGATACTTTTACCGAGCGAGCGGGCCAGTTCAGGGATTTTTTTCCCGCCGAACAGCAGTAGAACCACCAAAAGAATCAGCAGAATTTCAGATGGCGCCTCTATGCCAAGCAGAGCAAGTGTATTCATTCTCCGGATCCTTCCTTTTCTTTACGTATGCCCCGTTCACGGAGGCGCAAGATCACGATGCACAATTCATACAATATGTAGAGCGGAATAGCCATTTGTAATTGTGAGAGCACATCAGGCGGAGTCAGTATCATGGCGATAATCAGAATGACGACAACAACATGCCGGCGGTATTTACGCATCTGGGCTGTTGAAATAATACCCATACGGCCCAGCATCAGCAGAATCAGCGGCAGTTCAAAGGCCAGCCCGAACCCGATCAGCAACTGCATGACAAAGCCGAGGTAGGTATCAATTTTCCAATAGGCGGTCGTTCCCAGATAGTCATTGAAATAAAACATAACTTTTACAGCCACCGGCAGGGTAATCGTGTAGCAGAGCGCCACACCGGCGGCGAAAAGAACGGCCCCGGCCAGTCCGCCGTACACCAGCATTTTCTGTTCACTCTGCTTCAGTCCGGGGAATACAAACCGGGCAATAAAATAGATGATGAAGGGCAGACTCAGCAGCACGCCGGTGGCAAAAATCACCTTCATCACCTGCATAAATCCTTCAACCGGCGATGTGGTGATCAGCGCAAAAGTATAATTATTCTGCGCCGCCACCCGCAGCAGCGGCGCCTGCAGCCAGTTCAGCAAAGGCTTTGCCAGCGGAATGCAAACCGCTGTGGAAATGGCGACGGTTACCAGACAACGGATCAGCATGGTTCGAAACTCTTCCAGATGCTCCAGAAAAGGCTGTTCCCGGTCGCGGGAGGCAAACTTCGGTTTCAGTTTTTTCAGCAGATTCTTCATGGTTCAGGTTTATCGGTCGGCGGCTTTTCCGGCGGAACTTCCTGTGTTTCTTCCGCCGGTTTTTTATCAACGACCTTTTCCTCGGCGTCGTACACCGCAGTATCTTTAGATTCTTCCGTCTGGTTCCAATGCTGATCGCTATACATCAGCTTATAGCGGAAGTCGGCGGCGGCACGTTGCAGTTTATTCAGAACATTCTGGATATTGCGCAGAATACGCGGCGCATCCTTAGGGCCGAAAAGGAGGAGGAGCGCCAGCATAATCACAATCAGTTCGCCGCCGCCGGGCGCAATAAACGCTGTAACAGGGTGCAGCATACAAGGCTCCGTTAAATTCCCAGACTGATGATCGCGGCGGCCGGCGCCGGATGATCCGGGGCGATTCTCCGGAGCTCCTCGCACAGTTCTCCCGCCGTCCGTTTCAGTTTACCGCTCATCCGCAATCTCCATTCAGAAAGGAAGCATAAGCCATTTCCAAACATAGGGAAAACAAATCCCGAGTTTTCCGGGACTGGAAAAAATCTGCGACACGCAAACAAATAAACTTTTACTGTTTAATCGGAGTGCCAACGATCAGAAACTGACCGGCGTAGAATGATTCCCCGGCGGGTAACTGTTTAACGGTATAGCAGACTTCATGCTCTCCGGGCGGTTGCGCGGGAAGGTACCAGAAGCGTGAAAGCTTGCGGTCCGGTTTTGTTTGCTTGCGTTCCATAGTAATCGGCGGTTTCCCGTCTATAACGGCTTCCACAACCATTGAATCCCCGCAGGGAATATCGCTGAAACCGACCGTGGTACCGTTCCATCTGACGGTGATGGTTTCTCCGGCGCGGCTGCACTTCACGGCTTCCCGCAGCATATTTTTGGTGCGGGTTGTCCCGTCAGTATAAACTGAGTCTGCCTGGGGATCCACAGGGATCCATCCGGCGCTGAGTTCTGTTTTAACGACAGGAAGCAGCGAAGCTGTTTCCCAGCAGTTTGGATTTAACGGGGATCCCAATGCATGCTCCATTACACTCGCTTTATTCTGCATTTTCAGCAGAGAACGGGCGGCGACCTCGCAGTATATCCGGTGGCCTTCATCGCCGGGATGGGTTCCGTCTTTGGAAAACACTATTTTGCCTTCTTCCGGTTCAGCGGCTTTGAAGATCAGCTTTCCTTCCTGCTCGAGTTTTGCAATCTCAACACCCAGATCAATGCTCGGAATTCCGTAATGATTGGCGATGGTTTCCATTATTGTCCCAAACCCTGTCGGTCGTCCCGCCTGCATGTCTTTGAGCATCGGCTGCGAGATGGTGTAAATGAAGCAGATGTCCGTTTGCGGATTATTCCGCCAGATATGCCGCACAACGCCTTCAACCGATTCCTGCTCGAAGCCCCCGCCGCCGTTTACCCGGCACTCCAGAAAAACCAGATCCGGTTTCTTCACCAGCACATCGTCTTGGAGACGGCAGGCGGAAAAATCAGATCCTGTTCCCGAAATAGCCGCATTAATCTCAATAAACCGGGCTTTTGGGAACTGCTGTTTGAACCAGGCCATGGTCTTGACCCTCCAGCCGCCGCTGGCTTCGGTGATGCTGCCTCCCAGATAAGCGATCCGGACTTCTTCCCCTGACTGGATTTTTTCAAAAAAGTTAGGGAGCCCGTCGCGCATTCTGAATTCTTCTGCCACGGTGCAATCATACGTATATGGAGCCGGAATCGCAGAAACGGCTGTGGTTGATAATAAAACCAGCGTGCTGGCCAACTTCGTCATTATTTTCATCATGGGAATCCCCTTGTTATAAAAAGCTTTAGAAACTAAATTAATTGACCATTAATAGAGCGGTGAGGTCAATCGCAAAGGGAGGGTGCAATGCGCAGATCCATGGTTATTTATCTCTTACTTATACTGACGGCTTTTCAACCGCTCAAAGCAGCCCCTTCTGTGGAAAATTCCGGAAGCAAGGTTCCTGCCGACAATCAAATGCAAGCTGACGGCGCTGCAACCGCCGAAGATGTTGATAAAAAATACGGCACCATTGAATTTCCCGGCAACAACAGCAATCCCGCAGGCGAAATTTCTCCATGCACTTTTGTCTATACTGCCGGAAGCGAAGGGGTGAAAACCGGCGAATCAATCTGCTTCAGGTGGGATTACTGGAGAACAGCATCCACTTTTGCACCCGAACCAAAAATTGATGTTAAAACTCAAAACGGCGCGGTCTTAAGCGGTGCTGCCGAGCCGTATGTCAATGCAACCTGGCCTAAGCCCAGATATACTCCGCTCGCTGTTTTGAAAGTAGATACCGGAGCAATCCGGCCCGGAGAAAAAATCAGTATTACATTTTCGATGCGGTTTCCCGAGGTGAATAATATAGAGGGTGGAATTTATGCCTTTGTACTGACGCCCGACGGTAAAGAAGTCCGGCTTAAAAACAGAATCAGCCTCTATGCATGCAGTCGAGCGCCGGAGAAATTATTCTGTACCGCCGAAGCGCGCCCGGTCAAAGGGCAGAAAGGAAGAGTGACTATTGCGGTGACGGATAAATATAACAATCCGGTTACAAACTTTTCCGGCACGGTTAAAATAACCAGCAGCACGAAAACCGATCTTCCTGCGTCTTATACGTTTAAAGCACCGGATCAAGGATTCAAACATTTCGAAACAATTGTTCAGTCGGATGCAGTCACGCGGATTACCGCCGCCTATAAATCAATAAAAAGTATAAGTAATCCGGTACTGCCCCGGGAGAAAACTGAACCGGGGATATTCTTCGGGGATCTTCATACTCATTGTGAGATTTCAACAGATGCCGTGGGCTCTCCGGATCATGCGTATGAGCATGCACGTAACTTCTGCGGTCTGGACTTCGCCGCGTTGTCGGATCACTCGCCCCGGGGAGAAAAATATGCGGAGCTTATAGCCGCCGGCAACCGGCACAACGCACCTCTGCATTTCGCCACTATTATCGGGTTCGAATGGAGCTCCGGACGCTATGGACACCGGAATGCTTATTATCCTGATGACAAAGGGCCGGAGCAGCCCAAAGGCGGCGACAATACAGCGCCTTGGTGGAAACTGTTTGATGAACACAATGTCCGGGCGCTGACAGTCCCTCATCATCCCAATATGCAGGGAGGGCTGAAACCGGATGGGACGTATGTGTGGGGATCTATGGACTGGTCTAAAATTAATCACAAATACCAGCGAGTTGTTGAAATCGATCAACACAGAGGATCTTCAGAAGCGCCCGGCGGGGCGAATCCCGAACTTCGTATTTTAAGCGAGGATTTTGGATCAAGTGTGCAAACAGCTTTGACAAGGGGACATCGGCTGGGATTCATCGGCTCGACAGATACACACTTCGGTCGACCCGGTATTGGAGAGGGCTTGGCAGCAATCCTCAGTCCCGAATTAGAACGGGCAGCCCTTTTTAACTCCTTGTATGACCGCCGTTGTTATGCCACCAGCGGAGAGCGTATCCTTGTATTTTTCACCGTAAACGGATTCCCGATGGGAAGCGAACTCAAGCTAAGTCCGAAAGATCAAAGACAGGTTTCCTTCCGTGCAATCGGCACCGGCAGCATAAAAAAGGTTGAGCTTCTTCGAAATAATGAAGTAATAAAAACGTGGGATGGTGCGGGTGATGATATGAGCGGAACGCTGTCTGTCACAGACGAGTCGGGGCGGGGAGAATGGTACTATATCCGGATAACACAGGCCGACACTCAGATGGCCTGGTCCAGTCCGGTCTGGGTGGATAAGAAAAATTAATATTCCGGCAGTTAATTACTGAAGAAGCCGCGTGGCGGATTGCGTGCGCAAACGCAAAAGCTCACTGCGTAAAAACGCCGCTTTTTCCGGGTTGGATTGGTAGAGGTCATTACTTTCCGTTATATCCTGCCGGATATAATAGAGTTGGGGTTTGTACTGATCTCCAAAGAGTTTGAGCGCAGCGGGCTTCATATCCGGCTTATGCGTACCTTCAATAAATTTCCAGCCTTCTGAAATAATTCCGGAATTACCGTAGGCGCATGTGACAAGCAGGCTCCGGCGCGAACGAACATCGGACTGACCGTAAAGTGCATAAGCAAAGCTTATGCTGTCAGGAGCTTCCCAATCCCCGGTCGAAAGCGGAACCTTTAACAATTCAGCCAGCGTAGCATATATGTCCACCAGACTGATGAGCGCATCAGACTGGGCTCCGGGGTTCACGACGCCGGGCCATTTAACAATGAACGGAACAAGCAAGCCACCTTGCCATATATTATGCTTTCCTCCTCGGAAGGGACCGCTGATTTTCAGTCCGGCTTTTAAGGCGATCGCTTCCGGGGTACCCACCATGTCCGGGCGGACAACGCCGCCGTTGTCACTGCTTAAGATAATGAGTGTATTATCAGACAGTCCCTGTTTTTCCAATGCATTGAGAATTTCACCTACACTGATGTCAAACTCCCGGATCCAGTCGCCGTAGATTCCGGCCTTACTGGAACCTTTTGTAGCAGACGAAGGGGTGACCGGGCCGTGGACAGCCACAGGCGCAAAATAAAGAAAAAACGGATGGTTGCGGTCGCGCGCATTGATCCAGGTAACAGCTTCTCCGGTGAGCCGTTCCATCACATTTTCATCGATACGCCGAGGGGCATTGAGCGGCATAGCGGTCTGACCCTGAATTGGCGTATAGGGCAAGCTGGGTTCAGTCGGACTTGAGCGGTTTAAACCGAATATCCAGTGATCCTGGACATAAGCACCGGTCCGGTCGCCGTGATTAGCAGGGAGGTCGAAAAAGGTATCAAAACCGAGTTCAAGAGGGCCGGGGTTCAGCTCTTTAGTGAAGTCAACCGGGTCTGTGGTGCCGAAACCCAGATGCCATTTTCCGACAGCTGCAGTCTGATAGCCTTCTTTTTTTAAAAGTGAAGCAATGGTCGGACGATTGGTTTCAATCAACAGGGAGCCCGTGGTGTTCAGGACTCCTGTGTTAAGGCTGGTGCGCCAGCAATAGCGTCCGGTCAGCGCCGCGTAACGCGATGGGGTACAGACGCTGCACGGAGCATATCCGTTCACAAAACGCAGGCCTTCCAGTGCCAGCCGGTCACAATTCGGAGTGCTTACCAAATCAGGATTTGCGCCATAGGCCCCGAGACTTCCATATCCGAGGTCATCAGCCAGAATAAAAACAATATTGGGCCGCAACTCAGCCGGAGCGGCATAGGCGGTAAATGCCGTTGCCGGCAACCCTGCCTGTGCCGGGGATCACCAGCTTGTAATTTCCCTGCCGGACAGCAAACGCGCCCTCGTGAAATTTGCGCAGGTAGATAGTGCTGTGAGGCGCCTGATCATCCTTTCCGGTGAGGCAGGGGATGAGGTTGACTCCGTCGAGCGGGCGGGCGGGGTCTGTCGGTGCGCCGGTGAGTGCGGCCATGGTTGCAAAAATATCCAGCGAGCTGACGGGGAGATCATATTTAATTCCCGAAGGAAGTCGTCCGGGCCACTGCACCGCGAACGGCACGCGGAAGCCGCCCTCCCATACGCTGGACTTTACGCCGCGCAAAGGAGCATTGTCCGATGCATTGTGTGCCGTAGGGCCGCCGTTGTCGGAAAGAAAGAAAATCAGCGTTTTTTCTTCCAGCCCAAGTTCGCGCACCGTACGGAGCACGCGGCCGACTCCGTCGTCCACGGCGCTGACCATGGCCGCATACGTCCGCCGGGCCGGATTTTTAATATTTGGAAAACGTGCAAGGTACTCTTCGGAAGCCTGTAGCGGCGTATGCGGCGCGTTATAGGCGAGATAGAGGAAAAACGGCTTGTCTTTGTTTT
This sequence comes from uncultured Verrucomicrobiota bacterium, assembly GCA_903826865.1. GTDB lineage: Bacteria > Verrucomicrobiota > Kiritimatiellia > Kiritimatiellales > Tichowtungiaceae > Tichowtungia. The sequence continues at coordinate 28,465 of CAIKGD010000022.1, forward strand.
TTTCAACAAAACGAACCGCTTCATCGGAAAATTCGTCGGTCAAATACTTCGTCGTCGTGACCGGTTCATAACCGCGACGGGTTTTGGGCTGATCTTTCGGGAAATAACGGCTTCCGCCTCCCAGAAGGCCGAAGAACTCATCAAAACCCCGGCGCATCGGATGCAGGCTCTCATGCGTACCCAGATGCCATTTGCCGACGATGCCGCAATGATAGCCGGCCTTGCCGAGTGAATCGGCCAGCGTTGTTTCGCTCAACGGGAGTCCGGCGGTTGGATTGCCCGGGTCTTCGGGAGGATTGCGTTCATGTCCGAACCGTTGCGGATAACGGCCTGTAAGCAGCCCCGCGCGGCTGGGTGAGCAGTAGGAGTAAGTGACGTATCCGCTGGTACACCGTATCCCGTTGGAAGCAATGGAATCAATGTATGGAGTCGGAATGTCTTTGCATCCGTTGAAGCCCGTATCGGCATAGCCCATATCGTCGGTCAGAATAATAATCAGATTCGGAGTTTCTGACCGTGCACTCAGCGGATACAGACTCAGGCCGAGCAGCGTCGCGGCCGGCAGGGTGAACGTATTCAGATGCATTTAAACTCCCGGTTTGACTTCTATACTGTTCCTGTAGCCATCTCCATCGCTGCGGCCGAAAACTACAGCTTTAAAATATATGCGGCAATTATTTTTTTAATTTCTAAAAAAACAGCCGGAGTCTGAATTTTTCATTCGCTGCGCCTGCGACCCCGCCGCCGTCGACCGGCCCGAAGGCGATCTAATCACCGCAAGTATTCAGGTGGAGCGGGCCGTCCCGGCACGCTTTTACGGTGGAACGCGACCGACTGTCCTGAGTTCATCGAAGGACCGGACGCGTTTTCCTCCTGCGGCGGACAAGTATAAGCGTGCTCGGACTTCGGCGAGCTCAGTCGAGCCGCGATCACGCGCCACCCAATGCAGGCGGGTTTGTCGTTTAGGAGGGTCGAGTTCCACCTCGCCCGGCCAAAAAACGAAGCGAGGTTTCTAAGATTTGGAAGCCGGATGCTTGAATGCGAGAACTCTGACAACGTAAATGCGAAGGGCAGGACGGGAATACTAAAAAAATAGGACTGACACCTTATTGGTCGTTGATATGCTCCCGATGGTTTAACAGGCTCTAGTTGCCGGGAATTTGCTGGATTACGGGACAGGGCACTCCGTGCATCTTCGCTGCGCCGCTTTCGACACCACTTGTTCCAGGATTTCCGGCGACGACAACAAAGTCTCCCATGGCGTTTTTTAGAAACTTAATACGGGTCACCGAAGAAAACGCGATGATGAAGCAACTTAAGTTAGCCCCAAAAAAAGGTGTGAGAACCCACTTCATGATGGTCACGTTAATCTGGCTGTTTTTTAGCAGGTCTGTCGCCGGAACAACCTCTGTTTGGAAACAAACGTAGTAGATAACGGCAAAGGTCAGAATAGAGAATAACGCAACGGGAACCCAATGACATATCATCCAGACTCGGTGCCAGAATCTTATTTTCCCTGCTTTTTCATTAGCTTTGCCTTTAGCTTCAATCCCTCGCTCGGCAACAATATCCACCTGGCTTTCTAGATCTTCCAATGTTCCGCTCAGAAACTTTTCATAATGGATACGCAATCCAGAAATGGAAGCAAGGGCGGCGCCAAAAACCGACAAGAGGAGCCCAATAAAGGAAAATATCTCCATAAGGTGCTACCCTTCTAAGGCTGGCAGGCAATTCCATATGCCGTTAAAATGCGCTTGAGCCACCTTTGCGTGAACTGGGCTGTTCATATAAACTTTTGCTTTAATTTCCTCCGCAGGTGTAGTTTCTGTTAGTACCCCATGATACTCCTCATCACGGAGCATTTTCCCATCACATACGATGAGATGCGTCACTTTTGCGCCATCAACAGTTCTTCCTCGCTTGATCTCAACTGGCAACCCAGCTTTTTTTAACTCAAGCAATATCGGCGGGACACTTTCGGCATCTACCAATATAAATCGTGCGGAGCCTTTGCCAACGTTTTTGATCCGCTGAAGCGCAGCAATAAAGGGATCTTTCAAGACACCAAGAAACTGCTCAACACATTTTCCTGTAAGAACCTCCATTGAGCGCAATGTCCGTTGCAACATAATGTCCGTTAAAAAAAGTGCATCAACATATGAATCGTTTCTCAACGGTTCATTGTTTTTATGCTCGGAATATCCAAGTAACGCCTGCCGCATTGCGGGGCCGTAGTATTCATCGCCATGTTGGTTGTACGAATCAATGGCCTGTTTGATCGTAAGCTTGTCGCTCATGCTCTCCCTCCTCGGATGCGCGCAAAAATTAACGCACCACTCAATTTTTACCTATCAAATTCACATACGGAAATATTCTTATTTTTCTTATTACCAGAGTTCCTGTGTGGTTAAAGGTGTCCACTTATAGGGGTTTTTTCTCTTCTTTGGGAAGGAAATTCTAAAAGAGATTATATGTCGGAAAAAAGTGGGGGTATCAGTCCGAAAAAGAGTTTGTCCAATTATTTAGTATTTCGGGTTTATATTACTCGTTACTTCCGAATCTGCCCTGAGCCGGAGATGACGTATTTATAGGTGGTCAGTTCTTCGAGTCCCATGGGGCCGCGGGCGTGGAGCTTGTCGGTGCTGATTCCAATCTCTGCGCCCATGCCGAATTCGCCGCCGTCGGTGAAGCGGGTCGAGGCGTTGACATAAACGGTGGCGGAATCAACCTGCGACAAAAACCGTTTCGCGGCTTTTTCGTCGGTGGTGACGATGGCGTCGGAGTGCTGCGAGCCGTAGGTGTTGATGTGTTCAATCGCGGCCTGCACGCTGTCGACGACGCGGACGGCGAGGATCATGTCGAGATATTCGGCGTACCAGTCTTCTTCGGTGGCGGGTTTTACTGCGGCGTCAAATTTCTGTACGGCTTCGTCGCCGCGCAGTTCCACGCCGAGCTGTTTGAAGCGGGCAATCATGCGGGGCAAGAAGGCGTCTGCAACGTCTTTGTGGACGAGCAGTGTTTCCATGGCGTTGCAGACGCCGGGGCGCTGGCACTTGGCATTTTCGGCGATGGCGAGCGCCATATCAATGTCGGCTTTGGCATCCACGAACGTATGGCAGACGCCTTTGTAGTGCTTGATGACAGGCACCCACGCCATTTCGGTGACGGCTTTGATGAGGCTTTCGCCGCCGCGGGGCATAATCAGATCAATTTTGCCGACCATTTGCGCCAGTTCGCGCACGGCGTCACGGTCGGTGGTTTCGACCAGCTGAATGGCGTCGGCGGGCATTTTCTTTTTCTTGCCGCCGTCGCGCAGAGCTTTGGCGATGGCCGCGTTGGAATACATGGCTTCCTTGCCGCCGCGCAGGATGACAGCGTTGGCGGTTTTAAAGCAGAGCGATGCGGCCTCGGCGGTAACGTTGGGGCGCGATTCAAAAATGATGGCTATTACGCCGATCGGCACGCGCACTTTTTTGATGACCAGTCCGTTGGGGCGCTGGATGGTACTGAGCTTTTTGCTGACGGGATCTTTGAGGGCGGCGACTTCGCGCAGGCCTTTGATCATGCCGTCGATACGGGCATCGGTCAGCGTCAGGCGATCTAGCAGGGCGGCGGAGAGTCCTGCTTCGCGTCCGGCGGCGAGATCTTTGGCGTTGGCTTCCTGAATTAAGCCTTTCTGCAAACCGATTTCGTCGGCCATCGCTTCCAGGATGGCGTTTTTCTTTTTGGACGAAAGCCTCGCCAGTTCGCGCGACGCGTGAACGGCTTTTCCGCCCATCGAAATCATATCATCATGTAAGCTCATGGTAGGCTCCTATCTCGACACAATTAAAGTGCCGGTATCGCCGCCGCTCAGGATAGTTTGAATAATGCCGTCGGTCCGGCCGTCGGCGATAACAACAGGGATGTTGGCGGCGGCGGCTTTTCCAGCAGACATGAGTTTGGATTTCATTCCGCCGGTGGAGAGTTCGCCATTTTTGCCTTTATCGAGCGCGAGAATATCATCCGATACCTGTTCGACAAAAGGTACGCGCTGTCCGTCGTCGTCTTTGAGTCCGTCGGTGGTGGAAAGCAGAATCAGTGCATCGGCGCTGACGAGAATGGAAACCAGTGCGGCGAGCAGGTCGTTGTCGCCGAATTTAATTTCTTCGGTGGCGACGGTATCGTTTTCGTTGATGACGGGCACGATGCGGTGGGTAATCAGGTTCAGCAGCGTGTTCTGCGCGTTGGTGCGGCGCTCCCCGTTCTGAAAAATGTCATTGGTCAGCAGAATCTGGCCGACTTTGATATGTTTCAATCCGAAGAGATGGCTGTAGAGGCTCATCAGGCGGGTCTGTCCGACGGCGGCGGCCATCTGGAGGTCGGGCAGAGCGGTGGGGCGTTTGGCCATACCGAGCGCCTCAATGCCGGCGGCGATGGCGCCGGAAGAGACGAGGATCATTTCGCATCCGGCGTCGTGCGACCGGGCGATATCGGAAACCAGCGCATGGATGCGTTCATGGTCGGGCTTGCCGGTGGAGTCCACCAGTACACGGCTGCCGACCTTGACGACGATCCGTTTGGCCTTCTTGAGTCTGTTGCGTGTCTCTTTCATAAGTGAGAGGCGCATTATGTACAGGAATCGCCCGCTGGAAACACAAAAAAGCGGGCGGATTCCGGGTATTCGTTATTTGTTATTGGCTGTTTTGGGGGAGAAGAACCCGCCAGTCGCGAATATCCAATAACCAATAACAAATAACATTTCTCAGGCAGAGCGGATGCGCTAGCCTGCAAAACGATGCGGATAATCAGCGGAATTTTAAGAGGGCGGACATTCGATGTTCCGAAGGACGGGATGCGTCCGACGATGGAGCGCGCGCGCGAAGCGGTTTTTTCGTCGCTGGCGGCGCGGGTGCCGGGTGCGCGGGTGCTTGATCTGTTCGCCGGTTCGGGCGGGCTGGGGCTGGAGGCGTGGAGCCGCGGCGCGGCAAGCGTTACCGCCGTAGAACAGGTTTCTAAATATTGGAAAATTCTGGAGGCGAATTTTCAAGCGCTGACCGGCGACCCGGATCTCGGAAGCTGGCAGGCGGTTCAAGCGGATGTTTACGGCTTCCTGAAGCGCGGCGCGGGGCCGTTCGATCTGATTTTCGCCGATCCGCCCTACGATGAGGCCGATCTGCCGAAGTTGCTGGAGGCCGCCGGCGGTGCGCTGGCACCGGACGGGTTATTGGTATTTGAAATGCGTTCGCACGGGGCTGTTAAAGTTCCCGAACCGTGGAAACTGTTGAAGGAAAAGCAGTACGGCGGAACGCGCATGCTGTACTTAGGGTTGCAATAAGGATGTGTCGATCCAGACCGCATAAATGCGGTTATCGCGCAAATCCTGATCGTTCAGCTCGATGCGGGTGACCCGTCCGGTAAAAGAGCTTTTCATGCCTTTTTCGCGTCCGCTTTCTATGCCTTGGAAATAGCAGAGATAGAGAGTGTTTGAGTCCTGCGACTTAAAGAGATAATGGGGCTGACCTTGCCGGTCGGTCTGGACGCCCTCATAGACGGCGGCTATTTCCACTGTCCGATTGATGACTGACTCGTCGGCGCGCAGTGCCGCAGTCATTTGCGTCCGGCTCATAACCGGCTCTTCCGCCGCCACTGCTGCCGCGAGTCCGCAGAACAGAATGAGGATATTAATTTTATTGTTCATAGAGATGCTCCACCCGGTAAAAGCGCTGGCTGACTGTTCCGACCTGATCGGTGATGCTGAGAGTTGTCCAGCCGGAGAAATTGGTTATGAAACAAAGCGGGTGCCAGCCGTTGGTATCCCTTAGATTGCCGGTGTATTCAATCCGGTAAATGGAGCCGGACGGCGCGCCCCACGAAAAAACGGTTTCACCGCGGTCTGCGCGGACGTCCGGCAGCGTCAGCGTGGCGGGCAGAATGATGCCGGCCTGTTCGCAGCAGTAGGCGGCTACTCCGCGGGTCAGTTCGACGGCGTAATCGTAGTCGATATAACCGTCACTGTTAATGGAATCGCCGGTCTTGTGATAGAAGGGGTTGCTTCCATAGGAGTATTCGATCAGCAGACAGGCGTCCATGCCGCGTGAATAGAAGGGCTGATGATCACTTGCCGTAACGACACCGCTGTTGTAAGGACGGACGGATGTGTAGTTTCTTAAAGCATCACTGAGTCCGATTCGAACGGGTGCTGCAGTTGAGGAACTGCCGCCGCGAATGCGTGCTTCGTTGTGATTGGAGTTTGTAGGGTTATAGGCAATCATGTCCAGGCTGATCATGCCGCGCACGGCGGAACGCTGGATGAGATTGGTCAGAACCGGATTGGTGGTGGTGCAGGTGTCGACAAAGTGCCATGAGCCTTGAAGTGTTTTTTCTTCAGCGTCGAAAGCGATGTACATGAGGTTGTCGCGGAAGGTGTAGCGGCTGAGTACGCGTGCCACTTCCAGCACACCCGCCGTACCGCTGGCGTTATCGTCCGCTCCGGGGCTTTGCTGCTCCTGCTGTCCTTCATCGACCGAATCATAATGCCCGCCGATGATATACCAGCCTGCATTGGTGGCGGCTCCGTACTGAATGGCGACTACGTTGTTGCAGTTGGTGTAGGTATAGGCAGGTGCACCATACGTTTTTGTGAACCAAAAGGGATCCAGTGACGTGTGAAGTCCAAATTCCTCAAAACGGGTGCGGATATAATCCCGGGCGGCATCGTGCTGAAAAGCGGGAACGCGCAGTATGTTCGCATCGAGGTCGCCGGTGAAGCCGCGGTTCTGCCCGGCGCTGATAAACAGATTGGCATGGGTCTGCTGAAAATTCTGCCGGTTAATCTGTGCGACAACTTCTCCAATGGTAAGACCGCAAACCGGCTGGGCCAGTAAAAGAAAAAATCCTGCCTGTAAAAACCATATTGTTCTCACGATCCATTAAGAATATCGGGATGAAACCGGAATGCACAGCGTTTTTTAGACGGCCGGAGCAGGAATAAGGAAAAATTCAAAAGATTGCCTTTGGAGACTGTTCGCACTACATTCCGGCGCATGAACAAAAAAGCGATTTATGCAGGTACGTTTGACCCTATGACGCTGGGTCACCTCGACGTGGTTGAGCGCGCAGCGCATATTTTTCCGAAACTGATTGTGGCGGTGGCCGCCGTAACCGGAAAAGGCACCCTTTTTTCCCAGAAACAGCGGGTCGAAATGGTCAAAAAGTCAGTGGCGGGACTGTCCAACGTGACGGTGACGTCGTTCGACGGTCTGCTGGTGGAGTATGCCCGTGCGCAGGGCGTCGGCGTATTGATCCGCGGGCTGCGGGCCTTTTCGGATTTTGAATATGAGTTTCAGATGGCACTGACGAACCGCCGGCTGGCTCCCGACATTGAAACGCTTTTTCTGATGCCGAAGCAGGATTACAGCTTTCTGAGCTCAACCAATGTGAAGCAGGTCGCTTCGCTCGGCGGCGATGTGTCGGAGTTTGTGCCGAAGGCGGTCGCCGCCGCTTTAACGAAAAAGCTGAAACGATAATTTATCCTGCATACTTCACGCCATGATCATCAATATAGCCAGTATTCCCGAACAGGGGATTAAATTCAAAGCCGAGGAACCGGGTGAAATTACCGGGCTGGGCGAAGCGGATGGGTTCCGCATCGCAGGGCCGGTGAGCTGCAATCTTTATGCGCAAGTGGTTGACGGCGTACTGGTTGTACGCGGGAAGCTGTCGGTTCCGGTTGAGGCGCGCTGCGCCAGATGCACGCAATTCTTCTCGACAACAGTCACCGATTCCGGTTTCCTGCGCGACTTCCCGGGCGTTGAAGGCGTCGAGGAAGTGGATATCACAGAGGATATTCGCGAAGCACTGGTGTTGAGCCTGCCGCATTCGCCCCTTTGCGACGAAGGTTGCAAAGGGCTGTGCGTTCATTGCGGCAAAGACCTGAATGACGGGCCGTGCGGATGCCGTCGCATGGAGGAGAGCGGGTCGTGGGGCGCGCTCAATAGTTTGAAATTGTAATGGAAAAACGGAACGAGGCTGGGGTAGCATGTCCCGCCTTTTATAAAACAGCAGTTTACAGGGAGATAGAGAAATGGCCCTTCCAAAAAGAAAATCATCGAAAAGCAGAACCAGACGGACCAAAGCGGAAAACATGAAGCGTTCGCTTAATAAAGCCGGCTTTGACAAGGAAAGCGGAGCCCCCTCGCTGCCGCACCGCGTATGTCCGGCTACCGGCAAATACAAAGGCCGTCAGGTTATTACCGTTTCTGACGAGTAAGCCATGCGTATCGCAATTGATGCCATGGGTGGCGATTTCGCCCCTCGTGAGATTGTTAAAGGCGCTGTCGAAGCAGCCCGCGGTCTTCCCGGTGTCGAGAAACTGTTTCTTGTCGGCAACGAAGCCGCCATCAAGGCCGAGCTTTCGTTGTACGGAGAAATTCCTGCCTGTATTGAAATCCGGCACGCCTCTGAAGTAGTCGAGATGGGGGAATCACCCGCGCTGGCTTTGCGCCGCAAAAAAGATTCTTCCATTATGCGCGCCGTTGAGCTGGTCAAAAACGGCGAGGCCGAAGCGATTTATTCCGCCGGCAGCACCGGCGCGGCTGTCGGAGCCAGTATGCTCCGGCTGCGAACCATAGAAAATGTTGACCGCCCGGCTATCGCCACCGTGATGCCCTCGATCAAAGGTCCGTTTGTCCTGCTGGATGCCGGAGCGACCCCGGACTGCACCTCTAAAATGCTGGCCGAGTTCGCCATCATGGGCAGCATCTATGCCGAGCATATCCTTGATATAACCAATCCTCGCGTCGGCCTGATGAGCATCGGCGGCGAGGACGCCAAGGGGAATAAAAACACGAAAGAAGCGTTCCCGGTTCTGGAAGAATCGCACCTCAACTTCATCGGCAATGTGGAAAGCCACGACATGTTTGAAGGAAAAGTTGATGTGGTGGTTTGCGACGGTTTTGTCGGCAATGTGGTGCTGAAAACAAGCGAAGGCGCCGCGCACGCGATTATCCAGTGGATCAAAGAATCCTTCTCCGCATCGCCGGTGCGCAAGCTTGGCGCCGGTATTCTGAAAGCCTCGGGCGCATTCGCCGACCTGAAGAAAAAAACCGATTCAGAAGCCTATGGCGGCGCGCCGCTGCTGGGCGTTAAAGGCGTTTGCATTATTGGACATGGATCCTCTTCTTCGGTCGCTGTTTACAACGCCATTCGCGTGGCGGGTTCGGCGATCGAACAGAAGCTAAACCGCCTGATTGAAGAGAAAATCAACGAGGTTTTCAAAACAAGTGAGTAAATCATCCAACAGCCTGCGCACGGTTTCCATTATTGGAACCGGTGTCTATCTTCCGGAAGAAACGGTGACCAACCGCGATCTCGAAAAAATCGTGGATACCAGCGACGAATGGATCTATTCGCGCACCGGTATGCGCGAACGCCGTATTGCCCGCGCTGATCAGGCCACCTCCGACCTGGCCGCCGCCGCCGCGCAGGCGGCGCTTGCCGATGCGGGCATCGGGGTTGAAGAGGTCGACCTGCTGATCGTCTCCACGCTTTCGCCCGATATGTTTTTCCCCAGCACCGCCTGTTTTGTGCAGGCCAAAATCGGCGCTAAAAACGCCTATTGCTACGACCTCGGCGCGGCCTGCTCCGGCTCTCTTTACGCTATCGAAACCGCCAAAAACCAGATCGCCTGCGGCGCGGTCAACACCGCGCTGGTCATCGGTGCAGAAAAAATGAGCACGTTTATAAACTGGAAAGACCGCAACACCTGCGTGCTTTTCGGTGACGGTGCCGGTGCCGTGGTGCTGCGCGCCACCGGCGAAAAACGCGGCATTATGAAAGGCGTTTTCGGTTCCGACGGCTCGCTGGCGCACCAGCTCTGGACACCCGGCGGCGGTTCGCGCAACCCGATGACGCACGAGATGCTGGATCAGAACCTGCAGTATCTCAAAATGGAAGGACGCGAAGTCTATAAACACGCGGTAACGCAGATGACACAGTCCGTGCTGGACGCGCTTGCTGCGAACGGCCTCAGTGCCGACGACATTAAATGCTTTATCCCGCATCAGGCCAACGCCCGGATTATTGATGCGATCGGCAAACGCCTTGACGTGCAGGACCGGATGTTTCTGAATGTGGAAAAATACGCCAACACCTCGGCCGCCGCGCTTCCGATTGCTATTGATGAAGCGGTCAAATCCGGACAGGTTGCCAAAGGCGACCTGATGCTGCTGGTTGCTTTCGGCGGCGGCTTCACCTGGGGTGCCAATATTGTGGAGTGGACAAAATGAAAAAAGCCATTCTTTTTCCCGGGCAGGGGTCACAGGCGGTCGGCATGGGCCGCGATTTCTATGATGCGATTCCGGAGTGCAAGGCACTCTTTGACGAGGCCAACGCAGTGCTTGGCTATGATATCGCTACCATCTGCTTTGACGGCCCCGAAGAGGAATTGAAAAAGTCGCACAACACTCAACCGGCGATTTTCACCGTCAGCGCCGCTGCGTTTAAAGCGCTTCAACTGAAGAAGCCGGAATTACAATTTGATTATGCCGCCGGCCACAGCCTCGGCGAATGGGGTGCGCTCTATGCCGCCGGAGTCATTTCCTTTGAAAACACTCTGCGCGTTCTCAAAGCACGCGGTGAATTTATTCAGGCCGCCTGCGTCGCCAATCCCGGCGCGATGCTGGCTGTCATCAACCTTGACCGCGCCGTGCTCGAAAAAATTGCCGCCGAAGCAGGTGTGATACTGGCCAATATAAATTCGCCGGATCAGATCGTCCTTTCCGGAACAGCCGAAGGCATCGCAAAAGCCGAAACGCTTTGCAAAGCGGCCGGTGCCAAACGCGCGCTTCCTCTTCCGGTCGCCGGCGCTTTCCATTCTCCGCTGATGGCGCCTGCCGCTGAAAAGATGGCCGCCTTCCTGTCGAATATTCCTTTAGCCGCGCCGTGCATACCGGTTCTTTCCAATGTCACCGGCCAGCCGCACGCGAGCGTCGAAGCAATTCGCGCCAACATGGTCGCGCAGATCACCGGCTCGGTGCGCTGGGTCGAATCTATGCAGTGGCTTGCCGCTCAGGGTGTTACTGAGGTTGTGGAATGCGGTCCGGGCAAAGTTCTGGCCGGGCTGATGAAGCGTATTGACAAGACCGTTTCGGTCTCTAACATAGGCATGATTTCCGATCTGGAAGCCTGAATTCGGAAGAAAAGCGAAACCGCGTAAAGGGGATTTTCATGGGACAGTTTGATGGAAAAGTTGCATTGGTAACGGGCGCAGCCCGCGGCATCGGTCAGGCGATTGCGCTGAAAATGGCCGCCGACGGAGCCGATCTCGCACTTTGCGACCTTAAAGCCGAATGGCTCGAAGAAACCGCCGGCAAAGTCAAAGCCCTCGGCCGCCGCGCGGAATGCTACAGCGTGGACGTCAGCAGCGCCGCCGGTGTGGATGTCACTGTAAAACAGATTGAAAAGGATTTCGGCAAAATCGACATTCTGGTCAATAACGCGGGCATCACCAAAGACGGTCTCATTATGCGTATGAGCGAAGCCGACTGGGATGCCGTGCTGAACGTCAATCTCAAGGGCGTATTTCTTTTCACCAAGGCCGCGATGCGCGGCATGATGAAACAGCGCTCCGGCAGCATCGTCAATATCGCTTCGATCATCGGCCTCATCGGCAACCCCGGCCAGGCCAACTATGCGGCTTCCAAGGGTGCGGTGATTGCGTTCACCAAGACCGTGGCCAAAGAACTTTCCAGCCGTAACGTCCGCTGCAATGCGGTCGCTCCCGGCTTTATCCGCACCAAGATGACGGATGCGCTTTCAGAAGAGGTGCAGCAGAAAATGCTCGCCAATATTCCGTTGGGCCGCTTTGGCGCCCCTGAAGATGTGGCCAATGTGGTCGCTTTTCTGGCGGGGGATGCCTCAGGTTATGTCACCGGACAGGTGATTTCGACTTGCGGCGGTATGGTCATGTAGGTTAAAGAGACGCGAACGAACAGGAGCCGAAATAAGGAGAAAATACTATGGCACTTGAAGATAAAGTAAAAGAAATCATTGTTGAACAGCTTGGCGTGAATGCCGATCAGGTCAATCCCGGCGCTTCGTTCATCGAAGACCTTGGTGCTGACTCGCTCGACACCGTTGAACTGGTTATGGCTTTTGAAGAGGAATTCGGTGCGGAAATTCCGGACGAAGACGCTGAAAAGCTCGTTTCCGTCGGTGCCGTCATCGACTATCTCAAGTCAAAAGGTCTTGGAGAGTAAAGACCGCTTGTGATAGAAAAACCGGGAACCTGTACACAGGTTCCCGGCTTTTTTATGTCAGTTGGAGGGGGAATTATGAGTCGTCGTAAAGTGGTTATCACAGGTATGGGTGCGGTCACCCCGATTGGCAACAACCTTGCCGAATTCTGGGACGGTCTCAAGGCCGGGAAATCCGGCGGCGGGCGCATTACCCAAATTGAAAACCTCGAAAGCTTTACCACAACCATTGCTGCCGAAGTCAAAAACTTTAATGCTGAGCTGTACATCTCCAAAAAAGAAGTCCGCAAAATGGATCCGTTCACCCAGTACGGGCTGGCGGCTTCCATTATGGCTGCTCAGGACTCAGGTCTGGATTTTACCAAAGAAGACCTTGAGAAGATCGGCGTAATCGTCAGCACCGGCATCGGCGGACTGCAAGTTATGGAAGCTTCGCAGGACATCTACCGTGAACGGGGAGCCGGACGTCTTTCGCCGTTCGTTATTCCGGTTATGATCACCAACATCGTCTCCGGGCATGTTGCTATTCAATACGGCCTTAAAGGCCCTAACTTCTGTGTCACCAGCGCCTGTGCCTCCGGTACGCACTCGATTGGCGAAGCCCTGCGTATTATTCAGCACGGCGAGGCCGATGTGATGATCACCGGCGGAACTGAAGGCGCCATTACTCCGCTCGGCGTAGGCGGCTTCTGCGCACTGCGTGCGCTGACCACCCGCAATGATGATCCGGAACACGCCTCGCGCCCCTTCGACGCCGGCCGTGACGGCTTTCTCATCGGCGAAGGCGCCGGTGTTATTGTCATTGAAAGTGAAGAACACGCCAAAGCGCGCGGTGCCAGAATTTACTGTGAACTCGCCGGCTACGGCCGCACCTGTGACGGACACCACATTACCGCTCCGGATCCGGATGCCGTTCAGGCGGCTCGCGGCATGCGCCTTGCCTTCGAAGATGCAGGCCTGAAAGCGGAGGACATAGACTATATCAATGCCCACGGCACCAGCACTTCTCTCAACGATAAGGGCGAAACGCTGGCGATCAAGAAAGCGCTTGGCGAAACTCAGGCCCGCAAAGTGGCCATTAGTTCGACCAAATCCATGACCGGGCACATGCTCGGTGCCGCCGGCGGTGTCGAAGCGATTGCCTGTGCCATGGCGATTTACGAAGGAGTTATTCCGCCGACCATCAACTACGAAACGCCCGACCCGGATTGTGACCTCGACTACGTTCCGAACGTCGCCCGCAAAACGGAAGTGCGCGCCGCGCTCAGCAACTCACTTGGCTTCGGCGGACACAACGCCACGCTTTGCTTTAAAAAAGCGTAAGTTATCCGGCACGGAAACGAAGAGGCCGCCCTGACTGGGCGGTTTTTTTTTGCCCGGGATTGAAACAGCTTGATTCCT
>CAIKGD010000023.1 GCA_903826865.1 uncultured Verrucomicrobiota bacterium
CGGGGAAATGAGTTATGAAACCCTGGCTGGAAGAGATGATAAATGAGCGGGTTGGATTGCAGCTTGTACCGCTGATTGACTGCGTATTTGTGCTGCTGATCTATTTCATGATCAGTTCTTCAATGCGGCGGTCAGAGGCGGATCTGGGCTTAAGTCTTCCCGGGCAGGTTCAGCAGTCGGAAGCGATTTCCATGCCGGACGAACAGATCGTTGAAGTCCGGGCCGATGGAATGATTATTTTTAATGATCAGCAATATGACAACCGTTTGAAAAATGATCTCGCATCGCTGGAACAGGCCTTGAACCGTTACCGGGAAGCCTCCTTGCTGGTCGATGCAAAACCTTTGATTACCATTGCTGCGGATAACGATTCAGTTCATGGACGGGTGATTGATGTCCTGAATGCCTGTGCAGGTGCCGGCATTAAAAACGTAACATTTGCAAATATGGAATAAGCCGGGTGCGACATCTCATGAAAAAGCGGAAACTCAACACTCTCCTGAAAAATAAAAACCGGTTCTATTCCGCTGAAGCGGCGCTCACAAGTTTCATATTTCATTTGCTGCTGATTGTCTTTGCCGGATCCATTGTTGCGGTGCGTTATGTACAGAAGCAGAATGCCGAGCTGATCGCCCGCACGGAAAGCCACCCGAAACTGGAACGTAAAAAACTGCAGGCGCCGGCGCGGGTCGAGCAGCTTCAGAAAAGAGCACTCACTTCCAAGCTCGTCAGCAAAAAGGTATCGGTTTCCAATCCGGAATTTGTTTTTCCTGATACCGGGAAAATCGGCTCGCTGAAAACACAGAAAATCAGTCTGCCGGGTGTCAATGTCGGGCGGGCGCTGAGCAACCTTTCCAGAGCCTCCGGTATCGGCCCGTCGCGCATCGATTTTTTTGGCGTCCGGGCGGAAGGTGAAAAGGTGGTTCTTATCATTGATGCTTCAGCTGTTATGCTGGATGACCGTACGGGCGGTTCTGCAACGTATGCCTATATAAAGAGTGAGCTGGCAAAAATCGTTTCAGAAATGAAGCCCGTCATGCTGTTCAATCTCATTTTTTACGATCAGCAGCGTGTCTATATGTTCCGCCCGAATCTCGTTCCGGCCGCTCGCGAAACCGCGGCGGAGATGGTCCAATGGATGCAGTCGGTGAACCGCGATCCGGCACAGCCCGGACTGCTTCCGGATCAGAGTAATTATCAGGCTCCGGTGCTTTACCAGACCGCAATCGGTTCCGATGCTCAGGGCTGGCTGCTGGCACTACAGGCGGCTATGGAGCAGCAGCCCGATAACGTTATGATATTGGGAAGCGGCTGGAGTCATCATCACATCAGTCCGGATAAGGCAGCCCGCCTGCTTGACTACGCTATGTGGGAATTGCTGGTCGGAAATGTCATCAGCGGTGCGCCCGCTCTGATGTCGGACAGAAAGCTTCGCGATGACATGCTTAAAGAGGCGGGCGCAGCGATTCAACAGGAAGAAAAACTTCGTACAGCCAAGGCCGTTCCGGCGGGATTTGTCCGGGATGTTGCGCAGTATGTAGAGTATTCAAAAAATCAGGTGCTGGAGCATTTAGACACAGTTTGTAAAGCCAGTTACAACGCACACGGTCTGTCAGCGCCGAATGTACATTATGTATGCCTGACTGAAGCCGACAGTAAAGTGATCACTGGCGGCACCATCCGGCATTTATGGGCTTTGACGGGACGCTATGCCGGTAAGCTTGAGTTTCTGCGAAGAGGACCTGGCATCGTTCCGGCCGAAAATGCAGATAGCAGCGTCAACCAGACCGCCGATTCCAGTGCCGTTGTTTCGCCGGCAAATTTTTTCGGTATGCAGGAAACCGGCTCACGCATTGCCTTTGTTCTGGATGCATCGCCGGCCATGCTGGCGGATGAAAGCGGCGGAACCTTTAGTTACAATTTCATTAAAGACCGGATACAGAAGGGAGTGGAAGGGCTTTCAACCGGTGTGCAGTTTAATGTCATTCTGTGCAGCGGGAAACAAATGGCGTTGTTTAAACCCCAAATGGTTTTTGCCACTCCTGAAAACACTGCGGCGCTTAAAGACTGGCTGCAACCGGTCAACAGTGATCTGTCAAAGCCAGGCATACCGGAAAACCTTGTAAGCGGGTTTGCAGTGAAGGATTACGGCACAGTGGTTGGAACAGACTCCTCCGGCTGGCTGCGAGCATTGCAGGCGGCCATGGAACAGCAGGCCGACCGGGTCTTTATAGCGGGGTTCGGATGGGGTGATCATTTAATGAGTCGCGAAAAAGGACGCAAACTTCTCGATTTTTCGGTCTGGAACGCATGGGGAGGCGGTGAAGCAAGCGGCAGCGGAACCGGCGGCGGCAGCGCCGGTGGATCAGAAGAGGGCGAAGATGGCGAGATTATCGGCGCTTCAGATGCAGGTTCTTCTACCGCCACAGCGTCGGCCGGCGGTGCTTCACTCGGAATAATCAGCGGCATGCAGCAGGATAAAAAACAAAGGGACACGCTTTTGAAAGAAGCGCTCAAAGCTATTGCAAAAGAAGACCGGATTCGCAAAGCCGCAGGGAACCCGCAGCCTTTTGTTCGGGATGTCCTTTTATATTTGAATTATACCGCGCCTCAAATCAACGACCACCTTAATGCGGTTGTTCAGGCCGAATATATATCACGTAATGCGGCTAAACCGGCGATTAACTTCATCTGTCTCGTACCTGCTGACGGATCCGGCGGCCTTGAGACAACTCGCAATCTGCGCAAACTGACAGGAGATTACAAAGGGGATCTCATTTTATTCCGCGGAGCCGGCAGCAGCGATGAACTGAAAGAACTGAATAAAGGTCTTGAACTGACAGATTGGTAAAGCCGGGAAAGTTTTCTTCGACGCAATATTTTAACAGCTTGAGCTTGTCAAACAAAACAGGCCTAGTACGATGTCCACTCCTTTTCAGTACGGCATTGTCAGATTATTGATTTTCGCGGGGTGTGGCTCAGCCTGGTAGAGCGCTACGTTCGGGACGTAGAAGTCGCAAGTTCGAATCTTGTCACCCCGACCATCTTTTCTAATTGGTCTTCAACCACTTACAGAATCCATTGGTTTCGTGTTTTTCCCTGATTCGCGGGAAGTGTGGCAAAAGTGTGGCTTTGCCCCGTTTGATTTCCCGCCTTGTTACATAACAACGCATCGCGTTTAACAGGGAGACGAATCATGGGACTGGAATTAAGACGGGATGGAAATCAGCAGCTTCGCTCGAATTGGTGGTATGGGCGCTATACTGCAAACGGGAAACGGCACTTCATTAACCTCGGGATCGAAGTGAGAGGGACACCGCCCAATAATCTTCGCCACGAGGGGGACACGGCTTTCGAGTGTTCCCGCACTTTGGCCTCTGCAAAACTCAACGAGTTGATCCGCTCAGTCAATAGCCAGAAGTCAGCGGAGAAACATCTTGAGGAACTCTATGAAATCAAAGCCGGGGCACCGATTCAACAGCTTCCCCTGTGTGAAATCGAACAATGCTGGCTCAATCTTCCTCAGCGCAAAAAGCGCTCCGAACTATGGGAGTCGAATCAATGCGCCACGCTTTTAAAATTCCGGGAGTTTGTAGAGAAAAAATATCCCAGTGCAAAATTCATCTCACAAATCACGCCCGCAATCGCGCAGGCATGGCTGCGGTCTCTTGTTGAGGAAGGCTATGCGGCGGCCACCTATAACGATAAACTACATCTGCTCAAAGGCCTTTTCGAGCGCATCGGGCACGAATGCGGCGTCATTCGCAATCCGTTTGCCGGGTGTCAGACCAAAATAAAAACGACCGTTCATCACCAGCCGTTTACCTCGGACGAACTAAACCGGATTCTGAAACAGGCCGATAAACTGATTCGTCCGATATTTATTACAGGTATGTGCACTGCCATGCGGCAGGGCGACTGTTGTCTATTGAAGTGGGCGGATGTCGATCTGCAGGCCGGATTTATCACGGTAAAAACCTCTAAGACCGGCGAGACAGCGGAAATCCCGCTGTTCCCCTTGATGCGTGCGGCTACTCCAGTCGCTCAGGTTTGCTGTCGACGCCCTTTGGCAAAGGGCATCAAGGGACAATGTCATGCACCTCGCTCTGCAAATACAGAAGGCGCAGGAAGCGATCGCCAACTGGTCCATCTTCTTCCCTGTCGGGCATCGTCAGGAATTGATTGAGTTGCTTGGAATACTCGGCAATTATCACTTAGGGAAAGGCAGGCTCATCGAGTTGCGGACACTACAGGATATGGATCACCTCGACCCAGAAGAAGTATCGCGACAAATCCATGCGAATGGTGCACATAAAGAGAGATTCGAGAAGTTGCTAAATATTATCGGTGAAGCGTTTCACAAGGAGCTTTCAAAACTCTGATGCTGCTACTCAGCACTCCGTCGCGCCAAACTATCGCGAAAACACGTTGCTCAATTCAGAGCAGAAAGCCGACCTCATCCGGTAGGCGCAGACTGGCTGGAGGGAAAAGCTGGACTGATATCATGTCGGCGGGGTGTTCCAGAATGTTTCACCCCGCGCTTCCAACCATTGGAGAAAATCGGTAGAAACTTTCATACTTTGGGTGCAGTTGTGAAAAATTAAGCGGAGTGCCGAATGAAAATTGTCCGGAATACCGGCTCAGAACGAGTAATTGATTTAATCCGCCCAAAGATTCAGCCGGGGGGGCAGCTTGATGCAGCGACCCCGTCGCTCTCGTTATTTGCGTTCAATGAATTATTAACCGATTTGGATGCACTTAAAGCCTCTCGTCTTCTAGGGCCATCGCTTAAGTACAAAATATTCGCCGGGACTTGCGTGGAAAGCCCGAGCAGATTCAGCGCAGCCGCGCCGGAAGGGTGAATTGTCCAACCCGATTTTCGGGCAATCGCCTGCGCTGCCTGATCAAAATCGGGGCTCAGTGTTTTAAGGAGTAATTCACTGTATTTCGGACAATCGTAAATTCCCCGGCAAACCAGCCGTATCTTGCCATCCCCTTCAATCCGCATCAACGCCAGCCGGATTGAGCCATCGCTGCCCAGGTCATAAAAATAATTCTTGGAGAAAGACCAACCTGTTCCCTTGATTTTTATACGTGCAAGAATCTTATCTTGAATGGATTGCACCTGAAATACCTCTAAATTTATGTAAAAAAACAGCCTATATTTGTTACGAATCAAGCTGATTTTTTGATACAAATCTGCGGCGTTTCCGTGTCATAAATGACCTCTCTTTAGCGATGAACAGGAAGGGATCGACTTTTCCATATCGAGAATCACCAACTGATCGGCAGATGTGCCCCACCAGAACGGCGCGCATCTCCTGCCGGTTTATGACCACTATTTTTTGTATTCGATGACGCAGTATTTTTCCATCGCGTTGAATACGGCGTCCATGTTTTCAGCCGGGGTCGGGGCCCACGGCTGATAGAACAGTGACAGCCCGCCTTCAGGAGCTGATAATTTTTCAACACACTCACGGATGTGATCGTCGATTTCTTGGGGCGTTCCATTGACGGTGATATTCTGCCGGTCAATATCCAGATCGATGGCAATGCGGCCTTTGACATGCTGCGCCATATTGTCGATCCCGTTGACGAGATCCTGCATGTTGATCACATCGCCGCCAGTTGCGATGATGTCGTCCATCATCGGCATGATGAAGCCGTCGGAATGCTCGTGCACGATCACCCCGGCTTCCTTGATTGGCTTTGTCAGCCGATTGTAGGCCGGGGCAATATAACGATGAAAATGTTCCGGCGAAAGCATTGGCGAGGTTTGCATACCCAGATCTTCAGGAATGGCAATCATGTCGGGGTTAATGGTTATCCAGCGTTTTACTATTTCGCAGTTGAAGTCAGTAACCATTTTCAGCAGGTCATTGAGCAGCGGCTCTTCGTCAGCCATATCAAACACTACGTTTTCATAACCGCGCATATCCTGAATGCGCAAAAAAGTATGCCCGTGGGGAAGGCCCCCGCAGAAAAACCGGCCGCTATTCGCCGCTTCTTTACGCATTTTGGTCAGCGTCTGCCAATCGACAGAGACCACCCCGTCCGTTTTGTCAGGATCGGGGGGGGTGAATCCTTTAAAGGATGCCCAGTCGTTTAACGGGTGTTCAACCACTGCGCCCACCATACCGGTCAAATTAGTTTTCCACACACATTGCCAGCCGTCCGTATATTTATTTCCGGCCACGAGATCCGGGCGAGTTTCAGCAACGGAGGCATGATTTTTAGCCAGCGTGCCTTTTTTAAATTCTGGAAACAGGATCGTGCGCTTCATACATATCGATTCCAGTTCATCAACATCATAACCGGCAGCGGCCCAATCCACCCACGGCAGTCCAGCTGTAATCGGAACCCATTCCGGCCCCCTGAAACGGTAAGCGGCAATCATATTTTCGCGATGTGTTATCATTATCGTACTCCGATTTTTTTTACCGGCATGTGATAGACTGAATCAGTTTGATGCACAGGGCAGAGTGTCTTGTGCAACTTTTTCAGGGAGAGTTAGGTTTTTGCCGGTTTCCTGATCAAAGATGTGAGCCAGTGAGAGGTCTGGTGTCAGCCGGATATCACCTTCTTTTAAGGCGGCGGCTTCGTGCGGATTGATGCTGGTGATGTATTTGTGGGTGCCGGTTGCGACGTGAACATGCACTTCTTCACCGAGCATTTCGGAAATATCTACACACCCCTCAAAAACAATGGCCGGCATTTCGCCTTCTTTTACGAGCTTAAGGGCTCGCGGGCGGATGCCGAGGCAGACATTTTTGCCCTCTTGACCCTTGAGCAGAGTCGCTTTTCCGGATGGAAGCGGGCATTGAATGGTGTTTCCGTCGAAAATCAGTTTACTGTTTTCTGCGCGCAGGGTGCCTTCGAAGATGTTCATGGGCGGAGTGCCGATGAAACGGGCGACGAAAAGCGAGGCGGGGTGATCGAAGATAACCGTTGGCGGTCCGACCTGCTCGATGACGCCGACGTTCATGACGCAGATGCGGTCGCCGAGGGTCATGGCTTCGATCTGGTCATGGGTGACGTAGATTATAGTAGTTTTGATGCGCCGGTGCAGCTGGAGGATTTCTTTGCGCATTTCAACGCGCATTTTGGCATCCAGATTGGACAGCGGTTCATCAAACAGGAAGACGGACGGCTCGCGTACAATCGCCCGGCCCATGGCTACGCGCTGGCGCTGTCCGCCGGACAGTGATTTCGGCTTACGTTTGAGCAACTCATTGAGTTCCAGAATGGCGGCGGCTTTTTCAACGCGTGCTTCAATTTCTTTTTTCGGCATCTTACGCAACTTGAGACCGAAGGCCATGTTGTCGTAGACGTTCATATGCGGGTAGAGGGCGTAGTTCTGGAAAACCATGGCAATGTCGCGATTTTTCGGCGGCACGTCGTTCACAACCCGCTTGCCGATGCGGATTTCACCTTGGCTGATCTCCTCGAGTCCGGCGATCATGCGCAGGGTGGTTGATTTCCCACAGCCGGACGGTCCGACAAGTACGAGGAATTCTCCGTCCGCGATATCGAGGTTAACGTTGCAAACAGCCGTGTAACCGTTTTCGTAGGTTTTGCAGATATTCGCCAACTGGACGTTCGCCATATTTTCTCCATCAATAAAAAGTCAGCATATATCGGCAGTCTGCCTGACCGAAATGGTTATTTTTGACGTGTACCGTGTGTTTTGTGACGAGGTGGGGGGCACTTATTTAAGTTCGGTGATCTTTACGGTATTGCGATGGCGAAGTGTTGAGGATGTGCGAGAAGACCCGGGCCATTTGACCGGCGGATGAAAAACCGGCCCGCTCAGCAATATCTTCCATCGTCAGCATCACCGAATCGCTTAGGAGTTTTTTTGCGTGCTTAATTCGGCAATTACGCAACTCTTCCCCAATGGTATGGCCGACGTGTTTTGCAAACGCGTCATGCAGCCGGCGGTACGACATCGGGATACCTTTGCAGAGTTGTTCAGAGGTTGTGGAATCCTGATAATGAGTCCATATCTGGTTCAATGCTGTGACTACATGAGGATGCTGGATTCCCAACAAGTCGCTACTTTTCCGGATGATGACACCGGTCGGAGGAATCAGTATAGCTTTTTTGGGTGGTTTTGCACCGTTCATTATGCGGTCGAGCAGAGCCGCAGCCTGATAGCCTTGCCTTTCCACATCGGTATCAATGCTTGATAGAGAAACCGGGGCAAAGTCGCAGGCCAGTTCGTCGTTGTCGGCACCCAGCACAGCGACTTCCTCAGGAACAAGAAGTCCGGCGTTTTCGCAGGCGTGCAGCACTTCGACCCCTCGATCATCAAATTCAGCCGCCACAGCCAGCGGCTTCGGCAGTTGCTGGAGCCGTTTCGAAAGCCAGTCCACACGCTCATTGCTGTCGGCATGGATATTTTTCCGCGACGATACCCAGTTGAGTTCATGCAACGTCACATTTTGGGAGCGCAAAGCGCGGGTGAATTCTGCTGCACGGATTTCTTCAGATTGGCCGCCTGAACAGACGTAGTAGGCGAAGTGCTTGAATCCACGGGTCAGGAAGTGTTCTGCCGCCAGCCGTCCGACCATCTCATTATCGGGAAAGACGCGCGGAATGCTGTCGACAATGACGGGGCCGATACTGACAATAGGTATTTTAAGCGCAAGGATCTGCTTGTCCCTCCGGGTGTCCATCCCCAGAACGCAAACGACACCATCTCCTTTCCAATAGAGAGGCAAATCGCCGGTTCGCTCCATTTCGGTATTAAGAATCCACCGAACCTGACCCGCGTAACGGGCTGCGCCCCGCTGGAGATCGTAGGAGTGCCAGCCCAATGCCAACAGAACCTTTTTGCGTCGCTTTATCATTGCTGCGGTTCCATCGTAATCGTTTTAAATAACATCAATAATTTACACTTAACCATCTGAGCATTTTTAGCATGGATAAACCTAATGCGCCAGCAGGATTTTGCCGGCAGGGTTTTGTGCGGACAAAATAATACCCCCGCAACCGCGCAGTTTCGGGGGTAATAATTTTTAAAGAGAAGGTTTACGAACACAGCAAAATCGGTGCCATTATCGCATCCTTCAAAGATAATCGTTCCGCTATAAACCCGGTTACACAAATTCGCATATAACTACCAGAGCTGGCACCGGATCAAAATAACGCTCATTCCACCGATAATAAACA
This sequence comes from uncultured Verrucomicrobiota bacterium, assembly GCA_903826865.1. Taxonomy (GTDB): domain Bacteria; phylum Verrucomicrobiota; class Kiritimatiellia; order Kiritimatiellales; family Tichowtungiaceae; genus Tichowtungia. The sequence goes on from CAIKGD010000023.1 coordinate 9,175, forward strand.
ATCCGAGCGCAACCGGCTCCGGCACAACCGCATAATTATGAACGCCGTCAAATATAAGTTTCTGTTTCAACTGGGCATCAGAGTATTTAGCACTGTCAACTTTCCCGCTGTCCACCCAGCCGTTCCAGACATTCGTGAACGCAGCAAACCCGGCACCACTATTGCATCCTTCAAAGATTATCGTTCCGCCCTCATACCACACCTTGGCATCCGGATGGGTAAAGACAAAGGCAACCGATTCATCAGAGGCGGTCAAGGTGAGCTTTGCACCATCGAATATGCTGACATTTTGCTTGGCCCCTGGCGAAGTGGTGTTGAAATCAATGTTGCGGGTGATAAGTGTTGAGTCCTTATAGATGAGAATATCCGAGGATGAATTTGTTCCTGTATTCATGGTGAGCGCAGTAGAGCCGAACTGCGTCAATGACGCACCGTTGGTTAAAATAAGCTTTGCAGTATTATTGGTCACGGTAGACGCGCCTAGCATCAGGCCAAAAGTATACACCTTTCCGCCGTCAACCGTCATGATTCCTGTTGTATTTTTTGCGTTAGTAATCCGAACAACACCAGCTGCGTTCGAATAGACAGCTCCCGATCCAATGACAAACGTTCCAGTTCTCCCGGCTACCTGCCCAACAAAGATACCGTTGGTCGTGGTAATACGACTACCGCTGCTCATGACGAGACTTCCATTGGCGGTGCTTCCAATCCGGAATCCATCAACACTCGTCTCGACACTGGAAGATGTGATATTTGAATTAATCACTCCAACGTCAGCCGCTCCCGGCACTACTCCTCCAACCCATGTGGAACCGCTGCCCCAGACTCCCGAAGTGATGTTCGTTATCAATGCACCTTGCGCCATCTGCACGGAAACCGCTATCAATCCTGTCAATATTATCTTTTTCATATTACCTTTCTTTATTTTCCCTCTGCACGACCCCATAGCAACCCTGCTGCTCACTACCCTACTTTCTTACAATTCAAATTCAAAGTGTCACTGTTGCATTTTTTTTACCATGCATTTTCAGACAAGTATTCTGTAAAAAATGACACTCCTATTTCCATGTCGAAACCGCGATCCCGTTCAGGAGCCATTCTCCGGACTTAGCGGAAATCGCCACATTCCTGCCTGCAGGAATTGGAACCGGAGGATCAAACCGATACGTTCGATGATTCTGGTATGTGCTCCAGCCTGCCGATTCTGTGTCAGCAAGAGAAATTAAATAATCGCTTTCACCTTCGATCTGCAACAAAACCTGATCCGCGCCATTAAATCCGAGCAGACTGATGTTCCTCAACGTCACATCCCGGTTAAAGTCGAATGTCCACGCCGTCGCATCAGATGCTGTGAATTTTGTCTCAACAGATCCATGTTGATTAATTCCAAGCGACCCGCTTCCGCTTTTACTGACCGTGTTGGTACGAACAGGATTACTGGATGCGATATTGCGCGTGCTTAAGGTCAAATCGTAATAAGAGAAAGACAGCATCCCGTTTGTACTGCCGTTTTTCAGGGTTCCGTTCTGAGTTTTTGTATTCCCCCTGCTGTCCGAGCCATCCCAGCAAATAACTTCATTTGCACCGACCTGTCGGATAAATGCTGCGTTAGTCAGGCTGTCCAGCCGTTCTCCGAACTGAAGAATCTCATCGCCGGATAGAGGCGTTTTGGAAACATCAGATTTCTTCGGATACGCCAAACGAGCCGACTCTTTCGCGAACTCCGCTTCCATACGATCTTTAAGTGGTTTCGATTCGGGATCGTTCCAAAGATTTTTCTTTTCATGTGTATCCGCCTGTAAATCGTAGAGTTCAGTCCATTCCTCATGTCCGGGATACCGAATCATCTTTGCATTCTCCGTCCGAACGGCCAGCGTCTTAGGAACCCAAGGATATTCGGAGTCCACATAGTATTCGTAAAAGAAGGAGGTTCTCCAGTTTTCCGGTGCAGAGCCGTTAAGAAGAGGCCGCCACGACCGACCCTGCATTGAAGACGGGATTTCCACTCCGGCCGCATCCAGCAAGGTGGGGGCCAGATCAATATTCAGAATCATCTGGTCAATAATACGCCCCGGGGCAATCACTCCCGGCCAACGAACCAAAAACGGAATCAGCATACTTTCATCATACGCCGTGCGTTTATCTTTGAGCCCATGCTCCCCCATATAATACCCGTTATCACTGGTAAAAATTACTACTGTATTTTTCGACAGTCCCAATTCATCCAGCAACGCAAGCATCCGCCCGACACAATCATCTATACCGTTGAGACAACGGAAATAATTACGCCGATCATCATTCAGCTTATCGTTAACGGCCTTTCCTTTTTCCAGATACGGCGCGAGTTCACCCGCATTTACTGCCGGACGAAACACAAGTTCTGAACAATCCTCCAAATGTTTTCCCATCGGGGTTCTGGGGCTATGCACCGCTTTAAACCCGACCGCCAAAGCAAATGGTTCTGTCCGGAACTGGCGAATAAAGTTCATCGCATAATCTGTTGTGACATCATCCACATAGCCTTTTGTTGGAGTAACTATTCCGTTGACGATAAATGAACCGTCATAATAAACCCCCTGTCCGGTATAAGAGGCGACTTCCTCAAAGCCGGGACGTTCAATTTGTTTCTGCATGTGCCATTTGCCAAAATATCCGGTTCGGTATCCGGCTTTAACCAGTTCCGTAGCATACGTCACGGAATCCAGCGGCAGCGGAGTGTAATTATCAACTACCCCATTGGAGTGCCCGTAACATCCCGTCACAAAACTGGCCCGGCTGGGTGAACAAAGAGACGACACGACAAAGGCTTTGCGGAAGCGGGCACCTTCCGTCGCCAGACGATCCAGATTCGGAGTTTTTAACTCTGGGAACCGCCCTGTTTCTCCCATCTCACGCTGAACACATCCTAATGCATCCCATCGTTGATCATCTGAGTAAATAAATAAAAAATTAGGCCGTTCTGCGGCAGCACTTGTTTTAGTCATCGATAAAACGGCAAGGAATAAATATAGACTGTAAGAATTCACATTCATCAGTGTCTCAGCATTAGTTCCACATTTGCTTTAGCGTTCTGCATTCGCCGTCTGTCAATAATAGCAACTTTATGAGACGGTACGCTTTATCGACATTGCTTTTTCGGACCAAGAACGGCGGTTTTATGACACCAAAAACTGGGAAAGACTATCCCCGTAAATCATCAACCTGTTCTCGAACTTCCAGCGCGGTCTGAGTAGCGTGCCTGGCGGTCTCCCTGATTATCGGTTCGATCAGATCAGGTCGCCCGTGGTTATTACGATCATATGTCATTTTTCGCACATAGGTTGTCGCAAATATACTGGTGTAAAACCTGATGATGACAGATGCTGGCTAAGCAGGGTGAAAAAAGACGGACGCATGTTGAATATTGACCGCTGGAATCTCTCGGGGTATCAGCGGCGGATGTTGTCACGATAATTACTTTCCCTGCAGACGCCGTCGGGCACTATTACTGAGGTTGTTTGTAATAAAAACCGGCGATGGGTTACCCTGCAGTCTTCACAGGAATGGCTTGGGGTTTCTCCGGTAAAATTCAACGCAGGGAGAGATGATGTTAGATCGAATAAATTTGGCAGGAAGCGACTGGGTTCTCAGCGGATATTTGGGCTTACGCTGGCGACTTCCTGATATTAAGAAGCATTCCTATGACGGAGCACGGGGATATTCTAAGCACATCGACGCGGCAGGGATTGCCATGTGCGGTCCGGTTCCGGCGATGGTTCCGGGCAGTGTGCATGCTGATCTGTTGCGTGCCGGATTGATTGAACAATGGAATGAAGGACTCAATTCCTATAAATCAGAGTGGGTTGAAAACCGGCAATGGGTATATGAGCGAACATTTTCGGTTCCGGAAGACTGGCGCGGAAAAAATATCATATTGAAATTTAGCGGGCTGGATTACGCCGGCACGGTTTATATTGATGAAAACCCTGCAGCTGAGTTTGCCAGTACATATCTGCCGTTATGCGTCAATTTGAATGGCAGGGTATGTCCGGGCCGGGAGCATCGGCTGTCTGTTGAATTTTATCCGGCACCGCAACAGCAGGCGCAAATCAGCTATACCAGTCGTTTGGAATTTTTTAAACCGCGTTATAATTATTCGTGGGACTGGATCGAACGGGTGGTCAATACCGGTATTTGGGATGATGTTGAACTGCTGTGTACCGGTGCGGCGGAATTCGAACAGATCAACGTCCGTGCCAGTCTTCAAGACGACTTTCTGACCGGCGGGTTGACGATTGACGGTTTAGTGCACAATGCATCAAGGGTTGATTTTGTTCTGACGGATTCATCCAATAAGACCGTTTGTGAGCAGACCGTATCTTGTAATGTCTGCCGTTTACAGGAGACGTTCAACCTGGGCGCAGTTCAGGTTTGGTGCCCGAACGGGCAAGGAGCGCAGCCGCTTTATTGTTTAAAGGCACTTCTTTTTGATGCTCAGGGGGAGCCTTCAGATAAGCGGGAGTGGATCCTTTGTTTCAAACATATTCGCTGGGTTCCGAACGAAAACGCTCCTGAGGGTGCCGACTCCTTTTGTCCGGAGATCAACGGGCGTAAACTGTTTTTGAGAGGAGTCAATTGGGTTCCGCTGTCTCCGTTCCCGGGCAGTGTCACGGAAGACGAATACCGGCAGGTTCTGTCCATGTACCGGGACATGAATGTGAACCTGATTCGTATATGGGGCGGCGGCGTACTTGAAAAAGAGTGTTGTTACCGCATCGCGGCGGAATACGGAATCATGATCTGGCAGGAATTTCCGCTCTCTTCGGCAGCGTTGGACAATGTGCCACCCGCCGATCACAAAACGGTAGATGAACTTTGCCGGATTGCGGAGAACTGGATTGCCCGGCGAGGGCATTTCGGGAATTTGATCATCTGGTGCGGCGGCAACGAGCTTTCCTACACCAGCCATCTGTCAGGATGCATTGTGCCTATCGATGACCGGTACCCTTGCATTCAGCGTCTAAAAGCGGTGGTGAATCAGTTCGATCCGGATAAAAAGTTCTACCCGACCAGCGGGCTTGGACCGATTTCCTATCCGCTCGTGGAAAACTTCGGGAAAGGACTGCATCATAATGTGCACGGGCCGTGGTATCTAATGAGCAGCCGCAATTTCTATGATTTCTACAACCGGGAAGATGCATTATTTCACGGTGAGGTCGGTGTGCCGGCCTTTGCAAACTATGAAATGATCAAAAAATGGTCCGGCAGTTGGAGCGCTTTGCCGCTGACCAATACCAACCCGTATATCAAACATCACAGTGGATATTTCTGGCCGATTCAAAAAACATTGCAGGAAGAATTCGGCGTGCTTGATTTTGAGTCGGAACGCGGAGCCGGCAAAGCGGCGAAACTTTCGGCTTTTCTGCAAGCAGAACAGTATCGCTATATGGCGGAGGCCTGTCGCCGGAAGGCCTTTCACTCTTCAGGAATTCTGTTTTGGATCGGACACGATGCGTTTTTCTGTGCGATACAACTCTCGATTGTCGAAGCAGATCGCACGGTGCGGCCTTCGTTCTGGACGTTGCAAAGAGCCTGCGCGCCGCAGCATGTTTCTCTACAGCTTGAGCAGTCTCAGTTAGTGCCTGGAGCGGAGGCGATTCTGCCGCTGTTTATCCATAATGATTTGGAGGCGGGGCGGTTTGATGTTGCGGCTTCGTTGCGCACGGTCTATGGCGCGAAGATCGCTTCGTTTCAAATTTGCGCAGAGGTTCCTGCCAACAGTACGGTTTCGGTCGGAAGCCTTCTGTTCGACGGCAGAGATGTTCCTCATGGGGTTTTGATTGTTGAAATGGTGATGCGCGGGCCGGACGGTTTTGCGGAGCGGGACTGCCGCTGGCTGACTGTCGGAGCGTCGGATGCCCCGTGGCAGGCTTTGCGGGATATGCCGACGACTTCTTTGGAGTTGAAATTCACCGGGGAGCAGGCTCTGGAGGTACATAACACTGGATCTGTAACTGCACTGGGTGTGTGTTTAAAGAGCGAGCCACTAAAACCCGGTGAGCCGCTCGGCTGGGAAACCGTTTTCCCCGGAGAAAGCGTCATCATTTCACACCATTCACGAGGGGGCAGATGGTCTGTGGACGCTTTGAATATCGCAGGTTAAGCACATTTTTTTAGATAAAGAAAAGTTTATCGAGTCGAATTGTAAGGATAGAAAAGATGAATAAATTTAAACCTGATTATACCCATATTGTGGATGCAGCTTGTAACCGCCCGGCGAAGCGGCTTCCTCTTTATGAACACGGATTTGATCTCAGCGTGATTGAGATGATTATGGGGTATGATGTGCACGCGTTGCTTGGCGGAAACCTGTCGGATAAAACCGAGGCGTATCGGCGGATATGCCGGTTCGCCCTTCAGTATGGATATGACTGCATTCCTTTTGAGATGGGTGCAGTCAGTCTGGTTCAGAACGGCAGGGCATTGATCGGGCAGGCCGGGGCCATTATTAAAACAATGGCCGATCTGAATGCATTTCCATGGGACGGAAAAGCGGCAGAGTATGCGATGCGGTACACACCGTTTTTTGAAGCTTTACGTGCGGCTTTGCCGGAGGGGATGAAAGCCGTTGGTGGGGTCGGATATGGCGTGTTCGAGACTGTTCAGGATTTTGTGCCTTTTCAGGAACTGGCATTTCTGCAAGCAGACGAGCCTGAGGTTTACGCGGAACTCTGGAAAAAAACAGGTGAAATGCATTTTGCACTATGGAAGTGGGTTCTCGAAAACTATGGCGATTGCTTTGCGGTCAGTCGGTTCGGAGACGATTTGGGGTTTCGTTCTTCCACGCTGATTCAGCCTATTGAAATCCGCAAGCATGTGCTTCCTCAGTATAAACGGATCGTTGATCTAGCCCATTCCCATAACAAACCGTTTTTGCTGCATTCGTGCGGTAAAATCTACGATGTTATGGATGATCTAATCAATGTGGTCGGTATTGACGCCAAGCACTCCAATGAAGATGCCATCGACACCTTTGATGTCTGGGTCGACCGCTACGGTGACCGTATCGGTAACTTCGGAGGGATCGAGATGAACGTGCTCACGCTCAACACCCCGGCTGAAGTGAAGAAATATGTGCGCGACCTGCTGCCGAAAGTCGCGGGGCATGGCGGCATTGCCATCGGATCGGGCAATCAGATTTCATTTTATACCGAACCGGCCAACTTCATCGCTATGACGGAGGCCGTTCGCGAATGGCGCGGAGAGTCTTTTTAAGACCATTGATGCCGAATCATCCGGGCAGGTGTATTTACTCAACCAGACGGTTTTCTGCCGTTCAGGGTAGCACGTCTGGTGCGGCAATCTCTGCAACCACTATGATGCGGAAGCCCGCAGGCTGATTGGGCCCGGCGGTGCAACGATCAAAAGGTACATATGGTCAACAAGATCAGTCACACAGCCCAAAAAAGCGGATCGGATTCATATCGTCCCCGTTTCTCTGTGAACATTGTTATAGAATCATCGTGTTACTGCATCGGCAGAAGGTCATGCGGTGCGTGTTTTATGGCAGAAAAAGCCATAGACAGCGCATGAGTTTCTTTTAGTCTGGTATCAGGTATAAATATGAAATACTCGGGGTGAGTCTGCGAAACAGAAGAAAATTCTGCATGAGCTGTCCAAATAGTTCCCGGAAAGGAAAATAAAAGATGAGAGATTTTAAACGACTGGATTTTTTGCAGAGTCTGGCCGGTGCTGCCGTGTTGTCTGCGCTGCCCCACCTGTCAATGGCGTCCGATGCAAA
>CAIKGD010000024.1 GCA_903826865.1 uncultured Verrucomicrobiota bacterium
GGCGGTACCAACACCAATCTGGGGCTGCCCCCCGGCTGTCTGCTCACGGTACAAAACGGCGGCACACTTCAACTGGATAAAGGGATAACCACCAAATACGGGAAGTTAGATACGGGAGCCTCCGTTACAGGGGCCGGCAATTTATACTTTTTTTCCCCCGACACTGAAACGATGAAGACGCTGACCATCGGATCAATCAGCAGTGTAAATACCTCCATCCAATTTCGTCCGGACGGTTTGACCAATCCTGTACAAACGCTTGTGTTTGATGGTGCGGACAACGGTCCCGGTGCCAGCATAACCAAGTTCATGGTGGCTCCCTTGGGCGCTCCTGCCACTAAAACAGTTGGCACGAACACTTGCGTGATGGATATTGGTGACAGCCCCGCCGCCGCCAATGATATTACGGTCGGAGTGCTGTCCATGACGAAGGGAACCAACACCGACAGTCTCGCCCAGATTTTAGTCAAGCAGGGCGCGGGTACCATGATGGTTGCGGGTAACGTTGCCGGCGCAAACAACCGGCTGAACGTCACCGCCGGCACGTTGATTTTCGGCGGCACGGCGAACGTCTTTACGAACATAACGGTGTCAGGCTCCGGTACGCTCCAGTTCGGTAACAGCGGCGCGGCCGGCTCGACCACGAGCGCCATCGCCAATTACGGTGCGCTGATTTTTAACCGCACCGGCAGCTTGAGCTACGGCAATGTCATCAGCGGAACCGGTTCGGTGAAGATTTCCGGCGGCGGCACCGTTACCTTCTCCGGAACGAACACCTACAGCGGCGGCACGACGGTGCAGAATGGTATCTTATCAGCTTCTGCCGACGGTGCGCTGGGAAGCAGCAATGTCGTTGTTGAATCCGCCTGGCTGACTCTGGGCGGCGGAACGCGCCATGATTACATCCATGACACGGCCCGCTTAATTATGCGCGGGGCGAAGTCCGGGCTGTATCTCGGATTCGCCGGCACGGATACGGTTTCGGCCGTTTCGCTGGACGGCGGCACGTCGTGGCTGACCGCCGGAGTCTATGATGCAACGGCACTGGATACGATGGGTAACGGTCTTTACTACGGAACCGGGCATTTAAATGTCACGAACACACCGGGCCCGGCGGCAACGGTTCAGCCGGCCGTTTCGGGAATCTGGGACATGACCGCTCTGCGGACGAATCCGGTTGTGATGACGACGAATTCCACGCTGACGGAAAGCGGCTATATCCGGAACGAAGTTTATTTTTACGTTACCAACAGTGCCGGAACGGTGGACCGGTTCTATGCCTGCCTGAGCCGCCCCGATACAGCCGGACAGTTTCCGCTGGTTTTCATACTGCACGGCGGCGGCGGGCACGCTAACCACGACTTTGTCAAATATGTACTGGGCAGTACGATTCCGGCCGGCCAGGAGGTGGTTTCGGTGGCGATTGACTGGGGACCTTATCCTACCGACCATCCTGAATTGGACACCGCTTACGGCAGTCCGTATCCTGTCACGTATTCATCGTCCGCCGACATCAATGGAGAAGTTTTATACCGGGACATGATGGGATTCCGCCGGATTCTGGATCACATGCAGACGCAAAGTTATGTTAACACCAACAAAACAGCGGTGTACGGCCATTCCTGGGGCGGACTCCACGCCGTGCTGTGGGCGGGACTGGATAACCGGCTAACGGTTGTGGCCAACCCGGTAGGCGCTGGCGGGATGCGCGATTCCGCCAGTGATATCGGCCGCTGGGTGGCGGCAATGCCCGAGCCGATGCGTGAGCGCTGGTACAGCGAGATTGATCCGCTCAGTCATGCAGAACAGATCGCAGCCCGCGTTTATCTGTCGGTTCCGGCGAACGACTATTGGTTCTGGCCGGGCGGGGTTCAGGATAACTTTACAGCGATTCCGTCTGACAAACGCTGGCTGATTCTGCCGAACAGCAACCACGAACTGGACGCGCAGAATTCGTACACCAGCACGCTGTCGATCCAGTTCATCCGGAACACGCTGTTCGGCGGCCCCGCGTGGCCGTCACCGGCTGCCGAGCCGGTGAATTCCAGCGGACTCACATATACCTGGCAGACAACCGGCGGCGGTATTGCAGAGTCGTCGCTTTATTTCAGTCCCGGCCCCGTCGCAAGCGCCGGCGGTCCGGACTGGCCGTCGCGGTACTGGACGAAAATCCCTGCCGTGCTGAACAATGGAACGTGGTCCGCCGCGCTGCCGGATCAGTTTCTTGACGTCGCCGGAGAGGCGTTTGTTTCCATCACCGGCACAAACGGGTTCAAGGCATCCAGCCTGATTCAAACCCGGAGCGGGCGCAATCCGCTGACCGACCGCTGCACCCTGTGGCGCGGCGAAAACATCTGGGACATTGACGCACAGGAAAACAGCTGGCGGCAGATTGACATGATCTATGCGTCCATTGCAAAAGGAACCGCTTCGGGATCGGTTAAAATCACACCGGCTGCTGACGGTAATTTTAACGTATGCAACAGCAGTGTGATTATGGCGGCACCGTATGCGGCCGCCCGGCAGGGGATTAAGCTGACGCTGAACGGAAACGGCACGGCGGGGGCCGCTGACATTAAGCTGTTTAGAAAAACAGCAGTTCCGTCCGGTACAAATCTGTTGGCTGCTGAAATTTTTTGTGCCGCGAATATCGCGTTTGGAACGACCAATACAGAGGTGATTCTGCCCTGGGGCGCGTTTGTGCAGCAGGGCACGGTGACGAGTACGAATCCGTACCCGTTCGACGGACTGGCCTTGAGCGGAACCCTCACCGGGGGCAGCAGTACATCGCTGACTATCCAGTCCATTGGTTTTTATGAACAGCAAACCGCTAACGGCATTCCGTATTCGTGGCTGCTGGATCATGGTTTCAGCGGGGATATGGAAGCGGCTGCACTGACGGACAGTGACGCTGACGGACTGCAGGCCTGGCAGGAATATATTGCCGGATGCGATCCGACCAATCAGCAAAGCACGTTTCGAACCTCTGTTTTCTGTCCGCCGTCCGCCGGAAAGGTTATTAGCTGGAATGCCGTCTCCGGACGGGTCTATTCAGTCTACTGGACCTCTGATCTGACGAACAGTTTCCAATATCTGGGAACGGATATTCCCTGGACGGCCGGGTCATTTACCGATTCCACCCATCAGGCCGCAAGCAAAGGTTTTTACAGGATTTTTACCCGGCTGGCACCCTGATGCCAAGTGCGCATGGTATTGGCAGCGCAACCCTCGCGGGGCAGACACTCCGGTCTGCCTATCCTCGCCGGCAAGGAGTGTTTGCGCCGCACAGATATAAACCTGAATCGGAAATGAACTAATATGAAGCTAGAGCGGTTTTCAGCGGGTGTTTGATTTGCTTGCCGCTACGCTTGAGAATTGCATAGTATATTTTGACGTTTGCAAGCGGTAGAGACATTCTCCAACGCGTTGCAATTCAGGGTTGTTTTATGTTGCAGGTATACAAAAATTTACGGGTTGCTACTTAGGGTTATAAGTTAAAAATGAAGCAAAAAGCCAAAGTTATAAACCGTTTAAAACAAACAACTTAAATATATTACCCCGGTAGCTCAGCTGGATAGAGCATCGGATTTCTAATCCGACGGTCACAGGTTCGAATCCTGTCCGGGGTACCAGTTCGGAAGTATGAATGATGAACTGTGAAAAATGAACGGGGGAGTGCTCGAAGGTGAATCATTCGTGGGTGGAAATTAATCTGGAACGGATGAAGCAGAATGTTCGTGCGCTGCGTTCGTCCATTCCGTCAGAAACGTCCGTTATTCTGGTTGTCAAAGCCGATGCCTACGGTCACGGACTGGTTCCGGTAGCTCAGGCCGCCGCCGAAGAGACGATCAACTGGTTTGCCGTTGCTTTTCTGGATGAAGCGCTCAAAATCCGCGCCGCGCTGCCGGATGTCAATATTCTGGTGCTCGGGCTGGTGTTGCCGGAACACGTTGACGAATTGATAGAGAAGCGGATTTTCCCGATAATTACCTGTCTTGAACACGGTTTGGTCATGGCCGGAGCCGCGCGTGCCAAAGGCAGGATACTGCCGGTGCATCTCAAAGTGGATACCGGTATGGGACGTCTTGGCGTGCAGTGGAATGAAGTGGCCGAAACGGTCAAGGCACTGAATGAAGCGGGCGGACTGGAATTTGCCGGTGTTTGCAGCCATTTTGCCCGCGTTGATCCGGATCAGCCGGATTATGCCTCGGCGCAGGCGCAGAAATTTAATGAAGCGCTGAAATATCTGCCCGCAAAGGTTTTTAAGCATCTTTCCAGCAGCCGTGCGGCACTTTATTTTCCTGACTGGGATATGGACGGCGTCCGGCAGGGCATCGTGCTCTACGGTTACGGCGCGAATGATCCCAAAGGGCGGTTCCAGACCAGACCGGTTCTTCAATGGAAGGCACGCGTGGTGCAGGTTAAAAAAGTTCCGGCGGATTTTTCCGTCGGTTATTACGGCACGTACCGCACCGAATATCCCACCCGGCTTGCCACACTGGCGGTCGGTTATGCGGACGGCTACAACCGTGCGCTGAGCAATAAGGGTGATGTGCTTATCGGCGGACGGCGTTGCGCGGTGGTCGGGCGTGTCAGCATGAACTGGATCACGGCGGATATCGGCCCGGATGCAACGGTGAAGGTCGGCGACGAGGCGGTGCTGATCGGCGAGCAGGGTGAAGAATCGATCTGGGCTGACGAGCTTTCAAAAATATGCCGGACGATCCCTTACGAAATTCTCACCAGTATCAATGCGTCTTTGGAGAGAAAGTACTGATGCGGATCCGTGTCTGCCGACTTGCCGCCGCCGCGGAACCGAAGCCTGTTACAAGTTCTTTCCAAACCAGCGTTTGGACGTGCCGACGATGACACAAATACCTGATATTAGAACAGAAATCACCAAAGCCATTGAACGGTAACGCTGGATTACAACATCATGCTCGACTGACTTGAGCATAATATAGATGGCAATGCCAATAGAGAGTGCCACAGCGGATACCCACCAGAGCCACGCATATCTATTCCGTTTAATCAGAAACAACATAAATCCCTTTTACATTACTGATTTGTCATTTATGTACAAGGAAAACTTTTTTACCGCTGCTTGTCAGAACCTTGTCTTTTCGCAGTGTTTCAATACCTGTTCCAGACTGTTTTGCAGTTTTTCCATGTTTTCCGGTGCGGTTGCACCCGGTGCCCCGTAGCGGCTGGCTTCAACCTGATCGAAAACAGTACGCAGTTCATTAATCTGTTCCGGGTCGAATCCGGCCCGGTTCAGCGCCTGCAGCACAGAGGCGGCGGTTACATCTCCCGGCGGCAGATTGAGACGGTGTCCAAAATAATCAGCCAATGCATACCAGAGCGCATCATAAAAAGCCGCTGTGTCGCCGTGCCGCTTCGCCTGTCCGGCGACGCGCAGCGCCTTGCGCGCGGCTTTGTGTGCTTTCTGCCTGCGCATCCGCGCTGTATCACTTCGGCGGATATTCCTGAACTTCCGTCCGGCAAAAAACACAAAACCCGATACCAGCACCGCAGGCAATATCCATAACCAGGGCCGGATGCTCTGCCAGAAGCTAGTCAACTGGGTGCCGATACGCTCCAGATCGCTTCTTGTTGCGAACGGAGTTTCTTCCGGCGGAGGCAGGACAATTGAATCTTTTGCCGCGAAAACCTGTGCGGTGCTGTTAGATGTTGCCGTCACCGTAATGGGAATCGGCGCGCTGCTGACCGTCCGGTACGTGCCGGATTTCGTGTCGAAAAATTGAAACGGAATTGCCGGGATTTCCGTGACATCGGCTGTGCGCGGCGAAATGACCTGCTCAAAGCGGATCGCGTTATCCTCCGGTTTACGAACCGGTTCGCCGAAGAGCCGGAACAGTCCGTTTGTAGGTAGCGACGGCACCATAACGCGGTCGAGATTTCCGTCGCCGCTGATCGTCATGGTTAATGTGACCGGGTCTCCCGGATGAACCTCAAGCGGCTGAGCAGTCACTTGGAACCCGAACTGTCCAACGGCACCGCTGAAGCCGGCCGGCTTGCCTTCTTCCGGCAGTGCCTTGACGGCCATCGTTACTGTTCCGACCGGCAGATCAACCGGACGTGTCTCCGTGCGCTGGAAAAAGGAACCGAAAAACGGATCGTTCGCCCGGCTGTTTTGATTTGGCATAACCACTTGCACCGTGACCGCCGGCTTAAATTCAAACACGCCTGAACTCATCGCCCGGGTGCGGGTTTGAAACCGCCGGACATTATAAACGGCATTGCTGATTACCTGGCGGGCCGGTTGTGCTTCCTGCCATTTCAGTTCGCCCAGTCCGGTTTCCGGCATACCTTGCAGATTGATATTTCCGGCCATCTGCAC
>CAIKGD010000025.1 GCA_903826865.1 uncultured Verrucomicrobiota bacterium
AACCACCGACGAACTGGTTAAGGTCTGTCTGCTGAAAATGATCGAGGAAAAGAGAATTACACCGGAAGACCTGGTCGTGTTCATCGGCGGCGGCCACATCGACGCCGCACAGCATACCAACATGATCCAGATCGAAACGCCCGCCATCCTGCTGAAGCAGTAACGACCGCGACCTTCGGCGTAAAACAAACTTAACGCGAACTTGTCGTGTCCGTCTATTATGGATGCCGGGGAACGGCAACACCATTAACAGTGTTGCCGTTCATCATGAACAGTTTTCCTGTTGATCCGGCGAATGCTGCGGTGACATCCCTTCCCAACCTCAAATCATTGATGCAATTATTTTCCAGTGTAACTTTCGAGACATTTGTAAACAAGACCGTCGATATGACGTCATGATGTTGACTGACTGTCTTTTCGCCGGCATTGAAAATGTTATCCCGAATCATCAACTGCCGCGTATTGCCGGCTTTAATGGCGGGAACGGCTCCCCAGCCAAGAAACGTATTGCGTTCAATAACGACATTCTCAATGCCTTGCCATGCGGCGGGTTTGTAGCCCTGTCGTTCAAGCGCAAGCCCGATGATGCCGGCGTGTTCCCTGCCCCGCGAGGTCAATGCCTGATGGTAGCAATCGCGAAAAGTATTGCCTCGGATCATGACGTTTCGCGCGGCAAATCCACTGCCTGAATGAATCGTGTTCATCACCACAATTGCATCTCCGCTGACGCCGTCAAAAACATTGCTCTCGATCAAGACATCACGGCCTTGACACACCACACCATAGCGGCGCGTATTTCGGAAGATGTTGTTGCGAATAACCGTCCCGGGGCCGCAGGTCTCGTCGTTGTAAACAATGAGCGTCCGGAAATCGGGATGCGCCCGGACTTCCGGCGGGATGGCATCCAGCACAACATTCCACAAATTCCCTTTGGCCTCGGCTGATACAACGCGGGCCTTGCCAGCCAGTTCACCCCGCTCAGGATCGTAGATTCGGATCGTATCGCCTGCCTGAAAATTCATGTGTTGAGACACACCACGATGATCCGGACGACCCTTCAAGACAACGCTGTTGTCATCGCCAAAGGAATCAAAAACACCTGCTGGCGTATTGACGTTGATCGTGTCGTCGCCCGTAGCTTCGAAAACGCAATCTTCAAACCATGGCCCCGAGCGGTTTCCATAAGCGATCATTCCGTCAGCGCAGGTTGTTTGCCAGCGATCCTCCTTAAGCACCGTACGGCATCCCAGAAGATTCACCGCCCGGCTGTGCCCGCTTTTATAGCTCGTTCCCGGCCCTGTATGAATCGTGATATTCTTAAAGGTCACTTGTTCAGATTCCGAGACCTCAAAAACCGAAGGTCCTCCTCGCGCAAGCTGAACATACGAATCCCCGGCTTGAAAATACTTCACATAGTATAAACCCACATTCAGACAAAACAGCCGATCGCCGATCGGCACCCAGCTCTTGACACCGATCATGTTCGGCGCTTCCGCCTTAAGGCGGCCCGCGATATGATTATCCTTCAGCAGCCCTTTTGTTACCGATGCCGTCCCCTCACCCCATCTGCGACTTTCCTGAAACTGCCGGTCATTGAGACCGGGATAGCCCGGCGAAATGGCAACCGTCACAAACCCCTTCGATGCTTGCACGTCCGTAACAGTTCCCTGAGTGAACGGCAACGGATCAAAATCCACGGTAAAACCCTGAATCACGATATTGCGGCAGCTTTCAAGGCGCAAAAGTCCGGCTGACGGCGTTTGAACAACAATAAAAACGCCTTCAGCCAGAATCTTCAGGTTTTCTATGTTGGAAAGAGTAAAGCAGGACGCATTGTCCTTTTCAGCGCTCAGGTGATAAATGCCCGGCTCAATAAGTATCGTGCGGTTGATCGTACCGGATGCCGCCGCCTCAAATGCTTTACGCAACGCATCTGAATCATCCTTTCCGTCATCAGGGCGGGCTCCATATTCGGAAGCAAGAATCACTTCCCGTGCGTCGATATCCCGCAAAGGCGGTTCTCGACTCGAAGCAAAAAAATATTCCTCTTCTGCAAACGTCGACCCCGCAACCCCGATCAGAAAAACTATCTGGAGCCCGGGAATAAATCCCCGAACAATAAAACTTCTCAATCGTCGAAATAAATCCACTCTGTACATTTCCCCGTTTACTCTCACTGATTTTCCCGCCTCAAGAGGCCTCAGGCGGGACTCTTCATATAACTGCGAAAGCCCCGTAGCCGACCACCGAGTCGCGCGGGCCGGCGGTATCGCCGGAACTGCGCAAATCAACCAGTTCGGCGCGCATTCCCTTTTGTTTTGCAACATGAAGCAGCCCGGCAATCGGCACAAACCCGCAGGCATTGTCATAATCGAGTCCGCGTGGATTGAGCGCGATGATCGCTTTAGCGGTGGCGGTATCCATGTCGCGGGCGGTTTTATAGTTTTCGTAGTGACTGAGATCAGAGCTGATTACAATCAGCGTCTCCGCGCCGCCCCAGCATTTTCCAAGCACCTCGGCAACTTCCTCGGCGGAGGCCTCGCCAGCCACCAGCGGAAGCAGAGTAAACTCGCCAAGCACCGTTTGCAGGAACGGCAGTTGAACTTCGAGGCTGTGTTCCAGCGCGTGCGCTGCGTCATTGACCGGAATGAGTTGTGGCTGCTCGACCGGAACGTCGCCAAGCGGCGTACGCCACGCTGAGAATCCGGACGCGGCAAGCCCGCGCAGCGGCACGCGATGCGAAGGACCGACGAGCACGACACGCGAAATGCCGGCGGGGTTGATGCGCTTATAAACACTGGCGGCAACCGGGCCGGAATAAATGTAACCGGCATGCGGAGCGATGATCGCTTTCGGATGCGGCCCCGGTTTCGCCGCCGCCATAAAGCCTTCGATCATCCGCCGCAGTTCTGCGGGAGCAACCGGATAGAACATGCCCGCTACGGCGGGTGCTCTGATGTTCGCTTTCATGCCTTTATGTTACTCGCTGATGTCCGCACTGCAAGATCAGGAACAGCAGAAACTTTTTACCACGAGAGAACGCGGTGATGCGGAATGCCGCTTGCCGCAGCACATTAAACAGTGTCGCTCTACACCGAGAGTGTTTCGATCAGCTTGTGAAGTTTTTCGCGTTTTTCGAGCAGCTCGGTTTTGCGTTTTTCCTCACCGGCCACTACGTCGGCAGGGGCTCTGCTGATGAAGTTTTCATTGGAAAGCTTTTTGACGATTCCGGTAATACCGTTTTCGACGAGCTCAATCTGCTTTTTCAACTTCGCAATTTCAGCAGCGGTATCCACAAGTCCTTCAATCGACATGTAAACCGTGCCAAGCTGGCTGATACCGCTGGGCATGGCGCCTTCGGGTGTGAAGTTGCGGTCAATCTCAATGGATTCCGCGCCGAGTAACGCGGAAACCGACACCATATCCGCACGAAGCAGTTTGCCGGTACATTCCTGCGCCGGGCGAATGCAAAATTTTGCCTGCTGTTTCGGCGTCAGATTGTAATCCGTGCGCAAGGTGCGGCCGACACGGATCAGGTCGTGCTTGGCGTCCACATATTCAACGGTGCCCTGCTGCACGCCGCATGCGCTTAAATCTTCATGCGAGAGAGCCTTCGGCCACGGCGCGGTCTGGATGGATTCGATGACCGTGTTGTATCCCATGCCGTGCCACAACTCTTCGGTGATGAACGGGATGAACGGGTGCAGCAGCCGGATGGCGTTGGAGAAAACATAGTGCATCACCTGTTCGATTTCCTGCTTGCGCTGCGCGTCTTCGCCGCGGAACACGCTCTTCGAATATTCAACGTACCAGTCGCAGTAGTGATGCCACATGAAATCATACATCGCCAGTGCGGCATCATTGAAACGGTGACGCGCCAGATTGTCTTCCGTGTTACGGACCGCTTCGCCCAGTTTAGCGAGAATGTGCTGATCGTCGGGACTGAGTTTCATTTTACTGAAATCAGTCTTTTCGGGATCGATCGGTGCGCCGGTGGCATTCATCTGCATGAAGCGCGCCGCGTTCCATATCTTGGTGCAGAAGTTGCGTCCCAGTTCAAATTTTTCGTCGCTGATGTAAACGTCCTGCCCGGTCGCGGTCAGCATCATCAGACTGAAACGCAGTGCGTCGGCGCTGTATTTTTCAATGATGTTGAGCGGATCAATGGAGTTGCCGAGGCTCTTGCTCATCTTGCGGCCCTGATCGTCGCGCACGGTTCCGTGGATATAAACCGTGTCGAACGGAATATCATCCATAAACTCAATGCCCGCCATAATCATGCGCGCCACCCAGAAGAAAATAATCTCCGATGCCGTCACCAGCGATTTGGTCGGATAGAAATATTTCAAGTCAGCGGTCTGCTCCGGCCAGCCGAATACGCTGAACGGCCAGAGCCACGACGAGAACCAGGTATCGAGAACATCTTCATCCTGCCGGATATCTTTCACGCCGCATACCGGACATTTTCCGGGAACTTCCCGGGCCGCCCATTCGTGACCGCAGGCGTCGCAGTAGAACACCGGAATGCGATGACCCCACCATATCTGGCGGGAAATGCACCAGTCGCGGATGTTTTCCATCCAGTCGAGATAAACCTTGTTCCAGCGCTCAGGAACAAAATTGATGCGGCCGTCGCGTACCGCTTCAATCGCCGGTTTGGCCAGCGGCTGCATCTTGACAAACCACTGCGGCGAAAGGCGCGGCTCAACAACCGTCGCGCAGCGGTAGCAATGGCCGACCGCGTGCATGTGCTTATCAATTTTCTCGATCAGTCCGCCGTGCTTCAGGTCTTCGACCAGCTGTTTGCGGCACTCGAAACGGTCCAGCCCGGCATACGGCCCCGCCTGTTCATTCATTGTGCCGTCCGGATTCATCACATTGATCGGCGCGAGGCCGTGGCGCAGGCCGATTTCAAAGTCGTTCGGATCATGCGCAGGCGTCACCTTGACGCAGCCTGTGCCAAACGCGGGATCGACAAACTCGTCGGCAATCACCGGCAGTTCTCTTCCAAGAATCGGAAGCTCCAGCGTCTTGCCGATCAGATCGCTGTAGCGTTTATCGCGCGGGCTGACAGCGACGGCGACGTCGCCAAGCATCGTTTCCGGCCGCGTGGTGGCGACGGTGATTTTACGTTTCTCGCCTTTGACGGCGTAGCGGATGTAATACAGTGCACCTTCGGTTTCGACGTGTTCGCTCTCTTCATCCGAAAGCGCCGTGGCACAGCGCGAACACCAGTTGATGATACGGTTTCCGCGGTAAATCAGCTTTTTGTCGTAGAGGCGGCAGAAAACTTCAAGAACGGCTTTGCTCAGTCCTTCGTCCATCGTGAACCGTTCGCGATCCCAGTCGCACGAAGAACCGAGCTTTTTGAGCTGACTGACAATGGTGCTGCCGTATTCCTCTTTCCACGTCCAGACCTCTTTGAGAAACTCGTCGCGCGAAAGGTCGTGGCGGCTCCTGCCTTCCTTTGCCAGCTTGCGCTCAACGACATTCTGCGTTGCAATGCCCGCGTGGTCGGTGCCCGGCACCCACAGCGCGTTCTTGCCCTGCATGCGTTTCTGACGGATCAGCACGTCCTGAATGGTGTTATTCAGAGCATGGCCCATATGCAGAATACCGGTCACGTTCGGCGGCGGAATGACAATCGTCCACGGCTCTTTGGTTGCATCGGGTACGGCATGGAAGGCTTTATCCTCCAGCCATTTTGCATACCACTTCGCTTCAACCCCGGCGGGTTCATAGGTCTTCGGCAGTTCGCTCATAAAAAATCTCCATGAAATGGTGGATTAAAGGGATGCTGGAACATTCGCGTCAGTTCGCGTTCATTCGCGGCCTGTCCCGCCCGTAGCCTTTGGTGAAGGCGGATTCCGTTTCTCTTCCTCGAGGAACAGCTTGTATTCCACGCTGTCCACCAGCGCTTCCCACGATGCTTCGATGATGTTTTCCGATACGCCGACGGTACCCCAGGTTTTTTCGCCGTCGCTCGACTCGATCAGTACGCGTGTTTTAGCCGCCGTCGCCTCTTCGGGGTCAAGGATACGCACGGAGTAATCAACCAGCGCAACATCGGCAATCACGGGATAAAATTTGACCAGCGCCTCGCGCAGCGCATGGTTAAGTGCATCAACCGGGCCGTCGCCTGTGCCGTTCGCCGATACATGCCGGCCGCCAACGCTCAGCTTGACGTTTGCCTCGGACCGGCAGCCGGGGCCGGCACCCTGTTTGTCAACCGTCACGCTGAAGCTTTCGAGTTCAAAGAAGGACTGGTGCTTTTTAAGCACTTTCTTGATCAGCATCTGGAACGACGCATCGGCCGACTCGTATTCGTAGCCGTCCTTCTCCATCTGTTCGAGCTGCTTGAGCACTTCGCGCACCTCAGGCGATTTGCGGTCGAGTTCGAGCCCCATTTCAATCGCTTTCAGGAAAACGTTGCTCGCGCCCGACAGCTCGGAGATCAGAATACGGCGCTGGTTGCCTACTGATTCCGGACTGATGTGCTCAAAACTGCGCGATACCTTGCGTACGCCGTCCACGTGCATTCCCGCTTTGTGAGCGAAGGCGCTGTCGCCGGTAAAAGCCTGCTTGGTATAAGGGCGTATGTTGGCCTGCTCATAAACGCTCAGCGAAAGCGCCCGCAGCTGTTTCAGATTTCCCGCCTTCGTCAGGCAGGTATAGCCCAGCTTGAGCATCAGGTTGGGAATGACGGAACTCAGATTGCAGTTGCCGACCCGCTCGCCGATACCGTTGATCGTGCCCTGCACATGCACCGCACCGGCCTGAACCGCCGCCAGCGCGTTGGCCACACCCA
Organism: uncultured Verrucomicrobiota bacterium; assembly: GCA_903826865.1. Taxonomy (GTDB): domain Bacteria; phylum Verrucomicrobiota; class Kiritimatiellia; order Kiritimatiellales; family Tichowtungiaceae; genus Tichowtungia. The sequence continues at coordinate 6,809 of CAIKGD010000025.1, forward strand.
GTTCGCCGTCATTGTGCGTGTGGATGCCGACCGGCGTTTTAAACGCCTTCGCCACAGCAGCGGTGACTGCCGCCACTTCGTGCGGAAGTGCGCCGCCGTTGGTTTCGCAAAGGACGAGACAGTCGGCTCCGGCATCCGCAGCGGCTTTCAGCGCCGCCATGGCGTATTCCGGACTGTCTTTATAGCCGTCGAAAAAATGCTCGGCGTCATAGATCACCTCTTTGCCGTGCGCCTTCAGGAACCGGACGCTGTCGGCGATCATCGCCAGATTTTCCTCCGGCGTTGTCTGGAGGACTTCGGTCACATGCAGCAGCCAGCTCTTGCCGAAGATCGTGCAGACCGGCGTATCGGCTTCCAGCAGCGCGGCAAGACCTTTATCCTGCTCCGGCGGCGTATTGGCGCGGCGGGTCGAACCGAAAGCGGCGATTTTGGCGTTCTTGATGGTTTCCTTCTTAATCAGGCGGAAAAACTCCATGTCTTTCGGGTTGGATGCGGCGAAACCGCCTTCGATGTAGGCAATACCGAACTCATCGAGACGTTTAGCGACCTGCACCTTGGCGACGGCGGAAAAAGAAACCCCTTCCGCCTGCGCGCCGTCGCGCAGCGTTGTGTCATAGATGGCTATGTTTTTCTTGTTCATGGTTTTCCCCTCAGGAAGCGAAGAAAGATATACGAGCCCCCCGCAGATTTAAAGCCTTCTAGGGCGATTTTTTCAGGGATATTCAGCGTGAGACAGCGGCCGGTTATCTGTGAACAGGAACCAGCGCGATGATCATTCCGGTCAGAATAAATGCGCCGCCGATAAGCATCGGAAAGGTTAGTGCTTCATCGAGTACCATCCATGCGAAAAGCGCAGCCAGAAACGGCTTCAGGAAAAAAGCCATCGAACCGATACCCGCCTCGACATGGCTGATGCCGTAGATAAAAAGAAAATAACCGAGTGCGGTTCCCATGAGTGCCAGATACACAATGCCCAGCCAGTCAGCCAGACCATAAGCAGCCAGCGGCATTCCTTCAACACCCAGCGCCAGCGGCAGAATACAAAGCCCGCCGGCCAGCCCCGCAAAGGCGGTAACGGGCAGTGCGCCGCAGCGCGGCGTCATTTTTTTGAAGAGTACGGTATAGAACGCAAAAATAATGATCGCCGCCAGCATCAGCAGCAATCCGGTCAGCGATACTCCGGAAGCGCGGTCGCGGGCCAATGCAAAAATCCCGGTCAGACAAAGCGCCACAGCAATCAGTTTGCGCACGGTGATTTTTTCAGGAAGCACCAGTGGTGCAAAGAATACGACGAAGACCGGATTACAGCTGAAAACGAGCGCTGCAACATTGGCGGGCAGAAAGGTGATGGAAAGATGATAGAGGCTCGACATCAGGGTTACACCCAGCAGACCGAGTCCCGCCAGCGCAGCGGCATCGCGCCGGGTAAATGCTTTGCCGCGCAGGCAATGCGCGGCGGGAACAAACAGAACCAGACCGGTGATAATAAAGCGGAGCGACGCCAGCCAGAACGGATATTGCCCGGCGATCCCGCCGCCGTGCTGCATCAGCTTGGCCGCCACTTCAATCGTGCTGAAGAGAACAATCCCCGCCAGCAGTGAAAGAAATCCCCGCAGATTCATTACTCACCTTTGCTCTGCTTCTTAAACCGCCGCAGAACCAGCGCATGCTTCAGTTTTGACACGGCGGACATGTGGTCAACCAGCAGCACACCGTTGAGATGATCCAGTTCGTGCTGAATGGCACGGGCGAGCAGTCCTTTGGCATTGAGCACCTGCATATTTCCATCGCGGTCGAGATAGCGCAGAACTATTTCAGCGGGACGTTCGACAGGAACATAAAGCTTCGGAAAACTCAGACACCCTTCTTCGGCAACTGCTGTTTCTTCAGACTCGCCGATGATTTCCGGATTAATAAATGCCTGCGGCATTTTGACGCCGGGGTTGTTCGGCAGACCCTGATCATTTTTGTCGGCGGAAACGGGTACATCGAGCACAAAAACGGCTTCGGTATGCGCAATCTGCTCGGCGGCCAAGCCGATTCCATCCTGCGCGTACATGATGCCGAGCATGCGGTCAGCCAGTGTGCGTATTTCCGCCGTGACCTCTTTCACCGGCACTGACATTTTGCGCAGCACCGGGTTTCCGTAGATGCAAATGGGACTCGCCATTTTTCTCTCCTCAACCTTAGGTAAAGCGCGTATTTGTAACGTATGGACATTGTTTTCTCAACGTTTAACGCCCGTTATTCCCATACAGCGCTCGCTTTACGCTGTCTGCGGGCCAATCTGGGCGGGTTGCATGACCGCTCGGTGATCGTTGAGTTCGACAACCGCCTTTCCCCGCAGGCTGCCGCCGAAAAACTGCTGGCGCATAATCCGAAGCTCGTCCTTTTCAGTGTTTATATCTGGAACCTGACCGTCACAGCGGAAACCGCCGCCATCCTGCGCACCATCCGGCCGGAAATAAAAATTGTCCTCGGCGGCCCCGAAGTCAGTTATGAATATGAAAACCTCGCTCTCTTCCGCACGGCCGATCATCTGATCTGCGGCGAAGGCGAGAGTGCCATTGAAAAACTTTGCCGCGACCTGCTGGAGGGAAAGACGCCGCCGAAAGTCATCAAAACACAGCCCGCCGACCTGAAACACATCGCCTTGCCCTACGCCGAATACACCGACGAAGATATCGCCCACCGCCGCATCTATATCGAAACTTCGCGCGGCTGCCCGTTCAAGTGCGAATATTGCCTTTCCGCGCTCGAAGAAACCGTCCGCTTTTTCCCGCCGGAACGGATTTTCCCGATGTTCGAAAAACTCATTGAACGCGGTGCACGGATTTTTAAATTCATCGACCGCAGCTTCAACATCAATACCGCCCACGCCGCCGCCGTTCTGCACTTCTTTCTGGAAAACCGCCGCACCGGCATGATGCTCCACCTTGAATGGGAGCCTGAACGGCTGACGCCGGCACTCGAAACACTGATCGCCGAAGCACCCGCAGGCTTTCTGCAACTGGAAGTCGGCGTACAAACCTTCAATGCCGAAGTCGCCTCGCGTATTGAGCGTCCGCTCGATGCGGAAAAAGTTAAAGCGCACATCCGCACACTCGCCGCTCTGCCATCGGTTCATCTGCACGCCGACCTTATCGCCGGACTGCCCGGCGAAACCTTTGACAGTATCGCGACAGGTTTCGACCGCCTGCACGCCTGCGGGCCGCATGAAATCCAGCTTGGCATTCTCAAAAAACTGCGTGGCGCACCGATTGTCCGTCACGATGTCGAGTGGCAGATGGTCTACAACACTTCACCGCCTTACGACGTTCTGCAAACCGCAACCCTCAGTTTTATTGAACTTCAGCGCATCCGCCGCTTCGCCCGCTTCTGGGATATCATCGTTAATAACGGACGCTTTCCGGAAACATCGAAACTGCTCTGGCAGAATCAGCTATCCGTCTTTGCCGCTTTTATGGAGTGGAGCGAATGGCTCTGCGCGCAGACGCACGCCACCTTTGGATTTACACCGGTGCGCCTCGCGCAACTTCTGGAAGAATTTTTGACCAAAATGCGCGGACTCAGCGCAAAAACCGTACGCCACGCCATTGAGGCCGACCTCACTGTCCGGTCCGCCGGAGCCAAAGGCATGGAACGGCAGACGCGGAAGAGATGAACGGTGGAACGTGACCGGCCGGCGCGCTTTAACAGAAATGCAACGCGCCTGAAGGTCGCGTTCCATCTTAATTCTGGCAGTGCACACAAAAAACCGTCGTGCGCTGGGTGATCTGTGTTTTGTGCAATGGCTGGCCGCAGACAGTGCACGGCTGACCGGAACGTCCATACACTTTGACCTTTTCGCGGTGACCGCCCGCGTCGCCGTTGAGGTCGGTATAGTTGCCCTGCCCGTCGCCGAGCGACGTGCCTTTGTTGCGCACACCGGCTTTGATCACTTTCGTCACCGCTTTATAGAGTGCCAGCTTTTCGGTGTCACTCAGCGACCCGGATTTCCGGCGCGGATCAAGCCTCGCTTCAAACAGCGCTTCGTCGGCGTAAATATTGCCAACACCTGCTACGAATGATTGGTCAAGCAGCAGCGCCTTGAGGACTTTGTTCTGTCCTTCCAAACACTGGAAAAACTGTTTTCGCGTCACCGTCAGCGCATCGGGGCCAAGTCCATCAAGAGAAGCGGCAAGCCGCCAGCGGCCGAATTTGCGCGGATCACGGAAGTGCAGATTCAGTCCGCCGCTCAGCTGAAGAACCGCGCGGTCGTGCGGCCCTTTTTTCAGCGCGCCTTTGGTCAGATAAAACCCGCCGGTCATCCGCAGATGCACCAGCAGGTTTTCTTTTCCATCCAATCGAAAAATCAGCCACTTGCCGTGGCGGTCAATTTTTCCGAGCCGGCATCCCTGCACCTGCTTACGAAAGGCGGCGGGCGTCAGCGGCTCGACCGTGCGCGGCCATTCGATATGCACCTTTTCGATGCTTCGCCCTTCCACACCGGCGGCGCAGAGCTGGCGGCGGATGGTTTCAACTTCGGGAAGTTCGGGCATCGGGGGAAGACCTTAGACTATAGGCTTTAGGCCTTAGGATTTTGAAAAGGTGAGACAATCTGAACGTTGGGGAACAGCGCCTTGACGGCGGCCTGATTTTCGTTCAGGAAAAGCAGTTTGAGATTCGGACCGGCATCAATGGTGAAATAAAGTTCGAGTCCGTTTTCACGCGCCTGCCAGACTTTCTGCATCAGCGCAACGGTCTGCGGCTTCCAGTAACAGAGCGGCGGCCACGCCGCCAGCATGGTGGCGTGCATCGCCAGTGCATTGTTTTCGGCGGTTTTTCCCAGCATCGGAAAATCCTGCGCGGCAATCGCGGTGCGCAGTTCATCAAAGTCGCATTCGGCCTGCGCGGGCCATGATTCATACAGTTCCGAAGTTTCGACGGTACGGTTCATGCCGCTGGTTGAGCCGGTTTTTTTCCGGGCCTTGGAAACTTCCAGAATCCCGATCCGCAGCGCGGGCCATGTGCTGCCGAGCCGCTCCGCATAGCTGTCCATGCCGTCAGCGCGGACGCCGGCGTGCCAGACGGCGAAGCCGTCATAAAGCGAGCGGGTTGCACTGCCGCTGCCGAGCCGCGCCAGCATCGAGAGTTCGCGGGAATTAAAGCCCCAGCCGAAAAGTTGGTCGAGCGCTTTGACCAGCGCGGCGAAACCGGAGGCCGACGACGCCAGCCCGGCGGCAGTCGGTATATTATTTTTTGTCCGCACTTCAAAGAACTGTCCGTCAGCGCGGAACAGATCAAGGTAATTTGAAATCCGCGCAGCAAAATCCGCCGGAGCCGGTTTGCCGTTCAGGAAAATGCGGTCGGCGGTTTTGGCAAACTTTACCGCCGTATGCGTGCCGAGCTTTCCGAGCGAAATGGACAGACTTGAGTTGACCGGAAGATTCAGATCCGGATCGCGTTTGCCCCAGTATTTGCAGAGCGCAATGTTGGCGGGCGCAAAGGCCGCGCCGCGTGTGCCGGGTTTCCCTTTGGCACGTTTGAGCAGAAGTTTAACGAATTGTTGGCGTGTCATGCCGCGAAGATACCTTAGAATGCGGTGCAAATGAAAACCAAAAAGGAACGGGCTGAATTTATCGGCAGGCGGCTGGACGAACTTTATCCGGCAGTCGAGGTGCCGTTGAAGCACAAAGATGCCTACACCCTGCTGGTCGCCGTGATTCTTTCCGCGCAGTGCACCGACAAACGGGTCAATCTGGTAACGCCCGCGCTGTTCGCCAAAGCCGGTACGCCGGAAAAGATGGTCAGGCTCGGGCATGAAAAGATCCACAAGCTGATCGAAACCTGCGGGCTGGCGAACACCAAATCCAAGTCCATTTTTGAGATGTCAAAAATCCTTGTTGCCGAACACGGAGGCAAGGTGCCGGACAGTTTTCAGAGTCTGGAAAAACTGCCCGGCGTCGGACATAAGACGGCTTCGGTCATTATGGCGCAGGCGTTCGGCGTTCCGGCGGTTCCGGTTGATACGCACATCCACCGCCTCACGCAGCGCTGGAAGCTGACGAACGGTAAAAGCGTTGAGCAGACTGAGAAGGATCTGAAAAAACTCTTTCCGCCCGAACGGTGGAACAAGCTGCATATTCAGCTGATTCTCTACGGACGTGAACACTGCACGGCGCGCGGCTGCGACGGTACGAAGTGCGAAATCTGCCGCACGCTTTATCGAGCCGGAACAGCGGCTTCTGCCGGAACAAGTCCGCGTTTTTCCGCTTCTTCGGCGAAGCGGCCCTGCCACGGCGGTGAAAAGTTGCGGCCCATTACGTCAAGTTCTTCGAGAGAACTGTAGTCGCGGGTGACACAGAACGGATCGGGTGTCGGCGGCAGGCCGAAACTGAACGCGGCCGCACGCATTACCTGCCGTTCAATGCGGCGGGCAAAAATTTCCGCATCAGCGGCGTAAAGCGGCTTCGCGTTGACCAATGCAATGGCACCGCCGGAATCGACAGCCAGATGGCGGGTTTCGCCGTCAACACGGGTCAGCATAATCAGGCTGACATCAGCGTCTGTCCTGATGCGCCGGGCGGCTTTCTTATAAGCCTGAAAACTTTTCTTTCCGGCCAGTTTCGGTTTTTCAACCGCACGCACCGGGACATGCAGTTCTTTCTCCGCAAAGGCGCGGACGCGTTCCAGCAATCCGGCGTCTACAGCAGCGGCGTTGACCAGTGTAATGGTCTTTTCCTGCGGCGCTTTGGAACATCCGGCGGTAAACAGAAACAGACCGGTTGTTAAAAGTGTGATAATGCGCATTAAAAACTCCTTTTATCTCTGAATTGCGGCTAGTATTCTGCCGTCTTCTAATTGCGGATTACAATTCTGTTTTATGCCTACCTTCAAATATATCGCACGCGGCGCAGACGGCAAAAGGGTGGATGGCACGCTGGATGCCGCTGACCGGCAGGCCGCACTGCAAATGCTCCAGCAGTCGGGGCACACGGCCCTTTCCATTGACCAGGCTGCCGCAAAAACCGGCGCGACCTCTATCAAGAAACGGCTTTCGTTCGGAACCGGCCGCAGCCATAAAACAAAAATGGGGCCGCGCGACACGCTGCTTTTCACCCGCGAAATGGCCGACCTGCTCTCCTCCGGCATGACGCTGGGGCGCGCGCTGCATACGCTGGCCCAGCGCACCGGTGAATCGGTTCAGTCGCAGATTGTCAAACGGCTGCGCGACGAAGTTGTTCAGGGCAGCGCTCTTTCCGACGCGCTTAGAATTTATCCCGATACGTTCCAGCCGCTTTACATCAGTATGGTGCGCGCCGGCGAAGCTTCCGGCGCACTGGCTGAGTCGCTTGAAGGCCTGTGCAGCCACTACGAGCGTGTGCAGGAAGCGCGCGGAAAAGTCATCACCGCCATGATCTATCCGGCAATTGTACTCGGCGTCGGCCTGATTTCTGTGGTCGGACTGATGGTGTTTATTGTGCCGCGCTTCGCCAGTATTTTCGACGAACTGGGCGGCACCCTGCCCCTGCCCACGCGCATTCTGATGGCCATGAGCAATGTAATGATCCACTACGGCTGGCTGATTCTGCTGCTGCTGGCGGGCGGCGGCACGGCATTCCGCCGCTGGCTGAACAAGCCGGAAGGAAAACTCTGGTGGAATGACAAGCAGCTTAAACTGCCGGTCATCCGCAAGATTACCACCGCCAACGCCTTCGGCCACTTTGCGCGCACACTCGAAACGCTCATCCGCAACGGTGTACCGATTCTTAAAGCGCTGGTGATTGTAGAAGAAACCGTCGGCAATGAAGTGATTGCCAAAGAGATTGCCGCCGCACGCGACCGCGTAACCGACGGGTCGAGCGTTTCCGGTCCGCTGGCGGCAGGCAAAGTATTTCCGCCGCTGCTGACGGATATGCTGGCGGTCGGCGAGGAAACCGGCGACCTGCCCGGCGCTTTGAAACATATCGCGCGGCGCTACGACGCCGAACTCGATCAGAGCATTAAGGTGCTGACGACCGTGCTGGAGCCGGTTTTAATTTTAGGGGTCGCGGTTGTTGTTGGTTTTGTGGCAATCAGTATGCTGACAGCCGTCTTCGATCTCACCAGTGGATTAGGCGTTTAACAAAGGAGACATTATGAAGAATCGACAATCAAAAATCATCAATCGGCAATCCAAAGGCGGTTTCACACTGATTGAAATTCTGCTGGTGGTCGTCATCATCGGTATCATCGTCGGCATTGCCGTCCCGAAAATGTCCGGGAAAATCGGCATGTCGCTTGATGTCGCCGCACGGGCCAGCCTCAAGAGCATTGAAACCGCCGTGCAGAATTATGAAATGGAGCACCTGCGCCTGCCGGACTCGCTGGAAGATCTGGCGACCGTTAAGGACGGGAAAGGTCCCTATCTGAAACCGAGCGAACTGAACGATCCGTGGGGACAGAAGTTCCTGTACAGCAAGCCCGGCAGCCATAACCGCGGTTTTGATCTTTCCTGCAAATCGCCCGAAAACAAAGAGTTCAACAACTGGGACTAGGCGCGGCTTTGCCGCTTGAATTTCGAATACTGAACATGGAACCGATGAATGAAGAAATTCTGTCCTTTGAAATTCGAAATTCCTTGTTCGATATTGCCACTCCCTTTGGTCGTTGCCGACGTAAAGCGTCGGCCTCTGCCTTCGGCGGTCTGCGGTTCCCGCGGTTTCACGCTGATTGAGATTCTGCTGGTGATGGTGATTATTCTGATTGCCACGGGGGTTTCCGTCCCGCTGTTCCGGGGAACTTTTAAATCGGCGCAGATGACTTCAGCCGTCCGTTCAACCGTCCGGACGGCCCGTTATGCACGCAGTATAGCCGTCCTCAAGCAGGAGGAATGCACACTCAGTTTTAAAGAGGGATTAATCACCATCACGTGCGGCGGGACGAACAGCGCCGAACCGGAAGTCTCCCGCCGCCTGCCGGACGACATCAAAATAAGCGCCTTCGAAAACCTGGCCGGAATGGATAAAAATTCCGATGGCGTTCACACGGTTCGCTACTATCCCGCCGGTATGAACGACGGCTTTAAACTGACGCTCAGCGACGATAAAAACCGCCGTTCAACTGTCGTCTGCAATCCGATTTCCGGGAAAACCACCGTGGAGGAAGACCGGTGAAGAAGAGTGACAGAGTACTGGAGTGCGGGAGTATGGGAGTAGTGAATAACTGCTCTTCTATGACTCCACCACACCCTTACTCCACTGCACACTTACATTCTTCGCGCCTGCGGCGCGGTCTCACGCTCATTGAAGTGCTGCTGGCCGTGGCGATTCTCGGTGTCGGCGCGGGTGTGCTGATGCTGGCGACAGCGCGCTGTCTGGCGGTTATCTCCCAGTCGCGCCACTACAGCACCGCACAGCGTCTCATTCTGCAGGTCGGCGCGGAGCACCCGCTCACGCGCGCTGATATCAAGCCTGAAAGTGAATCCGGCGATTTCGACGATGAACCCGGCTACACCTGGAAACGGGAAATTACCGAACCGGAAAATGAAAACCAGAAGGGACTTTACACTGTGCGTACACGGGTGAGCTGGTCCGACCGCGGCCGTGAAAGTTTTGAAGAGGTCGTTACGTGGCACTACATCCGGCCGGAGGAAGAATAGTGAAAGAAAGTATGGAAGTATGTGGGTATGGGGGTCTGGGAGCGGATCAAAACCGCTCTTCCGATACTCACACACTCACACACTCACGTACTTCACCACCTCCCCCGCGCCTGCGGCGCGGCTTCACTCTCCTTGAAGTGCTGATTTCGATGGTGATTCTGGCGATCGCTATGACAGTGGCGTGGCAGACGTTTTCAACCGCAACCCGCGCGTGGACCGGCGGACGCGAAATGCTGGATAAGGTTCATCACGGCGATTTTGTGCTCGGCCAGCTGGCCTCATCGCTCCGCTCCATGGCGTTTTTTGATTCCAAACCGGAAAAATACGCGTTCCGGATTAAAAACAATCCATCCGGTTACGGTAAACACACCATCAGCTGGGTGACGGGCAACAGCGCCTTCATTCCGCCCGGCGAAGCGATGACTCACGGCCTGCACCGCATTGAAGTCGGCGGCGGTACGGACGAAGACGGCGTCGACGGGCTGGTCGTCACCATCTGGCCCTATCTGGCCGACGAAGAAAAAGTGGAAAAGAAAAGCTGGTTCGTCAGTGAAAATATCAAAGGACTGAGCTGTCAGGTCTACGACACCAAAGAAGGTGAAGAAGGCTGGAAAGATACCTGGGAATACAGCAATTCGATTCCGGGACTGATCGAAATAACGCTCTACGCCGAACCGGCAGAAAAGCATGACAAACCGGTTGAATTCCGCCAGCTCATCGAAATCCCCCTCGGTCCGCCCGTCACCAACATCGTTTCAAAGGCAAAATGAAATTCGAAACCAAACATCGGAAGAACCCACCCCGGCCTGCGGCCACCCTTCCCGTGGAGGGGATCAGAGAAAATCCACCCCGGCCTGCGTCCACCCCTCCCATGGGGATGGGTGAAGAAAAACCCACCCCGGCCTGCGGCCACCCCTCCGATGGAGGGGATACAAAAATTTATCAGCTGTGCAGCAAAGAAATCCCCTCCTGCGGAGGGGTGCCGGAACGGCGGGGCGGGTCAAATTCTACTCCTGCGGAGGAGTGCCGGAATGTCGGAGAAGGTCAGAACATATCTAAACGCGGCGCGGCGCTGATCGTGGTGATGTGGGTGCTGGTGATTGTCGCCATGATTGTGAGTACCTTCGCGTTTGAGATGCAACTGGAGGCGCGCATCATTTCCGCTCAACGCAAACGCTTTAAGGCCGACCAGCTGGCACTGGCGGGTATTGAGATGGCCAAAGCCATGCTTGCTTTTAAACCGGAAGCCGGAGCCGATAAGGATACGGTCTACGAAGACCCCTACCTGAATGAAGCGGCTAAAATCGTCGACGGGGTTCCGGCCAACTACAGCGAAGATTCCGGCGACGGCACCGTGACCCTGCGGGTTAATTACGAAAAAGGCCGGCGCTACATCCGCACCATGACGCACGATGACTGGAAGATGCTGTTTGAACAGGCAGGCGTTCCGAACACACGCTGGGACTCGCTGCTCGACTGCCTCGACGACTGGCAGGACGAAGGCGATCTGCACCTGCTCAACGGCGCGGAGTCGGACGATCCGTTCTACCGCAAGCGCGGCTACGAATGTAAAAATGCACCGGTCGACACCGTGGACGAGCTGCTGCTGATCAAAGGCTGGACACCGGAAATCCTCTACGGCACACAGCCCGGTGAAGAAACAGACAGACCCATCGCCGGCATCGCCAGACAGTTAACCACCTGGGGCGATGACAATAAGGTCAATCCCAACAGTGCCAGCCGCGAAGTGCTCAACAGTCTCAATATTTCCGACGGCGTGATTGATGCCATTCTTGAGATGCGTCTCGGCCCGGACGGCAAAGAAGGCACGGCGGATGACGGGATGAGCGAAGCGGATATTGCCTCGCTGGGCCAGGAGATCTTCACCGCCGCACATGAGTATGTTTCAGTCACCTCTGTCGGCACCGTCGGCGGGGTTGAAAGTCAAATCTCCTGTATCTTTAAGCTGGGCGATAAGGAGGTTGTTCCTCTATTCTGGAGCGAAGGAAAACAGTAAGAAAAAAGGCCATGCCCTCAGACTGAGGCCTGAAATACAACGTCTGTAAAATTATGATGCTGTTCAGCCATACCACCGGCATTCACTACACCGACGAAACCGTCGAGTGGGCTGTGCTGCGCAAAAGCCGCAAAGGGCTCGAAAAACTGCGGGAGGGTTCACTGCCGGTTCCGGCGGGTTTCTTCCAGCAGGAGAACGCCCCGCTTTTCCCCGCCGGGGTGCTTGCGGACATCCGCAAAAATTTCCGCGGTATCGTTACGGTTTCCCTGCCCTCCTCGCAGCTTTTGATGCGGATGCTCGAACTGCCTTCGACCGATCCCGAAGAACTCAAAGGCATGGTCGGACTGCAGATGGATCAGATATCGCCCTTTCCGGTTGATCAGTTGACCGTCTCCTACGAAGTGCTCCGCCAGACCGAAAACCATTCACGTGTACTGGCGGTCGCCGCGCAGCGCAAAACAGTTGATGCGCTCGGCGACCTTTTCAAGGCGCAAAATGTTTACATCCGCAGTCTCGACGCCGAAGTGCTGGCGTGGTGGAGCCTGCTGATTGCTCACGGGCAGGTGCTCTGCCAGGGGCGTGTCATGCTCATTCTCGAAGAGCACACCGAGTTTTCAATGATCGTGGTGGACGAAGGCGTACCGGTCTGTTTCCGGTCTCTGGAACTGTTTCACAACTTCACCGACGAAACCGTCATGCGCGAGATCGTTGACGAAGTGAGCTATACGCTGCTCTCGCTTGAAACCGAATACGGCCGCCGCGAAATAACCGGCGTGCTTTTCTGGAGCGAATCGGAAATTCCTCCGCTGCTTTGCGATCTGCTGCGCGAAAAATGCGGCACCGAAGTCGTGCTGCACGACCTCCGCTCCATCCCGCCGGTTTCCGAAGGACTGGCCTTGCGCACAATCGAACGGCGGCTGCATCACGTTGAACTGGTGCCGCGCGAGTGGATCGACCTGCAGCGGCGCAAACGGCTGATGAAAGCCGCCACGATTGCCTCCACCGCAGTGCTCAGTGTCTGGCTGGCGGCCATCGCCGTGGCAGGCGCGGTATTCTCCATCGAGCAGGCCTCCTGTAACCGCGTCCGCCGGGAGGCGGCAAAATATGAAGGGCCCGCGCGCGCCGCACAGACCGCCCGCGAGGAAATGCTCGCCCTCGAAAAATATGCCGACCGCTCGCACTCCGCCCTCGAATGCCTGCGCGAAATCTCCGCCGCCCTGCCCGACGGCGTTGAAATCAACTCGTTCACCTACAAAAAAGGCGAAGCCGTCAGCCTGCGCGGCTCCAGCGGGCGCGCAGAAGCCGTTTACGACTTTTTCCAGAAACTCGGCGCCTCGGGAATTTTTGAAGGCGTCAAAGACCAGCCGGTGAGCACGCGCACCGTGAAAGACCGGCGCGTCTCCACCTTTTCGATCACGGCGGACCTCCCGAAAACCAAACCGGAGGGCAAACCATGAAACTCTCCAAACGTGAAATGCTGCTCGGACTGATTACACTCACCGCCATCCTCCTCGGCCTCACGTACTGGCTGGCCGGTTCGCGCATTGCCGCGCAGCGGCGCATCAAAGCGGACAAAATCCGCCTGCTTCATCAGATTGAACTGCACAAACGCATCCTCACCGAAAAAGAAAGCTGGTTCAGCCGGCTGGAAGAACTTCAGAAGCAGCTTCCGGTCTATAACGACAAAACCGCCATCACGGCCGAACTGCTCAAACTCATCAAGCGCACAGCCGATGAACACGGGCTCGATCTGGTCCGCACCCAGCCCTATCGCGAAGAACAGGCCGGCGCGCTCTATGAGCTCGGTGTTAACTGCAACTGGGAAGGCAAACTTGAATCGCTCGTCCATTTCCTCTACGATCTCCAGAAACAGGGGCTCCGCTTTGATATCCTTCAACTCAACGCTCAGCCCGATGCCCAGCGCGACCGGATCCTGAAAGGTTCTATGACCATTGACTGCGCCTACAGAAAGGGAGAATAAGAATAAATGGGAACCCGGAATCCAGCAACCCACCCCGGCCTGCGGCCACCCCTCCGGTGGAGAGGAACAGAGTTGCTGAACAATCCCCTCCTTTGGAGGGGTGCCGGAACGGCGGGGCGGGTTTCCCCTGCATAAGTTTTTGTTTCGAATTTAAGAGGATAATTATGAAAACGACACTTGGATGCTTACTGACCGCCGCTCTGCTCGCCGCCGCACTTCCCGTACCGGCGCAGGAACAGCTCATTTCGCTCAGCTTCGAGGACGCTCCGCTGGAACAGGCCGTTGAACTGTACCGGGAATGGACCGGACGCACCGTCATCAAGCAGGCCGACCTGAGTGCCAGAATCACCCTCAAAGGCCGCCAGCTCACAAAGGACGAAGCCAAGCAGGCCATCGAAACCGTTCTCTCCATGCAAGGTGTCGCTTTAGTGCCCATGGGTGAAAAATTCCTCAAGGTCGTTCCGATCGCCAATGCCCGCCAGGAAGGGATGGAAATCCAGCCGTTTGATTCAGAAAAGAAATATACCCAGGCCGACCAGCTCATCACACAGGTCATTCCCCTGCGCTTCGTCGTCTTCGCCGACGTCCAGCCGCTCATCCAGCACCTCGTCCACGGTTACGGCAAAATCATCGAAATGGCGCGGATCAACAGTGTGCTCATCACGGATACCTCCGCCAACATCGCCCGCATTGTTGAACTGGTCAGCATGGTCGATCAGCCCGCCGAAAAAATAACACCGCGCATCTACCAGCTCAAATACGCCGAGGCCGGCACCATCGCCGGCAAACTCAAGGAACTGGTTGAAGCCGCTAAAACCAAAAAGGGCGAGCAGACCGTCGTCGCCGGCGAAGTCCGCACCATTCCCGGCGTTATCCGCGCGCCCAAAGTCGAATCTGCAGAACCGGCGGCGCTGGCGGAAGAACAGACCGAAATGATTCAGGGCGAAGTAAAAATCGTCTCCGACGACCGCACCAACATCATCATCATCTTCTCCAAGGCCGCCAACTTCGGTTTCTTCGACAACATCATCAAAGTGCTCGATGTGCCCGTTGATCCGGCGGTCATCGTTGAAGTCATTAATCTGGAATTCGCTAAAGCCAAAGAAATCGCCGGCATTCTGAATGAATTTGTCGGCGCGGCTAAAGCTACTGAAAAAACGAAAGCTCCGGGCGGCGGAACCGGCAAAACAGAAGGCAGCAAAACGGTTGATGAAGTGGTTCAGCGAACTGTTGAACCTACCGGAAAAGAACTCAGCCCGGAGGCCAAAAACGCCATTGGGCGTCTTTCCGCCGACACCAAAATTCTCTCCGACGAACGCTCCAACGCCCTGCTCCTGATGGGCCGCAAGTCCGATATCGAAGCCCTTAAACTGGTTGTTGCCAGCCTCGACGTCATGCTCGAACAGGTCATGATCGAAGCTGTTATTCTCAGCGTCGGTCTCGGCGATAGTATTCAGACAGGCGTTCAGTGGGTTTATCAGAATCAAGCAGCAGCCACAAAAGACGTCGTCTACGAAAAAAGAGTTACTAACATGCCATATTTTAATTCTGCAGGAGCCGTAATAGGAACAAAACCAGAAGTTTTTGATTATCCAATTACAGTAGGCGGCGACCTCAGTCGTGTAGGATTCGATGCAGCAAAACTCGCAACCAATATGGCTGCCGGTGCTTTGAGCTACTATGGATCCTTCCCGAACTTGAATGTAAGCGCAATTGTGAGTGCAGCAAAAAAAGACAGCAACGCCCGCATTTTATCCACACCGGTGGTGCTGACTACAGACAACACCGAAGCAAAGATCACGGTAGGCGAAGAAAGGCCTGTCATCTCTTCTTCGATCAACAGCGGCAGCGGCAGCTACAGCGACGGCTACAGCGCCCGCTCCACGTATGAATACCGCAATATCGGCATAACGCTCACCGTTACCCCCAATATTAATCCGAAAGGTTTTGTGGTGATGGAAATTACCCAGACGGCGGATGACGTCGGCGGCGAGGTCACGATTGACGGTAACAGCGTACCGATTGTTTCCAAGCGCGAAATCACTGCCACCGTCGCAGTACAGGATCGTTCAACTATTGTGCTGGGCGGACTGGTTCGGAAATCGAACACCAAGAGCGCCAGTAAAATTCCGTTACTGGGTGATATCCCCTTGATCGGCTGGTTCTTCAGCACCCACAACGATTCGGACGACCGCAGTGAACTGGTGGTTCTGCTGACACCGTATGTACTGAAAACTCCGGATCAGGCTCAGCGCGAAGCCAAGCGCATTTTCGATGCTTCCGATTCTAAAGATACCCTCTGGCCGCGCGGCTGGTCGCAAAGTCCGCTCCGCAATGACGAGCCGGAGAAAGAAGAGTGGAAGAAAAACGACAGAAAAAATAAGAAAAAAGCCAAGGCCGAACAACCCGATGCCGTTCCCGCCGAGGCTTCAACGAACGCAGTACCCGTCATCGTTAAGTAGTGCACCGATGCATTATTGAAACCCACCCCGCCGGTTCCGGCACCCCTCCCAAGGAGGGGATTACCTTGTCATCATTTTTCGTGGTTTAAGGATCCCCTCCTTTGGAGGGGTGGCCGCAGGCCGGGGTGGGTTGTCTCCGCACTCTGAAAAACTAAAATCCACCCGCCGGAAAACTTGACCCGCCATGATGCCTCTGGCTTAATACGCGCTCTTTCGGCCAATGTAGCTCAGTTGGTAGAGCAGCTCATTCGTAATGAGCAGGTCATCGGTTCGATCCCGATC
>CAIKGD010000026.1 GCA_903826865.1 uncultured Verrucomicrobiota bacterium
GATACCAACGTGGTGGAGCGTGAACTGAAGAGCATGGAAATTGCAGGATGCAATTTGGTGCGGGTTCATTGCCATTTTCAGGATTTTATATGTCCGGGGGAAGGTGTTCTTTCAACCAATATTGTCAGCCACGTAAGAGATTTTTTTGCCCGCGCCCAGGCGCATGGTTTGAAGGTTAAGATGAGCATGGTGGGCCGTCCGGACTGGGTGAAAACAACGATGGTCAAGTCAGTGTTCGGAGGCGGGGTGACGATTGATGCGTTGTGGATGAACGATTATTATTTAAAAGAGTATGCGGATTTTCTGGTGCAGTTTTTCAATGAAGCCGAGCTGTGGCGGTACGATTCGCTTTTTTCGGTTGACCTGTCCAGTGAACCGAAATTTGCCGAACGGGATGATCTGAACACGAACAATGTGCCAGATGATGATTTCTATGTGAACTTGGCGGGCGGAATCTATACGAACGGAGACGGCACGATAAAGAAATATTCCGACGAAACGCTGGTCAGCTGGAACCGCTGGATTCAGGAAACCTACGGCTCGGCAACCCGCGCCTATGAATACTGGGGGAGCAACGATACAACGGATCCTGTGATGCCCCCGACGCGCAATCAGTTCCTCGCAATAACAAATGGGAGTGCGGTATCTGCAAAGGTCAGTGATTATTATACATTTCTGTGGAATCGCGTGAACCGCGCTGTGCGATACATCCGTGAGGAGCTCGAAGCCCGCTGCAATGAGCGCCGTCCGTTTGTCACGGTTGATTTCACCAGCAATATATGTAACGGCGATATGGACGATGATACGACCTATAGCGCCAGCGGACTTTCCTTTGATAATCATCGCGGGAACTACGAGGTGGACTATGCTTCGTTGCATATTTATTCCGGCCAGTCCAATGATCCTGCCTGGTACAATCAGTTTCTGATCCGTCTTCATTCGATGAGTCAGGACAAACCGGTAACACTGGCGGAGTTCGGCTGGAACAGCTATGATCCGCGACTTAACAAGGATCTTAAGACGGAGCAGGCGATATTATGGGAGGGCCTGTTCGGAATCGGGATAAAAGCCGGTTTAGACGGGATTCATGGGTGGTGCTGGACTGATTACACCAACCTTGTAACGGAAACGAACGATTGGACGACACTTCGGCACGAATATTTCGGGGTCCGGACTGAGCAGGATGTGAAAAAGCCGGCGTACTATTCATTTACGCAGCTTAAGACAGCAGCTCTGGTTCAGGATGAGCCGGTTCCCGGTGTGGTGGTCTGGATGGCCCGCGATGCGTTTCATGTTCCGCTTGAAGGCTATTTTACGCCCTATCAGAATTTTATAGCGGGACTGCCCTGCACGACGAAGTTCCCTGTATTGCTTGATCCCGCAGTCGATGATGCCGGCACGCTGACAAACATGTATTTTATTCCGGGTGGAACCAATAATCCGGCTGCCGGAAAGGTTTGCTATACTAACTATCTGGCGAGCTTAGAGACTAATATTTTATGGCAGACGGGTTCCGCGCAAGCTTTTGACAGCATGTTTCTCCGTGTGGAAATGCCGTCTGTCATTGCTGGCCAGAAGACTCTGGTTGCAAATGCTGTAATTCAAAACACAGGAACCAATAACTGGAGTGCGGGAGCGGTCAGTCTGGTGATGACTCTTAAGACGAACCAGACTAGCGGTATTATTACAAACACGGTGTTGA
This sequence comes from uncultured Verrucomicrobiota bacterium, assembly GCA_903826865.1. GTDB lineage: Bacteria > Verrucomicrobiota > Kiritimatiellia > Kiritimatiellales > Tichowtungiaceae > Tichowtungia. The sequence goes on from CAIKGD010000026.1 coordinate 1,703, forward strand.
TCGCTCAGGCTGTCGGCGCGGGGCAGCAGATTACGCAGGCGGTAAGTAATGTCGTCTTTAGCGTGGGAGATACGACCTTTCCTCTCCGGGTTAAGTTGCAGCTTAAAACAAGTCCAGCATCGTATTTCGGGAGTTATTACGAAACTGATATCTCGTTGAGTAACTTTGGTTGGACACAGTTGACCTATGACGACTTTGAAACTTCAAGTGACCGGTGGGGCAACTGGTGTGGCACGAATCTTGCCGTGTTGAGTGGGCAGATAAGCTTTGGTGGGCTGCTAATAGCAATTATCGGATCTGGTACGAATGCGGTCATATCGCCGGGAACGGATTATGTAAAAGGCACAACAGGGGTGAGGTTGCGGGGCAACTCAACGAATGATTTCGCCTGTCTAAAAACAGCACTTAATTTAACTAATTACACAAAACTGAAAATCGAATTTACGTATATGCCCGTCCTTATGCAAAATTCAGATAAGTTCAGGGTTAAAGTCAGTAACAACGGCGGAACCGGCTGGGTTAATGCAGGAATCTATACAAACGGTGTCGATTTTACAAACGGAGTCCGGGAATATCCTGCCCTGATTTTTACAAACTGTACTTTTACGACCAATATGTTGGTGAAATTCCAGAGCGATGCAACTAGCATCAGCAGTTACATCTTTGTAGACAATGTAGGCATCTCAGCGCAATAGCGCTGGGAAGACCCGGGTTTCATCTTCTCTGTGTTTATGCAGGGACGTGCCGTTTTCTCACGCATTGCGTCATACCTTGTGTAACTGCCTGCATCGGCAGAATGTCATGCGGTGCGCGTTTCATGGCAGAAAAAGCCGTAGACGGCGTGCGTATTTCTTTTAACCTGAACGACGAAAAGTACAGTTCACACCAACCAACAGGAGGATACATGATTATGTACAGGGCAGACAAATCGGTACTCAGAGGGTTGTTTCTTACCGTCGCGCTCATCCTGATCACAGGTTCAAATGCGTGGGCATACTGCGGTGCCCGTCTGAATCCGTCCGATCCCAGTTCAGAGACAAATCTGGCAGCTTGCGGAGTGATCCCTTCCTGTCCGAACGATGATTATTACCTGATCTCTGCGGGAGGGACGTTGCAGATTAATGTGACGAACAATTACATATATACCGGTAACGTCTCGATTGTCCACATTGGGGTGGAGTTTCATAATAGTTATACCAATTCATGGTATGTTGACTATGACGCAAACAACGGCACAAACACGGTTGTGGCTCCCTCCACGACGAACGGAGACTGGACGTTTTTTACTATCGATACGACGAACGCCTATTTCGGCGGGGGGATCGGCACCAATGGGGCCGATTTTCGGATCCGGGCCGGTGACAAACCACTGGCTGTGAGGCAGGTTGTAGTCTGGTGCCGGAAGGATAATGCAGGGGTTGTCTCGATTTCAGGCAATCAGTTTCTTCTGAACGGCAAGCGGTTTGTTCTGGTCGGCTCGAGCTGGGTTCCGCCGTGGCTTACGAATGCGAATGACAATTCAACGGGGTGGTGGGATAACAACTA
>CAIKGD010000027.1 GCA_903826865.1 uncultured Verrucomicrobiota bacterium
AAAAAAGTCGAACAGCTTAAAAAGTCCGTCGATCTCGGCACTATAAATATTTCGGATTACAGAGATAAGCAGGGCCAGAAAATGTCGCTGGTAAAGATAGCCACCGAGCAGGATAAGGATATGGGGTTCGATGGTGTTTTGCGCTTTACTGTTGAACTGACTGGTAAAAACGGCGAGGTCTGGTACGGGCAGATAACAGAACCGCAGGCCAAAAAGAAGGCGGATTACAGCGGGCAGGACTTTTGGCGGCTCCGATTTTCGCACGGCACACTGAAATCTCCTGAAATAGCCTATGCCATGGAGTATGGATTTCTGGAAAAAGGAGTTTTTGTTGCGGTGGATCACGAGTACCAGAAAGTCGACAGTGCTGATGTAATTATGGCACGTAATAAAGACTCAAAAAACAAACTGACGATTACTTCCAGAACGAGATCTGATCAGGAAGGCGCAGACGGTGGCGGTTCAAACGACGACGGAGGAGCTGAAGCTGCCTCCGAATAGGCTGTTTTCTGAATGGATAATCATGGTATCTGAGCTTAGAACTTTATTGCAGAAACCGGTCATCGGCAGTGTGCTGACGGTGGCGGCCGGGGTCTCTTTTTTTTTCAACTGCATGCTGCTGCCGCTGGTGGGGCGGGCCGGCACAAGCGCTCCTCATGCCGATAAAAACCGTCTGGCTTTTTTGGCGGTGCTGGGGCTGACGTTCCTGCTGGCGTCTCTGGCATCCTGGTCGAAACTGGTTCGCCGCGCAGGCGACCGGAGTCCGTTGCCTTACTGGTCGCTCAGTCTTTGCAGCGTTTGCGTAATACTCTTCGTTCTTCTCATAACCGGCCGGCTGGCGATTTGACGTGATGCATAAAGCTGCCGCGTAATCCGGTAAATGTTCTGTTACGTAGTACGTATTACGTTTTTCCAAAGCGCCCATGCGGCGAGGGTTTTACCGTCCTGCACCTCTCCGGTGCGGATCATAGAATCCATCTCTTTTTCAGTGATCAGAACGGTCTCAATGTTCTCGTCGTGATCAAAACCGGTTTCACCCGGCTCGTGAACCTCAGCATAGAAAATATCGATTCTCTCTGTGCAGTAGCCGACTGACGGATAGACCGACGAAAGAAAACGGATGGAGTCAGGGACGTAGCCGGTTTCCTCTTTCAGCTCACGGATCGCGGCAGCTTTCATCTCTTCACCGGGATCGACGTTACCCGCCATCACTTCAAAGCAGATGCGCTCCATGGCCTTGCGGAACTGGCGGATGAAAACAAACCGGTCGTCGCGCCGCCGGGCGATGACTGCCACCGCCGCGCCGTGCCGGACGATTTCGCGGGTTCCGGTGTGTCCGTCCGGCAGTTCCACCTCCAGCACATCCATGCTCAGAATGCGGCCCGCAAACACCGTTTTTTTACTGATTGTTCGCTCTCTCATAGCGCGTGAAAGGTAATACGTAAGCTGATTGGGGTAAAGAAGCGACTATTGCGTACTGCGTATTTCGTACCGGAAGTTGCCCAATACGCAGTACGAAATACGCAGTACTGTTTGTCAAACGAACTCAATCCGCTAAACTCCCGCCATGACACACGCCAGACAGGAATGGGAAAAGCTCGAAGCACGCGACCTCGCGCCGTACGCCGCGCACAGCGCCAGCAGCCTCGGCCGCCGCTATCCGGAAGACGACCATCCGGTACGGCCCTGTTTTCAGCGCGACCGCGACCGCGTGCTGCACAGCCGCTGTTTCCGCCGCCTCGAATATAAGACGCAGGTTTTCGTCAACGGCACGGCCGATCACTACCGGACACGACTTACCCACACCATCGAAATGGCCGCTGTCGGACGGACGCTGGCCCGCGCTTTTCGCGTCAACGAAGACCTGACCGAAACTATTTGTCTGGCACACGATGTCGGCCACAGCCCGTTCGGCCATCGCGGCGAATACGTTCTCGACGGGCTCATGAAAGAGCATGGAGGATTTGATCACAATTTGCAGAGCCTGCGCGCCGTCGAAAAACTTGAATATCAGTACCCGGGCTTTCCCGGTCTCAACCTCACCTGGGAGGTACGAGCCGGACTGCTCAAACATCAGGCAGCCAATTCCGGTGCGGAACTCGACGGCCACCTGATCGGCCCGTTCCAATATCTGGAAGCGCAGATCGCCGATATCGCCGATGACATCACGTATCATGCCCATGATGTAGACGATGGTCTTGAAGCGGGCCTTATCACACTCGACCAGCTCGAAAAGCTGGCGTTCTGGCGGATGGCCTCCGGACGTACCCGCGAGCAGTATGCCGCGCTCGACGACGGACACTTTCTGCGTATCACCATCCGCAACCTGCTCGACTTGCAGGCGCAGGATGTTCTGCGCGAAGGGCATTGCCGCCTTGAGAAGCACCGTCCAAAGACGATCGCCGCAGTCATGACCGCGCCGGAGCGGCTCATTACCTTTGGCGACGAAATGAGCGGACTGCTCGACGAATTTTCTAAGTTTATGTACCGGCAGCTCTACGAACATCCAACCGTTCTGGACGCCAATCATGAAGCGGTCGCCCTGATGCGCGGGCTCTTCCTGCACTATGTCAAACATCCCGAAACTATGGGCCGTAAAGCATTGGCGCGGATTCCGGAAGAAGGCCTCATGCGCACCGTCTGCGACTACGTCGCCGGCTGCACCGACCGCTATGCCCTCGAAGAATGCCAGAAGTACGGCATCGGTGCTTGATATTTAGAGGGCAGTGGACGGTAAGTTATAAGAAACTTTCGTTTCAGTGACTGTGATATATCCTTTGGTCTGTAATTCTTTTAACAGCCCGGCCAGTTCCTGCTCAGACAGCTGTTTCAGGAAAATCGCACCAATAGTGCTGGAAAGCGTTTTCACGGTGCGTGGTTTTGATGCCCCTCGATGTTGAAGGTTGGATACAATGGCAGCAATTTTCTCAGAAGGCAGTTTAATACCAGTCACCTTCACAATTGGAATTTCGCTGATATCGCGGGAGCGGGCTGCAAATACCTTTTTGGTTTTGAGGTGCTGGATCAGCGGATCAAAACCAGTGTCTTTCGAGATAATGTGAAAGTAGGCGGTCGGATCTGTTGCAGCGATCTGTCCAATGTAGAACGCGATATGAAAATCCAGTGCGTTTGGGCCGTTGCCGGAGATCTTGATGTATTCGGCCTTGTTCCCCATCCGCTGTAATGCTTCCGCTGCTTCAAAGGTGACTTTTTTCTGATTTGATCCTACAAAGACGATGACCTTGAAATGTTCGGCATAAAGCGCAGTCAGTACTTCGGGCTGAACATTCTCGTAATCAATAAGGACATAGTTGGTTCTCATAGGTTCTCCCGGTGAAAGTGACGTCTTGCCGTTCTATGGGTTGTTCTCCGATTTTTGCGCATTAACTGTCGTATGCCCCGACAGTAGGCAACCCATCTGCCGTTGTCAAAACTGATGAAGATACGTTTTTGCGGAAATGATTTAAATTCTCGCCCGAAAGAACTGCGCATCTTACAGTCTGCGACCGGAAATGAATAATCTGATCAAACAACTTGAAGCGCGGCTGATGGCGGCGGGGAGCGGAAACGCGAAGCGCGCGGTCGAAGAACTTGCCGCGCATGTGCTTGGCTGCAAGCCGCTCGAAATCTATTTCAAAACCATCACGCTGGAGCAGCAGGCAGAACTCGAAAAACTGATTGTCCGCGCGGAGCAGGGCGAGCCGATCCAGCACATTATCGGCCACGTTGATTTCCGCGGTTTGGAAATTCACTGCGACCGCCGTGCGCTGATTCCCAGACCGGAGACGGAGTTGCTTGTTGATGCTGTTCTTTCTTTAATCGGCAATCGGCAATCATCAATTGTCATTGCGGATGTCGGAACCGGAACTGGCTGCATAGCGCTGGCGCTGCTTGCGGAACTTCCGAACGCTGAAGTGATCGGCGTTGATGTTTCGCCGGATGCACTGTCGCTGGCGAAGGAAAATGCTGAGCGGCTGGGATTCGGCGGGCGGTTTAAAACGTTACAAAACAACCTGCTCGGTGGCTTCCCGGAAAACTCTCTGGATATCGTGGTTTCTAATCCGCCGTACATTCTTTCCGGTGTCTGTAAAACGCTCGACCGGTCAGTACGTGATTATGAGCCGAAGCTGGCGCTCGACGGCGGCGCAGACGGCCTCGATCTCATCCGTCCGCTGGTTTCACAGGCGGTACGGGTTCTGAAGCCGGGCGGCGGACTGTTCCTGGAAATCGGTTACGACCAAGGGAGAGCCGTTGATCATGTGTTGAAAAATGCTGGTTTTCAACGAGTTGAGATAATAAAAGACCTTGCCGGACTCGACCGTATAGCGGTTGGGTTCCGTTCCTGATCCTTGCGTGGAGTCTGGACGGTTTCGTCTAACCAAAAAATAAAAAGCAAAAAATTATTGAATAGAAGCGCCTTAAACTGGTAAAAGAAAGCAATTAGATAGTTAATCGAAAGGCTAATTGCAGGTGACTTCAGCTTTTTCAGATCGTAAAAAGACCATTCTCGACATGCTTACCGAGGATAGCCGCACGAGTGTCTCGACGTTCGCGCAGACGCTTGGTGTCAGTGTGGTCACGATCCGGACCGATCTTGCGGCGCTGGAAGAAGAAGGTTTTATTGTGCGCACTCACGGCGGCGCGATGCCCGCATTTCACCCGCACATTCTCGACCGGATGCGCCAGGGCAAAGAGCGCAAGGCGGCTATTGCCAAGGTCGCGGCCGAAAAGATTCAGGATGGCGATACGGTTATTATTTCTGCGGGAACCACCACGGCGCTGATTGCCAAATATCTGCTGGGCCGACGCAATGTGCACATTGTCACCAACAACACACTGCTGCTGACCTATGCCCGCACCAACCCGCAGCTGCGCGTCACGCTGGTGGGCGGCGAGTTTCGTCCTTCAGAAGAAGGACTGGTCGGTCCGCTGGCAATCCAGTCGCTGGATCAGATTTTTGTTTCCAAGGCATTCATCGGTGTTGACGGTGTTTCGGTGAAGCACGGACTGACGGCCCATCTGGTGGAGAGCGCCGATCTGGTACGCAAAATGGCCGAGCAGGCTCAGCAGGTTTTCGCCATTTGTGATTCCAGCAAGTTCGGCAGGCCCGGCTTTGCACGGATTCTGCCGTTTGACGGAGTGGACGGACTGATTACAGATGCCGGACTGAGCGCGGACGTTGAAACGGAACTGCGTGAAGCCGGTGTGAGCATTTATAAAGCGGAATTATAAGGAGCATATTTTATGGCAACGGAAGTTTTAATGCCCCGTCAGGGGCAGTCAGTCGAATCCTGCATCATCATCGGCTGGAAAGTGAAAGAGGGCGATACGGTCGCACAGGGTCAGGCGCTGTGCGAAGTCGAAACCGACAAAGCCACCTTTGAAGTCGAAGCGCCCGCCGCCGGCACCGTCCTTGGCGTTTTTTATCCGGCCGGTTCTGACGTGCCGGTTCTCAAAGTGATCGCCGCAATCGGCAAGCCGGGAGAAGATGTTTCCTTGCTTCGGCCTGCGGCTGAAGCTGCGGAAACGAAACCTGAAACCGGAAATGTGAAACCGGAAGCAAAAGCGGCGGCTCCGGCAGTGACCGTTTCAAATTTCAAGGTTCAGGATTCAGGTTTGTCATCCGGGGTTTCTCCCCGCGCCCGCAAGCTGGCGGCATCCAAAGGCATTGATGCTTCAGCGCTCGCCGGCTCCGGGCCGGACGGCCGTGTAATTGAGCGTGACGTTAAAGCCGCTCTGGAAGGCAAAGCCCCGCTTTCTCCCGCCGCCAAAGCAAAACTGGCTTCGATTCCAAACCTTGGAAGCGGGATCGGCGGACGCATACTCGCCGCCGATATTCAGACGCTTTCCGCGACTCCTGCACCGGCACCTGCTCCGGCCGTTCCGGCTGTTTCGTACAGCGTCGAACAGATGGGCGCGCTGAAAGAAATCGCGGTCAAGGGCGTGCGCAAACTTGTCGCCGGCCGGATGCTTTCTTCGATGCAGACGACCGCGCAGCTCACGATGCACACCTCCGCCGATGCGCGGACGATTCTGGCCGCCCGCAAAAAATTCAAAGATTCCGCTGACAAAGGCGGCATCACCATCAACGATCTGGTGCTTTACGCTGTTGCGCAGACCCTTGTGAATTTCCCCGACCTCAACGCGTACTGGCTGGGCGAAAAGATTGTGCAGTTTGAAAACGTCCACCTCGGCTTTGCAGTTGATACGCCGCGCGGCCTGATGGTGCCGGTCATCCGCTTTGCCAATAAACTTTCGCTCGAAGAGATGGCCGCTGAGTCCAAACGGCTCGGCGCAGCCTGTATTAAAGGAACGGTTGATCCCGACGCGCTCAAAGGCGGCACGTTCACTGTTACCAACCTCGGTGCGGCGGGCATTGAAATGTTTACGCCCGTGCTCAACGCGCCGGAAGTCGGCATTCTCGGCATCTGCGCGATTCTGCCGAAACCGGTGATGAAGAAAGATGGCGGTGTTGAGTTTATTCCGCATATCGGACTCTCGATTACCTTTAACCACTGCGCAACGGACGGCGCACCTGCCGGACGTTTCCTCGCCGCAATGCGTCAAAAGCTCGCAGATCTCGCTTTTTGAACCGCAGAATAACGAACAAGGAATATTGAATGTCGAAGGAAGTTAAATTTGATCTTGAAGAGCGGCTGATTGATTTTGCGGCTCGTTGCATCAAGGTTGCTGAATCTTTGCCGAATACACGGGCAGGTCAACATTTGTCCGATCAGCTAACGCGTAGCGGGACTTCGCCCGCGCTGAATTATGGAGAGGCGCAAGGGGCGGAATCCCGCAAAGATTTTGTTCACAAAATGAAGGTTTCTCTGAAAGAGCTTCGGGAGACGCTGATTTGTCTAAAAATTATTATTCGCGCCGAGCTTTTGGCTGAGGAAAAGCTGAAACCATTGATTAATGGAGCCAATGAGCTGATTTCAATTTTTGTAATCAGTATTAAAACAGCAAAGCAGAATGAGGAGAGGGCTTCGTAATTCGGAGTTCTTTGTTCGATATTCGATATTTTTTCGACTGGAAGGAGAAAACAAATGGCTACAGAAGTTTTAATGCCGCGGCAGGGACAATCGGTCGAGTCCTGCATTATCGTCGGCTGGAAAGTGAAAGCGGGCGAACCGGTCACCGAAGGCCAGACGCTTTGCGATGTCGAGACCGATAAAGCCACGTTTGAAGTTCCGGCTCCCGCTGCGGGCACTGTGCTTGAAATTTTTTATCCGGCCGGTGCTGACGTACCCGTTCTGAAAGTGATCGCCGTGATCGGCAAGCCGGGAGAAGACATATCGGCGATGCGTCCTTCGGACGCTGCGCCGAAACCGCAGAATATCGAACAGAAAACTCCGAATAATGAAGTGAAGAAAAAAGAGCCGAAAAACGCTCCTTCTGCTGTTCGGAGTTCAATATTCAATATTCAAGATTCCGCCGATTATGATGTGATCATAATCGGAGCCGGGCCCGGCGGCTATGTTATGGCTGAACGGGCTGGACACCTCGGTAAAAAAGTTCTGCTGATCGAAAAAGAACATCTCGGCGGCGTCTGCCTGAACTGCGGCTGCATTCCCACCAAAACGCTGCTCAATTCCGCCAAACACTATGTCCACGCCAAGGAAGCGTCCGAATTCGGCGTGACCACCGGCGAGGTCAACTTTGATCTTTCGAAAGCGATGGCCTGGAAGACCGAAGTAATCGAAACACTGCGCGGCGGCATCGGATTTATGATGAAGAAGAACAAGGTGACCGTGGTGAACGGCACCGCGAAACTGCTCGGACCGCGCAAAGTGCAGGTCGGCGGCAAAATTTATGAAGGCACCAATGTGGTCATTGCCACCGGGTCATCACCGTTTGTTCCTCCGATTCCCGGCGCGAAACAGCCGCATGTGATGACCAGCACGGAGATTCTGAATATTGATACGATGCCCAAAACACTGACCGTGATCGGCGGCGGCGTGATCGGCGTGGAGTTCGCCAGCTTCTTCAGCAGTTTCGGCGTCAAAGTGGATGTGATCGAAATGCTCGACGAAATTATTCCCTTCATGGACCGCGGGCAGGCCAAAGAATTCCGCAAGGCGCTCAAAGGCAAAGTGGAATTCAATCTCGGTTGCAAAGTCACGGCGATTGACGGCCATCAGGTGAAATACACAACCAAAGCCGGCGAAGAAAAATCCATCCAGGCGGACATCGTGCTGATGTCGGTCGGCCGCGTTCCGAACCTTGGAAACATGGGTTTCGAAGAAGCCCGTCTCGATTTCGACCGGCGCGGCATCAAGGTGGATGAGCAGATGCGCACCAACCTGCCGGATGTCTATGCGATCGGCGACGTCACCGGACTTTCGCAATTGGCGCACTCCGCCACGCGCATGGGCGAAGTGGCGCTCAATACGATTTGCGGACAGCCCGACCGCTTCCGCCGCAACGCGATTCCGTGGGCGGTTTACTCCATGCCTGAAGTGGCCGGCTGCGGGCTGACCGAAGAGCAGGCGCAGGCCGCCGGTCATAAAGTCAAAGCGGCTTCGCTGCCGATGACCATGAGCGGACGCTTCCTCGCCGAAAACGGCAAGCGCGGCCCCGGTTCTGTCAAAGTCATCAAAGATGCCGACACCGACGTACTGCTCGGTGTTCACATGGTCGGCGCGGGCTGCTCCGAAATGATTTACGGCGCCGCCGTGATGATTGAAGCCGAACTGCGGGTGAAGGACATCCGCGAAATTGTTTTCCCGCATCCGACCGTCGGAGAAGTAATCCGCGACACCATGTTTCAACTTTAAACAACAGGAGAATCCCCATGCCTAAGAATCAGAACATCTGTCCCAAAGAAGTCCGCAAGGCGGGCGAAATCACCTTCAAGCCGATTCCGGTCAACCAGTATAAACCGGACTACAAGAAGGAAGTGAAGAAGTACGGTGTCGAGCGTTTGAAGAAGATTTACTACGACATGCTCGTCGTCCGCGAGTTTGAAACCATGCTCAACCTGATCAAGACGCAGGGCGCTTATCAGGGCATCGAATACAACCATCCCGGCCCGGCGCATCTTTCGATCGGTCAGGAAGCGGCTGCCGTCGGACAGGCCGTCAATCTGACGACCGATGACTACATCTTCGGTTCGCACCGCTCGCACGGCGAAATTCTCGCCAAGTGTCTTTCCGCGGTCTATCAGCTCGACGATGCGAAGCTCACCAAAATCATGGACGAGTTTTTTGGCGGCGTGACGGTCAAGCCGGTCAAAGACGGATCGCACAAAAACGTCAAAGACCTCGCCGAAGATTTTGTACTCTACGGCACACTGGCCGAAATTTTCGCGCGTCAGACCGGTTTCAATAAAGGGCTCGGCGGCTCAATGCACGCGTTCTTCATCCCGTTCGGTTCCATGCCGAATAATGCACTGGTCGGCGGCTCCGGCGACATTTCTGTCGGCTCGGCGCTCTTCAAGCTGATCAACCGCAAGCCCGGCATTGTCATTGCCAACATCGGCGACGCTTCGCTTGGTTGCGGTCCGGTCTGGGAAGGTTTCTGGATGTCGGCGATGGACCAGTACCGCAAACTCTGGGACAAGGAATTCGGCGCGCCGCCGGTGCTGTTCAATATCATGAACAACCACTATGGCATGGGCGGGCAGACCGTCGGCGAAACGATGGGTTACGGAATGGTTGCGCGCATCGGTGCCGGTATTAATCCGGAGCAGATGCACGCCGAGCGCGTGGACGGTTACAATCCGCTGGCCGTTGCCGATGCCACCGAACGGCAGAAAAACATTCTGCTTGAAGGTAAGGGTCCGGCGCTTCTCGACGTCGTCACCTACCGCATCTCCGGCCACTCGCCGTCCGATGCGTCTTCCTACCGTTCCAAAGAAGAGATTGAAGCCTGGGAAGCCAATGACTGCGTGAAACTGTTCGGCGAATATCTCATCAGCAACGGCGCACTCACCGCTGATGATGCCGCCGCGCTGAAGGCAAAGGTTGTCGCCAAGATCACGAAGACGCTCAAGCTGGCCACCGACAAAACCGTTTCGCCGTACACCGACATCAATATCATCGAAGGCGTTATGTACTCCAACGGCAAGGTCGAAAAATTCGACGACCGGAAGCCCGAAGTACTGCTGCCGATCGAAGAAAATCCGCGCGTGAAAAAACTGGCGGGCAAAGAGCGTTATGCTTTTGATGAAAACGGCAAACCGCACTCCGCCAATAAAATCTATACCTACCGCGACGGCATTTTCGAAGCGATGATTCACCGCTTCTACACCGATCCGACCATGGTTGCTTACGGTGAAGAAAACCGTGACTGGGGCGGGGCGTTTGCCTGCTACAACGGACTGACGGAATCGCTGCCGTACCACCGCCTCTTCAACTCGCCCATTTCCGAAGGCGCGATCGTCGGCTCTGCCTGCGGTTACGCCCTGAGCGGCGGCCGCGTCTGCGCCGAGCTGATGTACTGCGACTTCATGGGCCGCGCCGGTGACGAAATCTTCAACCAGATTTCCAAATGGCAGTCCATGTCGGCGGGCATTCTCAAAATGCCGCTGGTGCTACGCATCTCCGTCGGCAACAAATACGGCGCGCAGCATTCGCAGGACTGGGCGGCAATGGTCAATCACATCCCGGGTCTGAAAGTGTATTATCCCGCGACGACATACGATGCCAAGGGTATGCTCAATCTCGCGCTGGCCGGAACCGATCCGGTTATCTTCTTCGAATCGCAGAAGACCTACGGTATCGGCGAAATGTTTGAGAAAGGCGGCGTGCCGGCCGGTTACTACGAAACACCGGAAGGCGAACCGGCTGTGCGCATTCCCGGTAAAGACCTGACCATCATCACCGTCGGTCCAGTGCTGTACACCGGCAAAAAAGCCGTTGAAACGCTCAAGGCCAAATACGGTTTGGAAGCCGAACTGATCGACCTGCGCTTCATCAACCCGCTCAACTACGACAAGATCGTCGAGTCGGTGAAGAAAACCGGCCGCGTGGTGCTGGCTTCGGACTCCGTAGAGCGCGGAAGCGCGCTGCACAACATCGCCGCCAACATCACTCAGCTCTGCTTCGATCACCTCGACGCTCCGCCGGTGGTCATCGGCGCCAAGAACTGGATATCGCCCGCCGCCGAAATGGAAACGGACTACTATCCGCAGGCCGACTGGCTGGTCGACGCGATCCACCAACGCATCCTGCCGCTGCCGGGCCACGTTGTGAAACACAACTACACCACCGGCGAAATGATGCGCGTCAGCCGCAAAGGCGTGTAAGCGCGTAACGAATATTGCGTACTGCGTATTGATTCTTCTGATACGCAGTACGTAATACGGAGAACTTGAAATGAACCTTGAACCATTAAACCATCCGTTGGTGGAAGTTCGCCTTAACGCTGTCCGGGCCATTGGCGAGGATTGTAAAAAAGGTGTGAAGCAAACGGAAGAAGTGAACAACCATGTTCACACGATCTATTCCTTCAGCCCGTATTCGCCCTGCATGGCCGCGGTGAAAGCCGCGCAGGCCGGGTTGCAGACGGTCGGCATCATGGATCACGATTCCGTTTCCGGCTGTGAGGAAATGATGGAGGCCTGCAAGGCTGTCAACATCGCCTCAACGGCCGGTTGTGAAATCCGGGTGAACATGGACGGTACGCTGGTTGAAGGCCGCAAGACCAACAACCCGGATGAGCCGAACATCAGCTATATTGCTTTCCACGGCATTCCGCGCACACAGTTCAAAGCGGTTGCCGAGTTTTTGAAGCCGATCACTAAGGCGCGGATTGCACGCGACCGGAAAGAAGTCGAACGGCTCAACGCGGCGCTGGTAAAGCTCGGTGCCCCGCAGCTGGATTTCGAAAAAGATGTCATGGCGATTTCCGAAGCCGCCGCCGGCGGTTCAATCACCGAGCGCCATATTCTCTACGCGCTGTCGCTGAAACTGATCAAGGCGTTCGGCAAAGGGGCGAAGCTGATCTCCTTCGTTGAAAAGCAGATGCAGATTCCGATTCCCGGCAAGCTGAAAGAAATTCTGCTGGATTTGAATAACCCGCACTACGCCTACGATCTGCTTGGCGTTTTCAAGTCCGCGCTGGTGCCGGAGTTTTTCATCCTGTCTGGCAAAGACGAATGCATCAATGTCCGCGATGCGGTGAAGTTCGCCAACGGCATCGGCGCGATTCCGGCCTACGCCTATCTGGGCGACGTCGGCGAATCGCCGACCGGCGACAAAAAAGCCGAAAAGTTTGAAGACGACTATCTCGACGCGCTGGTGCCGGAATTGAAGAAGATCGGGTTCAAGGCGATCACCTATATGCCGCCGCGCAACACGAAGCCGCAGCTGCTTCGCCTGCAAAAACTCTGCCAGGCCAACGGACTGATGGAAATCAGCGGTGTGGACATCAACAGCTCGCGCCAGGTTTTCAACTGCCCGATTCTGCTCGAACCGGAATTCCGCCATCTGACGGATGCCGCATGGGCGCTGATCGCGCACGAAAAACTGGCGGCGGAAAGTCCGAAGCTTGGACTTTTCCATCCGCAGAATCCGTTGGCTTCCCGGCCTTTGGAAAAGCGGCTTCAAAAATACGCCGCTATCGGCAGACAGATCGATAACCGCCAGCCCGAAAAGGCGCTGAAGCTGATCGATTTTTAGGCGGAGCAGTTTAAATCGAATCTACGATCTCTTTTACTTTGCGGTCGTAGTTTTCTTTGTCGATCAGACCTTGATCTAAAAGTTGTTTGACCTGTTTTAAGCGTTCGTCCGCACCCTGCTTGTTCTGTGCGGCTGGCCTTGCGGGTGTTCTGGCAACTGGCCTTGGATTTCCAAGCTTCGTCCCGAGCGTTCCGCCTTGCGCTTTGAATAATGCTTGGACTTCGTCGGCAGACAAAGCGCGGTTAAACATCATCACGTCATCCATCATGCCATAGAAGGAGGCATCATATTTACTCAAAGGATCATCTCCTTGATTGGAACGGTTTCCGCCGATGGTCAAATCGCAGGAGGTGGCACCGATATCTCCCTTCCAGTAGGCTCTATTGACAAGCCACCCATCCACGTAAAGCCTTGCGTCTGCACCATCAAAAGTGCCGACGATATGACGCCACTGTCCATCTGCTATCAGAATACGGGAATATGGAGCCGCTTTGCCCACTTCAATTCCTACTTGACCTCGCCATCTTGGCTTTCCGTTGGTGGTGTCTCCGCCCATGCTTAGAACATATCCCTTAGCGAAGTCCTTGTCGAAAATACGCCGCCATGCCGCGTCTTTGTATGAGGTCTTAATCCACGCTGATAGGGTTAAAACGGGCGGGTTGATTGAATCGTTGTTCGGTACGGTAATGTAACTGTTGGTTGGGCCAAAGCTGGCGCAGCCGCCTTGATGCCCGTCTTTTATCCACTCGACACTGACGGGGTGGCCATTGTTACCTTGACCGCTTTCGTCGGCGATTTCCGTAGTACCCGGCTCGCTATCAAAACTGTAGTAGAGAACAAGGCCTTTGCGGAGATCCTCCGGTAGCGCGGAAGCTTTTGCTGAGAGATCAGCCCCAAGCGCGCTAGTGGCGAAGGAAGCGATACCAATGGTTGCGATGACAAGGATGCGTTTTGTTTTCATTTTCACCTCAGATTGAATCCACGATCTCTTTTACTTTGCGGTCGTAGTTTTCTTTGTCGATCAGACCTTGATCAAAGAGTTGTTTAACCTGTTTTAAGCGTTCGTCCGCACTCTGCTTGTTCTGTGCGGATGGCCTTGCCGGTGCTCTGGCGACTGGAACGGGTTTTCCAAGTTTTTCCCCGAGCACCCCGCCTTGCGCTTTGAATAATGCTTGGACTTCGCCATCAGACAGGGCGCGGTTAAACATCATTACATCGTCCATCCGGCCATTGAAGGAAGCGCCCACCGCGTTCAAATGCGCCACCGATCCGAACTTGGAGCGATTTTCTCCGATAGTCAAATCGTAGGTGGTGCGCGGCACCTTTCCGAGCCAGTGACTCGTCGTAACGAGCTTTCCGTCAACATACAATTTTGCGTCCGCACCATCGCAGGTGCCGATGACATGATGCCATTGTCCATCCGTTACCTGAAAGCCGGAAGACGCCCACATTTTTCCAGCTCTCAAACACACCTGACCTTGCCATGAGCCCCCGTTTTTGTTGTCTCCGCCCATTGTTAAAGCGTAGCCATCATCATAGCCTTTATCGAAAATGCGCCGCCATGCCCCATCTTTATATGAGGTCTTGATCCACACTGACAAGGTCAAGACGTCCGGGTTTAGCTTCGTCCTATCCGGTACGGTAATATAACTGTTGGTCATGCCGAAGTTGGCGGCTCCGCCCCGATGCCCGTCTTTTATCCACTCGACACTGACGGGGTGGCCATTGTTACCTTGACCGCTTTCGTCGGCGATTTCCATAGTACCCGGCTCGCTATCAAAACTGTAATAGAGAACAAGGCCTTTGCGGAGTTCTTCCGGCAGCGCGGAAGCTTTTGCTGAGAGCTCGGCTCCAAGCACGCTAATGGCGAAGGAAACGATTCCAATGGTTGCGATGACAAGGCCGCATTTTGGTTTCATTGGTTGTTCCTGACTGTGTTTTCACGGTATTTGAATGCTTAATAAAAATTCGCTTTCTTGCGGGTGAGGGTAAAGTTAGGGCAGTTCATTGTCAAAATAATGGGTCGGATATTTTCTTAGGCTTTGAAAAACGGATTCAGAAATATGCCGCCATCGGCAGACAGATCGATAACCGCCAGCCCGAAAAGACAATAACCCTAGTCGATTTTTGAGGTGGAACGCGCCGTTCCGGCGCGTTTAGCGTGCGCGGAGCGCCCGCTCTACCTGAAGTGATTGAAGGTCGCGGTTTCACCCGCGCCATTTTTAATTTACGGCCGGCGTGGAAGCCGTCCCTCCATCACAGCCGTTGCAAAGTCAGCAGCGCGAAGCTGATCGTGACGGTGAGTTCGCTGAGTCGTTGCACGTCAGCCTTTGCTTCCGGACTGGAGCACCAGAAAATCGGTGTCATCTGGATAAGGTCGGCGAGCTGTACTGCGTTGAGCGTCTGCTGATAGCTCAGCAGTTCACGGTGTGTTTCCGTGAAGTGCGGCGCACATTTGACGGCGGCTTCATCGGCCTTTTCTTCAAAGTCTCCGGCGTTCGCCGCCAGCCGCGAGCGCAGTTCAATCAGATGGTTTACCCCGGGAACTCCGAGAATCAGCGCGCCGTCCGGTTTCAGAATGCGGGCGAATTCTTCCGGATTGCGCGGAGCGAGAACGCTTAGAATCGCATCGAGCGAATGATCGGCAAACGGCAGTTTGCGCATACCGTTGGCGACAATCCACTTTGCTTTCTTGTACCGCTTGGCCGCGCAGCGCACGGCTTCTTTGGAAACATCGACACCGAAAAACTGTCCGTCGTGCGCTTCGCTCAGCGCGCCGAGAAAATGACCTTCGCCGCAGCCGCAGTCCAGAAGAGAAAGCGATGAACGCTGAGTGATGAATGATGAGTTAAGAATAAGAGCGGTGAGAGAGTCGAAAGCGCCGGAGTCGAAAAAGCGCCGCCGGGCCTGAATCATGGCGGCATCGTCGCCGGGATGGCTGGAGCGCCGCTGATGGCTGAGCAGCAGGTTGATATAACCTTCTTTCGCCGGATCGAAGGAGTGACCGTTTTCGCATCGGCACTCTTTTCCATTCCATTCCAGAGCGCTTCCACACACCGGACAGATCAGGGTGGAGTCAGTTTTCATTCAGGTTTGATCCTCGTTGTATGCTTTTGCGTCCGAATTTTGCGCGGATGCGGTCAACGGCGCGGCTGAGCGCTTCCCGTCTGGTGGAGGTCTTTTTTTCCGGACTTTGGAAAAGGTCGAGCTGCGGGGCATCGGCGGTCAGGCGAAGTCCGCTGACACCGAAGCCGATAAGGCGTACCGGACTGTGCAATGCCTCTTTCCGGAAAAGTTCGAGCGCGGTTTCGCGCAGGGTGATGTCGTCGCAGCAGGGCGGATCAAGCCGCCGCTGGCGGGTGATGGTGGAAAAATCCTTCCAGCGGAGTTTGATCTGTGCAGTAGTGGCATAGAATCCGGCACGGCGCAGGCGCATGCCGACTTTATCGGCGAGGTCGAGCAGGGCGGCTTCAACCACTTTGGCGTCGCGCTGATCTTCGTCGAAGGTGATTTCGTTGGAGATGCTTTTTTCTTCACTCGCCGTTGCGAGTTCGCGGTCGTCGATGCCGAAGGCCAGCCGCCGGAAGCTGGCGGCGGCGCTTTCTCCGACCCACGCGGCGAGCTTTGCCGGCGCGACGGTCTGGAGATCGCCGATGGTACGGATATGGTGCGCTTCGAGGATCGCCTGTGTTTTTCTGCCCGCGCCCCACATCCGTTTGACCGGCAGCGGCGCGAGGAAAGCGGCTATGCCTTTTTCTGAATCCGGGACGATGGTGAGTCCGTCGGGCTTGTTGAGGTCGCTGGCGATTTTGGCGAGGAACATATTAGAGGCGACGCCGACTGAACAGGTGAGACCGGTTTTTTCCAGTACGGCGGCTTTGATTTTCCGGGCGATGGCCGGGCCGTCGCCGAAGAGGTAGCGTGCGCCGGTGACGTCGAGGAAAGCTTCGTCACAGGAGAGCGGTTCGACGAGCGGGGTAAAGTGCCGGAAAACTTCCATGATCTGTTCCGAAATTTCGTGGTAGCGCTTCATGTTCGGCGGCAGAAAGACGGCGTGCGAACAGAGTTTGAAGGCGGTGCGGGAAGGCATGGCGGAATGAATACCGAATTTGCGCGCTTCGTAGGAACAGGTTGAAACCACGCCGCGTTTGTCCGGCGGCGAACCGATGACAACCGGCAATCCCATCAGTTCGGGGTGGTCATGGACTTCGACCGCCGCGAAAAAGGCGTCCATGTCGATGTGAAGTATGGTTTTTGCGGGCATCTGATCGGTTTTATACACTTTTCAAAACACCGGGAAAACAATACCGAACGCTTTTATCACCCTCGTTATCGGGGAATCCGCTACAAAACAATCAAGGCAGGTTTTTTATCGAAACTGTCGCAGAATACCCCTCGACTTGTCGCGGGGATGAAGCGAGGGAGATTTTTTAAGGGAGAGTGGACGTCTCCCTTTCCCGACAAGCCCGTGCGGAGTACAAGGGCTGCTGTTTCAAAATGCCCCGCGGCTTTCCGCAGGGAGTTTTACTCGGTTTTTTTTTCAGTTGTAAAATTGATGAGGCCTTTGATGGTTTCCTGATAGAGATCGTCTGTGAGAAGCCATTCTTGGTAAAGGCGGATGGCTTGTTTGACATGATTGGCGACCTGTTTTTGTTCGGGAGTTAAGTCATTGAAATTTTTCTGGTAAAGAGAGGTGTCCGGTTCCGGCGGCAGAGGGCGGACAGGCGGTGACATGGAACGGGCGTACCGGTAGATGACGAGTTCCTGTGCGGGAACCAGATGTCTCCACAGAAAGGCTTGCATATGATCTTCAGCCGGGACGGCCTCTTGGGTCTTTTGCTTGCCGCTGATCGCTGCAGTTCCGGTGATCACGGCCGGAATGGATTCTTTCAGATCCTTTCCGGTATAGCGGATATGGAATTGCATTTTTTCGGCTTTGGCCGGCAGCGTGACCGGTTTGGCCTCAAAGCCGGTTACCGGCTCCTTGAGGCGCAGGGTGATCGGTCCGTTAAAGCCGTCTTTGCGGATGGCGTAGATATTCACGTAAGCATTGGTGCCGTGGATATCAAAGCGGGAGGGTTCGGTACGCAGGGCGAAGCCGGGTCGCGGCGGACTGAGGCGCAGGCGGTAGGTACTGTCGGAACCGCCTTGGTGTGCGGTATCGGTCAGATGAACATAGTAGTTTCCGTCGGCGGGCAGTTTGGCCATGATATACGAATCGGCATGGTGGGTGTTCAATCCGGAGCCCGGATCGCTGTGATCGTCGTTGATGGCGATCACCTTGCCGTTGCTGCCGGTCAGTGTAAGCAGCGAATCGAGCGGGGAATCGAGCCGCCTGGCGTTGACTTCGGCGATGATCGTATCGCCCTTTTTGGCGGTGAACCGGAACACATCCTGGTCGCCGGGCGTTTCAATGCGTCCGTTAATGATGACGGGCAGCGTGACCGCCTGAGCGGTCTGCAGGGTATTGTTTGATCGGCTTTCAATACATTCGGGCAGGGTGTCGAGAGCGAACGGGATGAGATTGGAACGGGCATCGCCCCGTTCGGCGCCGACCGGATAGAGACCTTCTTCTGCGTCCGGCCCGGGGAGTATCAGTTTTGCATCGTCCAGATTCCAGCCGCTCATAACGGTGGAAGCCGTTTCTCCGGCACGGGCGCCGGGAGGAAAGAGGGAGGTGATGAACGGAGTTTTGCCGATGGTAATGCGGTAGACAAAATCCTCACGGCCGCGGTAAATCGCGTCGGTGATAGAGAGAATGTAGTCTCCTTTTTCGGGGATCTGGCACAGAATGACCGGGTCGGGCTTGAACCGGTAGTCGTCGTTGTAGGCGATCTCATTGCCGGAGGCATCGTGCAGGGAGAGTACCGGCTGAAACCAGCCGGGAACGGCGTCGGCAATATACGGAACAAGCTGCCGGGCAAGCGTGGAAATAACCAGCCGGTCACCCTTGTCTGCGGAAAAGCGATAGCGGTTGATTTCGCCGGAGGCGATTTGTCCGTTTACGGTGCAGGGCAGGGTGATCAGTTTTTCGGCTTCTTTTTCGGGCCGTTTGCGCAAAGCCAGCTGTTCTTTGCCGAGCATCTGAAAAAGAGAGATTTTCATAGGCGGCAGGGAGTCCTCCGGCAGGCCGCCGACGTAGAAAGGCATCGGGTTGGAGATGCCGGTCGGGGTCATGATGCGGATTTCTCGCGGTCCTTGCGCGGCATCCGCATCAATGGTGATCTCGAGCATGATAACGGTGGCGAGCGATTCGCTGGCCGGCTGGCGGACGTATTCGGCAATCCGCGATTCGATTCGGTCTTTAATTTTCAGGGTTGTTTCATCCAGATCGGATTTGTCTTTTTTGATGATCTGCAACTGCTCGGTGATCAGACGGTAATCCTGCGCACTGAGCTTGCGGAAGATGTCGGTCAGCTTGATATGAACGCCTTCGCCGGAGACGGTGGCACCGCAGGCACCGTCGAGCCGCTGCCCGCCGAGCCGGGCCGGGAAGGTGGTTCCCTGCTGTCCTCCGGCCGGATAGACATAACCGATGTAGGTGCGTTTTGCCGCCTGCGCTGCCGCCTCGTTCGCTTGAAACATAAGCAGCCCAGAAATCGCCGCGATCAGAAGCTTTTTCTCTATTCGGTTTGTCCGGTATTCCATCAGTTCATTCTTTCTACATGATTTCCGTCAGCAGACCGCCCGACTTGATGGTGTCTGAAATTTCCGGAAGGACACGAGCCTCCAGCCCGAGCGGATGAGGCAGCAGGGATGCCGGATCGATACCCCCCAGCCGGTAGATGCTGCCGAGCAGATCCACCGGATAGACCGGCCGTTCAAGGACAGCCTCGGCTTTTTCATCCGAAGAGCCGACCACTGCGCCGCCCCGGAATCCGCCGCCGGCCACGAGAACCGAGAAAACCGCGCCGTAGTGATTTCTTCCGCCGTTCCAAGGCGGCTGCCAGTCCACTTTCGGGCCGCGGCCGAATTCGCCGCAGCACCAGACCAGCGTACTTTCGAGCAGGCCGCGGGCCGCAAGGTCTTCCAGCAGTGCGGCCAGTCCCTTGTCCAGATCCGGGCACTGCTTGCGCATCCGCGGAAAATGCTCTTTGTGCGTATCCCATCCGCCGGGATAATTAATGACAACATACGGTACACCGGTTTCCACCATCCGGCGGGCGGCAAGACATTCCTGCCCGAAGGTGTTGCGTCCGTAGCGGTCGCGCAGTTTGTCATCTTCATTGGAAAGATTGAACACTTCTTTTCCCGGTCCAAGGATCAGTTCATAGGCCTGATCCTCGGCAATACGTGCGTCTTTCAGCACGGCCGAGTCCATGGCCTGTCCAAGCAGATCCGTCTTTCTGAGCAGGTCACGCCGGGCAGCCTGACGATCATCGCTGATTCCTTTGGCGACGACTCCTTCGACTTCAAATCGTGCGGCATTTGGATCACCTCCGGTGGCAAAGGGCTTATACTTCGGTCCCAGAAATCCTTCTTCGGAAAAGCGGCCCTGCGGCTGGGTCAGCACCACGTAGGGCGGAACCAGTCCCTTGTAGCCGGGGTTTTTGAAGTAGGAAAAAACGGCACCGATACTGGGGTAGGTGATCCGCTCATTGCTCGAGTGGCCGGTTTGCATGTAGTAAGCGGCGGTTTCGTGACCGTTGATGCCGTGAGTCATGCTGCGGATCAGTGAATATTTGTCGGCCTGTCTGGCCAGTTCCGGAAAAAGCTGTCCAATCTGAATGCCGTTCACATTGGTGGGAATGGCTTTTGAAAACTCGCCCATGTAGGCGCGCCCGCTGTCCGGCTTGGGATCCCATGTGTCGTTGTGGGACATACCGCCCCATAAAAAAATCTGAATCACTGATTTGGCTTTGACCGGCAGCGATGATACAGGGAGTGCTGCTTGCAGTTTACGGGCGAGCAGCACGCTGCCTGCTCCGCAGAGTCCGTATTTCAATGCGTTGCGGCGGGTTATGTTCATCATGGTATTCATACTGGATTCTCCTAGTGACGGTACAGAAATTCCGGACTGTTGATCAGAGCCCAGACAATGTCGATCCAGTTGTTCTGCCGTTCCTGATCAGCGGTTTTCCGCTGTTGCTGGATCGCTTGTTTCTGTTTTTCGGTTATCCCGGATTTTATCACCGGGAGCGGTTTTTTAGGGGTTCCGCTGTTTCCGTACGCAAGAACCGTTTTCTTTTCTTCTTCCGTCGG
This sequence comes from uncultured Verrucomicrobiota bacterium, assembly GCA_903826865.1. Classification (GTDB taxonomy): domain Bacteria; phylum Verrucomicrobiota; class Kiritimatiellia; order Kiritimatiellales; family Tichowtungiaceae; genus Tichowtungia. The sequence continues at coordinate 20,829 of CAIKGD010000027.1, forward strand.
ACGGCGCGACAGGATGGTCAGATACAGGTTCTCAACGATTTTATCCGGGGATAATTTTTCCGAAGTCAGCTCCTTGATTTTCGGTCCGTTTTCAAGTTTTTTCTGGATATGGCCTGAGTTCAGCATATGGAGACGCTGGGGCGGCGTGGTGTTGTTGTCCCGTTCGTCCAACATGCCGGTGGCGCGCGCGGAACGTCCGAAGAGCGCGAGAAACGGGCTGGTGATGCTGCCGTCGGCAATTGAAACGGCGGACTGACCCTTCGGAATGTAGGTGAAGGGTTCGGGAATGGCACTGGTGTACAGATCGAAGCTGCCGGTTATGTCGTTGATCGCGTCGATCAGAACCTCTGCTTCCAGCCGGCGGAGCGGGTAAGAGGCGAATTGCGCGGCGGCGTCCGGATTGCCGCTGCTGGAGACCGAAGAGAGCTGGTAGGTTTTTGAGTTCAGGATCAGGCGGTAGAGGTATTTCAGGTCATACTGATGCCCGGAGAATTCTTTTTCCAGCCAAGCCAGCAGTTCGGGGTTGGAGGGCGGATTATCTTTGCGGATGTCGTCGGGCTCATGAATGATGCCGCGACCGAGCAGCCAGGCCCAGACCCGGTTTACGATGCAGCGGCTGAACCAGGGGTTTTCGGGGGCAATCAGCCAGTCGGCAAACACCTCGCGCGGGTCGCGGTCCGGAGAAAGCAGGATATTTTTGCCGTCGGGAAATGCAGTCGCAACCGGGCCGCCGGACGTTGCGGAAACCTGAGCGACAGCCCCGGTGGTTGACGTAGTGATCACATCCTTGCCGGGAGCGCTGTTGGCTTTGTCTGCGGCGGTTCCGAGCGGATCCCAGAAGACCGACTCCTCTTTCCACTCACTGGTTGGTTTGTAACCCACCTGTGAAAAGAAAAGCGCCATGTTATCCAGCTGATTGGTCGGCCACGACTCGGCGCGGGCACCCATAAAGGTCAGCGCCGTGGTCGCGGCAATTCCCTTCGGGGTTTTGTTCTGCATGGCACGGTAATAATTCACGGGACCGATCCGGAAGTTGCTGCCGCTGGCAGTGAGCATTTCGCGTACAAACCGGTCGTACGGTTTGTTATCAGCAATCGATTTGCGCACCCAGTGGTGATACGCCTGTGCCGCATTCGGCCACAGATTGATCGGAAACTCCGCCTTGATACGCAGCACATCGCCCCACTTCATCGCCCAGTAGTCGGCAAACTCATCCCGCTCCAGCAGTTCGTCAATCAGTTCACTCCGTTTGGTCGGGGACTCGGGCTTGTCGAGAAACCGCAAGGCCTCCTTGGCAGTGGGCAGTTTACCGATCACATCCAGATAGACCCGTCGGATAAACACCTCGTCGGAACAGAGTACCGGTTGAATTTTCATCTTCTCCAGCCGCTTAAAAACCAGCTGATCAATCCGGCCGGCGGGCTCCGGTGAAGACGACAGTTCCAGTACCGCTGACGGTTCTTTCGCCGTAACAGTACTCAAGACGGTGCAAAGAGTTGCGAAAACAACAACACCATGTTTCATCATTTTGGTTTCGCCTTCCGTAAAAAAGACCAGTCTGCAAGAAACGGGATCAGTGTATTCCTGTTCGGACAAAAAGGCGCTCATAAAAAAAGCCGAGTTCCGGTTTTTATTGCACCCGTGTGAATTAATGCAAATCGGACGGTGATACAAAAGTTGCATCATCCGGCCCACTTTTGTCTTTTTTATCGGCGAAAGAATACAAGTGTGTAACCACGGGTTGCTCAGTCGGTCTATCTGCCTCCGGCCATTCATATCTATAATCCATTCTCCTTTAACGTCTAAGCTTATGGCGGCATGCCGGCCTTTCCTCTCAGGGCATGGAACGTGCTTTTATCCCGCTTTAATTTTGTACCGGCAAAAACGGCGCTGACAGGCGGGAGAAAACAAATATGTGGTTTAAAAAAAGGTTCGGTTTGTTCTTCATTACGGTTTTGTCAGCTTTCCTGCTGGCGGGTACCGCGCAGGCGGCGGAAGGCGCTCCGGATGAGCTGGCGCAGTCTTCCAACACGCTGTTCATTCTGATCGGCGCGATCATGATTCTGGCGATGCATGGCGGATTCGCTTTTCTGGAAGTCGGCTCGGTCCGCCGCAAAAACCAGGTGAACGCCCTGAATAAGATCATTTGCGAGTGGAGCTTTTCGACGATTGTTTATTTTCTGATCGGCTACCCGATTGCGCGCGGCATCTCCTTTCTGGTGCCGGTTGAAACTCTGTCGGCCAACCACGGTTTTGAGTATGTTAAATTTTTCCTGATGCTCGGCTTTGCGGCCTGTGTTCCGGCGATCATTTCCGGCGGCGTGGCCGAGCGCGCGAAATTCTGGACCAACTCGCTGGCGGGCGGAATTTTTGTCGGGCTGGTCTATCCGCTGGTGGAAGGTTCTCTATGGGGCCGGTTCTCCCATACATTGGCGGGCGCGGGCGGCTGGATGGCCGTGACCTTCGGCGCGCCGTTCCATGATTTCGCCGGTTCGGTGGTGGTGCACGCAGTCGGCGGCTGGCTGGCGCTGCCGGCGATTATGCTGCTCGGCGCGCGCCTGAAGCGCTACGAAAGCAACTCCATCAAGGTCAGCAGCATTCCTTTTCTTGCGCTGGGCAGCTGGATTCTGATTGTCGGCTGGTTCGGCTTTAATGTGATGAGCGCGGGCGCGATTGAATCCATCTCCGGGCTGGTGGCGATCAACTCGCTGATGGCGATGGTCGGCGGCACGATTGCGGCGATGCTGATTTCAAAAAACGACGCCGGGTTTGTGCATAACGGAGCGCTGGCCGGGCTGGTGGCCGTCTGCGCCGGTTCGGATTTGTATCATCCCGTGAGCGCGGCGGTGGTCGGCGCAATTGCCGGCGGCATCTTTGTTTTTCTCTTCGAGACGGAAACCGTCAAGTGGCAGGTTGACGATGTGCTCGGCGTCTGGCCGCTGCACGGCGTCTGCGGCGCGTGGGGCGGAATCGCCGCCGGTATTTTCGGGCAGCAGGCGCTCGGCGGTGTCGGCGGCGTCTCGTTCTTCTCGCAACTGATTGTGACGGGCGCGGTGATTCTCTTCTGTCTGGTCTCCAGCACAGTGGTGTACGGCCTCATGAAAATCACGGTTGGAATCCGGCTGAATCCGCATGAAGAACTGATCGGCTCCGACCTCGCGGTACACCGGATTGAGGCTCACCCCGAAGATGCGCTGTAGGAGAAGTTATCAGTTAAAAGTTAACAGAAAACAGTTGTCCGATAACAGATAACGGATAACTGAAATCCCGAAAGGTACTTTCGCCATGAAAATGATTATTGCAATTATTCAGCCTGAAAAACTCGAAGACGTTAAAGCAGCGCTGTTCAACGCCGAGGTGCACAAAATGACCGTCAGCCGCGTGCGCGGATGCGGCCAGCAAAGGGGATTCACCGAGCACTACCGCGGACAGGTCCGCGCCGTCAACCTGATCGAAAAAGTGCGGCTGGAAATCGCGGTGAACGATGATTTTGTGGATCTCACCATCAAAGCCATTATCAAAGCAGCCAAGAGCGGCCATATCGGCGACGGTAAAATATTCGTCATGCCGCTGGAGCAGTGTATCCGCATCCGCACCGATGAAACCGGTTCTGATGCGATTGGGTAAGAGGTGTTGCCTAACGATCAGCATGCGGGCTCGTGTTTAGCGCGTCCCCCCACCGGCTGGTTCGATGGTCTTCTCATATCCTACTTGGTTTGGAAGACAAGGAGATACGGAGCAGACGATTTCTTGTTGGCATCCTTGAATCCGGTGAACTTCTCCGTGTTCAGCCAGATCACATAGGTCGTCTTCGGCTGAAGCTTGACATCGATCACGCAGGTTTTCTTGTCTTCGAAATACTTCGGTTGTCCCACCATCTCCGGGAATGTCTCCTTGGACATTTGCCCCCACGACCAACTGCCATCCAGCATTTCCTTGCTGAATGTCACTGTGATCTGCGTTGTCGCTTGTGCGTCAATATTCGTGGTTCCAGATTCCGGAACAGTCTTGACCACGGACGGAGGCAGACTGCTCACGGATACTTCCTGCGCCCAGACAGACTCCGTTGCCACACACATTGCACACGCCAGTACTGCTATCAGCTTCTTCATTTGTCTTTCTCCTCTCATCGAACAGGTAGGTTGATCGAACAAAAGCATGGGCAGGTAAATACCCTTTATCCTACCAAAAAGTCAATATGGCCGACCCTAAGGGAAAAACCGCGGAAAGTGACGGGTGTTCCGCGGTTACCTCTTGCCCGTGCGGGGCGCTTCGTGCTAGATGTTGGCCGCAGTTTTTAAACGAAAGGAAAGTCATTATGGCGCGTGCGTATAATTTCAGTGCGGGGCCGGCGATTCTGCCGACCGAAGTTCTCCAGGAAGCTCAGCGGGATCTGCTGGATTTTAAAGGAACCGGCATGTCTATTATGGAAATGAGCCACCGCGGCAAGGAATACACCGCCGTGCATGAAGAGGCCATCGCCAACCTCAAGACCCTGCTGAAGATTCCGGAAAACTACAGCGTTCTTTTCATGACCGGCGGCGCAACCACTCAGTTTTCGCTGATTCCGATGAACCTGCTCGGTGCCGGTCAGACCGCTGACTACATCAACGCCGGCTCGTGGGGAAGCGCGGCGGTTAAAGCAGCCAAGAAGCTCGGCAAGATCAACGTGATCGCCGACACCTCCAAAGCGATTCCGACCTGCATGCCGGCGAACAGCGCACTCAAGTTCAGCGACGATGCGGCCTATGTGCACATCACCTCCAACGAAACCATCGCCGGAACGCAGGTTAAAGAGTTCCCGAAAACCAAAGCGCCGCTGGTGGCCGATATGTCGTCCGATATGCTGTCGCGCCCGATCGACGTTTCGCAATTCGGACTCATCTATGCCGGCGCGCAGAAAAACCTCGCTCCGGCGGGCGTGACGCTGGTGATCATCCGCAACGATCTGGCCGCACGTGCGCCCGACACGCTTCCGGAGCTGTTCCAGTACCGTGCGTTCATTGAAGAAAATTCGCTCAAGAACACGCCGCCGACGTTCCCGATCTACATCCTCATGCTCGTTACCCGCTGGCTGATCGCCAAAGGCGGACTCGAAGGGATGCAGAAGATCAATGACGCTAAAGCGGCCAAGCTGTATGCCGCGCTCGACGCTTCCAGCTTCTACAAAGGAACTGCTGTGAAGGAATATCGTTCTCCGATGAACATCACCTTCCGTCTGCCGACGGAAGAGCTGGAAGAAACATTCATCAAAGCGGCTTCCAAGCTGGGCATGACCAGCCTCAAGGGCCACCGGTCTGTCGGCGGCGTCCGCGCCTCCATCTATAACGCCTTCCCGACCGAAGGTGTTGATGCACTCGTCGCCTTCATGAAGGAGTTTGAGCAGAAGAACGGATAAAGTCCGGTTCCGCACAGATCAAAAACCGCAATCACGTTCGCGTGGCTGCGGTTTTTTTGCGGCAAATGGTAGGGACAGACCGCCGGGCTGTCCGCACTCAGATTGTTGATAAAGTGCCGAGGGGTTTGGCTTTCAGCGAAATAATGAATTTCAGGGCATCGATCATTTGGAGTGCGCTGGCTTGACAGCGCTTTCATTTCCAACGAGTTATAGAAAAAGCGGCGTCACGCGACCGACAGGAGCGAGGCTTGAGCTTGCGAAAGCAATGACCGAAGGGAATGGCAACCCGCCGCACTCCATATAGGCACAGGTTCGGCTCGGTATTCTTGAGTATTATTACACTTGAGGGTTTCTCAACAGCCCGGGTGCGGCCGGTGGCCGCGCTTTTTCTTCCGCGGTCATCGACCGCGGCTGCAACTTTTCCCGGCCATCGCGCCCTGCCGCTTGAATGCGGAATTTTATTTGACGGGAATGCGGATCCGGAGCGCGGAGACCAGATTGATGCCGGCCACGACGGCTCCGATCAGGAAGACGTATTGATAACCGAAGGTCTGCCAGACACATCCGCACAAAACGGCGGTCGCAATAGAGAATACGTGATCCAGACTGGTCGAAGCGGCCAGCGCAGGCATGATGTGATCCGGAGTCAGTGCTATCTTTTTCAGGTAGGTGGCGCGGGCCATGCCGACGGACATCAGGAGCAGATCTGCTATGTAGCATCCTCCGATGACCAGCAGCGCGATTGGCGCGGAGAACAGGTCGCCGGCAAACCCGTAGAGCAGACATACGCCGATCAGGAGCAGTGCTTCGCCGGCCAGTACAAACCGTTCTCCTCTGGTGTCTATCAATCGCCCCAGATACGGCTGGAGAATAATGCCGAGAATCCCGCCGATGGTCAGCAGAATGGCAATATTCTGTACGGGCTGTGCGAAAACTTTGACCAGCACCCACGGTGCGAAAGTGAGGAATATCTGTTTGCGGGTGCCGAAGAGAATCGCGAGCCAGTAGAACAGCCGGTACTCTTTGTGAAGCCTGAGGTGCATGGAGGGCGGGTGAGGGCGGCTGATTTTCATCCGGTAGAGCAGGATCGCGCCGCAGAGAAATCCTGCCGACGCCGTCAGAAAGGAGCCCGAAAAGCTGAGGTGCAGGTACCGGAAACCGATAAAAATAAAAAAAGCTCCGCCGATCGCGCACAAATTCCGTATGGCGTTGATCTGGCCGAGCCTCCGCCCGTCCTGTCCTTTGCGGGCCAGTTCCATGCCGATGCCGGACTGAAGCGGGATCATTAAGTGCTGTCCGGTGCTGTAGATAAAAAGCCACACCAGCGTAAGCAGGATCGAAGCGGAACGGGAGGCAAGCAGGGTTAGACCGACCGAGCACAGCGCCATAGCGAAGGCCGCCAGCCGCCGGTTGCAGAGGAAAAAGAGCAGGGCGGAAAAGAACATGACCAGCAGACCCGGCGTTTCACGGGGGATTTCAATCAGCGTCCGGGTCAGGCTGCTGACGGTGAAGTTTTCATTCAGGAAATTATTAAAGACCGCTTCCACGATACTGGCGGAAAAACTGGTGACGGCAATAGCCGCCAGAAAGCGGCGGACATCGCCGCCGGCATGGGTATAACGCTGCTTCAGACGCTTGATCATAGTGATGCTCTGCGCTTCGCTTTGAGCGAAGGCTGGTGCACCTGCCGGGAGTCGAACCCAGATCACCGGCTTCGGAGGCCAGTGTTCTATCCATTGAACTACAGGTGCGTTCAAAAAGAGTGTTATCTGTTAGCGGTTAATGCGCCCCGAGAAAAGCCAAAACATTTTAAATGTTTTGAAATGTGAGCCGGAACCCCCATAATGCGCCCCGTTAAACCTAAAAAGGAGAACGATCTATGGAACTTAAAGGAAGTCAGACCGAGAAAAACCTGATGGCCGCATTTGCCGGCGAATCACAGGCCCGCAACCGCTACACCTACTGCGCCAGTGTTGCCGTCAAAGAAGGTTTCATGCAGATTGCCGACATCTTCACGGAAACCGCCAATCAGGAAAAAGAGCATGCCAAACGCCTGTTCGGACTCATGCAGGGCGGTGAAATTCAAATTCCTGCCAGCTGTTTCCCCGCCGGGCCCGCCGGAACGACGGTTGACAATCTGCTGGCCGCCGCGGCCGGCGAAGAACATGAATGGACCGATATGTATCCCTCCTTTGCCAAAATTGCCAAAGCAGAAGGGTTCACGTTGATTTCGGCGGTTTTCAGCGCCATCGCCGTCGCTGAAAAACAGCACGACAAACGCTACAAAGATCTCGCCGCCAACATCAAAGCGGGCACTGTATTTGAGCGCAAAGAAAAAGTCGTCTGGCGCTGCCGCAACTGCGGCTACCTGCACACCGGTACCAAAGCTCCGGCCAAATGCGCGGCCTGCGACCATCCGCAGGCGCACTTTGAACTGCTCGGCGAAAACTGGTAAGCAGTCCGGTGCTCAACGGAAACGCGGTTCTTCCAAACCCTGGAGGAGCCGCGTTTTTTTTGGATTCCAGACTTCTGCTAGAGCAGATAACGATTGAAACGGCGTGATACCAAACCCCACCCCGCCCTGCGGGCACCCCTCCGCCGGAGGGGATTATTAAAGTTCCCCTCCCAAGGAGGGGTGGATGGAACGCAGTGACAGCCGGGGTGGGTAAGTGCGGTTTCTCAATTAAACAGGCCAGTGATCCGGATAGGGCGCTTCGATGATGATCTCTGCTTTGCTCACCGGATGAATTACCGTCAGCCGCGCGTGGTGCAGGGCGATCGTGCCGCCGGGCAGTTTTATTTTTGAGCCGTACTTTTCATCGCCGACGATCGGACAGCCGATCTCGGCGAGTTGTGCGCGAATCTGGTGGTAGCGTCCGGTGTGCAGCTGGATTTCCAGCAGGGTCATCTTAGGCAGGGCGAACTCTCCGGGAGCGCCGCCGGATGAAAGGCGGACGGCTCGGCGATCCGTCCCTACCTGTTGGGAAATTACTTTGTAATCCAATAGACACTCGCGGGCGTCGGGATCGCCTTCTTTCGCCACTTCGGCGCGGTAATCGTCGTGAATCAGAAAATGGCGCAGAGAACCTTCCGCTTGCGGCGGTGTTCCGGAAATAACGGCGTGGTAGATTTTGGAGAAGCGGTGCGCCCGCATATCGGCATTGAGCCGCGACAGCGCTTTATCGGTGCAGGCAAAGAGAACGATGCCGCTGACCACCTGATCGAGCCGGTGAACCGCGTGCAGAAACACATTGCCCGGCTTTCCTTTGACCTCTTTGATGTACGCTTTTGCGCGGTCTTCCAGATTGTCCTTATCCGTCCCGCTCGGCTGTGTCAAAAGCCCGGCCGGTTTATTCGCCGCCAGCATTTGATTGTCGTGATACAGCACGTCGGGATTCATGGGACAGGATATTGGGGTAGAAAATGGTGTCTGCCAAGCTTAGGTATCTGTGTTCTGGAAAGGTGGAAGAGGCTTCCAGCCTCTGGCCAGCGGCAGGGATGCCGCTTCCACATTCGCTCACCGGCCTCTTTGTTTCCGGCGGGTGTCGGCGATATACCACTGTTCGACCTTCTCCCTCGCCCACGGCGTTTTGCGCAGAAACGTCAGACTGGATTTGATCGACGGATCGAGTTGAAAGCACCGGATTCGAATGCGTTGTCCCATCTCCTCCCAGCCGTGATCTTCGACGAGCTGGATGAGAATTTTCTCCAGCGTAATCCCGTGCAGCGGATCCCATGGATGTTCCGAAGGTGATGGCATACCGGATTTCCTAAATGCCGTGGACTACCACATTTAACCCGAGTTTTTTTGCCGCTGCTATTGCTGTTGCTCCCAGCCCTGTGGAAACTTTTGTGGCACTCTCGCTTGGCGTGATAAAAACAAGAGAATCAAATGGTCTGTGAGGATTTGCTTCGTTATGAGCAAGAATTTTGAAAATATCGCGGTAAAATTCGAAGTGAGTATTATTTGGAGAAACCTTCATTTCGTAGGCCTGTCGACTTCCCAAATCTACCGCATCAATTTTTTCTCCAAGACCACCCCCAACGGAGTACTCAATGTGGATGGACGGATCACGAAAGGCCGAAATTTGTTTTTGCCACTCCTTGGTTACTGCGATTGCCATCTTCGTGCCCATACTGGTGTCGCCCGTCATTTTCCAAAGCATGCGATGAATTGTTTGCGCAGTTTCGATAATCTTGTCCATAGCTTCTCCTATTAGTTTGGCGCAACCCACCGTGCAAAAGCGCCGCTGGGCAGGGGCATGACGCCGGGTTTGCCGGTGAGGAGCATTTCACCGCAGTCGGCGGTACCGCCCAAATCCTTGAGCCATTGGGTGAGTAAATTTTTGAGAATCATCGGCGAGTATTCGGGCGTATGACAGCTCAGCAAAAGGAACGCCGGGTTTTCGGAGAGCAGGTCGCGGCAGAGGTTGAGCAGTTCAGGAAGCTGATCCTGTATTTTGAAAACCTCACCTTTTTTGCCGCGTCCGAAGGAGGGCGGGTCGAGGATGATGCCGTCGTAGCGGCGCTCGCGTTTGACTTCGCGGCGGAGAAAGCCGATGGCGTCGTCGACGATCCAGCGGATCGGCGCATCCTGCAGTCCGTTAAGCAAGCCGTTTTCGCGCGCCCATTCGACCATCCCTTTGGAGGCGTCGAGGTGGCAGACTTCAGCGCCGCCCTGCGCGGCGGCGAGTGTCGAGCCGCCGGAGTAGGCGAAAAGGTTCAATACATTTGCGGCACCTGTCTGCGTTTTACGCTGCTGCACGGTTTCGCGGATCCATTTCCACATGACGCGCTGTTCCGGAAAAATGCCGAGGTGGCCGAAGTCGGTGGAGGAGAGTTTAAAGGTGATTCCGGCGACGGTGACTTTCCAGTTGTCGGGCAGGTTGTGGCGGTTGTGCCAGCGGTTGCCTTCTTCGCGGTCGAATCCGGCGGAGATATTCTGCCAGACCTCTTCGGTAAGCGACGGCTGCCACGCGGCCTGTCCGGCGGGGCGCACCAGCGTTACATCGCCGAAGCGTTCCAGCTTGCGGCCGTCGCCGCTGTCGATCAGTTCATAGTCGTCGTTCATGAGCGGGAGTCTAAAGACCGCAGTCGAAAGTCGAAAGTCTAAAAGTCGAAAGTCCGGGATTCCTAAAGCCTAAGGCCTAAAGCCTGATTCCTATCCCCGGTGCAGGCAGTTGAGAATCGAATCCATCAGCGTAGGCTTTTCAGCGATCTGACAGGTTTTTTCCCACTGCTCGTCCGAAAGCATGTCGCGCAGCGGCTGTTCGACTGAGGTTACCTGTTTGAAAGCGCCTTCGAGTTTTTTGTCCCACTGCTTGTAGTGGCGGGCGAGGTCGTCGGGATAAACAATTTTCCGCTCGGTGCCTTCGTCGCAGGCCTGAAAGGGCTCCAGAATATTGAGCGAACCGTAATCGTTGGTGAGTTCTTCGCCTTCACGGATGTCGCGCACGGCCAGTTCAAAGTTGTAGGCGGTGGTGATGCAGTTGGGATTGAAGCTGTGATTCATGAAACGCGTGTTGTCCCAGCAGAAGACATATTCGCCGTGCCGGTTGCGGTAGGAATATTTGTAGAGCGTTTCGCGGCAGCGGTCAGGGAGCGCGGTAACTTCTTGCAGGCTGAAGAAGCGGTCGAGCGGATCCATCACCCAGGTGACGGTGCCTTTGGGAATGTCGCGGGTGGCGACAATGCCGCAACCGATTTCTTCACTGATCCATCTGACTTCTGTATCGGGGTGCAGCATACGGTTACCGTTTCTCGATGACGGCTGCGCCGAAGGTGAAGCCGCCGCCGAATGCGGTGAGCCCGACGAGCGCGCCTGGTTTCATTTCCGGCATCAGCTCGACCAGCGCGAACGGTATCGTGTTTGACGAGGTGTTGGCGTATTTACGGATGTGGTTGAACATTTTTTCCGGCGGACAGTGGATGGTTTTGCGGATGGCTTCAATGATCCGCTCGTTGGCCTGGTGCGGCACGATCATATCCAGCGCGTCCACCGCAATACCGCGCATCGCACAGGCTTCGGCGAGCATGTCGATCATCTTGCGCACGGCGAGTTTGAAGACGGTGATGCCTTCCATTTCGATCACCTGACCGCTGCCCATATGGGGAACGTAGAGCACTTTCTGATCTACGCCGGTGGCGGAAAGGACAGGGCGGGTCACCAGCACGTTAACGTTGCCGCCGCGCGATTCGCAGGAAAGCAGCGAAGCGGTTGCGGCATCGCCGAAGAGCGCGAGCGTCTTCTGGTCGTTATGGTTGATCATCGGCGACAGCGTTTCGGCGGTGATGACGATGACTTTCTTGGACGGATCATCGCGCAGAATATCGCAGGCGTTCTGCAGCGCGTACATATAGCCGGAACAGGCGGCGCTGATGTCGTGCGCCTGCATTTGGACTTCGCCCTTGGCGGGGCTGAGCTCCTTGAGGACGCGGCAGGCGAGCGACGGCGTCATCGCCAGCGGCGTGCCGGTCGAACAAACGATGGCATCGATATCAGACAACGCCAGCTTTTCCATTTCAAGCAGATCACGCACCGCTTTGACGGCCAGCGTTTCGACGTTTTCGTCGCCGGTGATCCAGTAGCGGTTTTCGCAGCCGGTACGTGAACGGATGGCTTCGGAATCCCATTCGCCGTGTCCGGAAAGCAGTTCTTCATTCGTGATATGCCGCGAACCGAGCACTGTGGTGATGGAGGAAATTAAAACCTCCCGATGTTGCTCGGGGCAGACGGTTTTTGCTTTCGGAGCTGCGGCAGCCTGTTTCTCGAGAACCGGCGTGCCGGGATCGTCTTTGGTGACCGGTTTTCTGATGAGATTGGTTTCGTCGGTGGCGATGCGTGCAAGCGGCGTGCCGACATCCGCGGAATCACCTTCGGCGAGGAAGAGTTCTTCGATAGTGCCGCTGACCGGCGCGGAAATTTCCATCGTGGCTTTATCGGCTTCGACGGAGGCAAGCAGTTCGCCCGCTTCGACAGCCTGTCCGGCCTTAACGTGCAGTTCGACCACTTTAATGGTTTTGTCGGACGGGCTGGAGCCGATGGCGTTGACGGTGACAAAGCCTTCGGCTTCTTCAACCGGCTTCCGCCAGGTCAGCGAATAGCCGAGCAGTTCGGCGGCTTTGCCGAGTACGGTGCGGAAGGACGGCAGCACTTCAATTTGTGTTTCAAAAAGATAGGGAATATAGGTGTCGTGCCGCGTCACGCGCGCCATCTGTACCGGCACGTTCGCTTTTTCGGCGACCGTCGCCAGCACTTCACCGCCGAATCCGCAGGTATGATTGTCTTCATGGACGACGAGCAGACGGCCGGTTTTCTGTGCGGAAGCGATGACGGCTTCCTGATCCCACGGAACGAGTGAGCGCAGGTCAATGACTTCGACGGATGCACCGGCGGTCTGGAGTGCTTCGGCGGTTTTTTCGCAAAGCGGCACCGTACTGCCCCAACTGACAATCGTCAGATCGCGGCCCGGACGGGTGACGCGTGCCCGGCCGATCGGCACGAACTGCTTCGCCGCATCCGCCGCAGCGGTGACGGAGCGGTCGTTGATCAGATTTTTCGGGAAAAGAAATACGGTCGGCCGTCCGGACTCAAAGGCGGCGTTAAGCAGACCGGCGGCATCCGGCGCGGTGGACGGCATAAAGACGTCGAGGCCGGGAATATGCGCAAAGGTGGCGTCGAACGTCTGTGCGTGATACGGACCGAGACCGGGGCGGTAGGCTCCGCAAATCGCCATCAGAATGACGGGGCATTCCCACTGTCCGTTGGTGCGCCACCACATCGCGCCGAGTTCGGCGGCAATCTGGTTGAAAGCGGGCAGCATGAAGTCGGCGAACTGAATGCAGGCGACCGGTTTTTTTCCGGTGAGCGCCTGACCGATGGCCGAGCCGACGATAGTGGCTTCGCTGAGCGGCGCATTGATGACCTGTCCGGGGAAAGCAGTGCTCAGGCCGCGTGTCAGACCGAAAACATCGCCCTTTGGATCTTCGATATCTTCGCCGTAGAGATAAACGGTTTTGTCTGCACCGAGGCGGGCGCGGAATACTTCACGCATCGCTTCGAGCATGGTGAGCGCATCGCCGGTAGTGCGCTTTTCGCTTTTCGCGTCGGTGAGTTTTGCCGGCAGCGGTTTTTTTGCGCTGAGTTCTGTTTTGGCGTTGGGCATTTTGCGGGCGGCATCGAAAGCGGCGGTGAGTTCCTGATTAATCTCGTGCTCGATTGCTTTGAGTTGTGTTTCGGGAATACCGGCGGCAATCAGCTTTTCAGCCAGAATCAGAATCGGGTCGGCTTTTTCGCGCATTTCGCGGATGTCGTCTGCCGAGCGGTAAAGAGTGTGGTCGTCGGCATTGGTATGGCTCGTCAGCCGCTCGACGTCCACGACGACGATCTGCGGGCCGCGGGTTTTCCGGATTTTGGAAACCGCCTGACCGAATACGCGATGTGTTTCGACGGCGTTGGTGCCGTCGGCGCGAAGAATCGGCAGGCCGTAAAATTCTTTGGCGTCACCGTCCGGCAGCGAGAAAAAAGTGCGGCCTTTGGTCGGAGTGGAGAGTGCATAGCGGTTGTTCTGAACAACAAAGAGGACGGGAAGCTGTGAGCGGACGGCTTCGGCGACTGCTTCGAGAAATTCATTTTCCTGCGTACCGCCGTCGCCGATGCCGCAGTAGACGATATCGCTGCTGTCCTTGATGGCCTGTGCTACACCGACGGCTTGCAGTGCATTGCTGCCGACACCGGTCGGCGCACCGAGCAGATTCAGTTTACGGTTGCAGGCGAAGCCGGGCATGTTGCGGCCCTCGGTCGGCGATCCGGTTTTCCCGAGCAGGTCGAGCAGCAAATCCTTTTGAGTGACACCGCGGGCGAACATCAGGGCGCGGTCGCGGTAGTGGCAGTGGAGCCAGTCGGTTTCTGTCAAATGGGGCGCGAGCGCCGCCATCGCCTCATGGCCGGATGAAGGGATGTAAAAGAAGGCCTCGCCGCGCTGGGCTGCGTCTTCCTGAACGGTGTCGGCCTTGCGCGACGCAAGCATGTGGCGGTAGAGGCCGAGAAAAAGATTGGTGTCTAATGGTTGCATGGTTTTTATAGTTAAATCAGGCCGCCATAGTAGGTTGCCGGTCCGGTCAGGTCGAATAAATTTTCCAAGGATTGGAAAATTTGAGACCTTCTTTTCCGATGGCTGAGGCGAAACAATTTTTACCGATGACACGCACAGAGATGACGGCACGCGGCTGGGACGGGCTGGACGTACTGATTATCACCGGCGACGCCTATATTGATCACCCGGCGTTCGGCGCGGCGGTGATCGGCCGTTTGCTGGAGGCGGACGGCTGGCGGGTCGGCATTATCGCCCAGCCGGACTGGACGAACCCTGAGTCGCTGACAGTAATGGGACGTCCGCGTCTGTTTTGCGGCATTACGGCGGGCAACCTTGATTCGATGCTTTCGCACTACACCGCTGCGCGGCGTAAACGCAAGGAAGACGCTTACACGCCGGGCGGAGAAGTCGGAAGACGGCCTAATCTGGCTGCGATGGTTTATGCTCAACTGGCGAAAAAGGCATTTCCGGGCGTGGTGACGGTGCTTGGCGGTATTGAAGCCAGCCTGCGTCGCACAGCGCATTACGATTACTGGCAGGACAAGCTGCGCCCGTCCATTTTGCAGGATGCCAAAGCCGACATTCTGGTTTACGGCATGGGCGAGCGGGCGATCCGTGAAGTTGCCCGCCGGATTGCTGACGCGAAAAAAAACCCACCCCGCCCTGCGGGCACCCCTCCCCTAGAGGGGATTGAAGGGACGAACCCACCCCGGCCCTTGGCCACCCCTCCGGCGGAGGGGAATTTAAACGATCCCCTCCATCGGAGGGGTGGCCGGAGCGAAGCGACGGACGGGGTGGGTAATTTTAACTTGAGCGGAATCCCCGGAACGGCGCGGCTGCTCGGCGGCAAAGAGTCGGCGGAACGCGATTTTTCGAACTGCATAAAACTGCC
Organism: uncultured Verrucomicrobiota bacterium; assembly: GCA_903826865.1. Classification (GTDB taxonomy): domain Bacteria; phylum Verrucomicrobiota; class Kiritimatiellia; order Kiritimatiellales; family Tichowtungiaceae; genus Tichowtungia. The sequence goes on from CAIKGD010000027.1 coordinate 36,214, forward strand.
GTCGTTCGAAGAGTGTTTGGCCGATAAAAAAGCAGTGCTGGAGCTGACACGCCGGACAGAACGCGAGCAAAATCCGTTTACCGGCAAACCGTTAGTCCAGTTCCACGGCGCCCGCGCCGTGCTGATTGAGCCGCCGGCAAAGCCGTTGAGTACGAAGGAAATGGATCGTGTTTATGAACTGCCGTACATGCGGCTTCCGCATCCTTCTTATACGGAACCGGTTCCGGCATTTACGATGATCAAAGAGTCGGTGACGGTGGTGCGCGGTTGCGGCGGCGGTTGCGCTTTTTGCGGACTCGGACTGCATCAGGGCCGGTTCCTGACGAGCCGTTCAGAGGACTCCGTCGTGCGCGAAGTGAAAACCATGGCGGCGATGCCGTCATTTTCAGGAACCATCACCGACTTAGGCGGGCCGACCGCCAATCTGTACGGCTGTGCCAACGGTGTCTGTGAAGCATGTAAAGTCTGCCGCCGGGCGAGCTGCCTTTATCCGAAAATCTGTCCGAACCTTGAACTGGATGCCGAGTCGGCGATTCATCTGATGAAGCGGGTGCGCGAGCTGGCGAAGGTGAAGCATGTGTTCATTCAGTCCGGCATCCGGATGGATGTGGCTCTGAGGAATCCCAAATATATCCGCGAGCTGGCGAAGCATCATGTTTCCGGTCATTTGAAGGTAGCGCCGGAGCACATGCATCCGAATGTGCTGAAAAAAATGCGCAAGCCGGGTCCGGAAACATTCTGCGAATTTCAGAAGTCGTTTGATGAAGAAAACCGCGCGGCGGGCAAAAAACAGTATCTGGTGCCGTATTTCATTTCCAATTTCCCCGGTTCAACCGAGGGAGAAATGAAAGCGGTCGAAAAATTTGTGCGCGGAGAGGAGTGGAAGCTCCAGCAGGTGCAGGATTTTATTCCGCTGCCGATGACCCCCGCCGCCGCAGTCTATTACACCGGCCTCGACTACGAAACCGGCGAGCCGGTTCCCGTGATCCGCGGCCTCGCCGAACGCCGTACCCAGATGAAACAACTCCGCCCTCATAGCCGGGGAAAACGCTAGAGCAAATTCAGATGAACTGTAGCCGAATTTTTTGGAGGGTCGGGTTCCACCCCGACCGTGGACCGCGTGGAAGCGGTCCCTCCACAATATGGGAACGGCTACACCTTTTCTAAATCCGCTCTAGAACACTTAACGATTGAGATGCCGTTTCGCGGTAAGTCAAGAGACCCACCCCGCCGTCCCGGCACCCCTCCGCTGGAGGGGATTTTAAAAGTTCCCCTCCTTCGGAGGGGTGGCCGCAGGCCGGGGTGGGTTGCGGCGTTTGAATCGTTAAATGCTCTAACGTGTCGCGTCACTTTGAGCGGGTGGAGTCCGGAATAGAGTGAATGCACGGGTTCGACCCGGTTTATGCATGAGCTTTTTGAATATGCTCAGAAACCAGAACTTTGATCAGGGACTGTCTGGGAACACCCAGACGGCTGGCTTCCTTGTCGAGTGACTGGATCATCCAGACAGGAAAATCCACATTGACCCGTTTTTGTTCCTGCTCGGGACGACGCGCTTTGGAGAGGTTCAGATACTTGGTGATATCCTCTCCGGTTTCAAATTTTGCATCAAAATCTTTAGCTTTCATATACCTCAACCTCCTCTTTGCGGGATCTGCGGACTGAAATAATCCGGATGGTTTCGGCCCGATAACGGCGCAAATCTCGGGCGGCGAAGCCGTACCGAGCATTTGCTGGTTGGGGCCCTTCCGTCTGAGTTGCCCAATCAACCGCTTATTTTTGGTTTCCCCGGCAAACTCCCGGCAGCACGCTTCTTTGCATCAATTTGGCGATTGCGGGCCTCGAACTCCTCCGCGTACTTAACGAAATGCTCGAAAACCATGTCATCTTTTGCAATTTGCCTGTACCTGGCAACCAGGCTTTTGGCGCTTTCGTAGCAAAGCGGCCAAACGGCCCCGAAGTAATCCCAAATAATATCAACGTCAACAATGTTGTTTTTTAGGGAGATGCCAAGATTCTCAAAGTAGTAGATCACTCGGAGCATCGCCGCTTGCTGGGCTTTGTCGAGTTGATCGTACGTCACATTATCCTCAATTACCGACTTGTGAATGGCCATCCAATCGTCTTGTACTTTCGATTGCAGGAATTCGTAGCACGCCTCCTGCGATGACTTCCGCCTGTTCCAATCGTGGGTCTTGGTTATCTCCGCGATGTATTTGCGAAACTGCAACACCACAAAAATGAACCCCAGCACCATCGTGAGAGTCTGAACGATGCAAGTGACAAGTTGGACGGTCTCCTGATGACTGGCGCTGGCAGTCGCCGCGCCTTGTCCCATTGCACTTGGCGGATTGACTGTGGTGGAAGATGACGGAACATTTGAGGGCGCGGGAAGTTGTGCGGCCAGCGGGAGTGTGAGAAATCCAAGGATCAGTGCGATCAGGCATACCGTTTTCATCATGTTTCCTCCGTGATAGTTCTTTCGCCCCAACAGTGTTATTAGCTCTACTTCAGTTTTTAACGGGTTTGATTCACAACGCAGTGAATCTAATGCGGCGTTTCATGGGAGGCAAACAGAAACCTGTTTACGCCCGTTGATAAAGGTGGATTTCAGATCGTATTTGAACTGCCGGGCCGTTTGACGAGCAAACGGCTTTACGGTGTTTACGTGGTTCAGGAACAGTAAATCCGGTTGCTTGCAACCGGATGCATATGTTTTGGAGTCAGCAATCTGAAACAGAAACCTGTTCCTGTCCGGGCAGGGGAAGTGCCGTCATGGGGTTGTACAAAAAAGATAGGCTTTTTCGGGCCTTGTAAAAAAATCACTGCGGCGATGCTATCGCCTTCCAACCCTTGGAAAAACAGGGTAAAACCGGATGGTTTTTTACAGGGGATTTTTTATGGGCAAAGCCAACGTCAATTTAATCTGCGATATTGCGGAACTATCATCGCTCTTTGAGAAGAGCAGCAGTCTTGATGATTTTCTGCAGTCTGCCGTCAGCGTGGTGGCCTGGCATATGCAGGCGGCCGTCTGTTCGATTTATATTTATGACGACAAAGAGCGGATGCTTACGCTGCGCGCCACGCAGGGGCTGAGTCCGTCCGCCGTTGGAAAAGTTCAGCTTCGTCTGGGGCAGGGACTGACCGGTCTGGCACTTAAAGAACTGCGTGCGATCCGCGAAGGCCGCGGCGGCCTCAGTCCAAAATTCCAGCCGGTTCCCGGCATCAACGAGGAAAAATATCAGGCGTTTCTGGCGGTGCCGATCCGGCGCGGGCTGACACGCGTCGGCGTGCTGACCGTGCAGGATGTTCAGCCTGATTATTTTGATGAAAAAGACGAGCAGGCGCTTAAAGCGATTGCCGCCCAGCTCGCCACGGTGATTGAAAATGCCAATCTGCTGCTGACGCTGCACCGGCAGGAAGAGCCGGCGAAGCCGTCCGGTCTGCCGGCTCCGAAGATGATCAAAGGCCGTCCGGCCAGCGGAGGCGTGGCGCAGGGGCGGGCGGCTGTTATTATTTCGGGACGCGGCGGGAGTTTTCAGCTTCCGGACGGTATTTCCCGGAATCTGACGGTGCAGGATTTCGACCGTGCGCTGCAACAGACGGAGCAACAGCTTAAGGATCTCCAGCGCCGGGCCGATGAAGAGCTTTCCGATGTGGCGCAGCTGATTTTCAGCGCCCATCTGCTGATTCTGGCGGATGATGAGTTTTCCGGCGAGATCCGGCGGCGTATTGAGGCGGGCACTCCTCCGGCGGAAGCGCTGGTGACGCTGGTAAACCGGTATATTGAAATTTTTTCAGCCAGCTCCAATCTGCGGTTGCAGGAGAAGGTGCACGATCTGAAGGATCTCGGCCACCGTCTGCTGGAGAATCTGGCCGGCGGAGACCGGAAGCTCGGCGATTACAGCGGACAGATTATTGTGGCCGATATGCTGCTGCCGTCGGATATTCTCAAGCTGGCGACGGAGAATGCCGAAGGGTTTATTGTGCAGGGCGGGGTGACTTCGCATAATGCGATCATCTGCCGTTCACTGCAGAAGCCGATGGTGATGATTGATCCGCAGCAGCTGGAGCTTCTCTGTACTACGTGTGAACTGCTGATAGACGGCGATCAGGGCGCGATTTATATCGAACCGTCGGAAGAGGTGCTTAAGGAGTATGCCGAAAACCGCCGCGCGGCCGCCGAACTGGAGAACGCTCCGCCGGTCAAGGCGGAAACGCGCACGGCCGACGGCACGCGCATTCAGCTTTTTGCCAACATCAATCTGCTCAGCGATCTGAAGCTGGCTCTGAGTTTCCGCACCGAAGGCGTTGGACTTTACCGCAGTGAATTTCCGTTCATCATCCGCAACGCCTTTCCATCGGAAGAGGAGCAGTATCAGGTATACAGCCGGATTGTGGAAACAATGGGCGGACGCGAGGTGACCTTCCGCACGCTGGATATTGGCGGGGACAAAGTGCTTTCCTACCAGAACGAAGCCGAGGAGGCCAACCCGTTTCTCGGTCTGCGTGCCATCCGTTTTTCTCTGCTGCACAAAGATATTTTTTCGGAGCAGCTGCGCGCTTTCCTGCGCGCAGGTTCCGGCGGCAATACCCGCATCATGTTTCCGCTGATCGCTTCGCTCGACGAGTTTATCGAGGCGCGCGATGTAGTGTACGATTGTATGAAGGAGCTTGATGCGCGCGGTGTGCCATACAACCGTAACACCAGGATCGGCATTATGGTGGAACTGCCTTCGGCAGTGGAGCTGATTGAAGACCTCGCCCGCGAGGTTGATTTTATGTCTATCGGCACCAACGATCTGATCCAGTACATGCTGGCGGTTGACCGGACCAACGAAATGGTTTCGAAACTTTATCTGTCGCACCACCCGGCGATTCTGCGTGCGATTGAGCGGGTGGTTTCGGCGGCGAACAGTTATCGCAAGGATGTTTCGATCTGCGGTGACATTGCTATGGATCCGAAAATGATTCCTTTTCTGCTGGGGGTCGGCATTACCAAACTGAGTCTGTCGCCGCGGCGGGTATATGAAATTCAGCGGACGATCGAACAGGTCAGTATGGAGAAAGCGGTCTACACAGCCCGCCGGATGCTCACCGCCAGTCGTATCAGCGAAGTTGAAGACATAATAAAAACGCACAAAGTTGTGTCGTAATAACATCTATCTACATAATTGTATTAGATTTTAATCATGTACCATCAATGTATTTATTTCAATAAATACATTACATATTCAAGCACAATTACTTATAAATTATTTTACCTTCAGTTAATTATTCAGGCATATAGTGTGCTTATTAACATGCCAAAATACAAACAGGAGGTATGTTGTATGAGAAAGAGAAATATGTTTGGCAGAGCCGGTCTGCTCTGCGGTTTGTTCGGCATCTTAATGATGCTTGCGGGAAATGGGTACAGTCAGGAAGCGGCGGCTGGAGCGGTTGCTGCTGCTCCGGCAGCAACAATCAGCGCAGGGGATACGGCTTGGGTGCTGATGAGTTCCGCCCTGGTGCTGCTGATGACTCCGGGATTGGCGTTCTTTTACGGCGGATTGGTCCGCAAAAAGAACATCCTTTCGATCCTGATGCAGTGCTTCGCGGTTATCTGTCTTGTCACCCTGCAATGGGTGCTGTTCGGCTACAGTCTGGCCTTCGGCCCGGATGTAAAGGGCTGGATCGGCAACTTGAGCTGGGCTTTCCTGAACGGGGTCGGTGCGGATCCGTTTACCGGATATGCCGCAACGATTCCTCATTCGGTGTTCATGATCTTTCAGGCCATGTTTGCCGTTATTACACCGGCGCTGATCCTTGGGGCCTTCGCGGAACGCATGAAGTTTTCAGCTTTTTGCGTATTCATTCTGCTGTGGGCCACGCTGGTGTATGATCCGGTCGCCCACTGGGTCTGGGGCCTGGGCGGTTTTCTTTCCCGCTTCGATGCGGCCGGCAATGCTGTGCCCGGAGCGCTGGACTTTGCCGGCGGTACGGTTGTGCATATCAACGCCGGTATAGCCGCACTGGCCGCAGCGCTGGTTATGGGCAAACGTGTCGGATCGGTCTCGCCGCCGCATAATCTTCCGTTCGCCGTTCTGGGTGCGGGACTGCTGTGGTTCGGCTGGTTCGGTTTCAATGCCGGCAGTGCACTGGCCGCCAACGGACTGGCAGCTAATGCGTTTGTAGCTACTCATATAGCGACAGCAGTTGCCGGACTGACCTGGGCAATCTGCGACTGGCTGTATCACAAGAGAGCCACCACCCTTGGAATGATCACAGGCGCGGTTGCAGGTCTTGTGGCGATTACACCGGCTTGCGGTTTTGTATCGCCGATGAGCGCCATCTGGATCGGTGCGGGTGCCGCCATCATCTGCTTTATCGCGGTGACCTTTATCAAGGCTGTGTTTAAATATGACGACACGCTGGATGCCTTCGGCGTACACGGCGTGGGCGGCATCTGGGGCGCGCTGGCAACCGGTATCTGGGCCGAGAAATCGGTCGGCGGATTTGACGGTCTGCTGCACGGCAATCCCGGACAGTTCCTCATCCAGATCAAAGCAGTTCTGGTCACGATAGTTTATTCGTTCGTGGTGTCGTTTGTACTGCTGAAGCTGGTGGATAAAATCATCGGTCTGCGTGTTTCTGAACACGAAGAACGGGTGGGGCTGGATCTGACTCAGCACAAAGAAGCCGGTTACACGACCATCGACTAATCGAAAGGAATATACACCATGAAATACATAGTTGCTGTTATTCAACCCGACCGTCTGGACCCGGTTCTGGATCTGCTCGAAGAGAAAGAGATTCATCTGGTAACCGTTTCCAACGTAATGGGACGGGGACGTCAGAAAGGCATCGCGGCGGTTTACCGCAGTCACAAGGAGGCGGGCAGCCTTCTGAAAAAAGTGAAGCTGGAAATCGTCGTCAATGATGACTTTGTGAAGCCGACGGTCGAGGCCATTACGAAAGGCGCACGGACCGGACAGATCGGAGACGGTAAGATATTCGTCCTGAATCTGGAAGAGTGTCTGCGTATACGAACCGGCGAAACCGGATCGGTTGCCATCGGCTGATTTTTTTCAGCCCGAGGCAATAAGAGCGTCCCCGTTCCGGCGGGGGCGCTTTTTATTTTTCCGCCGCCGGAAGTGCCAATAAATGTTTCCAGATATTGGAGGCGGCGTTAAGCGCACGGGCGCGGTGGGAGATTTTATTTTTCACTTCAGCCGGCAGTTGCGCGAAGGTCTGGTTATAACCGTCCGGAACAAAGAGCGGGTCGTAGCCGAAACCCTGTTCTCCGCGCAGTTCTCCGATGATCATTCCCTGTACAGAACCTTCAACGGTCAGCGGCTTTTCGCCGGGCAGGGCGAGCGCGATGACGGTGCGGAATTGCGCGCGGCGGTTTTCTTTACCGGACAGTTCTCGCAGCAGTTTCACATTGTTATCATGGTAGGTGCAGCCTTCGCCGGACCAGCGGGCCGAATAGACGCCCGGTTCGCCGTTCAGCGCGTCCACTTCGAGTCCGGAGTCGTCGGCCAGCGCAGGCAATCCGGTAGCCTGACAGATTTCAACCGCTTTTTTAACCGCATTGGCCTCCAGCGTGCTGCCGTCTTCGACGACATCGGGAATTTCCGGAAAATCAAAGGCTGAGCAAACCTCCAACCCTTGAAAATCAAAGATGGCATGAATCTCTTCAAGCTTATGCGGATTGCGTGTGGCGATGACCAGTTTCATGGCGGCGTTTTTGTTCAGGAAAAGGTGGTGCTCGAGCGGGGACTCGAACCCCGAAGGCATTGCTGCCACTAGCCCCTCAAGCTAGCGTGTCTACCAATTTCACCACCCGAGCCCGGAGAATGAAGGCGGAGAACATAACGGTTCACCCTTTGAGGGGCAAGCGGATATTTCCAAACAGTGGAAAATGTTCAGCCGGATTGTGCCGGTGCCTTGGTACCATCCCCGACAGCATAGAAGAGAAGTTTACTTCACGTTCGGGATAAACAGTTTTTGACCGACCGACAGCCGGCTCGCATCCTGCATTTTATTCGCGTCCATAATCGTTTTGGTGCTGACGTTATAGGCCTTGGCGATGATGTAGAGTGTTTCACCGGGACGGACGACATGTTCGATGCCATAGGCGCTGGCGGCGGTTGCGGATTTGGACGCCGGAGCGGGAGCCGAAGTCTGTTTAATCAGTTTATCCAGTTCACCGCTCAGCCGTGCGACCATTTCCCGCTTATCCGCTTCGCTTTTCTGTTCAATGGCCGCGCAGCGGGTGCCGAGCTGGCTCTTTAAGGAATCGAGATCGCGGCTCATCTGTCCCACTTGCATTTCGAGTGTTTCCAGACGGCCGGCCATTCGCTGCTGGTTTTCCTGCGCAATAAACTGATCTTCAGTCATGGATGCGCGGTCGGCGCGGGTCTGCAGTTGAAAAGGCACGGTTTCGCAACCGGCCAGCCCTATCGCCATCAAAACAACAAAAATAATTTTTTTCATGATCTGTGTCCTCCCATCTTCCATTCCCTATGGTTTCCAAAGATACAGAAACTGCGGCGAACGCAGTTTCAGATTCGGCAGTACAACGGGACTCTTTCCCTCGAAAAGCTGTTCAATAAATGTCCGTTGCGGTTCGTAGCGTATGACGCGCAGCGCGCCGGTGTCGAGCAGTTGTGAGGTGCGGGCGAGCGCATCCTTCCAGTATCCGATTTCGTCGATCAATCCCTTGTCGAGTGCATCGGAGGCTGAAAAGATGCGGCCGTCGAACAGCCCGGCGGCGGCGACAGGGTCGAGTTTGCGCGAGCCGGTCACGATGCCGCTGAAGCGGGTCTGCATGTCATCGATCAGTTTCTGCAGCAGGGCGACCTGATTGGTGTTAACGGGCTGGAAGGGATTAAGCATATCTTTGTTGGCGCCCGATTTGATGGTGACATCCGTGATACCGATTTTTTCAGAAAGACCCTGAAAATTCATGGTTTGCATGATGACGCCGATGGAGCCGACGACGGCGGTCGGTTCGGCGATGATGAAGTCGCCGGCCATGGCGGCATAGTAAGCGCCGGAAGCGCCGAGGTCGCGGATGAAGACCACCACGCGGCGGTCGGGACGGCTGTTGCGGAAACCGCGCAGCGCGTTATAGATTTCGTCGCTGGGCGTGACGCCGCCGCCGGGCGAGTTGACTTCCAGAATAATGGCGCGCATTTCCGGATCGCGTTCCGCGGCGCGCACCTGCGTGAGGATGCTTTCAACCATGTCAGACCGGGCGGTGAGAAAACCTTCTTCTTCGGCCCGCATAATGACGCCGTCGAGCGGAATGCGCGCGACTTTAATGTTGCCGCTGCCGGAAGACCAGGTTTCGTCGAGTTTAGGTGCCTCGTCACGCGGGTAATCTTTTTCAACCTGACGGCAGTGCGAGAGCAGAATGCCCAGCAGGACGATGGCCAGCAGGGCGGTGATAATCCATGGTTTGCGGCTGTTTCTGTGATGATTCATGCGCGGTATTCTAAGTCGCGCACCGGCAAAATCCAGTTTTTAGCAAAAGCAATTGACGGCACCGGTTCCTTCGGTTAAAAGCTCTCCCCACTATGGGACAGCAACTTAAAGAACGAACCAAGCAGAAACGCCGTGACCGCCGCAAAAAACGGCTCAAGGTGCGCGCCCGCGAAGCCGCCGCCAAGAAGTAACCGCTTCTTGTCCCCCGGAACCGAATAACCTCGCAGAAATCACTTCTGCGGGGCTTTTCTGTTTCGGCTTAAAGGCTGAGGATAGTTCGATTTGGTATTTCACATTTCATCATTCATCTTTCATAGTTCGTCCCCATGATTACTTTTCTGGAAGGCACTCTCGAAGAAAAACAGCCCGGACGCGCTGTGGTGAACGTCGGCGGGGTCGGTTATGAAGTGCTCGTTCCGCTCTGCAGTTTCGACCGCCTGCCGCCCGAGGGCGCAAAAACCCGTATTCTGATCTATCACCACATCACCGAAGTTTCGCAGGCGCTTTTCGGCTTTGCCACGGCTGAAGAACGCCGGATGTTCACGCTTTTGCTCAGCGTCAGCGGGGTCGGTCCGAAAATTGCCGTCAGCGCACTCTCCGGTCTCTCCGCCCGCGAACTGAAAACCGCGCTGATTGAAAGCGACGTCAAACGGCTCTCCTCCATCTCCGGCATCGGTAAAAAAACCGCCGAGCGCATCATTGTCGAACTGCGCGATAAATTTTCGGCCGGCGAGGCGCTTGAAACGCTGGCAGGAGCCGACGATCAGCCGATTGGCGACAGCCGCCTGCGCGACGCCGCGCTCGCCCTCATCTCTCTCGGCTACAAACAGGACGACGCCCGCAAAATGGTTAAGGCGCTCAAGCTGGAAACTTCGACTTCGGTGGAAGAGCTGATCCGAATGGCGTTAACCGGGAGATAGGAAATGGGCTTCACAAAATTACTAGATTACGGGCAGATGCAGGAAAGATGAATTATGTCCGTGAAGAGAACAGTTCTTTCATTGCTGGGATTTACTGCAGGACTTGTTTCGAATGCAGAAGTCCAGCCGAAAAAGCCGGATGTCTTTCTGATTACCGCCGACGACCTCGGACTTCAGTTAGGGTGTTACGGCGATCACACAGTTCCAACACCGCATCTGGATGCCTTTGCAGCCGGTTCGGTTAAATTTACACGCGCATATGTTGCTTCTGCCAGTTGCAGTCCTTCCCGGTCAGCCATTTTAACGGGATTGTATCCGCATCAAAACGGGCAGCTCGGGCTGGTGAACAACTATTCGATGAAGGCCGGTTTGCCGAATCTTACAGTCTGGATGAAGCAGAACGGCTACTTTACAGCCATTCTCGGTAAGCTGCATGTTCTGCCGGAGAGCGATTTCCTGTTTGATCAGGCGACTATGACACCTGCCCAAGTGACGAGGGATGTACGAAAAATGGCCGAAACTGCGGCAGATCTCTGCAGGCAGTCGGCTGAGCGTCCCGCCTTTCTCTATATCAACTATTTTGATCCGCATGAAATTGCCGGCGAGCCGACCGGCTTCACCAGCCAGTTCAAAGGGATTCCGGAGCATGTTCTGGCTCCGTCCAATGCCCCGGCATTTCCTTTTACGGGATTCACGGCGCCCGAAATTCAGATAAAAACCGCCGGATACTATAACAGCGTTGCCCGTCTGGATGCCGGAATCGGAATGCTGATTGATACGTTGAAAGCGCAGCACCGCTGGGATGATGCGCTGGTTATTTTTATCGGAGACAACGGCCCTCCGTTTACCCGCGCGAAAACCACCTGCTATGAAGGCGGGCTTCATGTCCCGATGATCGTCAAATTCCCCGGCAACCGGTACGGCGGAACCGTGGAAGAGGCTTTAACCTCCGCTGTGGACATTGTTCCGACGATTCTCCGGACGATCAGAGCCGATGTACCGGAAAATCTTCCGGGCATTGATCTCGGTGCGCTGCTGGGCGGCGACCGGTCATTGGAGCGCCGGCATGTTTTCGGGGAATTCTCTGCCCATCTGGCAAAACATTTTTATCCCAGACGCTCTGTTTCCGACGGACGCTATAAACTGGTTTACAACCTTCAGTACACCCGGCCTAATCCGCTTCCGCAGCAGCAGGACGGTGCGGCTGACATTGCAGAAAAAATGACTGTTCCGGCGATGGCACTTAAAGCACTGGAACGATTGAAAAACTCGCCGGAGTACGAGTTGTACGACCTGAAAAAAGATCCATGGGAGTTTGATGATTTATCCGCTCAGCCCGAATACGAGCCGATTCTGAAGACGCTTAAAATGCAAATTCAGCAGTGGCGGAAGCAGACAGACGATCCGGTTACGGCACAGACGGTATTCGCTGAATTCGAAAAACAGCCGGAAAAACCTAAAGGAGACGGCAAGGTACAGTAGTCGGCACTGTAAAAGTCATTTGAACCAATGGGTACAAGCAGGACGACGCCCGCAAAATGGTTAAAGCACTTCAAACAGGAAGCGACAACCTCCGTTGAAGATATTGTTCGCATGGCGTTAACGGGAAGATAACGCGGGAAAAGAAAAAGTTCCAACCATTGGAAAATCAGGAATCAGCAAATTTTAAAATTCATTGACGGATCCCTGACGCCCCTTTTGGAGATAAGATATGAGCGCACTGTTGTTTATGGCGGCGTTTGGTTTCTCTCTGTTGCACGGAGAAATTGACCCGGTGGAAATCCATGTTCCGTCCGGCGCAGATTTGCACGCAATGCGCGATCAGGTGCGCACCTTGAACACCACAATGACCAACGACATCGTGGTCTATCTCGCGGACGGAACCTATGTACTCACCAACACGCTGGAGTTTACGTCACAGGATTCGGCGACAGGAGGCCATCGCATCATCTGGCGCAACGAGCCGGGCACGCGTCCATGCATCAGCGGCGGGCAGGTAATCACCGGATGGATCGAGCAGGGGGGCGATATTGTAACTGCACCTGTTCCGGCGGGTTCGCGGTTCCGGCAACTGTATGTGAATGGCCTGAAAGCGGAGCGGGCCGAATATTTGAACGGAATCGGAAACTGGGCGCGGGTGCAATACGATGCGGCCAACAAGCGCTGCTACATGACTCAACCTTATGCGACGAGCAAAGGAATCACCACGGGTTCTTCTTGGGCGACAAACACCAACGTGGAAATCAATCTGGGAGAAACATTTAGGACGCATCAGTTGAAGCTGAAAAGCATCACAACCGATTTTACGAACACATACCTGAATATTGCCGAGCCGGCGGCGACATTTCTGGGCAGTGATTTCGGGAACAACGGTTCTGGCGTGTACTACCCGTACGACATCTATTTTGAGAACGCGCTGGAATTCGTGACCGATCCCGGCGAGTGGTACCTGAGCGAGGCTGGTAACACGGTGTATTACAAGTTGAACGCAGGTGAGACGGTAGCCAGTATCAGTGCGGTTGCGCCGGTGCTTCAGCATCTGGTGCGCATTGACGGGGCGAACGACCTGCAGTTTTTCGGCCTTTGCTTTGAGCACAGCACTTGGCTTGAGCCGAGTGACAACGGACTGGTTTCCTATCAGAATCTCTGTAGCGGAGATGCCAACGTTCCCATTCCGGCAGCAATCGATATCCGCAACAGCCGGAACATCCAGTTTGAACGCAACATCATCCGCTACACCGGAGGCACGGGCATCATGGCTTGGGATGAGAGTGTTCTGTACCTGTCTCTGCTCGGCAACTGCTTCTATGAAACCGCTGCGGCAGCCTTGCAGCTCGGAAATGATGACAAACGGAACACAACCGTGATCACGAGCGGATTATACCAGCCCTCCGTTTGTGAAAACTCATTTGTACGTTGCGGAATGCAATACTCCACGACGGCGGTGTTCGGCACCTACCCGTATCAGCTGGCATTCCGGCACAACACGATCAGTACCAACAATGGCATGGCCCTCAATATTGGCTGGGGCTCGAACAACACGAAGGACTTGATCTATCGGCCGCTTGTCGAATACAACAAATTTGACAGTTGCGCGCAGGAAGCCACCGATGCTGCCGTTTACCACACGAGAAATCCTGTTTATGGATCATGCGTATCCAGAAACTGGTTCAACAACTCGGTTAAGGTCGTTAGCGGACGAATACGGGGTCGGTATTCCAACACGTTCAATGACCCAAAATTCGGAAACATCTATCATGATAACGATGCGCAGCATAATAACTTTGTGGGAAACCTGCATACTGGGTTTTCGCTGAATGGTTTTGCAGGACGTCTTGATGGGTTGTTTATCGGTCTGGCGCCAGGAGAACCAAACTACATCGTGGACTGCGATTCCGCAGACGATACGAATATGGTGATGGCTCTTGCCGGGTCGACTGCGGCTTATGCAGATATGCGGGGGTATGCGCTATCCGGCAGCCCCGGAGGTTCTCTAGATCCTTCGCCCCACCGGTATGCGGCTTTTTTGGTGGATGACCGGGATCCCCAGCGTACCGATGAAAGGGGAAATATAACAAAACTTACCTATACCGGAACATGGATCGAGACCGGTTCCGGCGGCACCGATCAGGCAGGGGGAGGATATTTGGACACCTATACGTCCGCCACGGCCAACGGTGCCAAGGCCGCGCTGACCTTTACCGGTACCGGGACAGCGATTTTCGGGCCCAAATCGGCGGAGCAGGGGCAAGTCGAAGTGCGCATCGATGGCGTTTTGGTTCAAACGCTCAATCTTCAAGGGAGCGGCTTGTTTCAGCAGGTGTGGTACCAGACCTGCGGATTGGTCTGCGGCCAACACCAGGTCGAGCTGACCAAGATCAGCGGAACAAAATTGAGCGTGGATGGGTTTATTGTGTTTCAATAAGAAAAGATCGCCGAAAGATGAAGACAAGGGATTCTATAATTAATAATTTCGCCTCTCTCCTGCGGGGCGTTTCTTTCGGAGAATACCGATAAGCACTTCAGAATACTTCAGGTACAATGGCTGGAAATGGGGAGGGAGTCCGACTGTTTGGCAGGTGGATTTGAGCGAACAGGGTGAATGGATATGAAAACCGAACGATCACTGGTGGCTTTTGAGGATCATAAAATCCGGCGGGTTTATGACGAGAAGTCGGAGACCTGGTTTTTTTCCGTGGTGGATGTGGTTGCCGCTTTAACGGGCAGCGTGAATTCCCGGGATTACTGGTTTAAGATGAAAACCAGAGTCAAAACCGAGGACGGATTTGAGTTGTCGACAATTTGTCGACAACTGAAGCTTATATCTTCTGACGGAAAGAGATACGCCACGGATTGCGCGGATGTTCAAGGTCTTTTCCGGATCATTCAGTCCATTCCTTCGCCCAAAGCGGAACCGATCAAGCTCTGGCTCGCTAAAGTGGGTTACGAACGGATTCAGGATATGAGCGATCCGGCGCGGTCGCTGGATCGCGCCCGGGAATTCTGGAAGCAGCACGGACGGAGCGAGAAGTGGATTCAGCAGCGGATGACGGGACAGGAAACCCGCAATAAGCTGACGGATTACTGGAAAGAGCATGAGGTCAAAGGCGAGGACGAATACGCGATTCTGACCAATATCATTCATCAGGAATGGAGCGGAGTTTCGGTTAAAAAGCATAAGCAGCTCAAGGAGCTCAAAAGCCAGAACCTGCGCGACCATATGAGCGAAGCGGAGCTGATTTTTACCGCCCTTGCTGAGCTTTCCACCCGCCAGATTGCTGAGAGTGTTGAGGCAACCGGCCTGATCGAAAATTCCGAAGCAGGCAAAAAAGGCGGGAAGATCGCCAAAAATGCGCGTCTTGCGCTGGAGCAGAAAACCGGTCGGAGCGTGGTGACCGGCGAAAACTTCCTGCCGCCGGCATCTGGAAAGAAGAAGCTGAAATAAGGGGCAGAGATACAGAGGCACATAGGCACAAAGGGGCAGAGGGATAAGATGGGGGAGATAAAAACATATCGGGATCTGATAGTTTGGCAAAAGGCGATGGCTCTTGTTACGGCTGTGTATCGTTGCGCCGGGCAGTTTCCAACGTCTGAAGTGTACGGATTGATTCCTCAGTTGCAGCGTTGTGCAGTCTCTATTCCAAGTAATATTGCGGAAGGATATGGTCGGCGTTCTACCGGTGACTACCGTAGGTTTCTTCAGATTTCAATGGGCTCGGTGTTTGAATTACAAACGCAGCTTGAGATCGCGCGTAATCTGGACTATCTAACCCAACAGCGATTTGAAGAACTTTACGGACAAAGCAGGGAAGTCGAACGAATGCTCAGCAGTCTGATTGCCAAACTGAAAGATTAACTTTGCCCCTATGTGCCAGATCCCTTAGGAACTTCTCTATGGAACACACAGTCACCACACTGAACCGCCCCGACAAGGACTTCGACATCAAGCTGCGTCCATCGCGGTTTGCCGATTTCACCGGTCAGGATAAAATCAAAGAGCGGCTCGAACTCTTTGTTCAGGCAGCTAAAGCGCGCAACGACGTACTCGACCACGCCCTGCTTTCCGGTCCGCCTGGCCTCGGCAAAACCACGCTGGCCTACATCATTGCCGAAGCGATGGGCGCCAATATCAAATGCACTTCCGGGCCGGTCATTGACAAGCCTGGCGATCTGGCCGGACTGCTGACCAGCCTGGAGCGCGGCGACTTTCTTTTCATCGACGAAATCCATCGTATGCAGAAATCGGTCGAAGAATATCTCTATTCCGCGATGGAAGATTTCGTCATCGATATTGTCATTGACCAGGGGCCGAACGCCCGCTCCGTACGGCTGAACATCCAGCCTTTCACGCTGATCGGCGCAACGACCCGCAGCGGACTGCTTTCCGCCCCGATGCGCTCGCGCTTCGGCCTCGTCAACCGGCTCGACTATTACGACGCCGCGACGCTCAAGAAAATCATCGAGCGCTCTGCACGCATTCTGAATGTCGATATTGAACCGGACGGCGCACTCGAAATCGCCCGCCGTTCACGCGGTACGCCGCGCATTGCCAATAACCTGCTGCGGCGCGCCCGTGACTATGCGCAGATCAAGGCAGGCAACGTCATTACCGCCGAAGTCGCTGCGAAAGCGCTGGCTTTGCTCGAAATTGACGAAAGCGGCCTCGACGAAATGGATAAGCGGATACTGCAAACGATCATCGAAAAATTCGGCGGCGGGCCGGTCGGCATCAGTTCGCTGGCCGTTTCGGTCGGTGAAGAGGCCGACACCATTGAAGAGGTTTATGAGCCGTACCTGATTCAGGAAGGATTTATCAAACGCACGCCGCAGGGCCGCGTCGTTCTGCCGCGCGGGTTCCAGCTGTTCGGTCTTGCTTCAGGCGGAACTCAGCAGAATTTCCTATAATGAAATTTATTACGCATTACGCATTACTCGTTATGTGCCTGCTTTTTCCAAGCATTGGAAAAGCAGTTGAAGGAGCCCGGCTGGTTTGCGATGCGCCGGTTTTTCAGTTTGGACGGGTGGATCAATCGGCCGTCATCACCAATGTTTTTGTCATCCGGAATGAGGGCGACACCACGTTTGTCGCCGGAATGCCGCGCACCACCTGCAGCTGCACTAAAGTCCGGCTGAGCAAACGGATGATCGGGCCGGGCGAAACCGCCGGACTGACGGCGGTTTTCACGGCGGAGCGGCGGAGCGGCGAACAGAGAAAGACGATTTATCTGCCGGCATTCGATTCGGAGGCTCCGGCGATTACATTTTATATGCAGGGATTTGTTGAACCGTCCGCCGAATCCCATTAAAAAGGGCTCTCATTTTTAGAAATCGAAAGGAAAACGAAGATGGCCGGAATTTTTAAAGCATACGACATTCGCGGAATCTACGGAACGGATCTGACCGACGACATCGCCTTCAAAATCGGCCGCGCCGTCGCGACGTTCCTGAAGCCGAAAACCTTTGTGATCGGTCACGACATGCGTCCGCACTCGACTCCGCTGTTCAATGCGATGGCCAAAGGGCTGACTATGCAGGGCGTTGATGTCATCAACATCGGGTTGGCTTCCACGCCGATGTCCTATCACGCCAACGGAAAGCTCGGCGCGGACGGCTCGGCTATCATCACCGCTTCGCATAATCCCGGCGAATGGAACGGCATGAAAATCTGCCGCGAAAAAGCGATTCCGATCAGCGGTGCGACCGGCATTGCCGACATTGAACGCATCGTCAACGAAGAATCCTTCGATGCGCCTGCCGCCAAGCCCGGCAACGTGACGGCGTACGACATCAAACCGGAATATTTTGCCCACATCCGCACCTTCGCCAAAATCAAAAAGCCGCTCAAAGTGGTCATTGACTACGCCAACGGCATGGGCATTTCCGAAGGCGGTGTCTTCACCAAAGAAATGTTCAACATCACTCCGATGTATGATGTGCTCGACGGCACCTTCCCGAATCATGAAGCCAATCCGCTCGACCTGCACACGCTCCACGATATTTCCGCCAAACTCAAAGAGGGTAAGTACGACTTCGGTATCGCCTTTGACGGCGATGCCGACCGCGCCGGCTTCCTCGACGAAAACGGCGAAGTCGTCACCATGGACATGATCACCGCGCTGGTCGCGCAGTCCATGCTCGAAGAATTTCCCGGCGCGGCCATCTTCTACGACCTGCGCAGCAGCTGGGCGGTCAAAGAAGTCATCGAAGAAGCGGGCGGACGCCCCATGATGAGCCGCGTCGGTCACGCTTTCATCAAAGCGCAGATGCGCGAAGCCGACGCCGTTTTCGCGGGCGAACTTTCCGGCCACTACTACTTTCGTGACAACTACTACACCGAAAGTTCCTCGCTGGCTGCCATCTGCGTCGCCAACCTCATCAGCAAAACCGGCAAAACGCTTTCCGAACTGATCAAGCCGATCAAACGCTACTTCGCGGCCGGCGAAATCAACTCCAAGGTGGCCGATGTGCAGTCCGTCTTCAAACGCCTCGATGCCAAATACGGCGACGCGCGCAAATTCCAGCTCGACGGCAACTCCTACGAATACGCCGACTGGTGGTTTAACGTCCGCTCGTCCAACACCGAGCCGCTCGTCCGCCTTAACCTCGAAGCCAAAACCAAGGCGCAGATGGAACAAAGGCGCGATGAAGTGCTGGCACTGATTCGGAAATAATATGGAGTGCGCAGGCTTGCCTGCGCTTTTTTAAGCGGAGCTTGCTCCGCGATTAACCGCAGCAAGCTGCGTAAACAAAGCGGTGGCAAGCCACCGCAGTCCAAAATATTATTGAAACCTTTTAAATGTGGAACGGTGACGATCAACTTCCCAGTGGTGCTCACACCGAAGGCATCTGCCGCGACTCGCAGAAGACGTTTCAGTTTCTGGAAGTCTCTGCGCAGGATCATCCGATTGCGGCGCATATTTTCGGCAAGTCAGTCGAAGCGATGGTCGCAGCCGCGCAGTATATCGAAAAGCTGAACCGCTTTGACTGGATTGATCTCAACTGCGGCTGTCCGGTTAAAAAAAGTGGTGCGGCGCGGCGCTGCTGAAAGGATCTGAACAGATCGGCGAGCGCTCCCCTCAGCATCAAAGAAATTGCGGAAACCGTTGGTTATGAAAACCCGCTCTATTTCAGCCGGGTCTTCCGCCCGCAGATGAATCTGACGCCTTCCGAATATCGCACCGCCAGTATGTGGCCGGCAGCACGGCACCCGATCCAGGCGTAAAAAATCAACAGAACCTGTTACACAAGAGAATATTAAAAACCCGTGTGAAGCAGATAGAAAAGGATCGTGAAGCCGCCGGCACGATCCAGATACATCGCTTGCATACACTATTTATTGCTTAACCGCTTCATTTTCAGACGGCGGCAATCCCGGATATTTCGGTGTACCGCCCCCGTAAAGATAAGTATCGAACTTCTCCGCGCCGCCGATCACCCGCGGATCGCCGCTCGCCTTCAACTTTTCATGCAACTGATTAGAAAGCTTATTCAAAACATCGGCATATTCAGGATTAGCCGCCTGATTTTTCTGCTCATTCGGATCAGCACGCAGATCGAACAGTTCAAACTCAGGCCGCTTCGCGAACGACAGATCGAACAGCCGGCGGTGTTCCGCATCCTTGTCCCGGTTTTCAACCATATAAATTTTGGTCGGCCCGTTGTCGCAGTCGGCAAACCATGCGTTGGACATAAAAGCATGCTTGTAGTCTTCTGTCCCGGCCGGCCAGCGATCCGGATTAAAATTCCGGATCAGCAGAAAATCATCGGTGCGAATGGCCCGGCACGGATAACCGCCGGAATTCGAACCTTCCTGAGCGGGCGCATGTCGCTCTTTTCCGAACAAGACATGGTCGCGGGACGGATCAATCCTCCCGCTCTTACCGGCAGTCAGCAGCGGCTTTAAACTGCGCCCGGTCATAACCGCCGGAATCGGCAGTCCGGCCAGTTCCAGAAATGTCGGCGCGAAATCGGTTGAACTGACAAAATCGGTTATGCGGTGCCCGCCCGCAAAGTGTCCCGGCCAGCAGATGGCCAGCGGCACGTGCACACCCTCATCATAGATGTTGCTTTTGCAGCGCGGGAAGGGCATGCCGTGATCGCTCGTCATAACGATGAGGGTGTTTTCAAGCTCACCAGCCTGCCGCAGCATTTCAATAAGCTCACCGGTTTCACGGTCAAAGCGCTGTACGGCGAAGTAATAATCCGCGATATCACCGCGCACCTCCGGCGCATCCGGAAAACACGCGGGAATGTTAATTTTACCGGACGGGATGCCGTCTTTTGCGCCGGAATCTTTTACATACGGACGGTGCGGATCATGCGAACCGAACCAGAAGCAGAACGGTTTATCCGCCGGACGTTTCGCTAAGAACTCAGCAAAACTTTTGTATACAGTGCCTGCCGGATTGCGCGGACGGTCACCGTTTTTTCCCGGCCCCCAACCTTTACGGGTGTATCCGACGAAGTAACCATTCTCTTCCAGCAGGTCAGGATAGACCGGATCATTGATCGAGACGGGGCCGAACAAGTTGGCGGCCTCCCCCAGTCGCCAATGCCACTGTCCTGTTAGAATAGCCGCTCGCGACGGCGCGCAGGAGGGCGATGAAATATAAGCCTGTTCAAAAAGAACTCCTTCCTTCGCCAGCCGGTCAAAGGTCGGCGTCTTCACGACCTGATCTCCATACACCCCGGCATGCGTACCCCAGTCGTCCGCAATAGCGAACAGTATATTGGGTTGCGCTTGCGCCGCTTTGGCTGTCAGTGGTGCTACGGCGATCCCCGCCAGCATGATTTTTTTATAGACCCTCGTTTCCATTTTCCCTCCATACACCGTTAGAGTTCAAGATCCTTGTGATTTGAAATTTTCTTTGACCGTGTCAGGCGCGGCGCTATCCGCTTAAAAACCTGCGCCGGAATTTTTGACGGAGCGCTGATCCATTCCGGATCGCCGTAAAGGCCGGCGGAACTCAAGTCAAACGGCTCAAAACCGATCTTTTCGGCCGGGGACCCCGGACGAAGTCGGAAATCGTGCCGCTCCTTGTCGAAGAACATGGGGTCGGCGACAATGGAATCACGGTCTTGACCCAGAGCCTGCCATTCCTGCCACGACCAGTCCCCGAACCGCAACTCCCCGTCGGCGGAATGATAGAGGTTGTGGTTGAACTTGAATTTTCGCTTCGCGTCCCAATAGCGGGACAACACCTCGCCATTGGAAGTATCAATGATGTTTCGTTCAACGATCATGGAAGCGTCGCTCTTGAATCCGTTGTTGATTTGCCCGGCCACCGTGTTGAGGGTGAATATGTTGTTGCGGATCACATTGTCCGTAATCGCGCCGTTCTGCATATACCCTCCGTCCATGCAGTTATAGCAGATATTATGATCTATCTGAATCTGCGAACTGCCCTGATCGCAGTAAATTCCGAAAGCGGCGTAGTCAAAATAATTTACATCGTGGATCAGATTGTGGTGGAGGCGCGTTCCCGGGGAAACGCCTTCGGTGTAAATCCCGCCCATGTCGCTCATGGTGCCGGCGCCAATGTGATGAATATGGTTGTAAGCCACCTCATTGTGATGCGCATGGCTGTATTTGAAATCCAGCCGCCGCCCGACCGTGATGCCGCTGTAAGGCAGGTTGCAGATCTCATTGTGAGTCACGCGGTTGAAAGGCGCATGGGCGATAAAGACACCGCCAATCACGCCGGGGAAAACACGGCCATTGTCATGAAAGAAACAATTGTCAACGACGTTATGGCGGGAGAGCAGATCGTCAGATGCATCGTCGGGAGGCAACGGATTTTTGACAAGATCGACATTCGACCAGCGTGAACCGATCAGGATGCCGCCACCGCCCATGTCATGAATTTCGCATTGTTGCACGCAATTGGAGGCCGACCCGTCAATTAAATAGAGTGCGTAGCCTCCGCCGCAGGTGATTTCGCATTGTTCGAAGATGCAAAAACGCAATCCTTTCGCTTCGATCACCGCCGGCAGGAAATGAACACTGCTGTATCCATCGGTCTCTCCCGCGCGGTCAAGCGGACCCCAGTCCGTGTGCCGGAACGAAAGACCGCGAAAAACAAGTCCATCCACGAAATGTCCTGCCGCGCAGACACCCTCGATGCGGATCAATGCCGGAAGCGCCGAAACGACGGTCTCGGCCAACTCCATTTCTTCGCCTTCACGGGGCCGGTATGTCAGCACGCCGGTTTTGCGATCCAGATACCATTCTCCGGGCGAGTCCAGAAATTCGCGGGCGTTTTCGACAAAATAGTAGGGCATCCGTCCTTTCCAGCGTAAGGCCGGAAAGCGGCTGGATCCGGTAAACAAAACCGTCCGGCGCGCCTCGTCGATTTCGGCAATCCAGCGCAAAGGACTGGTCCATGAATGCAGCTGGAACAGATTGACATCCTCAGGATTTTCCCAGTGCTGGATGTCGCCGTCCTTGTACCCCATCGCGACCTTGCCCAAATCGTCCTTGGATTTGAATTTAACCCCGGCATAGCCTTGGGTCATCAATTTCACCCTCATCGCTTCAGAAAAACGCGGAGGATCGTCCGCCTTTAAACAGCCCTCGTTGGGATAACGGGCTCGTTGGCGACGCTCCCCGTTTACAAACAGTTGCGTCGAATAAAACTCTCCGTCGCGGACTTCCGGGACAACCGCTGTCCAAGTATTTCCATCAGCCGACTTCTGCCAGCCGGTAACGCGCCGACCTCCGCTGAGCACCGGTTTTTCGCCCGGCCAGGCAGTATAGGTAGTGGGTGCAGATACGGGTGCCGAATCTTCCGGTTTGAAGACCAATGTTTCCGCCAGTGGATAAAACCCGCCCCGGACCACTACCGTATATGCGCGCGGCACCGCGTCTTTGGCGCGCGCGTCTTTTACTGCGTCACGCGCCTGCGCCAGAGTTGCAAAAGGGCCGTCGGCACCATCGGCGCGAGACGCGGGCAACGTGCCGGACCAACTGTCTTTTCCGTCAGTCGCGACATAGAAATCGCCTTGAGCCTTTGCGGGGTTTGTATTGGACAGTGCCGATATTGCACCGGCCGCAGGATGCTGCGCCAGCACCGGAACAACCATGCCCTCCACTAAAGCTGCAGCCAGCATAATCGGTTTATATAATTTCATTTTTATTTTTCAGCTATTATTTGGGAATTTGTTTCTATGGATTGATGATCCGTTTTATTGTACTATAACTCTTCCTGCCCTAGTGATCCAAATGTCAGGTTGATATTGTCCAGATAGAATGCGGCCGGCTTGACACCGGGGCACATCCAGCCCAGCCAGTTGAGCGAGTTGAAATCCGCTCCTGATTGATACTCAAGCTCGTTGACCGTCTGCGGATTCTGTCCCGGAACTGTGAGGGTCAATGTGTAGGCATCCGTTCCGGCACCCGGTGTACAGCTGATTTCAACGTGGAACCACTGATCCGGCGGGTAGTTTGCCACAGTCTTTCCTCTTACCTTAACCTCTCCGTCGTTTTCAAATCTGATCACCGGCCCGGTGGCATAAGGGACTGCTTTGTTACGCCATTCCTGCATCAGAACCGCACCCTTGCCCATACGCAGGTCAAAGGATAAACGAGCCTTGCCTTTCCCAGCGACGACTGTATAGGACAAAAACGGCCAATGCGCTTTGTCGGCCGGGCCATCAACGAATTTGAGGCTGCGCGCGCCGCCAGCCGCCGTTTCGCCGGTTACACGAACGGATGTCGTTGAAGTCTCGCCGAATACCGCTGCTTTTTCAGGCTTTGCTCCCAAGGAGGTCTGTTCGAAGTCATCATTCAGCAGGCCGGATGGCGGGGTAGGGTCAGGATTATTTTTAACTTTACGGGATGGCGGCGGCACCACTTTCTTAAAGACCTGCGCCGGAACTTTTGACGGAGCGCTGACCCATTCCGGGTCGCCGTACAAACCAATCTCTCGCTGGTCAATCGGCTCAAAGCCGAGGGTTAGAGCCGGCGAATCCGGTTTGAGCCGGAAATCATGACGTTCCGCATCCGCAAACAGCGGGTCAGCGATAATCGAATGAATATCCTGACCCATTTCATGCCACTGATCCGGCGACCAGTCTTTGAACTTCAATGCCTTGCCCTCCGTGCTCCAGTAGAGATTAGAATCAAAGCGCATGGCATCTTCCTTGTTCCAGAAGCGAGCCAGAATTTCACCGCTCGATGTGGCAATGATGTTGCGTTCAACGGTCATCAAATCCTTATCCGCACCGAGATTCCTTTTTTTACCAGCACTGAATTGGCCGTTCTCTGTTCCGAGAAGAAAGATGTTATTTCTAACGATATTGCTGCAGCCGATGTTCTGCATATACCCGCCGTCCATGCAGCCGTGAACAATATTGTAGTCGAGCAGAATGCCGGAGCTGCATTCGTCGCAGTAAAGGCCCCATCCACCATAGCGATAGCGGTTCACGTCGTGAATGAGATTGTGATGCAGGCGGGTTCCGGGTGAAATCCCCTCAGTATAAATGCCGGCCATATCGCTCATCATGTCCCGTCCGATGTGATGAATATGATTCCAGCCCGCTTCATTGTGATGCGCGTGGCTGTAATTATAATCCAGCCGCCGTCCGACGGTGATACCGTTGTAGGGCATGTTGCAGATTTCATTATGAGTGATTTTGTTGTAAGAACTGTGCGCAATAAATACGCCGCCGATGATTCCGGAAAACACCTGTCCGTTATCGTGCAGGAAACAGTTGTCCACCGTATTATAACGGCAGATCAGATCATCCGGCCCGTCATCCGGCGGAATCTGTTTCGTCACATCATCGTAAGGTGAAAAGCGCGAGCCGATCAGAATACCGCCGCCGCCCATGTCGTGAATTTCGCACTGCTGGACACGGTTGGAAGTTGAGCCGTTAATCAGATAAAGAGCGTATCCGCCGCTATGTGCAATTTCACACTTTTCGAAGGTGCTGTAGCGCAGGCCCGTGGCGCTGACGGCGGCTTCCAGAAAGTGGCAGCCGGAATAGCCGTCGTTTTCCTGTGTGCGATCCAGCGGGCCCCAGTCGGCGTGCCGGAACGACAGACCGCGGAATGACAGACCGTCAATAAATTTACCTTCTGTCGCCGTGCCGGCGAAGCGCACCAGCGTCCGGAGCACGGAAACGGTTGTTTCAGCCGACAGCATATTTTCGCCTGCCACAGGCCAATAGGTCAGTTCGCCGGTCTTGCGGTTTAAATACCACTCTCCCGGCGCATCGAGGCCTTCCCGGACATTCTCAATAACATAGGGCATCTGATATTCCCATTTACACGCCGGGAACCGGCCGGGGCCGGTGTAAAGAACCGAGTGTTCATCGAGGCGGGCAATCCAATGCATTGCGCTGGTCCAGGCGTGCATCACATGCAGATTCACATCATCGAGGTTTTCCCACCGTTTGATATCGCCATCTTTATAGCCCATTCCCATTCTGTCGGCCTTGTTGCTGGTAATCGCTGTACTCAACTCCAGTTTATCAATTGCTTGCAAGACTTCCGGGCTGAACTTCGGAGGGCCGTTGGATCTCAAAAATCCTTCATTCGGAATGCGCGCCCGTGTACGCCGCTGACCGTTTACAAACAATTGCGTCGAATACCATTTCCCGTCGCGGACTTCCGGGATAACTGCGATCCATGTATTTCCATCCGCCGACTTCTGCCAGCCGCTGACACGGTGCCCTCCGCTGAGCACCGGTTTCTCACCCGGCAGGGCGGTATAGATTGTCGGTGCGGATGCCGTTGCCGAATCTTCCGGGGTAAAGACCAGCGGTTCCTTGAGGAAGTAGGTTCCACCCCGGATAACCACAGTGTAAGCGCGCGGCACCGCGTCTTTGGCGCGCGCGGCTCTCACGGCATCACGCGCCTGCGCCAACGTCGCGAAGGGACCGTCCGTGCCATCGGCGCGCGGAGCAGCCAGTGTTCCCGACCAGCCGTCTTTTCCGTCCGTTGCCACGTAGAAGTCACCCCGAATATCAGCAGGCTTTGTATTGGACAGTGCCGGTACCGAACCGGACGCAGGGCACTGCGCCAGCGCTGGAGCCGCCATGCCCGCCACTAAAGCCGCCGCCAGAAATCCGAGTGTCTGTTTTTTCATAGTTTCCCTTTTTGTGCTGAGTCCGAACCGTATTTCAGCCGGAAAATTTAAGCGCTTCTGCGTAGTCATACCATCTCCTTTTATTAATGAGCGGACTCGATCCGCGTACCGTTCTTTGCTGATAAGAGTTCAATATCCATGTACCCGAAGCCCGGATTCATAAATCCGTATCCAAGCTCAGCCGCAGACGGAATGACCTCGACTAAAACGTCAAACTTATGGATGCCTTTTTTGAAAACAACCGGCGGAAGCTGAATTTCTTTGGCCGGATCTGTTGGCTGCTCAAAAATCAGCTTGCCGTCCAGATACATCCGGCACAGTCCGCCCGGTTTCCAGGTCTGCATCTGTTCGCGCAGACTGATCTTGCAGGTGACCTCTTCCGGAGCGGATATACGCCACCCTCCCGGCGGGCGCCACGAACCGAACAACGCCAGTTTTTCCGATGATATTTCGTAAGGCAGCGGACCAAAACCCCGCTCGCTGCTTACTTCGTCAAACCAGCGGGAGTACGCCTGACGCATGGCGGCAACCCGCTCGGGATTCTCCGCTGCCAGGTTGTGTTTTTCTTCCCGGTCCGTATCCATGCGGTACAGCTCTTTTCCGTTAACCAGCTTCCAGTTCCCCTGCCAAAGACAGCCTTTGCGCCAGCGATCCGGCGCGGCTCCCTCGACGCCAGGCTGACGATCATGATGCATGCAGATGGTTCGTTCACCGATCGAATCTACTTTTCCTTGAAGCAAACTGCGGATATTGACCCCGTCCAGCTTCCGCCCCGCCGGCAGGGCGGCACCTGCATAATCCGCCAGCGTGGGAAACAAATCAATGACGCACACGGGAGTATCCACCACGGTACCGGCTTTCAGTTCGCGCGGGTAGCTGACAAACAGCGGGGACACAATACCGCCATTGTAAACGGTGCCCTTTTTACCGCGCAATCCGCAATCATATCGGTCTCCGTATCGAAGTTTCGGATTGCTTCTCATGGCACCGTTGTCGGAAAAGAAAACTACCAGAGTCTGTTCGCGTTTCCCGGACCGGTCCAGCGCGTCCAGCAGACGTCCGATATTTGAATCCAGCCGATCCACCATACCGTACACCTCTGCATCCCCGTCATCGAGACCCGGTGTCGCGCGCACCGCTTCCACATATTTTAACCGGTTCTCTTCCGGTACCATTGGTCGCTCCCAGTCATGCGGCAGCTTGGATGCCACATACATAAAAAAGGGCTGATCATTCGTACGGTTCAGGTAATCAATCGCCCGGTCAAACGTTGCATCATCCACAAATCCTTTGATCGGAACATCGCGTTTCCCGTCCGGACCGGAATAATGAAACACTCCGTCAAACCGCTGGTTGTCATCAACCCAAACTTCCTGAAATCCCTGATCTTCAGGACGGAACGGACAGGCATCCCCTAAATGCCATTTCCCGAACAAAGCGGTTTGATAACCGGCTGCCTTCAGCATCTCCGCCACTGTGATTTCATCGGTAGCCATATTTTCACGGCCCAGCCAGGTGTCCCAAACACCGGTCCGGTAAGAGAAACGTCCGGTCATTACACTGGCGCGTGTCGGCGAACAAAGCGGTGCGGTAATGAGGGTTTTTACATATACGCTCTGATCTTTCAGCCGGTCGAGGTTGGGTGTTTTGAGAATCGGATTCCCGAAGCAGCTGAAATCGCCGTAGCCCTGATCGTCCGAGATAATCATCAGAATATTCGGACGTACAGCCTCCGCTTCCGTTTCCGTCCGGCACAGCAGTCCCGCGCACAAAAACAACCCTGCTTGGAACCTTTTCATAATCAGCCTCCTGTGTGTCTGCTTACTTCACGTCAATTTGCACTGCCAGCTGCAGCACCACCGGGCCGAGCAGGCCGGACGGCAGCAGCGCATCGTCCGATAAAATTTTTAACTCCTTAACACATTCGTAATCTATCTAAACGCGGAATTCTCTATCCTCCCAGCTCAATCATCCGGTTGCGGTAATGCAGATAGTTTTCAAGCGAAACTTCCGCTGGCACGCCGTGGTCACAGGCAGGAATGTATCCTCCGCGTTTTTTTAGCGGCGGGATAATCCGTTCCAGTTCGGCATCAATGGCTTCTTTGGATTTCGCGAGAATCCGCTTATCAATTCCGTGGATCATGATCAAATCGGAATGGTCACGGCCGATTTGCACCACATCACACCCTGAAGCCACTTCAAACGGACTCATGACATCCATTCCCAGATACTTTTTATAAACCGGAATGACCGGCATGCACCGGCCGTCCGTGTCTATCTGCACATGCAGCGCCCGTTTTTGATCCAGCTGACGCCGGCGGATATTCGCCATCAGTTCTGAATAATACGGCATCAAAAATTCTTCGATCATGTCAGGGGAAATCAGAGAACCGTTGTTGTAGCAGATATCTTCCCCGAAAAAAACCTCATCGAGGCTGACCTGTTTTTGAGTTTCGGCAATCACCGCATCCGTCAGGTCAAACCACTGTTGCAGACAGGCATGAATCAATTCGGGATCGTCGTAAAACATGTATAAAAGGCTTTCCGGCCCGATCAAACTGCGCAGATACATGTAGGCGCCAATGGCCCGTTGCTGCATGAAAAAACCCTGTTTGGCCTTGGGAACTATCTCCGGAACCGTTTTTGCAATATCGGCGCGGCGCTGATCGTTGTTGAAATCCAGCCGCCATTTCACCTGTTCTTCCCAGCTCTTCATATCCTTTACCGGGTGATCTATATATTCCGGCATAAAGCCGGTCCGGCGGTCTTTAAACATCAGCACTTTGCGCCCGGCGGAATCCTGAATCAGTTCTGTTCCGTCGCTGCGCACTTCAAGAATTTTTTCTTCAAACTTCGGATAAAAGTCGGCAACCACCCAGCCGGTACCCATAATCCGGCACCTTGCTTCCGGATCGAAATGAAAAAATTCATTCCACGCATCCGTTCCTTCCTTCAAATCCGCCGGCAGCCCCTGTTCCCGCCAGACATCCAGACAGTAGTACCATCCCTCGGTATGATAAATGGGGGCGTCCGGAGTAATGGCATATGCATTCCGGAACTTTCTGACATACGCAGGCATCAGATTTTCCGCAAGCATTCCGTGCACCCCGTCATTCTTATTTCTATTTATCACCGCAAAATTCCTTCAATTTAAGTACAAACATACCAGCATATCCGTTAGGATTATCAAATAGACGAACCGGCGATGTTCATATATATTACGGCACTTATGAGAAATGAGTGTTCCAAACCCGAGGCTCCCGGTGCATCCTGCGGAACAGTGTTGACTGCTGTTTGGCAAGTGGAGGCCGGACCCTCCTACGACAACGCCCGCCCGATTCCGGGAGACACGTTGATTGCCGTGCGCACGTTGGCGGGAGAAGGGAAAATTGAACGCCGGAATTTTCCGCATTTGACCGTAAAGGCCGAAACGCTGGTTTTGATTAATCAAAAAGATATCCTGCGCTACCGTTGTTCTGGAAGCCGCTGGGGGTTTTTCTGGTTTAACTTTCTGCCGACAGGCGCGTTACCCTTGCCGGTCAATCAGCTTTTTGAATTCAAAGATTCTCCGAAAGAATCCACGGAACGGGAAAATATCCGGCAGGAGCTAAGATGCCCGGCGACCGGCTCCGCCAGTATCGCATCGGCCCGGTTCGGAACATTGCTTTGCCTCTGGGCGGCAACGGCGGGGGCCGCGCACACCGCGCATCCCCACCGGCAGCGGATTGAGCGTGTGGTCGAAGAGATGAGTCGGCACCTCGGCGAAAAATGGACTGTTGCATCAATGGCTCGTACAGCCGGTCTTAGCGAACGCCGGTTCAGGCAGGTTTTTCCCGAAATAACCGGCGCGGCTCCTAAATCATTTTATGACCGCTTGCGAATGAAACAGTCGTATGAATTGCTCCGGAACGGAATCTGCAATGTCAGTGAAACGGCGGAGCAGCTTGGTTTTTCAAGCCCGTTTCATTTCAGCAAGGCATTTAAAAAACGGTACGGAAAGCCGCCGTCTGCCTGCCGTTTTTAGCGCGGACATCATTTTTCGTGTATCCCCGCAGGTTTCGTGGTTAATTCTCCGGCTCTATGAATCTGAACCCTCTTAAATTCGGAACAGTAACGATTGATTTCCCGGTGGTGCTTGCGCCGATGGCGGGTTACACCGATGCGGCGTTCCGTTCCAACTGTAAAAAAACGGGTAATTTTTTCCAGTGCTTGGGCGTGTAGACGCGACGTCCTCGTCGCGTTTAATGCGGGCTTCGCTTGGATTCGTTCTTAGCGCCAGATTGTGATTAGGATTAGCATGGCGAAGCACTCAACCTGTATGACTTGAAAAACAAGGTAGATCCAAGGCTCTGTCCCAAGTATGCGATTTAAACCCAATGGGAAACTTTCTTTAGAAGCGCATTGCCGGCTGCTTCTGATTCAACGCCCGTTATTTTCATCCACACGCCCTCCGGCCGCAGAGTCTCTATGATGCTGTCCAGCTGATCGGGGCGGACTTCCAGAAGTTGTATACCTTTCCCGGCGGCCTGTATCTTTTTGAAAACATCTATCCAGTTGAGCGCAGTTCCTTTCCCTGCGCCCCATACCCACTGAACCGCATTGAGTGACTCGATTTCAAGCAGGCTGTCGAGATGGTTGAGGCAGCCGACTCCGTCCAGATGATGCAGCGACGCCTCGAAAAAGTCGCATTCCTGCCTTAATCCATCCAGAAAGAATTCATCGAACTGTTCCGGTCCGATCATATAGGAAAAGTCACAGGAGGGAACATGCCATTTGCGGGTGGAAACAATCTCGGGCCAGCCGGTGCAGGTCTGACCGGAAGCAGTCAGCTTTTTGTAATAATGGTCATACACTTCGAAGAAATCTTTGGTAACCATTTTTAACATCGTTTTCACGGCCTCCGGTTCGTCAAAAAGATCGATGGCCATGGCTTGCGGTCCGCGCAATCCAACGAGGCAATCAGCGCCGGGATGCAAATCGGGCCAGCCGACATAGAAGGTGTTTTTTCCGGCTTCCAGAAAGGCATCGTAAAGCTCTTCCATTTTCTTCCAGTACGGATGCTCCCTTGACCAGACCAGTCGGTCTGCCTCCGCCCAGCTCGGCAGAAATGGGTTGATAAAAGATGTGCTATCTTCGAAAACCATTTCTCCGCCATAAAGCGCCGGGAAAAAATCCGGGCCAAGATTGGGGCATTGACGAGGCAGCGCATCACCCATGTAAATTGTATTTTTGACTGTCGCCAATGCATTTTCAGCCTGATATTCCACGTCCATCCATCGATCATAAAAAGAGCCGTGATTTCCTGCCGGAGCGGGATAGCCCGCTTTTGTTCGCGGGATTGTTAAATGTACGCAAGGCCGGTCCAGCACTGCGCAATCCCAGAACGCATCCTGCCTTTTCAGCCGCATTTCAAAATCATCCAATCCGTCTATCGGCATTACTTCCATTGCAATCTCCATAATGTATTTTTAATCCAAGTCATGGAATAACCACTTAACCCATTAATTCCAGGAACACATCAATATATCCTAAAAATACGGGTATTAATAAGGGTTGCAACCGGATAAATGTTTCGCATAAATATGGACAAATGATTCTTCAGAGAACGAAAACATACATTCAAAACGTCTATCAGGCAACGCCTCGGTTTCTCACAGAAGCTGGCGTATATATTGATCTGCTGGGAACGTTTGAAAGTTTCGGCGGCTTCCACTTTGAGCAAATGGCCGGTTCATCTTCCGTTCATGCGGTACATTCAGGTGAGGGAAGAATCTGCTGCGATGGGCAGGTCTGGACAGCGCGTAAAGGCGACCTGTTTATATTACGAAAAGGAAAGTTTTATGAATATTGGGATATTCCGGCAGCACCTTGGAAATACACCTTTTTCCGGCTGAACGGTCCGGCGGCAGAGCAATGTCTTAACCAAATCGGTCTAACGGCCGACCAGCCGGTGCTTTGCCCGACTCCGCAGAATTTTTTCTGGGTGCAGCTCAACCGGTTGCAAACGGCTTTTGAACAAGGGACGATAAATGGAATTGCCAGCATTTTGGCCGGATGGGAAATGCTTGAATGTCTGGACGGGTTTTCCAACATTCCGGCGAATGCGGAGCCGCTTGATCCATCCGCTGCGGCGCGAAACCTGATCGATGGCAGTCCTGCCTGCATTACCAATGTGGATAGTCTGGTACAAGGTCTCCAGACCAACCGAACCAGCTTATTCCGGTGCTTCAAGAAGCGCTACGGACTTTCTGTCAAACAATACATCGAACAGGTGCGATTTGAACGGATTGAAACCCTGTTGCGCAACCCGTCGGTTCCTCTCAGCCAGATTGCCCGGCTTGGGGGTTTTGACGACCCGTTATATTTCAGCCGTGCATTCAAAAAGCGCCATGGTATTTCACCCAGTCAAATGCGGACTCGGATTCAGGTCTAAAAGTTTCCAACCATTTGGAAATGAACTGCGACGGAGACGTTGCGGCTTTCTTTTTCTATGTCATTCGTGGTTAATTCTCCGGCTCTATGAATCTGAAACCTCTAAAATTCGGAACGGTAACGATTGATTTTCCGGTGGTGCTCGCGCCGATGGCGGGTTACACCGACGCGGCGTTCCGTTCGATCTGTAAGGAAAACGGCGCGGGTGCCTGCTATACCGAAGTGACCAGCGCCGAAGGAATCCGCCGCGACTCGCAGAAGACGTTTCAGTTTCTGGAAGTCTCTGCACAGGATCATCCGATTGCGGCGCATATTTTCGGCAAGTCAGTCGAAGCGATGGTCGAGGCTGCGCAGTATATCGAAAAGCTGAACCGCTTCGATTGGATTGATCTAAACTGCGGCTGTCCGGTTAAAAAAGTGGTGCGGCGCGGCGCAGGTGCCGCGCTGATGAAAGAGCCGGAACAGATCGGCGAGATCGTCCGTGCCGTCAAAAAAGCGGTGTCACTGCCGGTGAGCGTTAAAACCCGCATCGGTTTCAGCCCGTCGTTTCCGGATCATCTGACGATTGCCAAAATTGTCGAGGACGCCGGAGCGGATATGATTGCTGTGCACGGACGGCTGGCTTGCAATTTTCATAAGGGCGAGGCCGACTGGGAAAAGCTCGGCGAAATTAAACAGGCTTTAAAAATTCCGGTGATCGGAAACGGCGGCGTCAATACGCCGGAGGACGCGGCGGAGATGGTGCGCGTGTCGGGCGTGGATGGTGTGATGATCGGTCGCGGCGCGGTTGGCAATCCGTGGCTGTTCGACCAGATAAAAAATAAACCGGCCGAACCGCCTTCTATTCAGCAACGGCGCAAAGTGATTGAGACGCATCTGCTCCGGCTGGTTGAGTTGACCACTGCCACGGCGGCGGGGCGGCGTTGTAAGACAAAATTTATTCCCGAACAGGCGGCCTGCCTGCACTTCCGCCCGCATCTGGCGCAGTACATCAAAGGACTGCGCGGACGCCGCGAACTTTTGCAGCATCTCAACGAAATGCACGATGTAAAAACCGTGCTGACAGCCGTCGACAACGTACTGGAGCAGAACCAATGAGCGATAAAGAACTGGAATTGGGCGTCCAACCTTTGGATACCATCATGGAAGAGCGCAAATTGAAAAATCACGACCTGGTGGCGGCATCCAAAGACGGATTGACCCACAAGCAGGTGCAGAAGGGGCGCAAAGGCCGCCGCCTGACGCGCAAGGTTCAGGATAAAATTGTTGCGGCGCTTTCCGCACACACCGGAGAGGCATACAAGCTCGATCAGCTCTTTAATTACCGCTGATTCCGGGTTTGTGTTGCAGAACGGTCAAAGCTTCCGCTTCTTGTGCGTTGTAACTTCCTGTTTATTTGGCTCTGGCGCGGCTGACATCGGTAAGGTAGGCGACGATGCCGTCGGCAATGCCACGGGCAATCCGGTCGCGTCCGGCAGGATCGCTCACGATGGCCTCGTCTTTTGGATTGCTCATGAAGGCCACTTCAACAAGGGCGGCGGGGCAGGGCGCGTCGCGCAGCACTTCGAAGCGGGCGCGTTTTACGCCGCGATCTTCCTGCCCGGTGGCTCTGAGGAGGTTTTGCTGGATGCGATAGCCCAGCGCCATGTTGGCAACATCGTACCGGTTTCCGGTGTTGGCGGATGAGGGAAGTGCGCCGCCGCCGTAGGAGTTGCTGCTGTATCGTCCGGGCAAAGAGAGGACGAAGGTTTCGGCACCGCGGATGTCCCGTTTTTTCCCGGCGGAGTTAGCATGAATGCTGACGAAAACGTCAGCCTTGAGCACGGAAGCCGTCCGGCTGCGGGAGTCAAGATCCAGATTCCGGTCGCGTTCGCGCGTGAGTTCGACGTTGATGCCGCGAGCCTCCAGCCTGTTGCGCACCCGGTTGGCGATATCCATTACGACCAGTTTTTCATGAATATTACGCGGACTGCTGGCGCCTTTGTCATCGCCGCCGTGGCCGGGATCGAGGACGACGGTGCGGTTGCCGACGGTTTTCAGAAATTCCTGCGGGCGTGTGGCGGGCTCAATGGTTTTATTGAAGTCAGCGGTTTCGATGGCCCACGACCAGCCGACTTTGCGAACCGGTTCGCTGAGCGCAACGAGGGTTCCGTTGATCCAAACGCTGCGGGATTCAGTTTCAAATTCGATTTTGTTATATTTATTCTGCAACCGGATGCGGTTTCTGGCCGGCTGGGTAACAGGCATGCCGTAGTAAGAGGCCAGATTGGGCAGGGTGACATAACTTTTACCGCGGGATGTGACCGTCCGGACGCCGGCCAAGGCTGATGCATCTGTAAAAATGGTCATCAATGCGATTACGGACAGCAGGACGTTTTTATTCAAGCGCATGAAATAACCTTTTAAGCACAAGAGTTGATTTGTATAGTCTGCGAAACTGTTACCACGGATTAATCCATGAAGCGAGGCATATATCACTTTGAGCAGCCCCGGACGCTTCGACTGGGGCTATACCTTTTTCTTTTCCTGTCGGTGATGGGCGGCGGTACCGCCGGATATCACTGGATCGAAGGCTGGCCGCTGGATGAATGTTTCTATATGACGGTGATTACCGTTTCGACCGTCGGGTTCGGTGAAGTGCATCCGCTTTCACACACCGGCCGGCTGTTTACAATTCTACTGATTTTCTTCGGAGTCACGGCGGCCGCACTGTCGCTGACGGCTCTTTTTGAATATTTTGTTTTGCGCGGTCTGAACAATCTTTTCGGGAGAAACAAAATGGATAAACAAATTGGAAAGCTCACCCGGCACATCATCATTTGCGGTTACGGGCGCACCGGTGATTATATTGCCCGCGATCTCCAGCACATGCACAAGCCCTTTGTGGTGATCGAAAATGATCCGGAGCGCGTTAAGCTGCTCCAGCAGGAAGGCGTACTTTACATCCAAGGGGATCCGTCTGAAGAGGAAATGCTCGAAGCGGCGAATGTCAAGGAGGCCGAAGCGCTGGTGGCTGCGTTGCCGAAGGATGCGGACAATCTGTTTTTAACAATCAACGCACGCAGTCTGAACCGTGATTTGCATATCATCGCAAGGGTTCAGGACTCTGATAACAGCCGCAAGCTGCTCAAGGCCGGCGCGAATCAGGTCGTGTCCCCATTTTCAACCGGAGCAGCCCGGATTGTTCAATTGCTGACCCGTCCGGCAGCGGTGGATATGATTGAGCTGGTGACACAACGCGAAAACCTTGAACTGGAGGTGTGCGAAATCCCGGTGGATGAGAAGAGTGAGCTGGCTCATAAAACACTGACGGAGGCTCGTGTCCGGCAGACTCTCGGTTGCATGGTTTTTGCCATTAAACATCAGACCGGCGAAACCGTGTTTGATCCCGATCCGCAAATGCGGATTGAACCCGGCGACGTGCTGCTGGCGATTAAAAAGCCTCGTCCGGCGAGGGCATGATGAGAATCCTGTTTCTGGTTTGTCTCGCTCTGCCGCTCGGTTGCCGGCCGCAGGCAGACACCTTTTCGGTGATGACCTACAATCTATGTCAGTACGCGCTGACGGATCGGGATGGTGACGGTGAACCGGATGATCCCAAACCGGAAAGTGAACGCCGCGCGGCGGCAGCACTGATCGCCCAAGAGCGCCCCGATGTGCTGACGGTACAGGAGATGGGCGATGCGGCGGTGTTTACACAGTTTCGCGATGAGCTGCACGCGGCCGGGCAGGACTATCCGTATGCCGAACGGCTCAATCGCGGGCGTATGGAAATCAATCTGGCGGTGTTGAGCCGTTTCCCGATCATATCAGTACAGCACCATACCAATGACTGGTACAGCATCGGCGAAGCCAAGGTGCCTGTGGCACGCGGTTTTCTGGATGTCAATATTCAGGTCAGCCCGAAGTATCGGTTTCGTTTGCTGACAGCGCACCTGAAATCGAAAGTTTATCATTCGCTTGGACAGACAGAGATGCGGCGCAACGAAGCCCGCCTGCTTAATAAAGTTGTCCGCGGAATTCTGGATGAGAATCCGGATGTTAATTTGCTGGTGGCCGGAGATTTAAACGACGATTACAACTCCGCCCCGCTGCGCGAGGTAAGCGGGCGACGCGGCGGAGAGATGACCGATCTGCGTCCGGTTGATTCCGCTGGAGACGTCTGGACTTATTTTTACGCGGCGGTCGACGGGTACAGCCGGTTTGACTATTTCTTCGTCAGCCACGGGATGCTGCCGGAAGTGGTACGTGAGCGAACGCGGGTTGTGCGCTCGCCACTTACATATAAAGCATCTGACCATCGCCCCGTTATGGCGGTATTCCGCGCAGTGGATCAATAAGGTTTCTTATCACCCGCCAGCAGGAGATAGCGCCGCGATGAATCAACGCCGGCCCGGTCTGTGACTGTAATCTGTGCTCCGGTTCCTCGCAGGTTTGTTCCTTGCGGCAGTGGTTTCCAGTCCGGGAGTTTACCGGGAGGCGCGTCTGTGTAATAGATCGTGTAGGTCTGATTACTTGCCGCTTTCCAGGTGATGATGGTTTCGCCGCCGGCACAGGAGGTAGCCATAGGCGGCGAGACGGGAAACTCGAGCGGCGCAGGCGCGGTAGCACACCCGGCCAGTATAAAAACGGTCAGCAGGATAATCGCCTTACATTTCATAAACGTTTCCACCAGGGTTTTTTCGGTGCCGGCGGAACGACAATTTCCGCAGCGGGAATTTCTTCTGTCGAAAAGGGATCGGTAACAGCCGCGGCCGGAGCAGCGGGTGCTTCGATCAATGGAGCAGGAGCCGGTTCGGCTGCGAGAGTTGGCTCAATGACTGGATTCGGCTTGAGTGAGGGGAACTGTTTGGCTGCAGGGGCAGGCTTTAATGCTGGAATAGGAGCCGGGACAATCGCAGAAGCGAATCCGGATGCCGGGACGGCGGGCGTCTCAACTAAAGGTGCCGGAGCCGGCATAACAGTCGAAACAGGTTTAATGGCCGGAGCCGGTTTTGAGACGGGAGCGGCGGGCGGGGTAATTGAAGGTGCTGATTTAGTGACAGGATCCGGGGATTCGGGTGCAGTGACTTTTATGACCTTGACCGGTTCGGAAGCGGGCACTTCAACTTCAGGAACGACTCTGAATCCCTCTTCAAGCACCACAGGCCTAATCACCGGCGGCGGAATCGTTGAGAGATAATGGCGCTTATTCAGATCAACAGAGAAATCGCGTTTCGCCCGTTTTTCCGCCAGTGCATCGCCGGAGAGGTTCCACCAATGCACGTTTTGCAGCGTCGGATTGATTTCCTCAATTGAATAGTTGTACCGCGTTGCAAACTGATTCCAGTAACTGAAAGGAAAATCAAAGTGGAGTCCCAGCAGGTGAATTAATACGCGCGGGTCGGTTGAGACTATACGGCTGGCGCTTTCGCACCAG
This sequence comes from uncultured Verrucomicrobiota bacterium, assembly GCA_903826865.1. Lineage (GTDB taxonomy): Bacteria > Verrucomicrobiota > Kiritimatiellia > Kiritimatiellales > Tichowtungiaceae > Tichowtungia. Next base: position 74,049 of record CAIKGD010000027.1, read on the forward strand.
ATACTGTTCGGAACCAGCGCCTGAGGAGCGCGGAGATAGTCAGATTCTACGATGATGGCGTGCTTGGGACGGTTAGCGAAAAAGGTTCCGTTGGTATAGTCTTCCACCGGTACCGCGACCCAGTCGTCACCGTTCCATGCATGGATCTTCGTTTCGCCGCGCACTTGATAATAGCACACAAGCAGGACGGGGTAGCGCCGGGAAATATCCTGTGCAATCTGAACCGGTAGCGCCTCGCGCGGCACCACCAGCATCGTGATATCGCTTTTCCAGAAAGCCTGAGCGGACATCGAGAGAGCCGACAGCACGACTATGAGCACAGCCAGTTTTTTTAACATAATCCGACCTCTTTCTTTCAATTTAAGCCTGTGCGGTAACGGGTGCAGGCGGCAGACGCTGGCTGAGTTTATCATCAATCATCATCAAAGCCGCGCCGTTGTCCCCGATCATTTTCAGGCGGTCAACGATTTCTTTCACATTGGCTTCTTCTTCGACCTGCTCCGTGATGAACCATTGCAGAAAAACCTGAGTGGCATGGTCTTTCTCCTCCACTGAGACATTCAGCAGTTCGTTGATCGACTCGGTTACAAAACGTTCGTGTTTCTGACTGGCTTCGAAGGCGCCAAGTATCGAGCCGAAATCTGCCGGAGGCTCATCAATTTTCAGCAGTCGGGCTTCGCCGCCGTGCTGCATGATGTAATCGAACAGTTTGGTCATATGAATAACCTCTTCGTCGTACTGGATGCGGAACCAGTGTTCACAGCCAGACATACCGAGCTTGTTGCAATAGGCGGACATCGCGAGGTAAAGGTAGGCAGAGTAGAACTCCTTGTTGATCTGTGCATTAATCGCTTTTTCCATTCTCTTGGTAATCATGGTTGCAACTCCTCTTATTTGCAGGGATTCTAGCCCAACCATGCAGGCAGTCAAACCACAACCCTTGAAAACAGGACATCTTGCGGCGATCCATCGAACGGTCCGGAATCGCCTTTTGCCGTGGTTTTCAACAAATGCGCGCGGCCTGCCGTGGCGCCGGAACCGTACACCTTACCGCGTCTGGGTTTCTGAAATCATGCTTCAGCAGACCCGCGTCGATCAGGTGCTGCCTTACTACAGCCGCTGGATGAAAGCATTTCCTTCGTGGATTGCACTGGCTCGTGCTCCTCAGAGCGATGTACTTAAACTGTGGGAAGGGCTCGGTTACTACAGCCGCGCACGCAACCTTCACGCCGCCGCGAAAATTATCGCGGACGAATACGGCGGCGACGTTTCCAGAGGTTGGAAGCAGGAGGTTCAACCTCTGGAAAATTATCTGAAAAAATTTCCGGGCATTGGAAATTACACGGCGGCGGCTATTGCCAGTCTGGCATTCAACGCCGACGCGGCGGTAGTCGATGGCAACGTTATTCGTGTTTTGAGCCGCCTTTTCGCCTTCGGCGGTGATACCCGCGACGGCAAAGGAAAGAAACAGATGCAGGCGTGGGCGGACGCACTGTTAGTAAAAGGACTTTCCGGCGGATTCAATGAAGCGATGATGGAGCTCGGCGCGCTGATCTGCCTGCCGAAGAACCCGAAGTGTCCGGAATGTCCGATGAAGAGCGTTTGTGCCGCTTTTGCCGAAGGTGCAACCGAAAAGTTTCCTGTGATGAAGAAAAAGAAAAAAGTGCCGCATATCACCGTTGGTGCGGCGGTGACAATGAACCGGAAGGGCGAAGTGCTGATTGCCCAGCGCAGGCAGGACGATATGCTCGGCGGGCTGTGGGAATTCCCCGGCGGGAAACAGGAGTCGGGAGAAACCATCGAAGAGTGCATTACCCGCGAATTAAAAGAGGAACTGGGCATCAATACTGCGGTTGGCGGGTTTGTTATGACGGTGAAACATGCCTACAGTCATTTCACCATGACGATGCATATCTATCGCACAAAAATCATTTCCGGCCGCCCGCGCCCTATTCATTGTGCGGATTATGAATGGGTAAAAGTTAAGGATTTTGGGAAATACGCCTATTCGAAGGCCGACCTGATGGTGGTTCAAAAACTGCAACAGGGGTGCGATCAGACCTGAGCGGTTAAAAAAACTGAAAAAAGGTTGCTGAGGGTGGGCAAATGATATAGACAGTAGCCTCTTTTTCCGCGGAGAAGTCCGCAATTCTGGACTGGAGATTACTGAAATATGGCAACAAAAATACGTTTACGTCGAATGGGTACCATCAATAAGCCGTTTTACCGCATTGTGGTAGCCGATTCCCGCTTCGCGACGACAGGTCGCTTCCTCGAAATTCTTGGCTGGTACGATCCCAAGCAGAAAGGTGACAATTTCAGCGTTAATGTCGAACGCGTTCATCACTGGATGGGAACCGGCGCACAGATTTCGCCTACAGCCGCAAGCCTTCTGAAAAAGGCTGAAGCCGGACAGGGCGTTCCGGTCGGCGCGGCGGTGGATAAAAAATCTTCCGTTGCAGCCGTGCCTGCTGAAAAAGCTTCCGAACCGCAGGAGGCGTAAACATGAAAAAGCTTGTGAAGCAGATGGTCACCGCTCTGGTTGACCAGCCCCGCCATGTCAAGATCACCGAAATCAAAGGTGAAAAGAGCATCGTTTACGAACTGCGCTGTCACGAAAAAGATGTCGGTAAAGTGATCGGCCGCAGCGGTAAAACCGTCGGTGCCATGCGCACGCTTCTTGGAGCGATCGCCGCCCGCGATGGACGCCGTGCGATGCTCGAAGTAGTGGAATAAAAAAAACCGTTGTGGTACAGAAGCGGCCGGAAGGCCGCTTTTTTGTTATGCAGATTGACGTTATAACCATCTTTCCTGAAATGCTCGACGGGTTTCTAAGCCGTAGCATGATGCGCCGCGCCGCCAAAGCGGGGCACGTCACCTTCAACTGCATTAACCTGCGCGACTTTGCCGAAGATAAACACCGCACCACTGATGACCGTCCGTTCGGCGGCGGCCCTGGCATGGTGATGAAGCCGGAGCCGATCTTTAAAGCAGTGGAATCGATCCGTACTGAAAAGTCCCGCGTGATTCTGATGTGTCCGCAGGGCCGCCCTTTCACCCAGCGGCGGGCTCAGGAGCTTTCAAGCGAAGAACATCTTATTTTTGTCTGCGGACACTATGAAGGGGTGGACGAACGTATCCGGGAGGCGATCATTGATGAGGAAATCTCCATCGGGGATTACGTGCTGACCAACGGCGTGCTGCCAGCCGCCGTGGTAATTGATGCGGTGGTTCGCCTGATCCCCGGCGTACTGGGCGGAGAAGGGGCGGCTGAACAGGAATCGTTCAGCGAACCGCTGCTGGAATATCCGCAGTATACCCGTCCGCCGGAATTCCGCAGTATGAACGTGCCGGAAGAACTGATCTCCGGCGATCATGCCGCTATTGCAAAATGGCGCCGGCGGCAGGCTGAAAAACGGACTGCCGAGCGCCGTCCTGACCTGCTTTCCGGTCCTAGTGCAGAAAACGGAGATGGCGCTTGACCGAAAAGCGCAGTTGGGTATTATTCGACGCTCGCTTTTGGAATTGGAAGAAAGAGAACAATATATGAATCCGGTAGTCGAAAAAATAGGCAAAGAACAGTGCACTAAAGAAATCCCCGCTTTCAATATCGGTGATACCGTCAACGTGCATGTCAAAATCAGAGAAGGCTCTAAAGAACGCATTCAGTTGTACAACGGCACAGTGATCGCCCGTGAGGGTGCCGGTGTGGCCGAAACCTTTACCGTGCGCCGTGTGGCCTTCGGCGAGGGTATCGAACGCGTGTTTCCGGTGCAGAGTCCGAATGTGGCGCAGATTGAAGTGGTGCGCAGCGGTAAGACCCGCCGTGCGAAACTTTATTACCTGCGTGACCTCGCCGGTAAGAAAGCGCGGATCAAAGAACGCCGCGTGTAAACAGCAATGGACATGCTCCGTTATGAGAAAGAGGCCTGGCAGTCAGGCCTCTTTTTTATTACCGGTGTGGATGAAGCCGGACGCGGTCCGCTGGCCGGGCCGGTTGTGGCTGCCGCGGTTGCTTTTGACCGCGAACCGCTTGAAAACGGCGGCGCGGAAGCTTTCTCCGGTCTCACGGATTCCAAAGTGCTCAGCGCCAGGCGGCGCGAGTTTTTTTATGAACAGCTCCGGAACTGCGGCTTTGTCTGCATCGGCTGTGCCGTCATCGGGACGGACATCATTGACGAGATCAACATTCTGCAGGCCACCTGGAAAGCTATGGCCGAAGCGGTTGCGCAGATCAGTCCAAAGCCCGATCTGGCGCTGGTTGACGGAAATCCCGTGCGCGGCCTGCCGTGTAAATCCCGAAGCATTGTCAAAGGAGATGCTCAGAGCCTTTCTATTGCTGCCGCCAGCATTATTGCCAAAGTCACCCGCGACCGGCTGATGGTTGAACTTGATGCACAATTCCCGCAGTACGGCTTTGCACAGCACAAAGGTTACGGAACCGCCGCGCACATCGAAGCCATCCGCCGCCACGGTCCCGCGTCCTGTCATCGAAAAACTTTCCGGCCGGTTTCCGAATACAAACAGAGCAATTTTTGTTTTTGACTCCTGACCGCGAACATAAAAACACACCGGCTGTTCGCATTTTTAAAATAGATTTTTCCAAGCCAGAGAAGATTTACCTCGCGGAGCCGCAGAGGGAATTGAGTTTTTCAAAGTCCGGATCAAACTGCGGGCGAACCCCGGTTTCAGTTATGACCTTTTCTTTTTTTGTTTGGATGCAGTGGGCAGCACGAAAACATGCTTCGCGTTCAGGACCGGCTGAAAGTCGTTCTGCCTCTCACCGTTCTGCTCATCTTCCTGCTTCTCTACATGAACACGAAATCCGCCTTCAAAGCGTCGGTCGTGATGCTGGCCGTGCCGTTCTCGATGGTCGGCGCAGTATGGCTGATGTACTTGCTGGGCTACAACGTCTCCATCGCAGCGTGGGTCGGCATGATTGCGCTGATGGGACTCGACGCGGAAACCGGCGTCTTTATGCTGCTGTTCCTCGACCTGTCGTACGAACAGGCGCGAAAGGATGGCCGTCTGCGCGACATGGCCGACCTGCATGAAGCGATCATCCACGGTGCCGTTAAACGTATCCGTCCGAAACTGATGACCGTGGCCGCCGCTTCGATGGGTCTGATGCCGATCATGTGGTCGGTCGGAACCGGCGCCGATCTGATGAAACGCGCTGCCGCCCCGATGGTCGGCGGACTCGCCACTTCATTTGTCATGGAACTGCTGGTCTACCCAGCAATCTTCCTGCTCTGTCGCTCGCGGCAGCTCAAGCCGGATACTGTTGGTCAAAATTGATTTGAAAATCCCCTTCAGCGAATGGTTCAGTGCTGATCATTGTCTTATTCTTCTGTTCGCCAGAACAATGAACCTTGTCCCCACTAGAACAAACACAAGACCAAGCCCCGCGACAAACCAAGCCGATCCCTTTATTCCTGGCTCCAAGATACATGTCTCCGGTTTCTTTTTCATATAATAGATTCGTACCTTGGTGCCTTCAGGATACTTGTTCACAATGCTTTGCGCATGCGAAGGATCATCAACCCCATAATCCCACAACGTGATGCGATTGCCGTTATAGTTGTCACCATTGACGGAGAACCTGTAATCCACATTGGCATGCCATGTCCTGTCTTCGCGGGTGATCGTTGCATGCGTTATCACGCCATCAGCCGTTGGCCAGCCGAAACTTACCCGTGAAAGATTTAATGTATACACCCCGTAGCAGAGAATGCCAAATCCGACTATGACGAAGATCATTAGAAATGCTGTGGTCGTGTACTGTCTAGTGGTCGGCATAATGGGCATCTTTTCTGATCTAATTCTTCTCTCACCGAACAGTATTATTGAACGAACCTTAACTTCGTTTATGCAGTTTCATAAAGAGAACCAACGAGCCGGATTGTAAGGGGCGTTGATAAGCGGTCAAGGCGTGAGTTTATATTTATCAGACTGTTATGTTGTTGTTTTTATGTTGCCGGAGTGGACGCGGTGCAGACCGTTGTGTTCGGCGATGGTTTTAGTCTGGGCGGACTTTTCAACGGTGTCGGTGGCGCGCTCGGCGATCGCGCCCTACCTTTAATGTGGCAGGGACAGACCGCAGTTCGGCAAGCTCACCGGAGCCCGGGCTGTCTGCACGCACGTTAAGCCGGCTCGGCAGAAGGTTCCTTCTGCCGGGCCATTTTAATTCTTCCGTGTGCTTGTGCCGGGCGGATTTTTGCTTTAGAAAAGCGACACACTTTTAACCGGACAGGTGAGCGGGAAACAACGGCTGGCAGAGAAAGGGAAGTAAGACGGTTATGTCCACAGAGCCGAAAAAAGAATTTCATGTGATTTCGCATACGCACTGGGATCGGGAATGGTACCAGTGCTTTGAAGTTTTCCGGCTGCGTCTGGTGGATTTGATCGATCATTTGATCGCAATTTATGATCGATATCCCGATTTTATTTTTCATCTGGATGCACAAACGGTTTGTCTGGAGGATTATCTTGAAATCCGTCCGCATCAAAGAGGCCGGTTGTGCGAACTGATCGCCAGCAAACGGATTCTGGCGGGGCCGTGGTATGTGCAGAATGACTTTTATCTTTCCAGCGGGGAATCCACGGTTCGGAATCTTTTAATCGGGTCGGCGCTGGCGGAGCAATTCGGGTTCTGTGACTGGACGGGATATACGCCGGATCAGTTCGGGCTGATCGGCCAGCTGCCGCAAATCTTGCGTCAGTTCGGTATGAACTCGGCCATTTTCGGCCGCGGTTACAGCTTCTATGAGAAGGATGCGGACGGGAAATATGTCCGCGTGGCCAGAAATTCAGAGTTTGATTGGATGGCCGACGACGGTTCTGTCGTTCATGCGGTGCATCTGCCGAACTGGTACAACAATGCCCAGCGGTTTACTGAGGATCCGGCCCGCGCCTGGCGTTATTTGGAGCATGTTGATGAGCGGCTAAAACCGTTTTTCGACACGCCGTACCGTCTGCTGATGAACGGGGTTGATCATCTGGAGGCGCAGGAGAATCTGCTGCCTGTTCTTGAGCAGCTTCAAAACGAGCTTGGTGCGGAGACTTTGATTTGCCAGTCCACTCTTTCCGAATATGCCCGCAAGACCTTTGAATATCTGAAGGACAAGCCGAAGAACTGTGTGCAGGGCGAGCTGAGAGAAGGGCGCGATTTCGATATTCTGCAGGGTACGTTAAGTTCCCGCCGCTACCTGAAAGTTCTGAACGCCCGCTGTCAGGTGATGTTGGAGCTGGAGCTTGAACCTTTGTTCGCCGGGCTGGCTCAGTGCACCGGCGGACGGGTTTCGTATCCGGCCGATGTGCTGCGCTATCTGCGGAAAGAACTGCTGAAAAACCATGCGCACGACAGTATTTGCGGTTGCAGTACCGACCGGGTTCATCAGGACAACGAAAACCGTTTCCTGCGTATTCTGGATGCGGCGCAGGATTTGAAGCGGCGCGGCCTTCAGGAACTTCTGAACCGGGTAAGCCGGGCTGGCGTAAAGGATAATGAATTTCTGCTGGCCGTGGTGAATCCGCTGCCGTTTGTCCGTTCAGAGACGGTGACGATGAATGTGAAGCTTCCGCTCAAGGATCAAATCTGCGGGTTCACGGTCTTGGATTCGGAAGGGCGGAAAGTCGCCTATGAAATCGTACAGTCAGTCCTGCAGAACCGCATGACGGTGTCGCCGATTAATCTTCCCGGGCAGATAGCCGTTGAAGAAGTTACGATCCGGTTTTTTGCGCAGGACGTTCCTCCGTCCGGATTTGCCGTTTACCGGCTGGTTCCGGCGGACAGCCGCCCCGCGCAGATTTTGACCGGAGCCGGCGCATCGAACAGTATTGAAAACGAATTTCTGTCGGTGTCCGTTTCGGATTCCGGGCGGGTTTCGCTGCAATGCCGCAAGAGCGGGAAAACAATCGAAGATATTTTTTCTTTCGAGGACACTGCCGACACGGGCGATTCCTACTGTTTCTATCCCGAAGGAAGCCCCGCCGACGCGGATTTGTCTTTCGTCCGGCCCGTGATCACGCTGCTTGAAAAAACCGCGTTGCGGCAGGCCGTCCGGCTGGATTACCTGTTCGAACTGCCGGCAGAATTTGACAAAGCGAAAAACTGCCGTTCCGGCGTGTGTGTTGCCAACCGGCTTCAAGTGGAGCTGTCGCTGACCAAAGGAAGCCCCGCTCTGGATATTAACGGCCGCATGGATAACGCATCGAAAGACCACCGGTTCCGTATGCTGGTTCATACGGAGGTGGATACGGATCGGAACACCAGCAGTCAGCCGTTCGATTGCGTGGAGCGCCGCCGCCGCCCGGAGCAGCCGGATTTAAAAGCGGACTGGACGCATCCGGCCAGCGGGTTGGTTTCTGTGCAGAACGGACAGGCGCAGTTCAGCGTATTGACCGACGGCGTTTACGACTATGAGCATCTGCCGGATGCCCGCCATTCGCTGGCCTTTACCTGGGTTCGCGCCACCGGCCGCATCACCAACGATCCGTTCGGTCTGCCCGACGGCGGAATCGGGCTTACTCCGGAGTGGGCGGTTCCTGAAAACCAGTGTCTGCGTTCCATTCCTTTTCATATTGCGCTTCGCCCGGGGAAAGCCTCTCCGGCGGAACTGATGAAAGAGTGGCAGTGCTGGATTTCGCCTTTGATGACCGGTTTCGATTCTGCGGATTCACATACTTTCATGCACGGACGGCCCTGTCTTCAGGCGGCGGATTTAAATGAGATGTTTTTCAGAGATTTACCTGCGGATGAAGTCTGTCTGCCGTTACGCAGCGCCGGTCCGGAGTTGCGCGGGGCGGCGGTTTTCTCCGCGCATAAACAGATGGAAAACCGGAACGGATATGTTTTGCGGATATTCAACCCGTCTTCCGGCACGGAAATGGTTTCCTTGAAATCCGCAGGACGTATTCGCGAAATGACTTTGGCGGAAACCCCGGTAACTGGAGTTTCTTCTGCAGAAGGAAAATATGAACTGGAGATTCCGCCCAAACGCATTGTGACCTTTCAGATCGGTTGAAATGGTCCCGGCGCATTTGAACCTTCTGCGGGCAGGCAGGCGGGTTTCTATAAAAACGGAGACACCATGATTGCAATGAAGTATTTCGGAGTGCTGGATTACATATTCATGGCGATTTATGTGCTGGTTCTGGTCGGACTGGGCTTTTACCTCCGGCGGCTGGCTTCCCGCAGTCTGGATAACTATATCGTCGGAGGACGTAATCTTCCCTGGTGGGCCATGGGTGTCTCCGGAATGGCCAACTTCTTTGACCTGACGGGAACCGCCGTCATCGTCTCTTTTCTCTTTCTGCTCGGGCCGCAGGGTCTGTTTATTGAGTTTCGCGGCGGCGCGGTGCTGGTACTGGTGTTTATGATGCTCTGGACCGGCAAATGGCACCGGCGATCCGGCTGTCTGACTGGGGCGGAATGGAATATTTTCCGTTTCGGCGACGGCTGGGGCGGACGCTTTGCGCAACAGATGAGCGTTTTCGCCACGGTGATTACCACTATCGGGATGCTGGCCTATCTGATTGTCGGTGCCGGTTCATTCCTTTCCATGTTTTTGCCGTATACACCGATGCAGTGTTCCATTGTGCTGTTGATTCTCGCCACCCTGTACAACATGGTTTCCGGCTTCTACGGAGTAGTGATTACGGACATGTTTCAGGTATCCATCATTATGGCGGCGGTTATTTATATGACAGTCAAAGCCTTTATGACGGTCGGCAGTTCCGCCGAGGTTTCCGCTATTGCCATGCAGGTGACTCAGAATCCTGACTGGATCAGCGCATTGCCGAAATGGTGTGCCCACATGCCCAAAGGATATGAAGTTTATAAGCACCTGACTCTCTTCATGTCCTTCTATCTCGTGCGCACTATATTCGGCGGCATGGGCACCGGTGCCGATCCCCGCTACTTCGGCGCCCGCAACGACCGGGAATGCGGACTGCTTTCTCTGCTCTGGACCAGCCTGATGGCTTTTCGCTGGCCGCTGATGATCGGGGTTGCCGTGCTGGGTCTTTATACGGTTCATGAGCTGTGTCCCGATGCCTCTGCACTGACCCGGGCCGGCGAACTGGTTCATGCGCAATATCCTGACGTTTCCAAACCGGAATGGGGTGCCTTGGTCGCCGGACTCTCCAATACGCCGGAACAGTATTCTTCCGGGCTGATCGCGGGACTGAAAACCACCCTTGGCGCGGATCAGTGGATGGAAAAGATGCAAATGCTCAGTTATGAAGGCACCGTAAACCCGGAGAAAATTCTGCCGGCAGTATTGTTGCTGGGCGTGGCCAAGGGGATGCGCGGCATCTTAGTGATTGCGTTGATCGCCGCCGCGCTTTCCACCTTCGGCAGCACTGTTAATCTGGCCACTGGAATGCTGGTGAACGACTTTTACAAAAAATGGATTAGACCGAAGGCCTCAACCCGCGAACTGATCTTTGCAAGCTGGGCCGGCGTGGTGGTACTGGTGGTTTGCGGGACGCTTTTTTCCGTGACGCTTAAGAGTATCAATGATGTCTGGGGCTGGCTGATGATGGGACTGGGCGCGGCCTTTCTAGTGCCCAGCTTTCTGCGACTTTACTGGTGGCGTTTTAACGGCGGCGGGTGCGCCATCGGTTCAATCGTCGGGCTGATTGCTGCGTTGGTTCAGCGGGTGGTTGCTCCGAATTTGAACGAAATCTACCAGTTTATCTTTACGCTGGGAATCGGTCTTGCCGGATCCATTGCCGGGACGCTGCTGACCAGCCCGACAGATCCCGAAGTTCTAAATTTTTTTTATATGAAGACCCGTCCGTTCGGAGTGTGGGGCCATCTAAAAAATTCGCTACCCGAAGATGAACGGAAGAAGATGACCGCAGAACATGTGTATGATTTGGTCTCGACGCCTTTCGCGCTGCTCTGGCAGACCTGCCTGTTTTTGGCTCCGATGATGTTTGTCATACACAACTGGCCCGGCTTCGCGTGGACGCTCGGACTATGCATTTTCGGCTGGGTCGGCCTGTATTTTTTCTGGTACCGCAAACTTCCCGCTGCCAATTTTTACAAGGACTGATCCTCTGCGCCGGATATCTTTAGCCATGAAACGCAAAGGGATACTAGGGAAACTCACGTCATTCGCGGGCCTGCGGGAAATGATATCCGGCGGAGTTCGCCGGATTATGTCGCCCAAAGAATCTTCTGAAGCGCCGCATCTGCGCACCGGACGTTTTGGCGAAAAACAGGCGGAGAAATTTCTCAAAAAAGCCGGATTAAAAATCATCGCCCGGAATGTACAGGTGGGATACGACGAACTAGACCTGATTGCACAGCAGGGCGAAACGCTGGTTTTTGTAGAGGTAAAAACCCGCGCGAACGAAGATTTTGGCCGGCCCGCCGCAGCCGTCAATCAGGCTAAGCGCCGCAAACTGTCGCGTGCCGCTATCCATTTTCTAAAAAAACGGAAACTCCGACCGCCGTATATCCGCTTCGATGTGATCGAAGTCATCGGCGAAAAACCGGAGATCCGCCATATTCAAAACGCCTTCACACTCGAAGGCGGTTACCGTGTCTGGTGGTAAACAGCAGCGGCTTATATTTTCCCAACGAGGTCGAGACCGGGTGTCAGCGTATCATCGCCGGGCTGCCAAGCGGCGGGGCAGACCTGATCGCCGTGTTCACGGACGAATTTGGCCGCTTCGAGCTTGCGCAAAGCTTCCACCGCGCTGCGGCCAATGCCAAGGTCGTGCATTTCGACGGTTTTCAATACGCCGTCAGGATCGATGATAAAAGTACCGCGCAGAGCGAGGCCTTCGGCTTCGATGTAGGTTCCAAAGGCACGGCTGATGTTTCCAGTCGGGTCGGCTCCCATAGGATATCTGACCGTTTTAATGGCTTCAGACTCGTCATGCCACGCTTTATGCACGAAGACAGTGTCAGTGCTGACGCTGATGACTTCTGCACCAGCCTTTTGGAATTTAGGGTAAAGCTGAGCCGCTTCTTTGAGTTCGGTCGGGCAGACAAAAGTGAAATCGGCGGGATAAAAGATCAAGACGACCCACTTGCCTTTGTAGTCTGAAAGTTTGATTTTCCGGATTTCTTCGTTGTGGAACACGTCCATTTGGAAGTCAGGTACCAGTTGTCCTATCTTGAGCATGAGCGCCTCCTTTACTAAGGTTGAGTTTTTAAACATGAGTAACACGATAATGATTATATAATTATAATCAAGCAGGATTTTTAGAGTATTTTGTTTCGGGGTCGGAAAAATAAGGAATGCAGATCATAAAAAATATTTGCCCCAAAATAGTTGACAGCACATTAATTTTCGCTAAAGTCGCTCCCCTTTGTGTGACAGACCAAAGCAGTTTGGGTGTTTGCGCAGAGTAATTTAGGACTAAACAGGTGTAGGAAGAAGTCTGTTTCTTGGTGCGAAAAACAGGGGACAGAGCTTTTTATACTTTTTTATTTTTGAATGAGGATGTCGCGAGCACGGGGGAGAAAACCGCCCACGTAGCTCAGTCGGTAGAGCACGTCCTTGGTAAGGACGAGGTCAGCGGTTCGATCCCGCTCGTGGGCTCCAAAAATAGAAGAGAAGTGAATTTTTTAACTAGGTTAATAGTAAGTAGCAAACGGATCAGAAGGAGAAGTCATGGCTAAGGATAAATTCGAACGGACAAAACCGCACGTGAACGTGGGCACGATCGGCCACGTTGACCATGGTAAAACAACGTTGACTGCTGCGATCACCTGCGTGCAGGGTTCTAAGGGTCTTGCTCAGTATATCGCATACGATCAGGTTGCGAAAGCCTCTGAATCACAGGGCCGCCGTGACCCCACCAAAATTTTGACGATTGCCACTTCGCACGTCGAATATTCAACCGCCAACCGACACTATGCGCACGTTGACTGCCCTGGCCATGCCGACTACGTCAAAAACATGATTACCGGTGCTGCTCAGATGGATGGTGCCATTTTGGTAGTCAGCGCTTGCGACGGACCGATGCCTCAGACCCGCGAACATATTCTTCTGGCTCGTCAGGTGGGTGTTCCGGCGATTGTTGTTTTCATGAACAAGTGTGACTTGGTAGACGATTCAGAACTGCTTGATCTCGTCGAACTCGAAATCCGCGAATTGCTCAGCAAATATGAGTTTCCGGGTGACGATACTCCGATCATCCGCGGTTCAGCGACCGGCGCGATCAAGGATCCGTCCGGACCGGGTGCAGCCTGCATTCAGGAACTGATGGATGCACTCGACAGCTACATCAAGGAACCTGTTCGTATTACCGATCAGGCGTTTCTGCTGCCGATCGAAGATGTATTTTCAATCGAAGGTCGCGGTACTGTAGTAACCGGTCGTGTTGAACGCGGTATCGTTCATACCGGCGATGACGTCGAAATTGTCGGTCTGAAGCCGACCGTCAAGACGACTTGTACAGGTGTTGAAATGTTCCGCAAGATTCTGGACGAAGGCCGGGCCGGTGACAATGTCGGTTGTCTGCTTCGCAGTACTAAGAAGGAAGATGTCGAGCGCGGCCAGGTTTTGGCTAAGCCGGGTTCAATTCTGCCGCACACGCAGTTCAAGTCTGAAGTTTATGTTCTGAGCAAAGAAGAAGGTGGACGCCACACCCCGTTCTTCAAAGGATATCGCCCTCAGTTCTATTTCCGTACAACGGACGTGACCGGTGACATCACTCTGCCGGAAGGCGTAGAAATGGTCATGCCGGGCGACAATGTAACGATGGAAGTTGCGCTGATCACCCCGATTGCCATGGAGCAGCACATGCGCTTTGCAATCCGTGAAGGCGGACGTACGGTTGGTGCCGGACGCGTGATTGAAGTCATTAAGTAAGCAGGCAGCGGATTTGCTGACAGAGTGATGCAGCCGCTGGGGTGCATCACTTTTCTGGGAACCCGCCGGGAAAGAGTAAAATCATGCGAGATATTATTACATTGGCCTGTACTACCTGTAAGCGCCGTAATTATACGACGACGAAAAACAAGAAGCTTTCGACGGGCCGGCTTGAAGTGAAAAAGTTCTGCCCGCATGACCGCAGTCACACCGTGCATAAGGAAACTAAATAAATTTTTAATATTTCGGTGTAGGCCAGTAGCTCAATTGGCAGAGCGGCGGTCTCCAAAACCGCAGGTTGGGGGTTCAATTCCCTCCTGGCCTGCCAGTTCTTCGGGAAAATGAGATGAAAAAAATAGTCGAACTGTTCAATGCACTGAAGACGTTTCTGAGCGAGGTAAAAATCGAACTCAAGAAATGTACTTGGCCGACGCGTCAGGAGCTTTTTGGTTCGACCATGGTTGTGGTGATTTCTGTGGCAATTCTCGGAGTTTTTGTCGGGTTGAGCGATACGATACTGATGGGCCTGTTGCGGGCGGTTCTTCGGTAAGCGGAGAGAAAGACAATAATGGAAAAACAGTGGTTTGTTTTACATACGCTCTCCGGACACGAACATAAGGTGCAAAACAGCATCGTTCGGCGGGTGAAGCAGGAGGAAATGGGGGAGTATATCGGCGATGTCCTGATTCCGACCGAAAAGGTTTCGGAAGTCAAGCAGGGCAAGAAGACGACGGTGTCGCGAAAGTTTTTCCCCGGCTATGTGCTGGCGAATCTGGCGCTATATGGCGAAAAGAAAAATTTAATAGAGGAAACCTGGTATTTTATTCAAAACACACCTGGTGTGATCGGCTTTGTCGGGGGAGAATCCCCGGTTCCATTGCGTGCTGACGAAGTGAGCCGGATTATTAATCAGGTGGAAGAAAAGAAAGAAACGGTTACGCCGAAGATTCATTTCGAACCGGGTGAGACAATCAAGATCACTGACGGACCGTTCCTTAACTTTAACGGAGTGATTGAAGAAGTAGATCCAGGTCGCGGTAAACTGACTGTTTCAGTTTCGATCTTTGGACGGTCGGCTCCAGTGGAACTTGAATATTGGCAGGCGGACAAAGCGTAATTTGAGCGGAGTTTTTTATGGCAAAGAAAGAAAAGGGATTAATCAAACTGCAGATTCCGGCAGGGCAGGCCAATCCGGCGCCGCCGGTGGGTCCTGCTCTGGGTCAGCATGGTGTGAATATCATGGAGTTCTGCAAGGCCTTTAATGCAGCCACGCAGAAGGAAGCGGGCATGATTATTCCTGTGGTGATTACGGTTTATCAGGATCGCTCGTTCAGTTTCATCACCAAGAGTCCGCCAGCCTCTGCGCTGCTTAAAAAAGCGGCAGCAGTCGCCAAAGGGTCGGGTGTTCCGAATCGCGATAAAGTCGGGAAAGTGACCCGCGCACAGGTTGAAGAGATTGCCAAAATTAAAGAGGCTGATTTAAACGCCAGTAACAAAGAAGCGGCTTGCCGCATCATCGCCGGCACAGCCCGCAGTATGGGAATTGAGGTTGAATAGCCATGTCTAAGCACGGAAAAAAATATACCGCAGTAAAGAAAAAAGTTTTGGTCGAAAAACTGTATACCGTTGAAGAAGCGTTACAGTTTATTAAGGACAATCCGACTGCTGAATTTAACGAAACCATCGAAGTGGCTTTGCGCATGGGCGTCGATTCGACTAAATCGGATCAGGCGATCCGTTCCACAGTGGCGCTTCCGAACGGAACCGGCAAAGATGTCCGCGTGATCGTATTCGCAACAGGTGCTGCGGCAGAAGCTGCCCGTGCTGCCGGAGCTGTTGAGGCCGGTTTTGAAGACCTGCTGGCAAAAGTAACCGGCGGCTGGATGGATTTTGATATTGTTGTTGCCACGCCGGACGCAATGAAAGAAGTCCGCAAACTCGGTAAGGTGCTCGGCCCGCGCGGCCTTATGCCGAATCCTAAAACCGGCACGGTTACGGATGATACGGCGACTGCCGTTAAGCAGTTCAAGGCAGGTCGTGTAGAATTCCGTATGGACAAAAACGGGAATATTATTGTGCCTTTCGGGAAACTCTCTTTTACCGTCGAGGCCTTAGCCGAGAATTTCCGCGCAGTGTACGATGCAATTCTAGCCGCCAAGCCGGCTTCGACCAAAGGTATTTATATAAAGCGGTGTACGGTTTCCAGTACGATGGGGCCGGGTCTGCACCTTGACGTTAAAGATACAGCAGCAGCTTAATCTGTAAGGACAGGGCTAAAGTCATGAGCAAAGAGAATAAAAAGATCAGACCGGAAAAGCAGGCCATGTACAAAGAGGTTCAGGAGAACGTCTCCGGAGCCCTCTATATGCTGTTGGCCGATTACAAGGGCATGACTATGCCCGAGACCGATGAATTTAAAAAGCTTCTGCGCGGTGCCAATGCACGGGTGAAGGTGGTCAAGAACAGCATGTTTAGCCGCATTAGTAGCGAAACAGGCTGTACGGGCTTTGAAAAACTGAACGGCCCGACGGCAATGATTTTCGGAGCCAGCGACGTAGTCGAAGTGGCGAAAATTCTGAAGAAGTTCACCGCAGACAAAGGGAAGCCGACGGTTAAGGGCGGCGTACTGGAAGGCGCGATTCTTTCTGCCAATGATGTCGGCGAACTGGCGAAACTGCCGGGCAAGAAGGAACTTCAGGCTAAACTTGTTGGTACACTAGCGGCTCCGATGACTCAGGTTGTTGGTGTGATGAATCAGAAAGTTTGCAGCCTGTTGTACGTGCTGAATGCCGTATGTGATAAAAAAGAAAAAGCGGCTTAACAGATATTTTTATTAGGTTGGTTTGAATTCAATTCATGTGTAGGGAGGAAAATAAAATGGCTGAAGAAACTGTAGAAGTAAAAGAAGGTGTCCAGCTCGAAGGCAAAATGGCTGAGTTCGTTGACTGGATTGAAGGCATTTCGGTGCTTGAGCTTTCGAAACTCGTCAAAGCGCTGGAAACCCGTCTGGGCGTTTCCGCAGCAGCTCCGGTCGCGGTAGCGGCAGCGGGCGGCGCGGCGGCAGGTGCAGAAGCGGTTGCTGAAAAGACTGAGTTCACTGTAGTGCTGACTCAGGCTGGCGCACAGAAGATTCAGGTTATTAAAGAGCTCCGCGGTGTGACCGCGCTGGGTCTCAAAGAAGCCAAGGATCTGGTGGACGGTGCTCCGAAGACGATCAAAGAAGGCGTTTCCAAAGAAGAAGCAGCCACCATCAAAGCGAAGCTCGAAGGCGTGGGCGCCACCGTCGAAATCAAGTAATGATGCGATACCCGTTCTGTTCCGGCGGCCTCGTGCAGCCGGTTCGGTCGTGCATCGATAATGTTTGTATTTCGTGTGCCCGGTGTGGCGCTTTACGAAGGCTCCCGGGTCGGAACGTCTAATAAAAGCCTGAAGGTGATGGAATGGTCGAAAGAAAAAACTTTGGAAAACTGACAGACGTAATTGAAGCGCCGGATCTAATTGAGCTTCAGACCAATTCCTATGCGGAGTTTCTCCAGCAGGGGGTCGCCCAGTCGCGCCGGAAAAAAACCGGGCTGCAGGCGGTTTTGAGCGAGGCGTTTCCGGTCGAAAGCTATGACGGTCAAATTGCTCTTGATTTCGTAAGTTACGAAATCAAAGAGCCGAATATGTCGTATGTCGCATCCGTCAAAGAGGGTGAAACTTACGCGGCACCGCTCTATGTTACGTTCCGTCTGCGCGAAAATGAAGACGTCCGCGAAGACACCCTTTTTATGGGCGATATCCCGTTGATGACGGATCGCGGAAGCTTTGTCATTAACGGTGCAGAGCGCGTAATTGTCAGCCAATTACACCGCTCTCCGGGCATCTGCTTTGAACAGACCACGCATGCAAACGGTTCGCTGCTCTATTCGTTTCGCATCATTCCGGATCACGGGTCCTGGGTGGAAACACAGTTTGACACCTCGGAGCTGCTGTACGTCTATTTGGATCGTAAACGCCGCCGTAGAAAATTTCTTGCATCAACATTTCTGCGTGCTCTCGGCTACGGAACTGATGAAGAAATCATCAACCTGTATTACACGATTGAAAGCTTCCCGTTGAGTAAACGTATCGGCGACGAATCAGAACTTTCTAATCTGGTACTTAAAGACGATGCGGTTGACAGCGACTCGCAGTCTGTTATCGGTCGGCGTTATGACGCGCTCACGCTGGACATGATTCAGCGCATGAAGCTTGCCGGATACAAAACCGTCGAAGTCGTCAATGTCTCGTGGGATGAAGGCCTTTTTCTGAAAACGATTCAGAAAGACACCACCCGCTCGGTTGACGAAGCACTGAAAGACCTTTATCAAAAACTGCGGCCCGGCGATCCGCCGACCACAGCCTCTGCCCGCCAGATGCTCAAGCGTCTGTTTTTTGACGAAACCCGTTTCAGTCTGAGCCGTGTCGGCCGCTACAAAATTCAGCAGAAGCTGAAAACCAAAGCAACTTCGCTGACACTGGACAAAGAAGATGTAGTGGAAGCGATCCGCTACCTCATTAACATTCGCATGGGTAACGGCACGCTGGATGACATTGACCATCTGGGCAGCCGCCGTATCCGTACGGTCGGCGAATTGCTCGAAGGGCAGTGCCGTGTTGGATTAGCCCGCATTCAGCGGCTGGTCAAGGAACGCATGACGATCTTTGATACAACGGTTGATCGCCTGACCTCGCAGAAACTGATCAATCCCAAAGCGCTTTCCGCTGTGATCAAAGATTTCTTCGGTCGTTCGCAACTTAGCCAGTTCATGGATCAGACCAATCCTCTGTCTGAACTGACTCACAAACGCCGTCTTTCTGCGCTCGGCCCGGGCGGATTGAACCGTGATCGTGCCGGGTTCGAAGTGCGTGACGTTCACAGTTCGCATTACGGACGTATCTGCCCGATTGAAACACCGGAAGGTCCGAATATCGGTCTGATCTCTTCGCTGAGCACCTTTGCGCGCATCAATGAGTACGGCTTCATAATATCCCCTTACCGCAAGGTGGAAAAAGGCCGTGTAACCGATAAGGTTGAATCACTGACGGCGGATGAAGAGGAAAATTTTGTTATTGCGCAGGCCAATGCGCCTCTTAATGCGAACGGCACATTTCAGAATGATCGCGTAATGGTGCGTGTTCGCGGAGACTTCAAAGAAGTAGCTCCGGCTGAAGTGCAGTATATGGACGTTTCGCCTAAGCAGGTGGTGAGTATCGCCGCCGGTCTGATTCCGTTCCTTGAGCACGACGACGCCAACCGCGCCCTGATGGGTTCAAACATGCAGCGTCAGGCCGTTCCTCTGATGGTGTCAGAACGACCTTTTGTTGCTACCGGCATCGAAGGCCGTATCGCCCGCGACTCGCGTGTGCTGATCGTGGCCGAAGATGCAGGCAAAGTGGCTTACGTTTCGGCCGATACAATTATTGTTTCCAAAGACGGCGGCGTGCCGGTGAAAAAGAAAACACCTAAAGAAGATTATCAGGAATACGAACTGCGTAAGTTTATGCGTTCGAATGCTGGCACCTGTCTAAATCAACGTCCGATTGTTAAACGGGGCGATAAGGTCAAAAAGGGCCAGATTCTGGCTGACGGTCCTGCTACCGATCAGGGCGAACTCGCGCTCGGTCGCAACGTGACTGTGGCATTCATGCCTTGGTGCGGATATAATTTTGAAGATGCGATTTTGATCAGTCAGAAGATCGTCAAAGAAGATGTCTACACCTCGATTCATATTGAAGAATTCGAATGCGGTGCCCGCGACACCAAGCTTGGTCCGGAAGAAATCACCCGCGACATTCCCAATGTCGGCGAAGAAGCGCTCAAAAACCTGACGCATGAGGGGATTATTCAGATCGGTGCGGAAGTGAAGCCCGGAGACATTCTTGTCGGCAAGATTACGCCGAAGGTTGAAACCGAGCTGGCTCCTGAAGAACGGTTGCTACGCGCCATTTTCGGCGAAAAGGCGGCTGATGTGCGCGATACTTCGTTGCGCGCACCGAGCGGAACCTACGGTATCGTGATGGATGTCAAGGTCTCGGCGAAAAACAAAAACGGCAAGGAAGAATCTAAAGCCAAGCCGGCCGCCGATATGCGCAAACGGCAAAAGGATATCGAAGAGCGCTATAAGAGTTCGGTGCATGAGTTGACCGAGGATCTGACTGAAGCTCTCAGCAACATCCTGCTGGGTGAAAAAATTCCGCTGGATGTGATGAATGCGCAGACCGGCGACGTTATTATCCCGGCTAACCGCAAAATCACCAAAACACTGTTGCGCAAACTGGCAGCCAATTACGAGCACATTGAGATTGATCCGAGTCCTATCCGGATCAAGATCATGAGTATCATCGACAACTTCCGCAATAAATTTGCCGAAGCCGAAGCGGACAAACAGCGTTCACTCGACCGCGCCGGAAGCGGCGAAGAGGTCGATGAAGGCATCATCAAGCAGGTCAAGGTTTACGTGGCCAGCAAGAAGAAGCTTTCGGTCGGTGACAAGATGGCCGGACGTCACGGTAACAAAGGTGTTATTTCGCGCATTCTGCCCGAAGAGGATATGCCTTTCCTGCCCGACGGAACACCGGTCGAAATCGTGCTCAATCCGCTTGGTGTGCCTTCGCGTATGAATGTCGGACAGGTGCTTGAAACTCATCTCGGATGGGCCTGCAAACATCTCGGCATCTATGCGGCAACGCCGATTTTTGACGGGATTTCAGAAAAAGAAATCCGTGAGATGCTCGAAGAGGCCGGTCTGCCGAAAGACGGCAAAACGGTGCTTTACGATGGACGCACCGGTGAGCCTTTCGAACAGCGCGTTGTGGTAGGAACTATCTACATGCTCAAGCTGCACCACCTCGTCACGGAAAAGATCCATGCCCGTGCCGTCGGTCCGTACTCGCTCGTCACCCAGCAACCGCTGGGCGGCAAGGCGCAATACGGCGGACAGCGCTTCGGGGAAATGGAAGTGTGGGCGCTGGAAGCCTACGGCGCAGCATACGCATTGCAGGAAGTCCTGACGGTCAAGAGTGATGACCTTTCCGGACGTACCCGTATTTATGAGTCCATTGTGAAGGGTGAGAACGTGCTCGATGCCGGACGTCCGGAATCGTTCAACGTACTGATCAAGGAACTGCAGGGGCTCGGCTTGAATTTTGAAGTTAAAAAGCCGGACACAGACAATGTTTCTTTCACATGACATCTTTAATCTTTGAAGGAGAACCTCGGTGGATACACGCAACGCAGCAGACATACTCGGCGTAGAGACAGAAGCGATCAGCGAAGTGGCAAGCATCAAGCTGGCTTCGCCCGAGAACATTCGTTCCTGGAGCTTTGGGGAAGTTAAAAACCCTGAAACTATCAATTACCGGACATTCAAACCGGAAAAGGGCGGTCTTTTTTGCGAACGCATTTTTGGTCCTTCCAAGGACTGGGAGTGCAGTTGCGGAAAGTACAAACGCATCAAGCACAAAGGCGTTATTTGTGATCGTTGCGGCGTCGAAGTGACGCTGTCGCGCGTGCGCCGCGAACGCATGGCTCATATAGAACTGGCGGTTCCGGTTTCGCACATCTGGTTTTTTAAAGCCACGCCGAGCCGCATGGGGCTTCTGCTGGACATGACCTTGCGCAGCCTCGAGCACATTATTTATTACGACGACTATGTCGTTATTGATCCGGGTGACACACCGCTCAAAGAAAAACAGTTGCTCACCGAGCTCGAATACCGTGAAGCACTTGATAACTACGGTGACGGAAACTTTGATGCCCGCATCGGTGCCGAAGGGCTCCGTGAATTACTCAAGAAAATCAATCTGCCTGAAAAGCTGGTTGAACTTGAAGATGCGCTGGCCAGCACCCGCAGCAAGCAGACTCGTAAAAAACTGGTCAGCCAGATGAAGGTCATCGAAGGGCTCATCAAGAGCAACTCGCGACCCGAATGGATGATCTTTGAAGTACTGCCGGTTATTCCTCCGGATCTGCGCCCGCTGGTTCCGCTTGAAGGCGGACGTTTCGCAACATCTGACCTCAACGACCTCTACCGCCGCGTCATCAACCGCAACAACCGTCTGAAAACACTGCTGGCACTCAAAACGCCGGAAGTGATTATCCGTAACGAAAAGCGGATGTTGCAACAGGCTGTTGATTCATTGTTTGACAATGGGCGGCACGGCCGTGCCGTCAGCGGCCCGGGCAACCGTCCGCTCAAATCACTGAGTGACATGCTTAAAGGTAAGCAGGGTCGCTTCCGGCAGAACCTGCTTGGTAAACGTGTAGACTACTCAGGGCGTTCGGTGATCGTGGTCGGCCCGAATCTCAAACTGAATCAGTGCGGGTTGCCGAAGAAAATGGCGCTGGTGCTGTTCGAACCGTTTATCATTCGCAAACTCAAAGAGCGCGGCATTGTGCACACTGTGCGCAGCGCCAAGAAGATGATTGAGCGCGAAGAAGAAGTCGTGTGGGACATTCTCGACGAAGTGACCAAAGGTCATACGGTCATGCTTAACCGCGCACCGACGCTGCACCGCCTCAGTATTCAGTCGTTCGAGCCGGTATTGATCGAAGGGGAGGCCATTCAGGTTCATCCACTGGTTTGTACCGCATACAATGCGGACTTCGACGGTGACCAAATGGCGGTTCACGTCCCGCTTTCTATCGAGGCGCAGATCGAATCTAAGTGTCTGATGCTTGCACCGAACAATATTTTCTCGCCGTCCAGCGGGAAGCCGGTCATGACACCGACGCAGGATATCGCGCTTGGAACTTACTTCTTGACCAGTTTTTCTCAGACGTTTGTTCTGGAGTCGCGCAAAAACGCCGGCAAAGAGGAACAAGAGCGGCTGCCGCTTCTGGCGGATATTAATGAAGTACATACCGCGTTTGATGAAGGCGCTCTTCGTTTACACGACCGCATCCGCTACCGCAATCCGGATTATCAGCGGGAAACTAAATTCGGCGATCAGCACAAGTCGGCGATTATCACAACAGTCGGCCGCGTATTTTTCAACGAAGTCTGGCCTAGCAGTATCGGTTTTGTGAATGACCGGATTACTAAAAAACTGCTTGGTAAGCTCATCGAGCATTGCTACGAAGTGGCAGGACACAGCGAAACCGTCCGGGTGCTCGACAGTCTCAAGAATCTCGGCTTCGCTCAGGCGACGGCGGCAGGTATCTCAATCGGTCTTTCTGACATGATTATTCCGCCGGAAAAGGCTGAAATCATTGCGGCGGCCCGCAAGACCATCAGTGCGGTGGAAGATAAATATAAAAAGGGTCTCATTACCGATGGCGAACGTTACAACATGGTCATTGACCAATGGACGGACGCCAACGACAAGCTGACCGGCAAACTTTTCAGTGCGCTGGAACGCAACGACGACCCTGCCAATAAAGACTCGGTCAAAGACCTGAACCCTGTTTTCATCATGGTGGATTCAGGAGCGCGCGGCAGCCGTCAGCAGATTCGTCAGCTGGCCGGTATGCGCGGTTTGATGGCCAAGCCGTCGGGTGAAATTATCGAGCGTCCGATTCTTGCGAACTTCCGCGAAGGATTGAGCGTATTGGAATACTTCATTTCAACGCACGGTGCCCGTAAGGGTCTGGCTGATACCGCGCTTAAAACTGCGGACTCCGGGTACCTGACCCGCAAGCTGGTTGATGTGGCTCATGACATCATCATCATGGAAGAAGATTGTCATACGCTTAACGGTATTGAGGTTAGCGCCATCACCGACGGTGATGATGAACTTGTATCGCTGGCTCAGCGCATCATCGGCCGTACAACCTGCGATGATATTTTTGATCCGTACAACACGAAAGAAGTCATTGTCGCGGCGAATGAAATTATCGACGAATACGCCGCCAAAAAAATTGAGCGGGTCGGCGTTGAAAAAGTGCGCATTCGCAGCGTGCTGACCTGTGAGTCGCGCCGCGGTGTTTGCGCCAAGTGCTATGGCCGCAATCTGGCATCCGGTCGTGAGGCCCGTTTGGGCGAGCCGGTCGGTATCATTGCCGCGCAATCAATCGGCGAACCCGGTACGCAGCTCACAATGCGTACGTTTCATATCGGTGGGACGGCCAGTTCGGTCTTTAAACAACCGAAAATCACGGCCAAAGAAAACTCGGTGGTTCGCTACGAAAATCTCCGGACGGTCAAGGTTGAAACCGGCAATGTCATTCTTAATAAAAACGGATATGTCGTGACGTTTGACGACGAGGGGCGTGAACTGGAACGCTACTCGGCGGTGATCGGGGCGGTGATTACTATCGAAGACGGCGCCCGTGTCAAACGCGGTGAAACATTTGTCAGTTGGGATCCGTACAGTGTTCCGATTCTTTCGGAACAGGACGGGAAAGTCGATTTCCATGACTTTATTGAGGGCGTCACCGTTCAAAAGGCTGAAGATGCGACAACCGGTGTCGAAGGCTTGGTTGTGCTGGAGCACAAAGAGGATCTTCATCCCCAGATCGTTGTTAAAGATGCGTCCGGCAAGGCTATTGCCTATTACTCGATCCCGGCGGCAGCTCACGTGATGGTGACTAAAGGCATGAAGATCATTGCGGGTGCTACGCTGGCCAAGACACCGCGCAAGCAGTCCCGCACCAAGGATATTACTGGCGGTCTGCCGCGCGTGGCCGAACTGGTCGAGGCTCGCCGTCCGAAGGAAGCTGCTGAAATTGCGAAGATTGACGGAGTGGTTGAGCTAGGCGGTATCGCCAAAGGGAAACGTCAGTTAATCATTCGCGATCCGGCCACTGGAACGGAAGAAGAACATCTTATTCCAATGGGTAAACACGTTATTGTTTACTCTGGTGATGTGGTTCAGAAAGGGCAGCAGCTCACCGAAGGTCCGATCGTTCCGCAGGAACTGCTGGAAGTCTGCGGTCCGCAGGAGCTTCAGGAGTATTTGGTGAACGAAGTGCAGGCGGTTTACCGTCTGCAAGGTGTGGAAATCAACGACAAGCATATTGAAGTGATTGTCCGTCAGATGTTGCGCAAAGTGAAAATCACCGATCCCGGCGACACCGAATTTCTTTGGGGTGAGCAGGTAGAGAAACAGCAGTTTCAGGAAGTCAACCAGCGGGCTATGGAAGAGGGTCGCCGTCCGGCGGAAGCCTCACCGGTTCTGCTGGGGATCACCAAAGCAGCCTTGGCTACCGAAAGCTTTATCTCGGCGGCATCGTTCCAGGACACCACCCGCGTGTTGACGCAGGCGGCCACACTGGGTCGCATCGACCAGTTGCGCGGTTTCAAGGAAAACGTGATCATGGGTCATCTGATTCCTGCCGGAAGCGGATTCCCGCTTTATAAAAATATTCGTCCGGTCAAGCTGGGCGAGGAAATCAGCGTAGAGGATGCGCTGGGTTCGAACCCGTTAATGGCTCAGGATGAAAAAACCGCAGAAAGTTAAATCTTAATGCTTGCGGGCTGAACGGCCGGCTCCTATTATCTGCCGCTCGTTTTTTTTGATGGAAGGAACTTATGCCGACAATTAACCAGTTGATTAAAAAACCACGCAGACCGTTGCTGAAGAAGAGCAAATCGCCCGCGCTGACGAACTGTCCGCAGCGTCGCGGTGTCTGTCTTCTTGTGAAGACCATGACCCCTAAAAAGCCGAACTCCGCGTTGCGTAAAATCGCCCGTGTGCGGTTGACGAACGGTCGCGAAATCAACGCCTATATTCCGGGTGAAGGTCATAACCTGCAGGAACACAGCATGGTGCTGGTTCGCGGCGGAAGGGTGAAAGATTTGCCGGGGGTGCGCTATCACATTATTCGCGGCACTCTCGACTGCCTCGGTGTAAACGGACGCCGCCGGGGTCGCTCGAAATACGGTGCCAAGAAACCGAAAGAATAAAGAAAGTTTTTAAACCATGGCAAGAAGACGCAGAGCAGAAAAACGCACGATCACTCCGGATCCTCGCTTTAACAGCGAGCTGGTAGCTTACATGATCAACAGCATCATGGGTCGCGGAAAAAAATCAACCGCTGCCGCTATCGTTTACGGCGCGCTGGAAGATATTCAGCAGAAACTTAAAGAAGAAGATCCGCTGACAGTGTTCGGTCGCGCTATGGAGAATATTAAGCCGAAGCTGGAAGTGAAGTCCAAGCGTGTTGGCGGTGCCACGTATCAGGTTCCTCTGGAAGTCAGTCCGAAACGCCAAACCGCATTGGCCGGCCGTTGGCTTATTCAATATGCCAAGACTCGCCGCGGTCAGCCGATGCGCCGCGCGTTGGCGATGGAAGTGCTGGATGCCTATAACAATCAAGGTTCGGCAGTCAAGAAACGGGACGATACTCATAAGATGGCTCAAGCCAACAAAGCATTTGCGCACTACAAGTGGTAATCACCGGGATTTGAAATGAAGTTTGCTGTGAAACAGGATAGAAAAAATGCGAAGAGTTCTGCGCCCGCCCTCCGGGAAGACGCAGCGCGCGGACGCAGTCTGTCCTCAATCCGTAATATCGGAATCATAGCGCATATTGACGCCGGTAAAACCACGACTTCTGAACGTATCCTTTATTATACCGGGCGTGTTTACAAAATGGGCGAAGTGCATGAAGGCACTGCCGTCATGGACTGGATGGAGCAGGAACAGGAGCGCGGCATTACCATTACCAGTGCCGCCACTACTTGTTTCTGGAAGGATCATCAGATCAATCTCATCGACACTCCCGGCCATGTGGACTTTACCGTTGAAGTTGAACGGTCGTTGCGCGTGCTCGACGGTGCTGTCGGTGTGTTCTGCGGAGTCGGGGGCGTTCAGCCGCAGTCGGAAACGGTCTGGCGTCAGGCTAAAAAATATCACGTTCCCTGTCTGGCGTTCGTAAACAAGATGGATCGCAAGGGCGCCGATTTTGATTCAGTTGTAAAACAGATGTGCGAGAAGCTGGCCGCTCCGGCGGTTCCGCTGCAGCTGCCTTGGGGAACCGAAGAGAATTTTAAAGGGGTGATCGACCTCGTTTCCATGTCTGCAATCTCCTTCGGAGAAGAAAGTTTTGGAAGCGAAGTACACAAGAGTGCCATTCCTGAAGAAATGGCTGTTGCCGCCGAAAAAGCGCGCGCAAAACTTATTGAACGCGTTTCTGAAGCAGATGAGCAGCTGATTGAGGCCTATTTCGAAAATCCCGATGTGCCGGCTGACCTGCTGATTGCCGCTTTGCGCCGCGCCACTGTTTCCGGACAGATTGTTCCTGTACTTTGCGGTTCGTCGCTCAAGAACAAAGGGGTGCAGCCGCTGCTGGACGCCGTAGTTGATTATCTGCCGTCTCCTTTGGATGTTCCTGCGGTTGCCGGTATTCATCCGAGAACCGGAGAAACACTCAGTCGTGAGGCCGGCGATTTCGAGCCGCTTAGTGCGCTCGCATTCAAGATGGCAAACGATCCTTTCGTCGGCAAACTGGTATTCGTCCGCGTTTATTCAGGGAAACTCGAAAAACGCCAGAATGTGTACAACCCGCGCACTAAGAAACGTGAAAAGATCGGTCGTCTGCTCCGTCTGCATGCGAACAGCCGTGAAGACATCGAAGTACTGTACACCGGCGAGATTGGTGCAATTTCCGGCCTGAAGAATTTTACTACCGGCGACACACTTTGTGCGGAGAACGATCCGATTGTTCTGGAACGCATTGTATTCCCGGAGCCGGTTATTGCGATGGCGATTGAACCCAAGACGCAGGCTGACCGTGATGCGCTCAAAGAGGCGCTCCTTTCGCTGACCGAAGAAGACCCGACGTTCCGTGTGACGATGAATGAAGATACCGGCCAGACTATTATTAACGGCATGGGCGAACTTCATCTTGAAATTATTAAAGACCGTATTTTCCGTGAATTCAAAGTGCAGGCTAATGCCGGAAAGCCCGTGGTGGCTTATCGTGAAAGTGCACAGAAACCTTAATAGTTAGTATCTACACTTACAACGTCTTGCAGTAAGAAATTACTCTAATCTAAACATCAGGAACTAAATAAAATG
>CAIKGD010000028.1 GCA_903826865.1 uncultured Verrucomicrobiota bacterium
AAAATTCCAGTGTCCAGAGGCCGTCTTTTTCCGGGAAATTAGGCAGCATCGGATGGGCGTACGGAGAGCCCATGAACTCGCATGAGCCGTTCTGGATGGCGGCTTTTAGTTTTTTAACCACGTCCGGCGTATATTTTTGCATCATTTCGATGGTGTACCCGCTCGCTTCAAAAACATATTTGGTGCCGGGAAATTTTTCCCGCATGGTGTCCATGGTCATCTCATAGGCTTCGCGGATTACAAACTCATACTGATCCGGTGTAAGATAGGCATAGTTCAAATTGGCATGAAAAATCATCACATACTTCATTCAGGTTCCTTTTGGTTATATTCGACAAAAAATTGATGGATTACGTGATCTCTAAATTAATCGTTTTATTGCACCTCCAGTTTAACATTATCCAGATAGAAACAGTTCCCGGTTGTTTCCGCACCCATAAACTTCAGCCATTGCAGCGCTTTCGGACGGCCGGATGTCTCAATCCCCTTGAAAACACGGGGAGCTTCGCCCGGCAGTGTAACCGTCAGATCAAACTGTCCCGTACACGTCGGCCCGAGCAGATAATCAATCCGGAAATGTATCCATTGATCCGCAGGCAGCTTCAGAAGCTTCTGCTCTCCGGCAAACAGCTCGCCGCGTTCACTCACCGTCAGTGCCGGACCGAGCCGTCCGTTCTTCCCGTGGTCGCGCGACTCCATCTCCCATGCGGCGCCGGAATCCGTACGCAGATCAAAAGAAAGGCAGGCCAGACCGTTCCATAAAGCTCCTTTGTAGTGAAGTTGAGGACGCTTTTCAGGCGGAAGATCCGGGGCATCTGAAAATTTCAAACTGTGTTTCCCCGCAGCGGACGTTTCATCCGTCACCGTAACGGCACCGGCTTTCCCCGAGCGCAGGACATCCAGATCGGGCGATTTACCGGCCGTCATGTTTTCAAACCCTTCAGCCTCCTCTACGGAAAACCCTTCGCCGGACGGGATTTTGAGCGGCGCGCGGGTGATCTGCTTCGGAGCCTGAACCCAGCATTCATCCCCGTAAAGTCCGGCCTTCGCTGCGTCAATCGGACGGATGCCGATGTCCAGCGCCGGGGAATTCTCCTGCAGCCGGAAATCAAATCCGGCGGCATTTACAAATTTCGGATCGGCGATGACCGAATGGCGGTCGTGCTTGCGCGCCTGCCATTTTTCAAAGGAGGCTCCATCGAACGTCGGCTCCGCAGTCCCGGTGCTCCAGTACAGGTTGGAGTCCATAGTGTAGGCCTTGTCTTTCTTCCAGTCGCCCCACAGCATCTCTTTGCCGGTCAGATAGACGATGTTCCGCTGAAAGGTGAAATAGAACTCTTCAGTTTTCGGGGCGCAGCGGATCCCTTCGTCGCCGGTCCATGCGAAGATATTGTTGCGCAGCGTGTTGTTGCGGGCCCAGTGGGATATGTAGCCTTCGCTCTTGGTGTTATAAACAATATTGCTTTCCATCACAACGAACTCGCTGCCTTCGTCATTGTAGAGACCCCATCCGCCGTAGCTGTAGGAGTAGATGTCATGAATCACATTGTTGGCGACCCGCGTTCCGGGAGATATCCCCAGCGTATAAACCCCGCTCATATCGCTCAGCACGGCACGGCCCAGATGATGGATATGATTGTATTCGATGATGTTGTCAGATCGAAGAGCGTCGTGTAGGGAAAGAGTGTCTTCGCCTGTG
>CAIKGD010000029.1 GCA_903826865.1 uncultured Verrucomicrobiota bacterium
CACCGCGTTCAGTCTATTCGGAAAGAAACGCGGTGAGGACACCGCGTCTACACTTTGTAAAATCTTTACCGTCGCCGCACTTGCCTCTACGTCCGCCAACTTGCTAAAAATCTTCGTGCCAAAGGCAACTTGAAAATTAAAAAATACCAGTTTGGAGATGAGACATGGGGATTTTTGGTTTTGGAAAGAAGAAATGCTACTTCAACTGTCCAGTATGTCAGCGAGAGTACTGGCTCGAATTCGACCCCGCTAAATTAACAGACTTTGATCGGCGTGATTACGCCAAACTTTCTGAGACAACTTGCGGATTTTGTAAAACTAAAATTTCGTTATCTTTCCACAAGGGAAGCAAATCGATTCTTGCTGAAGACATTGAGTGGGAGTCATATCAGGTCGATTTTTGGAAAAAACATTCTGATATAGAACAGTGCATCGAAGATCTAAACGAGAGCATCAACGCACTTGAGGAAAAAGGTGAATCTGCTAAGCAGGAAAAAGAAAAGCTTAAGCACTTGGAGTCACAATTAAAAAAAATGGATAGTCAGTATAACAAAAAAGAATCTGATTATTTTGAAAAGCAGGGACGATGGAGTGACAAATACGATCAATCACAAAGTTAGGAGACCAAATGCCACTTGTTAAATGCCCAGATTGTCAAAAAGAAATCAGCGATCAAGCACCTGTCTGCCCTGGATGTGGCCGTCCCATGCAAAAAAGCGTCACGAAGGTAGAGGATGTCAACGCCTGCGGTCTGATGGGAAAGCCTGGAACTTTTTCCCACACGATGAATGTCGGATGCGCCGCGCTAATTATCGGAATCATAATTATTTTCGTGCTGCTAGGATCGCTCCGTTAACGGAAAAACTCCTGTCATTCGCGGTTCAACTTTTACGCACCCAGCTTCTTTTTCAGCATAGCGATGACGGCGGGTGGATTGGCTTTGCCTTTGCTCTGTTTCATGACGTAGCCCATGAGAGCATTCACAGAAGCGGCGTTGCCCGCTTTGTAGGCGTCAACCGCTTTGGCATTCGCCGCGATGGCTTCTTCGGCCCATTTTTCGAGCGCGCTGTCGTCGTTGACCTGCGCCATGCCTTTGACTTCAACAATCGCTTTCGGGTCACCGCCTTCCGTAAAGAGCACTTCAATCAGTTCATTGGCGGCGCTGGAGCTGATGTTTCCGCCGCCGACCAGATCGGCGACCTGCGCCAGCGTTCCGGCGGTCAGCTTGCTTTCGATAACGCTGACGCCTTTCTCCGTAACGAGGCTGGCGACTTTGCCCATCATGTAGTTTGAAAGCAGTTTGTACTGTTTCGTTTTGTGGCAGGCGGTATCGAAGAAGTCAGAAATATGTTTTTCAGCCGTAAGGACTTTGGCGTCGTAGTCAGGCAGTCCGAGTTCGCGGACGTAGCGTTCGCGCCGCTGTACCGGCAGTTCGGGCAGTTCGGATTTCCATTGGGAAATCTGCGCGGCGGAGATTTCGACCGGAAGCAGGTCGGGTTCGGGAAAGTAGCGGTAGTCGTGGGCGTCCTCTTTGGTGCGCTGGGAAAAGGTTTCACCGCGGTCGGAGTCATAGCCGCGCGTTTCCTGCACGACTTTACCGCCGTTTTCGATCAGTTCAATCTGGCGCGCAATTTCAAAGTTGATGGCTTCGACGATGAAGCTGGGCGAGTTCATGTTTTTGATTTCGACCTTGGCACCGAGTTTTTCCTGCCCTACCGGACGGACGCTGACGTTGACGTCGGAGCGCATGTGTCCTTTTTCGAGGTCGCAGTCGGAAATGCCGCCGTATTCCATAATGAGCTTCAAGGCCTGAATGTAGGCGAAGGCATCGTCGGCCGAATGCATGCAGGGCGTGGAGACAATTTCCATCAGTGCGGTGCCGGCGCGGTTGTAGTCAATCAGACTGCCGCTCTTATCGTGCGTATTCTTGGCGGCATTTTCTTCCTGATGGATGCGCTCAATGGTGAACGTTTTCATCTCGCCGTTCACTTCCGTCACGATCTGTCCGCCGAGGCAGAGCGGCCGGTCGGCCTGCGTGATCTGGTAGTTTTTGGACATGTCGGGATAGAAATAGTTTTTGCGGTCCCACTTGGAATGCGGGTTGATCTCACAGCCGAGCAGCAGTCCGGCTTTGCAGCAGAGTTCGATGGCTTTGGCATTGAGCACCGGAAGCGCGCCGGGATAGCCGAGGCAGACAGGGCAGACGTTGGTGTTCGGCGGCGCGCCGTATTCGTTGCGGCAGCCGCAGAACATTTTCGTGACCGTTTTCTGCATCACATGGGTTTCAAGCCCGATACACGCTTCGTATTTCATAGGTGCGCAAGTATCCATATTTCACCCTTCAATTCAAGCGGCGATACCGCTATAGTCACGCGCTTTAAAAGGAGCCGCTATGCAACAGAGAATTTCCGCGCTGAGTGAACAGCTCAACCGCATCCGTGAAGCCATTTCGCAGGTGATTGTCGGCCAGCAGGATCTGGTGGATAAACTGCTCACCGCCCTGCTCTGCAACGGCCACGTTCTGCTGGAAGGCGTTCCCGGCATCGCCAAAACAATGATCGTCAATTCGCTGGCCGGCGCGCTCGACGCCAAATTCAGCCGCATCCAGTTCACGCCGGATCTGCTGCCCGGCGACCTGATCGGTACGCAGATTTACCGCCCGGAAAGCGGCCTGTTTGAAACGCAGAAAGGGCCGGTTTTCGCCAATCTGGTGCTGGCCGATGAAATCAACCGCTCGCCCGCCAAGGTGCAGAGCGCCCTGCTGGAAGCGATGCAGGAACATCAGGTGACGCTGGGACGCGAAACGTATAAGCTGCCCGAACCGTTCATGGTACTGGCCACCCAGAATCCGATCGAACAGGAAGGCACCTACGCCCTGCCCGAGGCGCAGATTGACCGCTTTATGTTCAAGCTGGTGGTCAGCTATCCCACCATGAAAGAGGAGCACGCCATCCTGAAACGCATGGCGAAAACCGCGCCGAACACAACCGTTGCGCAGGTCGCTACGCTGAAAGACATTCTTGAGATGCGCAAACTGGTGGACGAAATCTATCTCGACGAAAAGATCGAGCGCTACATTCTGCGCCTGGTCGCCGCCACCCGCGATCCGTCCACCTGCGGACTGCCGGAACTGAAATCCTACATCCGCTTCGGCGCTTCGCCGCGCGCTTCGATCTACCTCACACTCGCCGCGCGCGGTCATGCGCTGGTACAGGGCCGCGAATTTGTTGTTCCCGACGACGTCAAGGCCATGCTGCACGATGTCGTCCGCCACCGCATCGCCATCAGCTACCGCGCGGAGGCCGAAGGACTTGATTCCGATGCTCTATTGGATCGAATCGTCGCCAACGTGCCCGTAACGGAAGGATAACCTTCATGTCCGGCGATCTGGACAAGAAACTCCGTCAGCTCCAGCTGCAAACCCGCTATCCGGTCGAGCACTTGCTGGCCGGGGAATACCGCAGTGTTTTCAAAGGACGCGGCATGGATTTCGACGAAATCCGTCCCTACACGCCGGGCGACGACGTCCGCACTATGGACTGGAATGTCACAGCCCGCACCGGCAACCCGCATATCAAGCGTTACATTGAAGAGCGCGAACTCGCCGTCTGGTTTCTCATCGACACTTCGGCCTCGTGCCGCACCGGACACGGCAGGCGCACCAAGTGGGATGCGGTGCATGAAATTACCGCCCTGCTGACGCTTGCCGCCACCCGCAACAACGACCGCACTGGACTGATTCTCTTTTCCGACCGCGTGGAACACGTGATTCCTCCGCGTAAAGGGCGGCTCCATGCCATGCGGTTGCTGAACGATCTGCTCAAGGCCGAACCGCAGGGACGGAAAACCGGTCTGCAGCCCGCGCTCGATGCGCTGGCCCACCTCGCACGGCGGCGCAGTCTGGTTTTCATTATTTCCGACTTCCTGTTCGACACCGGGCGCGAGCAGCTCGGCGCAATGGGTTTCCGGCAGGATCTGATCGCCGTTGCCGTCAACGATCCGCAGGAAATCGATCCGCCGGTCTGCGGGCTGGTCGCGGTGGCCGATTCCGAAACCGGCGAAACGATGCTGTGCGATTTGAATCGCGCTCGCCAGGCCGACTACCGCCGCGCATTTGCCGCACGCCGCGACGCACTGAAAATCGAACTGGATGCCGCCGGAGCCGATCTGATTGAACTCGATACGCAGCAGAACTGCGCCGAAGTGCTGACGCTCTTCTTCCGCAACCGCCTGCGCCGCACGGCCGACGAAACGGGTGGGTGAAAATGAAATATTTAAAAACAGCCTTACTGCTGATGGCCGGCACCGCACTGGCCGGTGAACCGGTGCTGACGGTTGAGCCGTGCGAACTGCGCGGCGTGCCGGGCGCTCCGTTGCGCGCGGAGCTGACCGTCACAACCCCGGATGCAAAACCGGTACGCCTGCTGATTCCCGAAACTTCCAATCTCGTTCTGCGGGCGGTTGAAAAAATTCCGCTGCAACGCACCGGCGCTGGACTGTTCGTTCAGAGGCGGATTGTCATCTGGCAGGGCGTCGAAGCCGGGCAGACTGTACTGACCAACCTCACGGCCGGGATCGGCGGTGTGCAGTATATTTTTCCAAACCTTGGAATCACGGTTGATGCCGTACCGGTTGCGCCGCCGCCGGAAAAAATAACACCAAACAATCTGGACAACCCACCCCGGCCTGCGGCCACCCCTCCGGTGGAGGGGAATACGAAAGGTTCCATGCGCGATCCCCTCCTTTGGAGGGGTGCCGGAACGGCGGGGTGGGTTCTCTGTTTTCAAAAATTAAATTCCCGCCATGTTCTGGAGAAAGCCGAATGAGCTTTGTCTTTCCATGGGCTCTGCTGCTGCTGCCGTTCGCCGGTCTGTTTCTGCGTAAACAGCGGCTGAACGCCGTAGTCGTTTCAAGTCTGGCCGGCTGGCGCGGCGCGGCGCAGCCGCGCCGGGTCAAATGGCTCGCTGCCCTGCGGATTCTGCGCACAGCGGCTTTTGCTCTTTTAATCATTGCGCTGTCCGGACCGCGCACCGAACGGACGGTCAGTGCGGAAATCCGCCACGGCATCGCCATTGAAGCGCTGATTGATATTTCCAGCAGCATGGACCGCACCATCACCGGAATCAATGTGCAGAAACAAAACCGGCTGGAAGCGGCCAAGAAAACCGTTACGGCGTTTATTGAAAACCGGCCCGACGACCTGATCGGGCTGATCACTTTCGCGCGCTACGCCGACACGCTCAGTCCGCTGACCTGCGGCCACAGCGCACTCATTCAACTGGTGCAGGCGATGAAAATCCAGGACCGCCCGAACGAAGACGGCACCGCCTACGGCGATGCGCTGATGCTGGCCTGCGCGCACCTTGAACGGATGAATGACTGGCGCGACGATAAAACAGTTTCCGTAAAGAACCCCGCCGCACCGATTCAAAGTAAAACCATCATTCTGCTGACCGACGGCGAAAATAACTGCGGCCTGCACCTGCCGCAGGAAGCCGCCGGTCTGGCAAAAAAATGGGGCATCCGGCTTTACGCCATCAGTCTCGGTGATGCGGACGAAGTCCGGCGCGAACTGACCGAAGCGGAAAAACTGCTTCAAACGATCAGCGAGGCGACCGGCGGAACGTTCTGGAAAATTTTCGACCTCGACGCGCTGTCGAAAGCCTACGAAACGATTGATAAGCTTGAAAAAAGTGAAATCAAAAACACGACTCTGATCCATCTGGAGTACCGGAATATTTTTACCTTTTTCGCCCTCCCCGCCCTGCTGCTGCTTTTACTGCACCTGGTTCTGAGCACCACGGTCCTGCGGGTAACCGAAGAGCCGGGCGCGCCAAGCCGCTTGAACCCCGAATATCGAACATCGAATTGAGAATAAAAAAATGATTTTAAAAGCTCCGGAAATGCTGCTGTTGCTGCTGATTCTTCCAGTCCTCTGGAAACTTGCCGTCCGGGCTGTCCGCCTGCAAAGCGAATCCGCCGGAAAACTGCGCGGGGAAAAAGATTTTTCCAATATCCGGGAAACCCGGATCGTTCTGCAGCTGGGCGCATTCGCCGCACTCATTCTGGCGCTGGCGCAACCGGCGTGGAATCCGCATCCCGGCCCGGCCGGTGTCCGCGGACGCGATCTGGTGATAGCGCTCGACATCTCACGCAGCATGCTGGCCGCCGATGTTTTCCCTACCCGCCTCGACGCGGCAAAAATTGCGCTGTTCGAAAGTCTGGATCATCTGCGCGGACAGCAGATCGGCCTGATCACCTTTGCAGGTGCCGCTTCGGTGCGCGTACCGCTCACGCTTGACCACAATTTTGTACGCTACATGCTCGAACACGCCTCGCCGTCCGATGCCGACGTCGGCAGCACCTCGCTGCAGGCGGCAATTGAAAAAGCGATTGATGTGGTTTTGAAGGAGTCGGAAAAAGGACGGCAGGACTTAATCATTTTCACTGACGGAGAAGATTACCTCAGCAATATCGAAAAAACAGCTCAGGAACTGCGCGGCTGCGGAGCGCGGGTGCTGATCATCGGAATCGGTGATCCGGTTGCCGGTGCAAGAATTCCCGACCTCGCGAAAACCAATGGGTGGATGCAGTACGAAGGAACGGACGTTGTTACACGGCTTGATGAAGAAAAGCTGACGCAGCTGGCCGCCGGAAGTCCGAACGTCACCTATTTTCCGGCACGCACCCGACCGTTTGACATGATCTCCAGCTATCGGCGGATGCTGACGGATACGACGGGGATTCCCGCCGCCGACAGCGGATCAATCGCTTACACAGAGGGGTATCCTTTTCTGATCGCGTTTGCGCTGCTGCTCTGGTTTTTTCCGCTGTACCGTCGGATTCTGCCCATACTGACGCTTCTCATGCTCGCGGGCTGCTCGCCCTCGGCCCGTTCATTGGAAAAAGAGTTTTCGCAGCATATCGGAAAAGGCCGCGCATTCTGGCTTGAAGCACAAACGCCGATTGAAACCGACCCGCGTACGGCGCTGGCTGTTCTGTTGAGTGCGCGCGAAGAATTTCTGCGCGCCGCGCTGATTCTGCCCGGCAGCGGGCAGGCTGCACAGCAGATTGCCGGCGTCAGTGCGCAGATCAACACCGTTAAACAGACGGTGAAAGCGCAGGAAACGGCCGAAGAGAATCTGCAGGAAAAGCTCAAAGCCGTGATCGAAGAACTGAAGGTTCTGACCCGGCGGGAAAGCGCTCTCTCCCAGCAAAGCCAGCAGCTTCTCAAAAAACATCCGCCAGCCGCGCCGGAAGAAAAAGGCATCGCAGCGGCATCCGGACTGACAGAACAGACAGATATTGGAACCGGTACCGGCAAAGTGCTGGATGTCGTCAAAGAGATTCAGGGCATAATTCAAAAAATGCTGGCGGCCGCGTATGGCGACAGAGAAATGCCTCCGCCGACCGAATTCGATCAGGCCGCAGACAAACTGAAAGCTGCGGAAGAATCCCAGCAAGCCGCCGCCGCAACCCTTGCGCCCGATGTGACCGACTGGCCGCAGGCCAATTCATCTCTTCTCACAGCAACGCGCCGCATGCAGGAGGCGCTCGCGCTGCTGGCAGATCAGAGTAAAGGAAACAGTTCAGACGGAAAGTCTCAGGAGAGTGATCAGTCCGACTGGGATTTTGACGAAAACGCCGAGCAGAATGAATCCTCACAGGACAGCAACCTGTCGATTCCGATGAATTCTGCGAACTTCCAAACCTCGCTCGACAGCCGCTCGCTGCCGACGCCCAACTACACCGCCGAAGAAATTCTTCAGGAGGAATCGGCCAATACGGAACAGCGGGCCCGGCAGAAATCCTCGCGCGCCGGCGCCAATGTGGAGAAAAATTGGTGATGAGAATTACCAGTTATCAGTTAACGGTTATCAGTTTCTTTGCCGCAATCTTTGCGGGGCAGGCAGAGCTGAACATCAGCCTGAAGCCGGAGGCGGCCAGTCTGTTTGTTTATGAGCCGTTCACACTGCTGCTCAAAGCCGGCAGTGAAATCGAACTGCCGGCGGTTCCGTCCGGAAACGGGTTTACCGTAACGGGCATTACGCCGGTTCAAACCAACAGTTTCCGCATCGAAATGATCGCCGAAGAATCCGGCATCCTGACGGTTCCGCCCGTCTCAGTGAAATCGAAGGATGAAACCGCTGAAACTCCGCTGCTGCGTCTCGCAATTTCCGCGCCGCGCCGCGCGGATGAAATGGCTCTGTCGGTTGTGTTCAGCGCGACCAATCTTTATACGGATCAGCCGGTAAAAATGGCGGTGACATGGAATAGCAAAGTCCCGTTCACACGCTGTCAGGAACTGCTGCTGGAACTGCCGATTCTGCGCAATCCGGACTGGGAAGTGTATCCTCTCGACCCCGGCATTCCGGAAAATAACCGTATCGGACTGCCGGTTAACAATCAGCGTGTCATCGCTGAAAAAACCATAACGGAAACCGGAGAACAGCTGGTTTTTAACTTTATGCTGGTTCCGCGCCGCGAAGGGCTGAGCCGTCCGGCAACCGCCCGGCTGAACTGCGCGCTGATGCAGGACCGCCGAACCTCCAGCCAGTATCCCAGTTATTTTGACAACCACTTCTTCAACCGGCCCGAAAAGAGCGACCGGTTCGAACGCATCTATCTTTCCATCCCTCTGCCGGAGTTCACGGTGCAGGCGCTTCCGGAAACGGGCCGCACTTTGCGCTATAGCGGTATTGCCGGCGCCTGCACGGCAAGTGCCTCGGTTCAGCCCGCAGACACCGTTGTCGGTCAGCCGATGCTGCTGACCGTGGCGCTGAAAGAACTTGCGTTCGGCGGGCAGATTGCAGCGCTGCCGGATGCGGTTCTCGAAGGGGTAGGTTCTGAGTTTCAATTGATACCCCGCCCGCTGCACGAATCCGCAACAGAGAACTCCAGAAGCTTCACATACGTCCTGCGCCCGCTGCGCAGCGGCATCACAGCGGTTCCCGCACTGGCTCTTCAGATTTTTGATCCCGAACAGAAAGCCTATCGGATCATCCGCACGGAACCGCTGAGTATCCGGGTCAACCCTGACGGCAGCCAGACCATCTATCAACCGTCTCCCGGCGGGGATCGGAAACCGAAAAACCATCTCACGGGCATTAGAGGAAACTGGAAAGAAAGCAGACTGCATATGAACACCTACAGAACCGTCGAATTCGTTGCGCACAACGCATGGGCCTTCTGGCTGCTGCCGCCCCTGCTGTGGCTGGCGTTGCGCCCGTGGCTGCGCCGGCGCGACCGCTGCCGCGCCGATCCTGCGTACGCCCGGGCTCTGCGCGCCGCGCGCAATTTCCGCCGCGCCGTCAAACAAGACGAGGAATCCGCCTGGAAAAACTATCTGGCTGACCGTTTCAACCTGACTGCTGAAGCTGTCACTTTCGAAGCCGTCGCGCCGGAATTCGAAAAACAAAACGCAAGCCCCGAACTGATACAAGATGTCCATGACCGCTTTGCACGGCAGGACACCGAACAATACGCTCCGCAAGGCACTCCGCCGCGCAAGGCATCCACCGCCAGCGAACTGGTTCGTCGGATCGAAAAAACTCTTCCGCTAAAGGTAGGGCGCGACCGCCGGGCGCGCCGTGGACGGCTCGGCGATCCGTCCCTACCCAACATCATTCTCATGGTATGCGTCTTTGCCGCGTTTTCCAGCTTTGCCTCCACACCGGACGAACTGTTTGCACAGGCCATGCAAATGCGCACCGAACAGCCGGATAAAGCACAGCCGCTCTTCACGGAAGCGGCACTCGGGTTCGAGCCGCAAAAACAGTTCTTCAATGCCGGCAACAGCTGGTTCTTCGCCGGAGAAAACGGCCGGGCACTCGCCAACTACCTCGCCGCCGAACGGCGCAATCCGTTTGACCGGCAGACGCGCGAAAGCATCGCCTTCATCCGCGCCCAGCGCACCGACCGTTTCAAAACAGCGGAAACTCCGGCTTCAAAAATTTCCGGCGTCTGGAATCAGTTCAGCCGCTGGAGTCCGGCGACTCGCGGCGTACTGCTGACGCTGATTTATCTGACCGGTTGGGCGCTTTTCCTAACGGCCCGTGTCCTTGGCAAAAAGACTCCGCGCCGCACTTGGATTGTTCTCGGAATTGCCGCACTGATCCCGGCGGCTTCTTTACTGACCTCGCTTTTCCAGCCTTCGGTTGGTGTGATAATTGAACCCGCCGACGTGCGTCTTGGACCGGGTTATGCCTACGACGCGGCGTACGACACTCCGCTGCACGAAGCGACTGAGTTCCAATGCCTGGAAACACGCAACGGCTGGATTCACGCCCGCATGCCGGATAAATCCGAAGCATGGCTCTGTGAATCAGCCTGTGTGAGAGTCCTGTAATCCATGATTAAACATTTTCCGGACAATCGACAGATCGTATAGAACTCAGTTAGCGAAACGGTTTATTCCGCTTCCTGTTTCGTATTTTCACTGTATTGCAGGGAGACCGCATCGAATCCCGGCTGCACCTGTATCCCCCGCAACTGAGTATGAACACCTTTAAGCTGACAGGATTCCACTGTAAAATATCCCGTACCTTCATCCAGCCAAACACTTCCTTCCAGGCTTTTCTCATCAGGTTTCACTGACAGACGGCACGCGTTTTTTCCAAACCTGAAAATCAGCGCTCCCTCTGAACCGAACCAGTCGGAATGTATACCGGACACTTCTATTTTGTATCTTCCGGAACGCGCCACTTTAATCCGCCAGCCATTATCATGCGGCTGGTCTGTGACAGAGTGTAACTGCGCGGTCGTAAACGAAGTGATCATTTCTTTGTCGGAACCGGCAATTGTATAGGATGGTTCAAATCCATCCGTATCATGAAAAACTTTTGCATACCACTGGTCATAAACAGCCTGATATTTTTTCACAATAGCAGCGTAGTGTTCTGCAACATTATATTTCTCAGAGGGATCTGCCGTAAGATCATACAGTTCATTTCGGTTTACCAACTTAAAGTGTTCTGTACGCACACAGGCATTCACCCAGGGGTGAGGCACATCAACTCGATCGGATTGAAACATCAAGGCCCGGTCATCGTCCCAGCGATCAGATGTTCCGGTCAGCAGAGGAACAATGCTGCGTCCATCCAGCGGAAGATCCGACGGCCGTTTCGCGCCGGCGATCTCAAGCAGCGTCGGCAACCAATCCACATGTGCAGTCAGGGCGGCAACGTCCCGGCCTGCCTCAAAATGTCCCGGCCACCGCACAAAACAAGGAACATGAATACCGCCCTCGTAAACCAGCGTCTTGCCACCGCGCAACCCCATAGTGTAGCGGTCGGTGTAGTCATATTCCCGGACAACACTGCTTTCATATGGAGTCTTCAGCTCCGGACAGTTTCTCAACGGTCCATTATCTGAGAAAAATATTACAATGGTGTTAGCTGCAAGATCTTCCTCATCCAAAGTTGCCAGGATTCTCCCGATATTATGATCGAGATTGGCCACCATCCCGTAAACGGAAGCATCACCCTTGGTCAACCCCGCATCCAGATACGGCTTTACATATTTATCCGGCGCCATAGGCGGCGGACAGTCGTGCGGTAATTTACTGGCAACATAGGCAAAAAAGGGCTGTTTTTTTTCTTTGATGAAACGAATGGCATCATCTGTCATAACGTCATCGTGGAATTCATCAACCTCGCGACGTTGCCCGTCAATTGTGACACAACTTCTCAACCCGGGAAGTACATCAATCTCGCAAGTATGTTCGAAACCTTTATCCTGAGGCCGAGACGGATAAGAATTGCCTAAATGCCATTTATTAAAAAAACCCGTTCGGTAACCGGCATCCTTCAACAGCATTGGAATTGTAACTGCGTCTTCACGCAACATAGCCCGGCCACCGTACGTATCAGAAACCCCGCTGAAGTATTCGTGGCGACCGGTCATTACCGCGGCCCGCGTCGGCGCACAGAGTGGTGATACACAGTAATTCACAAGCCGTACACTTTGGGTGTACAGGCGATCCAAATTCGGCGTCTTCAGAACCGAATTCCCGAAACAACTGAAATCGCCATAGCCCTGATCATCCGAAATAATCATTAGAATATTCGGTCGAAGGTCATTAGTCGAAGACCGCACCTCGGCGCCATAGCTTTGAAAACATAAGCTCACCCCGCCCGCAATGATACCGGCAACCCCTTTGTTTAAATTCTCTTTGATGCTGCCGTGCCGTACAGACGGCATATACAACCCGTATCGTTTCATAATTTACTCATCTCCTCTCCGCTCGGTTCGATAAATATCATTCGGGTGACAGCTCCCCGGTCCGGGTGCCGCATCACGCTGAATATCAATTGGCCGGGCGGCGCTCATGCCAACCGGTGGTCTGTTCGTAGGCGTGGCCGACTTTGAGGATGATCGGCTCCATAAACGAGTCGCCGAGAATCTGGAGTCCGATCGGCATTCCGGCTTTGGAAAATCCGCACGGGACGCTCAGCCCGCAGATGCCCGCAAGATTGACCGGCGTGGTCAGAATATCGTCGAGATACATCTTGAGCGGATCGCTGGTCTTCTCGCCGATGCGGTACGCGGGTGTTGGCGTAACCGGCGCGAGAATGGCATCGCAATGAGCAGATGCGGCTCTAAAATCATTATGAATCAGCGTACGGACTTTCTGGGCGCGCAGGTAATAGGCGTCGTAGTAACCGCTCGAAAGAACGTAGGTACCGAGAATAATGCGGCGTTTGACCTCGGGGCCGAAACCGGCGGCGCGGGTTTTGCCGTAGAGTTCAATCGGATCGGCACCGTCCTTACGCAGGCCGTAGCGGATGCCGTCGAAGCGCGCGAGATTGGCGGAAGCTTCCGCTGTGGCGATGATGTAATAGACCGCAATCGCATACTTCGAGTGCGGCAGGCTGATGTCCACAATCTTCGCGCCAAGCTTTTTACAATGCTCGATCGCGTTGCGGACCGCTGTTTCGACTTCCGGATCCATCCCTTCGACAAAATATTCCTTCGGCAGGCCGAGCCGCATTCCCTTCAAACTGTGGTCATCGGTCAGATCTTTTGAATAGTCTGGAACGGGCAAATCGACCGTGGTGGAATCCATAGGATCTTTACCGACCATTGCGGTGAGCAGAATGGCGGCATCCTTGACCGTCTTGGTGATCGGCCCGATCTGGTCGAGCGATGAGGCGAAAGCGGTCAGGCCGTAGCGCGAAATCATGCCGTAGGTCGGTTTCAGGCCGACGCATCCGCAGAAGGCGGCGGGCTGGCGAATGGATCCGCCGGTGTCGGAGCCGAGTGCGGCAATCGCTTCATCTGCGGCGACACTGGCGGCAGAACCGCCGGAGGAACCGCCGGGAACGTGGTCGGTATTCCACGGATTA
Source organism: uncultured Verrucomicrobiota bacterium (assembly GCA_903826865.1). Classification (GTDB taxonomy): domain Bacteria; phylum Verrucomicrobiota; class Kiritimatiellia; order Kiritimatiellales; family Tichowtungiaceae; genus Tichowtungia. Next base: position 13,347 of record CAIKGD010000029.1, read on the forward strand.
CGGGTCTTTTTGAAAGCCGAACTTTCCGTGCTCGAACCCATCGCAAATTCGTCCATATTGACGCGACCGAGAAAAACTGCACCCGCTTCGCGCAGTTTGGCGATAGCGGTGGCATCGTACGGTGCGATATAGCCTTCGAGAATTTTCGACGAACAGGTACACGGCTGACCTTTGACGTTCAGCAGGTCTTTAATCGCCAGCGGAATGCCGAGCAGTACGCCTTTTTTTCCGGCGGCGCGCGCTTTGTCGGCGGCTTCGGCCTGAACCAGCGCGGCGGCGCGGTCAACGGTCAGGTAGGCCCCGATCCTGCCGTCACGTTCATCCATTGCGGCCAGCACGTCGTTGACGATTTCGACGGAAGTGCATCTGCCCTGCTCCAGCAGTCCGGAAAGTTCAGAAATGGTTTTTGTATTTAGTCCGGCCATGGTTATTCCATTATTTTAGGGACAAGAATCTGCCCGTCGCGGGCGGCGGGAGCGTTGGCGATGACGGCATCATGGTCGAGTGACGGACGAGGTGTATCGTCACGGAGCACGTTGACCCCTGGGTGTTCGAAAGCAGCCGTCGACCGAGTGGTCGGCTCGACGTTTGAAAGGTCGAGTTCGCCAAGCTGCTCGACATAGTTGAGCACCTGATCAAGCTGTCCCTGAAACAGTTCCGCCTCCCCGGCGGCGAGGTGAATCCGCGCCAGATGCGCGATGTAGGACACGTCCATATGAGTTGCGTCGGCCATGATTTGCTCCAAATGAGGCGGAACTATAGACAGGCGGCCGGAACGGGGCAAGCGGCAACTGCGTTGCGGCCTGCCTGTTTCCAAACATTGCAAAATACGCCGGACTTGAGCGTAAAACACTGTGCCGCAACGCAGTTGCCTGCGTTGGGGCTTGCTGTTTTTTGCAATCCTTGAAAAACTCCCTCGCCTGATTCAAAAAAGGAAGCCCTATGAATAAAACATCGAAGCAATTTCTCGCCGATATGATCAACGCCATCAGCCCGTCCGGCTATGAACACTGCGCCGCTGCGGTCTGGAAGGCCTATGCCAAGCCGTTCGCCGACCGGGTCGAAACCGATGTCCACGGCAATTCACACGCCGTCATCAATACCGGCGGAAAAGTAAAAGTGATGCTGGCGGGCCATTATGACGAAATCGGCTTCCTCATCTCCCACATTGACGACAAAGGCTTCCTCTGGATTGTGCCGATCGGCGGCTGGGACCCGCAGATCGCACAGGGTCAGCGGGTCGATATTATCGGCAACGGCGGCAAAACGGTTCGCGGCGCGGTCGGGAAAATCGCTATTCATCTGCAGGAGGCCGAACAGCGCAAGAAGGTTTCGGAGATCAAAGACCTGTGGGTCGATATCGGCGTGAAAAACAAAAAGGAGGCCGAAAAGCTGGTCAGCATCGGCGATCCGTTGGTGATCCAGTACGGATTTGAGGAACTGCAAAACGGTCGCGCCGTCGGGCGGGCCTTTGACGACCGCGCCGGAGCCTTCGCCATTCTGGAAGCCGGACGATTGCTCGCCAAAATGAGCACCCAGTGCGAAGTGCATGTGGTAGCGACCGTTCAGGAGGAAATCGGACTGCGCGGCGCGCGCACTGCGGCATTCGGCATTGAGCCCGATGTCGGCATCGCCGTTGACGTCACCTTTGCCACCGACCATCCGAATATTGGAAACGTGGTGAATCAGGAAGGCAAAGTGGAACTCGACGGCGGACCGGTCGTTACGCGCGGGCCGAATATCAACCACAAGCTGTTTGATCTGATCATTGAAACGGCAAAAGAAGAAAAAATTCCGGTGCAGATTGTCGCCGAAGCGCGCGGAACCGGCACGGATGCCAACGCGATTCAGCTCAACCGTGCCGGGGTGGCCACCGCGCTCATCAGCGTTCCGCTGCGCTATATGCACAGCCCTTGCGAACTGCTGAGTCTCAGCGATCTTGAAGCGGTTTCAAAACTGCTTGCCGCTGTCGTTAAAAAGATCACTCCGCGCACCGGCTTCATACCGTTCTAAGAGAAATATGAAAGATGAAGTATGAAAGATGAAAGTGGAATGAAATCCACTTTGCGCATTTTTCCGGAACAGTGGTTGAATCCGATTGATTTCCGGGCGCACTTTGACCATCCGGAACATCCGCTGGAAATCGACCTCGGCTGCGGCAAGGGCCGCTTTCTGCTGGCGCGTGCGCGCAAGTTCCCTGAAACAAACTTTCTGGGAATCGACCGGCAGCTTGGGAGAATTCGCCGCATTGACCGCAAAGCTCTGCGGGCGGGATTGTTCAACCTCCGTGCTTTGCGTCTGGACGGTTATTACACCGTCACCTATCTCGTACCGCCGCAGAGCGTGGACACCTATTACATCTTCTATCCCGATCCGTGGCCGAAAGGTAAGCACCACCATAACCGCATTTTCAACGAACTGTTTATGGACGCGATTACCCGCACGCTGAAGCCGGGCGGACAAATCCACGCCTCGACCGACCACCTGCCCTACTTCAAGGAAATCCACAAGCTGATCAAAGCTGACACGCGCTTTGAAGAAACCGAAACCTTTGTCCCGGCGGAGGATGAAGTCAGCGACTTCGAGCTGATCTTCGCCCACAAAACACCGGGCCGTTGCTCGTTTGTCCGGAGGTAGGGCGATTTCGCCGAAAGCGCCGCGGACGGCTCGGTGAGCCGTCCCTGCCAAAAAGTCCTTCCAATGTTTGAAAAAATTCCTGATGCTCTTCGGCATGAACTGGGGCTGTTTATCCTTTTTGATTTTGTTCCCCGTCGGAATCTTCATCTGGGCGGCCGGAGAAAAACGTCGCCGCGACGCCCTGCCGACAGAGGAACTGAAAGAACTCGAAGCCGACGAGGATTACGGTGCCATCGATCCAGTACTAGAATGCATCTTCTGCCATTCAAAAAACTGCGTGCGGACAAAACAAGAAACGTGTTATGTCGAAGGCGATCACGACAAGAACTCACCGGCAGGCTTTATAGATCTCTGTACCATCGCAGCTGCACGAGCAAGGCCACAGGAAGAAGATCGAATAAAAGTCCACTGCATGAATTGCGGAAACGACTGGGAACTGTTCCCGCCAGAAGAAACGGCGGAACAGTCCGGGGTAAAAAATTAAGTGCCCCCGCCCGCCCCTTATGGCATGGTGTGCGCATGAAGATTCTCTTTACAGGCGATATGGTCGGCAGCACCGGCCGGCAGGTTTTTCAGCGCGTCACGGAACGGTTGCGCGCGGAGGGCCGGATTGATCTGGTCATCGCCAATGCCGAGAACGCCGCAGGCGGGCGCGGTCCGTCACCGGAAATCGTCGAAGCTCTTTTCGCCGCCGGAGCCGATGCACTGACGCTGGGCGACCATACGTGGGACGATAAAAACCTTGCCGCCCTGCTCGAAACCGAACCGCGACTGGTCCGCCCCGCCAATTTCCCGCCAGCCGCTACGGGCCGCGGCATGACAACTATCGAGACCGATGAAGGTTCCATCTGCATCATTTCGCTGATCGGTCGCGTTTTCATGGATCCGGCCGACTGCCCGTTCCGCACGGCTGACCGGCTGATCGGCATGGCGCAAACCAAAACCATTCTGATCGACTTCCACGCCGAGGCGACTTCGGAAAAAATTGCGCTGGGCCGTTATCTCGACGGACGCGTCACCGCCCTGCTCGGCACGCATACGCACGTCCAGACTTCGGATGAAACCATTCTGCCGAACAGCACCGCCTATATTACCGATCTTGGCATGACCGGCCCGAAAGATTCCGTCATCGGACGCGAAGTGGAACCGGTTGTTCAACGCTTCATCACCGGCATGCCGCAGAAGTTTGATACAGCAAAAAACGATCCGGCGCTCGAAGGCGTCATTCTGGATATCGATATCAAAACCGGCAAAGCCCGTTCGATCGAACGGATCAGGGAACGGAACTGAGCGGGAGGAAAAATGGACGTTTTACTGAATCAGGTTGAAGCCCGGGTGCTCGGCGCACTGATCGAAAAACAGATTACAACTCCGGACTACTATCCGCTAACCCTCTCAGCGCTGACGGCGGCCTGCAACCAGAAGAGCAACCGGAACCCTGTAACCAGTCTGGCTGAGACGGATGTCGTGCGGGCCATCCTGACGTTACGAGACAAGCAGCTCGCATGGGAAGTTGCCGAAGCCGGCGCGCGGGTCATGAAGTACAGCCACAATATGGCCGGACAGTTCACACTCTCCGACGTGCAACTGGCCGTCCTGTGCGAATTAATTCTTCGAGGGCCGCAAACCGGCGGCGAACTGCGCACGCACTGCGAGCGCATGCACCCGTTAGGCGACACTGCACAGACGGAAGCCGCTCTTCAGTCGCTCATGGAATATCCCGGCGCGCCGCTGGCGGCCCGGCTTCCCCGCGAACCCGGCCGCCGTGAAAACCGCTACACGCACCTTCTGTGCGGGGAAGCTGTCCTGCAACCCGAAACCCTCAAACCGCCGCCGGAAGCCGCCACGCTGACTATCCGTGCGGAAAATGAACGTCTGGTCGCACTGGAAGAAGAGATTCAGCATCTCCGCGCAGAAGTTGCCGACCTGAACCGTCAATTCGCCGGGTTCAAAAAACAATTTGAATAACAGATGCCGCCGCAAATGGAAGATAACCGGAAAATCTACAGCGTCGCCGAACTGAACCGCGCGGCTCGTTTTACGCTGGAAAACGGCATCGGTGAAGTCTGGGTTGAAGGCGAAATATCACGCCTGACACGCCATGCGAGCGGCCATTGGTATTTCACGCTCAAAGATGCCGAGGCCTCCGTCTCCTGTGCCATGTTCAAGCAGAACAACGCCTCAACGATCTTTGCACCAAAAGATGGACTCAAGGTGCGCGTCCTTGGACAGGCGAGTCTCTATGAGCCGCGCGGAAGCTATCAGCTCATCATCCGAAAAATGGAGGAAGCCGGCAAAGGCTCGCTTCAGGAGCAATTTGAAAAACTGAAAGCCAAACTCGCCGCCGAAGGACTCTTCGACGCCGACCGCAAAAAACCGTTGCCGCTTCTGCCGCAGAAAATCGGCGTAGTCACCTCGCCCACCGGCGCGGCTATCCGCGACATTATCAACGTGCTGACGAGGCGTTTCCCGAATCTTGGAATCCTTCTGGCGCCCGTCACCGTACAGGGCGAAGGCGCGGCGGAAAAAATTGCCGCCGCGATTGAATATCTCAACACCCGTGACGACATTGACATTATGATAGTCGGGCGCGGCGGCGGCAGTCTGGAAGACCTTTGGGCTTTCAATGAGGAAATCGTTGCCCGTGCCATAGCCGCCTCACGGATTCCGGTCATCTCAGCCGTCGGGCACGAAATTGATTTTACGATCAGCGACTTTGCCGCCGACGTGCGCGCGCCGACACCTTCCGCGGCGGCTGAGCTGGCCGTGCCGGTAAAAACGGCAGTGGAAACACAGATTGCACGGCTGGCCGCGCGGCTCGGCGGTTCACTGCAGAATCAAGTGCATGTTCTGCGCGAGCGAATTCCCGGCTTCCGTCAAACGATGATGCATGCGCTGATGGACGGCCTCCGGTTGCGGCAGCAAAAGGTCGATGAAACCGGACGGGCTCTCGCCGCGTGCTTGGAAAATGCAGTGATGATTCAGAAACAGCGTCTGCCGGGATTGCAGCAGACCATGACGCACCGGCTAGAAAGCGCGGTGGCGGAACGGAAACAAAACCTTCGGCGGCTTGAAGTTCAGCTTCGCGCGCTGAACCCGCTGGCGGTGCTTGATCGCGGCTACAGCCTGACGCAGACAGCGGACGGCCATGTTGTACGCGATGCAAGCTGTCTGAAAAAAGGTGATGAGCTGAATACCCGCTTTGCAAAAGGAACAGTCATTTCAGAAGTCAAAAAGAAGGAGACGTGAGTATGGCCGAAAAAACGGTGGATTTTGAAAAATCGCTCGAACGACTTGAAGCGATTGTCGAAGCGATGGAAAGCGGCGACCTGACTCTCGAACAGATGATCAAACATTTCGAGGAAGGTTCGAAACTGGTCGCACTCTGCTCCGCCAAGCTCAATGAGGTTGAGCAGAAGATTGAAAAGCTAGTTAAAAAAGGCGGTATGCTGACCACAGAACCCTTTAAACCGGAGGACTAAGAAGCGTTTCTAGCCATTTCGAAAGACCGGTTTCTAAAAACTGTTACCTGCATCTGAAGCCACGCTATTACACCTCTGTCACCCGTATCCGTATGTCTTTCGGGCAGTGCCATCCGGCACCTGTATCATATACATTGCGATTTATCAGATTTTTCGTTTTACTCCCTGCCCGTTTTCCCATACCTTCCAACCTCTTTGATTTTTGAAAACCGATCTGAACCGTATAGTTGCCTGCCATCAAAGCGGCATCTTTCATGCGGTTTGTTTGAGGTTTTCAATATGTTGGGCCGGTAGCTCAGTTGGTAGAGCATTTGACTTTTAATCAAAGGGTCCCGGGTTCAAGTCCCGGCCGGCTCACTCCTTTAAAAACACCGCGTCTACCAATATGCACAAGGTTTTACAATCTACCGCTTTCTCTCTATTCCCATTTCTCCCCTGCGGCACTTCTTCGGCAGCAAAACAAGCCCTTGCGTGGGGGCTGGAATACTGTCACCTCATCCGCTTCGCCAAGACAGGGGAATCGCCATGACAAGTCATTCGTACTATCGACAACAACGCCGTCTCAAAATGACGGCTAACGATCCGATGCCACTTTAAACCGTTGATTGCGTTAAGGAATCAGCTAAGCTCCCGACATGACAAATCAACCGCTTGAACAGCGCATCCTCGCCCACCTGACTAAACCGAAGTATCAGCCGCTCACCCGGCCTGATCTCGCCAAAGCGCTGCGTCTGCACGACACGGAACGCAATAAACTGCGCCAGGCGCTTATCACTCTCGAAAAACAGGGCAAAGTGGTCTGTCTGCGGAAAAACCGATGGGCTCCGGCCGGAAAAGGTTCAGGGCAAACGGTGACCGGCAGTGTGCGTGTTATGGAAAAAGGTTTCGGCCTTTTCGCTCCCGACAACGGCGGAGAAGAAATCTATATCGCCCGTGACGATCTGAAATGCGCGCTCCACGAAGACCGCGTCTCTGTCGAACTTTTCCCGAAGTCCGCGCCGGACCGGCGCGGCGGACGCGGCGGCGGGCAATCTCCGTCGTTCAGCAACCGCGAAGGCCGCATAGTCGAGGTGCTCGAACGCAAGAATACCGAAATCGTTGGTCTGCTCCGCCGCACCCCCTATTACGCCTACGTGATTCCCGACAATCTGCGGCTCGTGCAGGACATCCGCGTCGCCAAATGGGAAAGCGGACTCGAACAGACTTCCGAAAATCACAAGGTCGTCATCCACCTCGACAACTGGAACGATCCCTTCAAACCGCTCACCGGCGTTGTAATTGAAGACCTCGGCCACCGCGACGATCCGAACGTTCAAATGCAGTGCATTCTGCGTTCCCACGGATTCCAGCAGAACTTTTCAGAGGAAGTTCTCGCCGAAGCCGCGAAAATCCCGAATGAACTGCGCCCCGAGGATTACAAGAACCGCCGCGATCTGCGCAAACGTCTCACGTTCACCATTGACCCGGAAACCGCGCGCGATTTCGACGACGCTGTTTCCATCGAAAAAGCTCCGGGCGGCTGGAAACTTTCCGTCCACATCGCCGACGTCGCCCATTTCGTGCCGCGCAATTCGATCATTGATAAAGAGGCGCTGCATCGCGGCAACAGTATTTACCTCGTCGACCGCGTTGTCATGATGCTGCCAACCGAACTCACGACGCGCATTTGCAGCCTGAACCCGCACGTTGACCGCCTCGCGCATACCGTTGAAATCATGCTCGATGAAAACGCCGAAATGGTCAGCGCCGAAACCTGCCGTTCCATCATCCATTCGGACGCCCGCCTCACTTACGAACAGGTGCAGGCGCTGTTCGACGGCACTCCTGATCCCGCCATTCCGGCCAACGTCGCTGAAGCAATCAATGCGCTCCGTCCGCTCGCCCGCGCAATCCGCGCACGGCGCATCGTCAACGGCTCACTCGAAATCAATACGCCGCAGATCAAATGCCTGCTGGATAAAGAAGGCAAAGTCTCTTCCATCCGAAAAGGTGAAGCCAAAGAGGCCTATCAGTTCATCGAGGAGTGCATGCTGCTAGCCAACGTCGCCGTCGCGCGCAAACTTAGAGAGGCTGAATGGCCCGCCATTCACCGCATCCATGAAGAGCCGGACGCAGACCAGTGGGCGCAGATGGGCGCGGAGCTTCAGGCGCTCGGCATCAATTCCCTGCCGCTGACGCGCAGTGATATCAATGTCGTAATGGAAAAGATCGAAGGCACACCGCTGGAATATACCGGCAGTCTGGCCGTCCTGCGCAATCTCAAGCGCGCCGGATATTCCGCCGAGGCCAAAGGCCACTTCGGTCTGGCCTTTGAAGATTATGTCCATTTCACTTCACCGATCCGGCGCTATCCCGACCTGGTCATCCACCGGCTGCTGGGCGCGCTCGAAGAAAAACAGTCGTCGCCCTACCGCACAAAAGACATCGAAGCTATCGCCGCGCAGTGTACCCGTACCGAAACCGAGGCCGATCAGGCCGAAAAGGAAAGCATCGAACTGCGCCGAGTCGAGTACTACAACAACCTGCTCTACAAAGGCCAAACCGGCCCGTACGCCGGTTGCATCATCCGCATTCTCAACAAAGGACTCATCGTCGAACTCACCGACACCATACAGCGCGGACTGGTTCCTTTCGCTTCCATCACCGACGACCGCTACGAAGTCAACGCCGCCAGCACACGGGCCGTCGGCCAGCGCACCCGGAAAATGTTCAAGATCGGCGACCTGCTCGATGTGGATCTCGTCCGGGTCGATCTCGCCCGTAAATTCATCGACTTCCAGATCGCGGGCCAGAAAGAAGCCTCGCCGTTTATGCCGGGCAAGAAAAAAGCCGGACCGCCGCGCAGCAAACAGAAAAAGCAGCAGGTCACGCTTACCGGAAACCGCCCGCACGGCCCGAAACAGCATAAACGCCGCAAGCGGAAATAATCTAACCTCTATATACACTCCGCTTATGCACATCATTCTTAAAAGCGGGCTGACCGCCGCGAAAAAAAACATGGGGCCAGGACTTCTGCTGCAAGGGTTCGCGCTGGCAATGGTACTGCTTTATTACTTCCATGCGCCTACTCATCATCTGTTGTTGAAAATTCCTGAAATCAAACAGCAGGCGGGACTCCTGTTTCCCCTTCTGGCCACCGCAATTTCCGGCGGACTGATTCCATTTATTTTTACGGCCGTCCGCAGGGAACTGCCTGCGATCCATCCGGCGGCGTACCTTCTGTTCCTGCTGGGATTCTGGGCAATCAACGGACTGACGGTGGATCTGCTCTACCGTGCTCAGGCGGTTTGGTTCGGCGATCAGGCCGACGCGCTGACCATTGTCAAAAAAGTGCTGGTGGATCAGTTTCTGTTCTGCCCGCTCTGGTCGGCACCATTCGCCGCCGTTTCCATGCACTGGAAAAACTGCGGTTTTTCCTTCCGCCGCGCCCGTGCCGGATTTTCACGAACCCTGCTCACGGTTAAACTGCCCTCGATCCTGATTTCCATCTGGGGCGTCTGGATTCCGGCCGTCGCCATCATCTACAGCCTGCCGCTGGCTTTACAGTTCCCTCTTTTCAATGTTGTATTGTGTTTCTGGTCGCTTTTATTAACCGCTTTAAGCAAAGGAGAAAAATCATGAATACCATCACCAGCAGCAAACTGACGGTCTCTGTCAACACACGCGGTGCCGAGCTGTGCAGTATTAAAAGTGCTGCCGGCACGGAATATCTCTGGCAGGCCGATCCGGCGTTCTGGAAGGGGCAGGCTCCGATACTTTTTCCGACCATTGGAAAACTGCAGGATGGACGTTACCGGCTTAACGGGCAGACCTATGAACTGGCTCCGCACGGGTTTGCCCGCACCATGGATTTCACTTTGATCGATCAGCAGCCGGACGTTCTCACCTGTCAGCTTCTTCCGACCGATGAAACCCGCGCCCGCTATCCGTTTGAATTTGCGCTGAAAGTCATTTACCGCCTGAGCGGCAACGCTCTGAGCATTGAATACGCCGTACGCAATACCGGATCATCCATTATGCCCTTCTCGATCGGATGCCATGAGGCATACAACCTGCCCGGCCCGATTGACGAATGCTTCCTCGAATTCGAAAAAACGGAAACTGCGGATCCCCGCCTGATCAACGCCAAAGGGATGGTCTCAACGGACACCGTCGCTGTCCTGAAAAACACCCGCACCCTGCCGCTCAGTAAAACCCTGTTTGACCGCGATGTGCTGATCTTTCTGGATGTAAAATCGAAGAAAGTCACACTCGGCGCAAAAAACAGTCCGCGCCGGCTGACCGTCGAATTCGCCGGATTCCCGCATCTCGGCATCTGGGCCAAGCCCGCCGCGCCGTTCGTCTGCATTGAACCGTGGTTCGGTCATTCTGATCCGGAACAGTCGTACGGTGACATCTGGGAAAAGCCGGGAATTATGAAACTGGAAGCAGGCAAAACCTTCACCTGCATGCATCGGGTTACTGTGGAGTCTTAGACCGGATCGCATCCTGCACAACCAGTCCGGCGAGATTGAAGCCGAACACACCGGTGATGTGTACCATCGAGCCGTTGATCTGCGCTTTGGTCTCGCTCCAGGCGTCGCCCGGTTCATCAGCCGGTTCAACTTCAGCAGAAGGCAGAATTTCCTGTGAATAAACGCACAGGCAGTCTCCGGTTACACCGCGCTGGCGCAACCGTTTGCGAACAAACCGGGCCAGACGGCAGCCGTAGGTTTTCCAGATGGAATCCACGCGGATTGTCGTGGCGTCGAGTTTATTGGCCGCGCCCATCGCAGAAAACAGCGTTACCCCCGCCTCCATCGCCGAGGCAATCAGATCAACCTTGTGCGACAGGCTGTCGATGGCATCGATAACGTAATTATAGCCGGTCAAATTAAACTCACCGCGCGTTTCCCGGTTGTAAACCTTCTGCACAGCGACAACCTCGGCATCAGGATGAATTTCCAGCAGCCGTTCTTTCAGAGCCACCACTTTCGGCTGGCCGACGTTTTTCGCCGTTGCCTGAAGCTGGCGGTTGATATTGGTCACACAAATTACATCGTTATCCACAATCGTCAGATGGCCGACGCCGGAACGGATCAGCGCTTCGGCGCACCAGCTGCCGACGCCGCCGACGCCGAAAAGAATCACGCGCGTGTCGGCGAGTTTTTTCAGAGCCGCTTCACCGATCAATAATTCAGTGCGATGAAATGCCGGGTGTTTTTTCATGAGTTACGCAGTTCAGTCGAAGAGATATCCTCGCGAAATTTCGATTCCGGTACCGCTTCAAAAAGCGCTCCGAAGCCGTCCGGCAGATCGAGATTTTCCAATGTCTGGAAACCCCGGCCGCATTGCCGTCCCGCAACCAGAAAGGAAGTTCCCAAAGTTTGGAACTTTTTCCATTCTTCGGACGAGTAATCCTTGATGATCCGGATGGCCGTGTCGAATCCGACCACGAAAGCGGTTTTTTTAAACAGTTCTGCTTTATGAATAAAGCGCGGCGCATGAGTCAGCGCAACCGGAATATCTTTGATAGCGGCGGCGCGGCGCAGGCTGTCCGCTTCTTCAATCGCGGGTTTGTCCACGTTCGCGCAGGAAAGTTCAAAAATGCCGCACAAGCCGGTCATTTTTTCCGCAACCTTCAGCAGATTCAAATGGCCCTGATGAACCGGGTTGAACGAGCCGGGCATCATTAATCCGCGCTCCGCGCCGACAGCCTGTGCAATCAAAACCAGCAGCCAGTCGCTTAAGAGCGCTTCCTGCTCCGCGCGGGAGGTTTTGGAAAAATAAAGCGCGTAGAGTTTTTCCGCATCGGCCGTTTTGATGCAGATAAAAGCGCGGTCTTCGCCGCGCCGTTGACGATCCGTCATTAATGCCGCAGTGCAGGAAATTCCAATATCAGGGAAACCCACCCCGCCCTTCGGGCACCCCTCCGACGGAGGGGACTGCTCAAAGGCCCGCGCTGCCAATTTCCGGGCGGTTTCGGGAGAGACAGATTGTTCCGGCTTTTCACCGAGAAAGCGTTCGAGCGCTTCCGGCGAGTACGGCACATGCGCTTCAACAACAAAGCGCGATGCGCCGGGTGTGGTGAGCAGTGCATTGAGCGCACCCGATCCGCCGCCGGCAGTAACCAGCACTGCACGGAAGCCTGAGTTGAGAATGCGCTCTATGCGTTCAGCTTTCATAAATTCGACGCACTAAACCCGAAACCCAAAACAAATCCAAATTTCTAAATTCTAATTTTAAAAATTGTTTCGGAATTCGATATTCGGATTTCGAATTTTCCAAATCGTTATTTGACGATTTGGACTGCGGTGATGGTAATCGTTTCGTTTGGCACGTCGCCCGAACCGGTCGGAACATTCCGGATGGCATCAACCACATCCATGCCTTCGATCACCTTGCCGAAGACGCAGTAGCCCCAGCCCTGCTGGGTCGGCGCTTTGAAGTCGAGGAAACCGTTGTCGACGACGTTGATGAAAAACTGCGCGCCGGCGCTGTGCGGGTCGGAGGTACGGGCCATGGCGATGGTGCCGCGCAGGTTTTTGAGTCCGTTATTGGCTTCGTTCTCGACTTTGTTCAGCGCTTTTTTCTCGGCCATAGTCGCGGTGAGACCGCCGCCTTGAATCATGAAATTGCCGATCACACGATGAAAGATGGTGCCGCTGTAGTGGCCGCTTTCAACATATTTCAGGAAGTTCGCAACGGTTTTCGGTGCTTTCGCCGCATCGAGTTCGAGTTTGATATCGCCCTTGGTGGTTTTCATCAGAATCATTGTTTGAGTTTCCTTTTTTGTTTCCGGTGCCGTTTCAACATTCGCCTTAACCTCATGACGGGAACAGCCGGCCATCAGAAGCGTTGCTGCAAATATACCGAACAGTGCCTTCAGATTGTTTTTCATGTGCAAAAACCTATTGGTGTTTGCGTGCAATGTCTATAAAGTTCGTTCTCAATTTACGGAGGAACCCGGCTGTGAAAAATGAAGCTTCTGCCATTCTGCTGATCTCCTGCCCTGACCGGCAGGGTCTGGTCTGCGCTGTGACCGATTTCCTGATGCGCCACAATGGCAATATCATTGATCTGGAACAGCACGTGGACACCGAAGAACGGGTCTTTTTTATGCGTCTGGAGTGGGAACTGAACGGCTTTGCCCTGCCCCGCGATCAGATCAGCGAAAAATTCAGCCTGATTGCGTCACGCTTTGAAATGAAGTACGAGCTGCATTTCTCGGACTACAAACCACGCCTGGCCATCTTCGTCTCAAAATTCCCGCACTGCATGCTCGACCTGCTGGCGCGCCAAAGCTCCGGCGACCTGAATGCGGAAATTCCGCTGATTATCAGCAACCACACCGATCTCGAACCGGCCGCCCGAATGCACGGCATTGATTTCCACTGCATCCCGGTTTCCAAGGACAACAAGGCGGCACAGGAAGCCAAGCAGATGGAACTGATCAAGCAGTACAACATTGATGTGATTGTGCTGGCGCGCTACATGCAGGTGCTGTCCGACAACTTCTGCCGGAACTACCCGAACCGCATCATCAATATCCACCACTCATTCCTGCCTGCCTTTGTCGGCGCAAAGCCGTACCACTCAGCGCATCAGCGCGGCGTTAAAATTGTCGGCGCTACCAGCCATTATGTCACCGGCGACCTCGATGAGGGGCCGATCATTGAACAGGAAGTCATGCGCGTTACGCACCGGGACTCTGTTGAAAGCCTGATCCGTAAAGGCCGCGACCTCGAAAAACTGGTTCTTGCCCGCGCCGTCTGGGCCCATCTGCAAAACAAGGTGCTAGTCTACAAAAACCGCACGGTGGTATTCGGCTGATATGATAAAAGCGTATAGAATCCGCCGCCGCCCGTTTGAAACCGCCGCGTTCCGCGCAGGACTGACTGTGATTCCGCAACTCCCGCGCTGCGCCGTACTCTGCCTTGCATGGCTCGGTGGAAATATCGGCTTTATCTTCGACCGGCGCGGACGGCGGATCGGCCTGGCCAACCTCGATGTGGCTTTCGGCAATTCAAAAAACGCGGCAGAGAAAAAATCAATCCTGCGCCGGTCCTTCATCACCTTTACCCGCACGCTGCTCGACGTCATCTGGTTCAGCACCCGTTCCGAAAAACGTCTGACCAAATACGTGGAGCTGGATGAAAACACCCGGCAGGCCTTCTGCAAAAAAAATCAGATTTGCGTCACGGCACATTTCGGCAACTGGGAAGCGGTCGGACAGATCATGGCGCTCCACGGATTTCCGTTCCACAGCATCGCTATGCCGGTCAAAAACCCCGAAGTGGACCGCCTGCTGATTGCGCGGCGCGAAGTGACCGGCCAGAAAATTATTCCGCGCGAGGGTGCCCTGCGCAAACTGCTCGGCGTACTCCGTTCCGGCGGCAAAACCGCTTTCCTGGTGGATCAGAACACCACGGAAGCCGAAGGCGGCATCTGGGTGGATTATTTCGGCCTGCCGGTGCCGGTGACACCGGCACCTGCGGCACTGGCGATCAAAACCGCCAGTGAAATTTTTATCGGCTTCTGCGCTCCGCAACGCGGCGGACGTTACCGGGTTTATGTCGCCGAAACCATTCAACCGCCGGCGGTCGCCGGCGATGAAACCACCCGCGCACTGACCCAGCAGATTCTCTCCGCCATCGAACGCGAAGTCAGAAAATACCCCGAGCACTGGCTTTGGATGTACAAGCGGTGGAAGTTTATAAAACCGGGCATGGAGTCTTCCGGCTATCCCTTCTACACGAACCGGGCGAAAAAACGGATCATAACGGATAATTCGTAACCCGTAACAATTACGCCGCACACTTGCGTTATGACTCCCTACAACCGCGTACCGGATGGAATAACGGTGCCTTTGGGAATGACGATGACGCCGTCGCGGACAACATAGTGTGCTGTCTGTTCGCCGTCCTGTTTGCCGTCGGGCGAGATGTAGACGCTGTCGCCGATGCGCACGTTTTTATCAATGATGGCATTTTTGATGTAGCAGTCGCGGCCGATGCCGAGCCGGATATGATCGTTGCTGACACCTGCCTTTTCGTGTTCAAAGAAATCCGCGCCCATGATCACGGAATGCTCAATCACCGTGCCCTCACCGATCACGGCGCGCAGGCCGACAACCGAATGCAGAATCCGGTGGCCGGAAATGATGCAGCCTTCAGCCAGCAGACAGCGGTTCAGGTCGCAGCAGTTGATTTTGGAAGGCGGCAGATAGCGCATGTGCGTGTAGATCGGCGCGGCGGTATCATAAAAAGTGAATTCCGGCACCAGATCGGTCAGCTCCAGATTGGCATCATGAAACATGCCGATGGTTCCGATGTCTTTCCAGTAGCCTTCAAAGATGTGGCTGTAGACGTTGCAGTCATGGATCGCCGCCGGAATAATATGTTTTCCGAAGTCCGGATGGTCGTTGCCGCACAGCAGGTCGGACAGCACACCGGCGTTGAAAATATAAATCCCCATGCTGGCAAGGTAGCGTTCATCTTTATACATCGGGGCGCGCAGTTCATTGAGCCGCGGGGTGTCGCCCGGTTTTTCAACAAATTCAACGATCTTGTTTTTCCCGTCCACATGCATGATGCCCAGCGACCCCGCCTCGCGGCGCGGCACCGGCTTGGTGCAGATGGTCACATCCGCCTTGCGCTCCATGTGCTCTTTGATCACCTGGGAAAAATCCATGCGGTAAAGTTGGTCGCCGGAAAGAATGACGACAAAGTCCGGATCGCCGTGCATGAAATGTCTCATTGACTGACGGACGGCGTCGGCCGTGCCCTGAAACCAGATGCTGGAGGTCGGTGTCTGCTCGGCCGCCAGCATACGCACAAAGCCCGGCGAAAACTGGTCGAAGATATAGGTGGACTGAATGTGGCGATGCAGTGAAACGCTGTTGAACTGGGTAAGCAGATAAATCGAGCGGATGCCGCTGTTAATACAGTTGCTGATGGGAATATCCACCAGGCGGTATTTTCCGGCAATCGGAACGGCGGGCTTGGCCCGGTCCTGAGTAAGAGGTTGAAGACGTGTACCGGCTCCGCCGCCCAGAATCAGTCCGACTGTTTTAATGCTCATACCGCGTTCCTTCCTCAAAACAATGAATAGCCTCTTTATAGACGTTACGTCCGCGCCTCTGCCAGAAAAAAATCCGAACGCAACAGTTATTCTTCAATCTCAACCGGACATTCCGGCAGTGCCCGCAGAAAAAGCCGCCCGTACCACTTGCCGGTCACGCGCGGATCAAGAATCACTATCGTGCCTTCATCGCTGGCGGTGCGGATCAGCCGTCCCGTTCCCTGCCGGAACTTCAGCACCGCTGATGGCAGCGAATAATCGCGGAACGCATCGCCGCCGCGCGCCTTGATTTCCTCCAGCCGCGCCTGCACCAGCGGATGATCCGGCACGGCAAACGGCAGGCGGACGATAATCACACTGCTCAGCGCGTCGCCGCGCACATCCACACCCATCCAGAAACGATCCAGCCCGAACAGTACCGCCGAGCCGTGCTCGCGGAACCGCTTCAGCATCGCATGCGGCGGAAGGCCGGTCCCCTGTACCAGCAGATCGAATTCCATCGCTTCGAGCGGTTCTTTCAGCCGTTCCGCGACACGGCGCATAAAGCCCGCGTTGGTGAAAAGTACAAACGCCCGTCCGCGGCTCTGCGCAATAAAACGCGGCAGAACAGTGATCACCGCCTCTTCAAACGCCTGCTCGTCCGACGGATCAGGCATGCCGGACGGAATTTTAACGCGCATCTGGCGGCCGTAGTCGAACGGAGAACCGACCTGCAGTTCGTCGCAGTGTTCCGCGCCGATGCGCCCTCGGAACCAGCTCAGGTCGTCGCCGACCGCCAGCGTCGCGCTGGTCATCACCACACACGGAACTTCGTCGAACAGCATTCCCTTCAGCAGTTGCGCCACATCCACCGGCGCGGAATAAAGAACCGGCTGTTTATGGGTGCGCCCTTCCAGCTCGACCCAGTAGACATGGCCTGCCGCACTCTGTTTGAGAAAGGTCGTCAGCATCTCGCCGAAAAGTTTTCCTTTCATCCGCGCTGACTGAAGCTCCGCCTTGAGGCTTTCATCCTCCAGATCGCGGATGATATTGCCGAGATGCGCATCGAGTTCCGCCAGCCGGTCCGGCAGACCGGTTTCGATTTCCGGCGGCTCGCGCAGCCGTACCGACTGGTTGGTTTCCGACAGTTTGCAGTGCTTGTGTATCGTCTTGAAAAAGCGTTCGCTTTCGTCCCAGATGCGGTTCGTCAGATCGGCGCCCTTCCCGTCGCGCAGCACCGCGAAAAGTCCTTTACGGTTATCCTGAGTAAACAGCCGCCGCAGCCAGTGCTCCATCGCGTAACGCGAAAGGCGGATGCCCAGATGCTCCGACGCGACATTTTCCATCTGGTGCGCTTCGTCGAAAACCACCATGCCGTAGTCCGGCAGAAACGCGCCGCCCTCCGAGCGCACCGCCAGCTCGGAAAAAAACAGATGATGATTCACCACCAGCAGATTCGCCTCGTGCAGTCCGGCGCGCGCCTTCATCGCAAAACAGTGTTCGTAGTCGGCGCATTTCTTCCCGAGGCAGTTGCCGTGCTCCACGCAGACCGCGCTCCAGACTTCCGGTGAAGGCTGCGGCTCCAGTTCCTGACGGCTTCCATCCGACGTACGATCCGCCCAGGCGCGGATCCTCTCCAGCTCAACCTCTTTCGACGTATCAAACAGGTCGCCGCCCATCTGCCGGGCGCGCGCCAGACGCCGCAGACAGAGATAGTTTGAGCGGCCTTTGACCAGCCGCGCCTTGAAATCAAGGCCCGTCGCCTGCTGCAGGAAGGGAATATCCTTCTCCATCAGCTGTTCCTGAAGCGTAATCGTATAGGTGGCAACCACCGCACGAACATTCTGCGCCAGCGCATTCAGGATGAGCGGTACGAGATATGCAAAGCTTTTGCCGACGCCGGTACCGGCCTCGACCGCAAGATGGCACGAATTGGCACAGGCTTCAGCGACCGCACGCGCCATCTGCTGCTGCTGCGGACGGATTTCAAAAGGAAACTCGTTGCCTACATGCGCTTCTTCGAGCGCGCCGCCGGACGCAAAAAAGCGCTCGGTCGCCAGCAGGGTTTCGGGATGTTCAACAGGACGGATCATCGGGAGAAGAGCCTACTGGAAACTCCGTCGTGAAAGAACGCCAATCGCCGCGAATTTTGTAATTCCAGTCATCCGGCGACATTCCAAAGGTATGGCGCGGTCGCCGAACGCGCCGCCAGTCCAGAAAGCGGACGGCTCGGCGATCCGTCCCTACCCAATCGAATAAATACCAATCCCATACGGAACTGGTATTACTCGTTACGAATTTACTATCAGAGGCCGAGGAACTGGATGGCGAGGCCGGAAAGGCCGATTGCGCCGCCAGCCAGTGCATGTGTCCAGCGTTCGAGTTTTCCGAGGCGGGCAAAGCTGATTCCCCACGAAGCGGCCATGACAATACTCAGCATCGTGCCGATGGTCACCACACTGAACACCGTCGCCACCAGCACCGTGCCGGAAAGACTGTGCCGCGCCGCCGGATACATCAGCAGCGGAATGAGCGGCTCGCACGGGCCGAGCACAAAGATGGTAAACAGAATCCAGGGCGTAATGTTGGCTTTCGGAGCCGGTTCGTGCGTGTGGAAATGTTCACCGTCATGGCTGTGCGAGTGAGCCGGTTCACAGCGCTCTTTCAGATGAAGATGGGTATGCGGACGGTTGCGGATGCCGCGATGAAGCCCCCACGCCGCGTAGGCGAACCCGAAGCCGATCAGCCCCCACGCCGCGAGATTGCCGCGAAAAGCTTCGAACGCTTCGAGCTTCATGACGGCCACGCCGAAGGCAATACCGATCAAACCGAGCACCACCGAACTGAGTACATGACCCAGCCCGCAAAACAGAGTGATCCACGCCGTTTTAGCCGGACTCCATTTCCGGGCGCGGTTCATGACGATAAACGGCAGATAGTGATCCGGCCCGAGCAGTGTATGCACAAAACCAAGCGTCGCGGCGGTCCAGCAGAGAATGGCTACATCCATATTCATAAAGGCGTATCGTTCCTAAGGGTTTATTACGATTGGAAGAAACGTAACACCGGCAGAGAAAGGAGTCCATCCCGAAAACAAACTAAACCCACCCCGCCGTTCCGGCACCCCTCCGCCGGAGGGGAATTTAAAAGCTCCCCTCCTTCGGAGGGGTGGCCAAAGGCCGGGGTGGGTTACAGCGTTTGGATTATGATACGCGCTAACCTGCCTTGCGAACTGGAAAACCGCTGGGGCATATAAACCACTTACACCTTGACCGTCTACCGGCTCCCCTTACAATCCTGCTCGTTGGATCGCTTTATGAAAATGTATTAGCGCGTAGTTGAAGTTCAATAAAACTTGTAGAGAAAGAGAAAATTATGAAGAAAATAATCAGCTAACCAGCGAGTATACACTACTTGGACAACGCCCGTTTTTGAAAGCAGAGTCTATTTCCCAAGCGGGTCACTTGAAACGTTCGATCATTCAACGCACAAATAAATTATAATTTGCGGCCGGTACTGTGGAATGTTTTCACGATGACGTTTCATAGAAGCAAGTCGCATAAAAAGGAGTAATTGGAATGAGAAAAATAATGCAAACGTTATCGATTCTGTCGGTCTTAGTAGTCATGGGAACAGGGTGCACATCATTTCCAAGGCATCGCTTACCCGAAATAGGTCAATTGGCACCCCCCGCCGACCCATCTAAACTTGTTGAGGCCAGCTATACTTGCACATCTGGAGCCGAAATATATAAAGGGCAGAGACAAGAGTTTCAACCGCAAGCCAAACAGCAAATCGAGCAGGTATTTATTGATACACTAAAAGAAGCTGGCTACTTCACCGCAGTCCGTCCGGGTCAGGGCGGCGGCATCCAATTGGACGCCGACCTACTAAACTATGGCAGTCGTGGTGCCGCCACTGCTGCAGGCATTATCGGCGGACTGTCTCTGACTGCGATTCCGTGCTGGGCAACAGATAATTACAAATTGAAAGTGATCGTAACGACGTCTCAAGGGATTAAAAAAGAGTACATTCTGGACGATGCCGCGACGACCGTCATCTGGTTACCCCTGATTGTAGCAACTCCATTCAGGGATACCGAAAAGGTTGCGCCTGATGTCTGGAAAAATATGTACAAGACACTGATCCTGAAAATGCAAAAAGATGGCATTCTTCCAGCAGCACGAAAAGAAATTCAAACGAGCTACTTAATCAATGTTGAATTTGTGCTTTTTGCATAAGCATATATGGAGGCAGAACCACGAAGACTCACCCGCGCGGCGGGTTCGCCGCTATGACGCCGAACATTAATCCTTTGGCACACAAATCCAGCAAAAACCAATTTTACAGCTTGCGTCCGGTGCTGGCGGCGGTGAGTTCGCCGGATTTGACACCTTTGGCGGCTTTCAGCAGGTCGGCCATTTCGCGGATTTCGCGAGCCTCGCCTTTGACAATAATCACTTCAAGGCAGTTGTGATGACCCATGTAGACGTGTGTGGCTGAAACGATCCGGTCGTGGTGGTCGTGCTGAATCGCGGTGAGTTTATCTTGAAGCTGGCGCTGGTGGTGGTCGTACACCAGCGTGATCACGCCGACGACTTCTTCGCCCGCCCGCCACTCTTCATCAATCAGCGCTTTACGCACCAGAAAAGCAGCCCTGATGTAACCGCTCACATTGTTCCGCCCACGGCGGGTGAAATTAAAGCACCAGCCATATGCATAGTTTTTCTCCTTAGTTAAAGTCCGAACGCCCAGGTCAGCCCAAAAGTTGCAGTGAAATCGGGCGCTTCATCGCCGCGCAAACTCGAACCTGCCGCCATATCCAGAGTCAGCGATTCGGCCGCATTCCAGCGGAATCCGGTATTGTACTGAACTACGGTTTGCATACCGTCTTGCAGTTCTTTTTCGGCGAACACTTCACCGACCCACTGCACGGCTTCCGTCAACTGATAATCCACAGCCAGCCCGTAATGCACAATATCGCCGACCTCTTCTCCGGACGGCTCGCCGATCCGGCTGTAACCGGTGTTTACATGAAGGCCGGTTTTTTTACCGATCTTTTTCGATACAATCCAGGTCAGGTCATAATCAGTTTTTCCGCTGCCCAGTCCTTTGTCGTCGTCAGCCGTCGGAAATTTTACTGCCGCCGCCAGCGCCTGCCGAGGAAGCCATGTACCTTCGGGAAGGAACTGCCACTTGACCCCGGCAGTCAAATCGCCGACACCGCTCTCATGGTCTTTTTCTTTATTTTCTGTGCGCTCTTCCAAAATCCCGCCGAACCCGATCCCGGCTTCGACACCGGGCAGAACACCGGCGGTCAGGCCGAAAGGGAACTCCCATGCAGCACAGGCCGGATCGTGTTCATAGGTTGATCCGAGTTCAAATTCAAACCGGCCCTTCTCCACCGGACCGGCATCGTCAATCGCCAGCGGACGACCCGCGAATACAGCACCGGCGGTGAGAACAAGAGCGGCGGCAACAACAGTAATCCCCTTCATGAAACAAATCCTTTGTGTTACGTTTTATATACTCGTAACACCGCCGGAGAGAACGCGTCAAACTCCAAATTTTTAAAATCAGCGAAAAACAGTCAGACAAACCAAATCGTTTCCCCGGTTGCCAAAACCGGCCACGCTTCTTATGCCGATTTCACATGACTGCCGGTTTTAATTACCGCACCCAACGGACGCGGCATAACACCGGACACATCTTCAAACGACGAAATTATTCCATTGTCTTTATTCTGCAGGTGGATCCGTCGGATACGCCTCTTCCGGGTCATCCCTTCGGTATAGATCAAGCCGCGTCACTCACTCTATAAACTGCTTATTGTACAGATTCTTGTAGAGTTCATCCGAGGCGTACAGTTCTGAGTGGGTGCCTGCCGTCCGCAGTACCCCCTGTTCAAAAACCATGATCCGGTCAGCCAGCTTGATGGTACTGAAACGATGGGCAATGATAAAAACCGTCCGTCCTTTAACCAGTTCTGTCAGCGCCTTCTGCACCATCTCTTCGCTCTCAGAGTCGAGCGACGACGTTGCTTCGTCAAGAATCAGCACCGGCGCATTGCGCAGAAAAGCGCGGGCAATGGCGATCCGCTGCTTCTGTCCGCCCGAAAGCCGGGCTCCGCGCTCGCCGACCAGCGTGTCGTAGCCGCAGTCAAAAGCTGTGATAAAATCATGCGCAAAAGCATGCCGCGCAGATGCTTCCACCTCACCGTCTGTGGCGTTCATCCGCCCCAGGCGGATATTATTGCGGATCGTATCGTTAAAAAGCACGGTATCCTGCGATACAATTGAAATGTGGTTGCGCAAATCGCTTTTGCGGAACTGACGTAAATCCATTCCGCCGATCCGGATTGCGCCGCCGGTTACATCATAGAAACGCGGAATCAGATTCACAAAGGTTGATTTACCCGCACCGCTCGGCCCGACCAGCGCCACGACCGTGCCTGCCGGAATCTGCGCATTGACGCGGCGCAGCACCGGGACTCCGGGCTCATACTCAAAGCTGACGTCCGCAAACTCAATGCCGGTACTCTCCGCATCAAACGGAACCGGCTGTGTAGCGTCCGGTACGGTATCCGGTGTCTGCATGATTTGTTCAACCCGCGCGACGGAAGCCTCGCCCTGTTTGATTTCATTATGAATGGCTCCGAACCGTTTGACCGGCTGATAGGTCATATAAAGAGCCGCCAGTAACGGCAGCATGTCTTCAACACTCAACCGAACTTTTGCCGCATAAAACACGCCCAGTGCCATCGCACTGGCCGCCACAAATTCAATGATCGGCGGCAGCATTTTGGCATACTTGGTTTTTTTGAGCTGAAACCGGGCGATGACCTCCATGCGTTCCTTGAATTTATCGGTTTCAACCTGCTGAAGGTTGAAGGCCCGCACTTCGCGCACCGCACCCAGATTCTCATTCAAGGCGGTCGAAAGATTGCCGGCCCCTTCCTGCAACCGCTTCGCCCGCTCTTTCAGCCGTTTGCCGAAATACCGGATAGGCAGCATACACAGCGGAACCACCGCCAGCGCGAACAGGATGAAAATAATCTCTTTTTTCTGAATGGAAATGTAAACCACAGACGCAATCGCCCCGGCAAACTGAACCGGCTGCTTGATCAGATCGGTCGCCACATTGGTCACCACCATCTGCACCGCCGTGGAATCTCCGACTACGCGCGCCATCAGATCACCGATCCGCATTTTACCGAAAAAGCCGAGCGGCAGATCCTGCAGTTTGCGGTAGAGCCTGCTTTGAATCTGAATCAGCACACGGATTCCGCAGTAGGCTGAAAGATAGGATCCAAAAAAGTCACTGAGTCCACGGATGAAAAATGCCACAGGCATAATGGCAATAACCCCGGCCAGCAGCCAGCCCTGCGGCGGTGAATCCGAAAACACTTTAGGGAGCACCTTATAGGCCATAAACGGAAAGCCGAACCCGCTGGCACCGCCGTAGATCAGACCGCAAATGATCGCACCGATAAAATGCCACTTCACCGGACGGAGCATGGCAAAATAGGGAGAAAATACCTCTATAAGTTCCGGCACTTTAATTCCGCTTTTTTTCATGGGGTCAGTTTGTATCACGGAACCGGCGGACGCTCCAAGCCTTTCAACCGGTTTCAATTATTTCTTTTGTATTTTCCCGTATTTTCCCTTGCGAACATCTCAGGAAAATGACATCTGTTTTTCGTACATTATTTATGATTCAAAGGCCTAAATGAAAAAACCGCTGTGGAAAGTGAAGATGTTTTTTCTGACGGTACGGTATCTGGCGAATTCCTGCCTGCTGTTATTCAATCCCCGGCGGATTAAATTGGAGCGGCTTGGCACCCGCACCCTCCCGGTGCCGCACTGGGTTGCGGCACGGAAAATCTGCAAATTTATCCGTTTTTTTATCGGGAAGCGGCGGAAAAACTATTGCGTGCTGCAGGCACTTACTCTTTGTCAGCTTTTGCGGCGATATGGCGTGGATCTGCAACTGAATCTAACCGTGTCCCCCCAAACGTATGCAGCATCTGGACGCAGAGTGCGCGGCCACAGCTGGCTGACTCTGACCGGCGAACGTTATTTCGATACAGCAACCGGTACGGCTGCAAAGCATCTGGTGCTTCTCGCGGCGACACAAAAAAATATAAACTATTGGATTGAACGGCCCGAAAAATAAACCATATTCTAAACTTATGAGAATAAACTCAGAAAAGGTGGCGTGGAAAGATATGGGCGAGGAAGTCGTCGTCGTCGATATTGATGTAAACGCACAATATGTTTTTAATGAAACCAGCCGGGCGGCGTGGCTGGCCTTGGGAAGCGGTGACGGCACAATGGATTCGGTACTTGAAGCTATTCGCCAGCAGTTTAGCGATGTACCCGATAACGCGACCCTGCAGAAAGACGTATCGGTTTTTCTGGATGATCTGATTTCAAAGGGGTTAATCCAGGTGGAAAGCCCTAACTGAGGCCAACGAAAGGAAGGAACTGCGATGGAAGACTTCAAGAAAATCGATAGCCGTCCACGTTACAGCGCACCGAAATACGACGTGTTGTCGCCGGCAGGAAATGCCGATGTGACGTATTATTATTACACATACACTTACTATTACGTCTCTTAATTGCAGGCGGAAAATAAACATGCCCTTCGGTAAATCCGAAGGGCTTTTTTTTAGTTTGATAAAGGCAAAATGTTAAAATTTAAAATTCTTGATGCTATTTTAGCTGTATCAGGGAACCCTTCAATTTGTGAATTCATTGCCGACGATTATCCCTGTCTTTTGTTTCCCTTGAATCCGCCAGATAACACCGATTTCCACATGGTTGCGACCCGCCGTGATATTGATCTGCTGATTCCTGCCATACCGGAATGGGCCTTACCAAGGGTTGATTCAAAACGGTTAGTAGAAAATGACGGGCAAAATTATACGACACACGTTTTTGATAAGAAAAAATTATTTGTTTGTACCCGGTTATTAGACGGTTCGATCGGCAGAACTCAAGCAGCTTGTAACATCAGTTAGGGATG
>CAIKGD010000030.1 GCA_903826865.1 uncultured Verrucomicrobiota bacterium
AGTACCAGATGCTTGATTCCGGATGATCCGCAGAACCGGCGGAGCGGTTCTTCCTGCCAGTAGTCAATATTGGCGCTTACGGCGGCCGGAACCAGACCGCGTTTTTGCAGCGTTTCAAACAGTCCCGTCAGCAGTTCCTGTCCCTTATTCCAGCAGGGGTGGTTCCGGTGCTGTTCATCCGGAAGGCAGGCAGTTTGAATTTTGCAGATTTCCGGTGTCCATCCGGCAATCAGCCGTCCCAGGTGTCCGCTGCGCCAGGGAATAAAATTGATTCCGGTGCGCAGTGCGATTTGTTCGATATCTTTGGATAGAAGTTCTCGGTTGACCGCCAGAACGTTCACACAGTCCGGTTTGACATACGGAGCGAGGAATCGTCCGACCAGCCGCCCGCAGGTTCTCGGCGGCAGCAGGGAAATCAGGCGGGATACAAGGTTGCTGTGAAACATCATCCGCAAGAAAGGACAGCTGTATAAAGCCCATGGCGCGGCGGCGTAGCTGCTGTCATTTTTCATTTTCATTGGTTTACTAATATGGATAGTCTAATACTTCGAATCAAGCCAATATCCCTTGATGGGTTGCAATAGGAGCCGTTTAGCGCCATGAGACTTTATTTCGGATTCAATTTACAGACACATACGTTGCTTTGTCACGAGGTTGCTAAAAAAATCCTTGCAACAGATCCGGATTCACGGTTTGCCGGGATTATGTCGGTCAAAGACGGTGTGCATGAGCAGTGGCTTAAAAAACAAACCGACGTTTCCTATGAACAACTCGACACGACCGACGAGATTGAAAAGCAGGCTCTGACCTATACTGTACCGGACGGCCGGATCGCAGAGTGGGAGCGCCGGTTTGACCGTCCGCTTTTCGATCTGATTATCGCCGACCGCGATGCAGGGCATCGGTTCGTTTCCGGCGGACGGCTGATCCGCACGGACATGATGGCGCATGACAGCCATGAAAAGTTACAAAGGTTTGTCTGCTGTTTTCTGGATACCTATGAAGACCGGTTACGCCGCTTCAAGCCAGACCTTGTATTTATCGTTTGCATTGCCGCGTTGCCGGCGCTGGCGCTGGCTCGCGTCTGCGAGTGGATGGGTATTCCTTTTGTCGTATTGCGCTCTGCCCGCATCGGCAACCGGTTTGTCCTCTCACTTAACGACGCCACCGAGCGATTTTATCAAATTGAGGAAGCCTTCGAGCAGGCGTGCGCACAAGGCGGGCCGTTGCCGCAACTTCCGGAGCCGTTTCAACGCTATCTGGATTCCTACCGGACGGATAGTCCGGAGGCTCCGGTCTGGGCGGCCACCTGTAACCAGACCATTGAAAAAATTAAAAAAACCAATTTGGTTCGATTCTACGGGGAGCTGGGTCTGCGTTTCGGTCTGGCCTGCAAACGCAAACTCTTTCCGCCGCCGGAGCGTGACTTGCGCTGGAAGCATCCATTCTCGACCTTTAGTTTCCAGCTCCGCCAGAAAATGGCTATCCGCCATTTCCGGCCGGAGACGTTCGACGAGCCGCGCGACGGCGAACCCTATATCTACTTTCCGCTGCACCTGACTCCGGAGGCCTCCACCATGGTGCTCTCACCCGCGTTTACCGACCAGAATGCGCTGATTGACCTGCTGGCGGCGAACATTCCTCTTTCGCACAAACTTTATGTAAAAGAACATCCCACGATGATCGGTTTGCGGCCGCCCAGGTTTTATGAGCGCGTCCGCCGCCATGTCAATGTGCGGTTGATCAATCCGCTGGCCGATTCCATGGCACTGACGCGCCGGTCAGATATGATTGCCTCTATCACAGGAACCGTTGCGTGGGAAGCCATTCTCATGGAGCGTCCCGTCCTTATGTTCGGCGAAAGCTTCTTTTCGCATCTCGGCTTCTGCCACCGGGCCGGCGATCCGGCCGAGTTGGGTCGGCTTATTAAAGAAATCCTTTTCCACGGACGGAAGCCTGCGCGCGGCGCAAACGAACTGGTTCGCTATCTGCAATGCCTCTACGACGGTTCGTTTGAACTGCCTGATGGTATTCAAGTGCTCTGGGGCGGACTGCTTAAACCCGGCAGGACGGGCGAACGGGAAACGCTCTTCGCAAGTGTGCTTGCCGCACAAATTTTAGACATGGAGAACGGTTTACGGAAATGATGTTTTTCCTGAAACGTGAGTAATGGGACAAGCGAAGACAGTTTTATTTTTGGAGACCGGGACGCAGAACGGCGGCTCCTTCGTTGTTCTAATGACACTGCTCCGGCAGATGAACCGTGAGTTGTTCCGTCCGGTGGTTTGCTGCTTCAACCGTCCGCGTTGTTTAGATGAGTTGGAAAAACTCGGGGTTCCCGTTGTTGTTCTGTCTGATCCTCTGTTCAGTTGCCGACCGGCCGTCCGTTATTTTTTAATGCGCTTGATTCAGCGGGGCGTCGTGCAGTTTTTTCCGGCCATCCGCCCGTGGTATGAACCGCTGATTCATGCGGGTGCCACCCGTGCGGTGAAGAAAATTATCCGGCAGGAATCGGTGGATTTGCTGGTACTCAATACTCAGGTCAATCGGGATATTTTCGCGGTTTTTCTGGCGGAAAAATGCGGTTTGCCGGTGGTGGCTCATCTCCAATCCTGTATCGGGCGCGGACTGACCCAGCGACTGGCCGGCCGGGTGAACCGCCGGGTGAGCCGAATGATTGCCAATTCGGAGGCGTGCCGGGCGTACTGGGTGAGCCGGGGACTGGAACGGATTGATGTGCTGTATCATGCGATGACCACACCGGATGTTCTTCCTGCCGATTTAACCGGGTTATTCGGCCTGCCTAAGGGGATTCCGGTGGTCTGTTGTGTCGGGCGTCTGATTCATATTAAGGGACAGGATGTCCTTCTGCGGGCATTTGCCCAACTCGATCCCCGTTATTCAAATGCGGTGCTGTTGCTGGTGGGCGATGGCAAGCTTCGGAAGAAGCTTGAACGGTTGGCTCGCAGCCTTGGTGTTGAATCGCGCGTGATCTTTACCGGATGGCGGGCCGATGCCTGTGCGCTGATTGCCGCGTCGGATATTCTGGTTCTCCCTTCGCGCGAAGAGCCGTTGGGTCTCACGCTGTTAGAGGGAATGTCGGTCGGAACGCCGGTGATCGGTTGCCGGACGGGCGGCATAGTGGAAATTGTGGAGCCGGGGAAAAACGGGTTGCTGGTTGAATCCGGTGATCCGGACGGGTTGGCGGCGGCGATGGAGCAGCTGCTTTCGAATTGTGAATTAAGAGAGCGCCTTGTTTCCGCAGGGTACAAGACAGTTCGGGAAAAGTTCAACCCGGTCTCTTTTGTGAAACAGGTGACGGATCTGTATTTCCAAACATTGGAAAAAACGAAATGACCCGAATCGCATACATTGTATCCGCCCTGAAACGCTGCGGACCGAACAGCCAGCTTCGCAGTATCATCCGGCATCTGGACCGGACACAGTTTGAGCCGCTGGTAATTACCCTGTCGCCGGAACCGGAAGATTCCGTCCGTCCGCTTTTTGAGCAGGACGGAATTCCGGTGGTCAGCCTGAATCTTTCTCGTGTGCAGGGAATTTTTTCAGCCCGGCGGCTACTGCGGAAGCTGCTGAAAGAAAAACAGGCCGGCCTGCTGCACACACAAGGGATACGTGCGGATTCGCTGGCGGCATCACTGCGCAGCGAATGGCCTGCCGTTTGCAGTGTGCGGAATTTCCCGCAACTGGATTATCCAATGACGTATGGAAAATGGTATGGAGCCTGGATGGCCCGCTCGCATCTGCAGGCATTGGGGCGTATTGCCGCGCCCGTCGGAGTTTCCGCTGCCGTCAGCGAAAATCTAAAAAAACAGGCCGGTATTGCAGTCCGAACCGTCCGTAACGGCGTTGACACGGACGTCTGGACTCCTGCCGCCGAATCGGAGCGGGCGAACCTTCGGTGCAAACTGGGCTTGGCGCAGGAGGGTGCCGTCTGGGTCAGTGTCGGTCATCTATCGGAACGGAAAGACCCGATGACGGTTATTCGCGCTTTTCAGCGGGCGGATATTAAAAATTCGCAGCTCGTTTTTCTGGGCAGCGGCCCGCAGGAAGCGGCCTGCCGTGCGGCGGCGGAGGGGTGTACACAGATTCAGTTTGCCGGCAGAGTGAATAATGTGGCGGATTATCTGCACGCTGCCGACGGCTTTGTTTCGGCATCGCACGCCGAAGGGTTTCCGAACGCCGTGCTGGAAGCGATGGCTTGCGGCCTGCCGTGTGTATTGTCAAACATTCCGCCGCATCTCGAAATTGCCGAACAGGCCGGAGAATGTGTCAGACTTTTTCCGGCGGGAGACTCAGCGGATTTGAGTGTGATGCTCAAGCAATTTGAAATCACTGATGCCATTTATGCCGAAGCGCGATCTGTCGCGCAAAAAAGTTTTTCAGCCATATCCATGTCAGAGCAGTATCAGGCGATTTACCGTGAGCTTTCCGAAAGAATTCATCATGCATGATGCGGCTTTTATCATGAGTGTGTATGCGGGCGACCGGCCGGATTGGCTGGGCGAGGCGCTGGAGTCAATGTTCGGCCAGACAGTCCCTCAGGAAAACATTCACGTTTATATCTGCGCCGACGGCCCGCTTACGCCGGAACTGGACAGCTGTCTTGAACAGTTTGGCGGGCGGATTCACCGGCTGGTCCGCAATTCGGAAAACCGGGGACTTGCTTTTGCACTCAACCGGCTCATTGATTCTCTCGAAGATGAGGCCTTCATTTTTCGCATGGATTCGGATGACATCTGTCTGCCGAACCGAGTGGCTCTTCAGATTGGTTTTATGGAGCAGCATCCGAAGATCATGGTTTGCGGCGGGAGTATCCAGGAGTTCCGCAATCATCCGGAAAGTCGCGGTCTGTTGCGCACCTATCCTGCGGATACGGCGGCGATGCGGCGGTATATTGTCAAAGCCAACCCGTTTGCCCACTCAACCGTTTGCTTCCGCCGCGAATTTTTCAGCCGGATTGGGAAATATAATGAACATTTGGCGTTGCGGCAGGATATTGAACTCTGGTTCAGGGCGGTGGAACAACACATCCCGATGACCAACCTTCGTGAACCGGTACTGCTTTTCCGGGTATCGGATGAACTGGTCCGGCGGCGCAATTTATCGGTGGGGCTGGTTGAGTTCCGGATTTTTATGAAGGGCATCTATCGGCTTTGCGGCGTTCATCCGGCCATGATCTGGCCTTTTCTGCGGCTGGCGGTGCGCATTCTGCCATCCTGGATGACGGCTTTGATTTACCGGCGCAATGTAAGAAAAGTTCTGAACTCATGATAAAGGGAACGCTGATTCTTGGTTCAAGCGGTCAGCTGGGTACAGACTGTATGTCTGTTTTACCTGAGGCGAAGGGTATGGATTTGCCGGAGATTGACATCGCGAACCGTGCCCAATGTTTGGGGAAGCTCGATTCTCTTCAACCCGCTGTGATTGTGAATTGCGCGGCCTATACAGCGGTTGATGCGTGCGAGTCCGATCCGGTCTGCTGGAAAGTGAATGCAGAAGGGCCGAAGCATCTGGCCGAATGGGCGGCAGCCACCGGCGCATTCCTTGTTCATATTTCAACCGATTATGTTTTTGACGGGAACAAACCGCTGTTTGAGGCCTATACCGAGACTGATAAACCAGCGCCGCTTTCCGAATACGGGAAATCCAAGCTGGCAGGGGAGGTGGCCGTTCTTGGCGGCGGGACAGCCGCAGCTGTTCTGCGGACGGCGTGGCTTTATGGCGCGCAGGGGAAAAATTTTCTAAAAACGATGCTTCGTCTGGCATTGCAGAATCCGGAGCGCGAGATCCGTGTAGTGAACGACCAGTTCGGTTCGCCGACCTGGTCGCTTACGCTGGCGCGGCAGGTTGCGGCGGTGATTGATGCGCGGGCGACCGGAATTTTTCATGCGACATCCGAAAAATATTGTTCCTGGTTTGATCTCGCCTCGCGGTTTCTGGAACGGATGCAGATTCCTCACCGGATTTCACCCTGTACAACGGCGGAATATCCGGTGCCGGCCCGCCGCCCGCAGAATTCCATTCTGGAAAATGCGGCGCTCAAGCGGCATAGTCTGAACCTGTTCGGCGATTGGGAGGCGGAACTTGATGCTTTCGTCGAGAAACACAGAGATTCAGTAATGATCGAAGTGAAAAGGCTGCTGAAATGAAAAATCTGATGGTGACAGGCGGCTGCGGATTCATCGGCAGTAATTTTATCCGCTATGTATTAACGGAAACCGGTTTTGACGGACGTATCATTAATGTGGACAAACTGACCTACGCCGGGAATCCGGAAAGTCTGGTTGACGTCGCCGAAAAGTTTCCTGACCGGTATGTGTTTGAACAGGTTGATATCTGTGACGCAAAAGGCATCGGCCGTGTTTTTGATGAATACAGAGTGACTGCCGTTGCACATTTCGCGGCAGAGTCGCACGTTGACCGGTCCATTTCCGGACCGGGGGAGTTTATTCAGACGAACCTGATTGGCACCTACACCTTGCTGGAAGCGGTGCGGGCCAGACTCGAAACTGTTGAGTTGTTTCATCATGTGAGCACAGACGAAGTGTTTGGATCGCTGGGCGCGACAGGCGCATTTACCGAGAACACCCCGTATCAGCCCAACAGTCCGTATTCGGCGAGTAAAGCAGGATCTGATCATCTGGTGCGCGCCTATCACGAAACATTCAGACTGCCGACTACGATGTCCAACTGTTCCAACAACTACGGACCCTATCATTTTCCGGAAAAGCTGATTCCGCTGGTTATTCTTAACGCGCAGGCGGGAAAACTGCTTCCGGTATATGGAGACGGTATGCAGGTGCGTGACTGGCTCTACGTTCGTGATCATGCTGCTGCCATCTGGAATGTCATGCAAAAAGGGAATCGCGGAGATACATATAACGTCGGAGGGCGGTGCGAACTGCCCAACCTGCGTGTTGTTGAAATGATTTGCGATCTACTGGATGAAATGGCCGGATCGATTTCCGGGCATGGTTCGCGCCGCGAACTGATTACATTTGTAACAGACCGGCCCGGTCACGATCGGCGCTATGCCATTGATTGTTCCAAGATTCAGAGGGAACTGGGGTGGAAGCCCGAGGAAACCTTTCAAACCGGGTTGCGCAAAACTGTCCGGTGGTATCTGGACAACGAAGGGTGGTGGGGCCCTCTGCGCACGCAACGCTGCGCAGGAGAGCGTTTAGGCAAAGTCTAAGCGCTCTAAGTGTTAAGATTTATGTTTTAAGCATCAGGTGAATAATGGCGTATCAATCATATGAAGATTTGGAAGTTTGGAGAAAGTCGGTTGAGCTGAGCGTTCAGCTCTATCGAGTCTTGAGTGATTGCCGCGATTACGGATTCAAAGATCAGGTATGTCGGGCTGCTGTCTCTGTTCCGTCGAATATTGCCGAGGGAATGGAACGTGACTCGAAAAGAGAAACCGCGCACTTCTTGCACATAGCAAAAGGATCCTGTGCCGAAGTCCGGACGCAATTGCTTATTGCCTCAAAGATCGGCTATGTAAAAGAAGCAGATTTTAAAGTGCTGACGAGTGATGCGGAATTTATTTCCCGCATGTTGCATGGATTAATCAAATCCTTAACCCCTAAAACTTAATTACTTAAAACTGGAAGTGAGGAATGAAATGACGAAGCGAAAGGGTATAATTCTGGCTGGCGGATCCGGGACACGGCTGCATCCGCTGACGCGGGTTGTCAGTAAGCAGCTGCTTCCGGTTTATGATAAGCCGATGATCTATTATCCTCTTTCCGTACTGATGCTGGCGGATATCAGGGAAATTCTGGTCATCAGCACTCCGCACGACCTGCCGATGTTCCGTGAACTTCTCGGAAGCGGGGAGCAGTGGGGTCTTTCGTTCAGCTATGCCGAACAGCCAAAACCCGAAGGACTGGCCCAGGCATTTTTGATCGGTGAAAAATTTATCGGCAGTGATGCGGTATGTATGGTTCTAGGCGACAATATTTTCTACGGGCATGGGTTCAGCGGTATGCTTAAAAATGCCGATAAGCGCAAAGCAGGCGGCACCGTCTTTGCCTATCCTGTGCGTGATCCGGAGCGTTATGGCGTAATAGACTTTGACAAAAACGGCAAAGCGCTTTCGATCGAGGAAAAACCCGTGAAACCGAAATCGAACTATGCGGTGCCGGGGCTTTATTTTTATGACAATCGCGTGATTGGTTTTGTTAAAGATCAAAAACCTTCAGCACGCGGTGAACTCGAAATTACCTGCGTGAACCGGAAATATCTGGAAATGGGCGAATTGCAGGTCGAGGTGCTCGGACGGGGATTCGCCTGGCTGGATACCGGCACCCACGAGTCTTTGCAGCAGGCGGGCAGTTATGTTGAAACCATCGAGACGCGACAGGGATTGAAAATAGCCTGCGTTGAAGAAATCGCCTGGCGCAAAGGATTTATTGATTCGCTGCAAATGGAAAAACTGGGCCGGGAGTTGGCGAAAAACCAATATGGGCAATATCTTCTCCGCTTGCTGGCGGAGAAATAGTTGATAGGTTGATACGTTAATCATTCATCAACGTGAGAACTGGAAAATGAACGTAGAGAGTTTAGTAATCCCTGAAGTAAAGCTGATTGAACCCAGAGTTTTTCCGGACGAACGCGGTTTTTTTCAGCAAACCTATCATGAGCGGCAATATCAAGAGGCCGGGATCAATGTCCGGTTTGTTCAGGACAACTGGTCCCGCTCCGCCAAAGGCATTCTGCGCGGGTTGCATTACCAGCTGGCGAACGCGCAATCAAAACTGGTGACCGTGGTTCGAGGCGAAGTATTTGATGTGGCGGTGGACATCCGTCGCGGATCGCCGACTTTCGGGCAGTGGATCGGCGAGATATTGTCCGGCGAAAATCATCATCAGCTCTTTGTTCCCAAGGGATTTGCGCACGGGTTTTGCGTACTGAGCGATGAAGTTGATTTGCTTTACAAGTGTGATGATTTTTATGCCCCTGGGGATGAGTTTTCTGTTTGCTGGTGTGATCCGGATATCGGGATCGAATGGCCTGCAATGGATTTTTGTCTTTCTGCGAAGGATCAGATTGCACCATGTTTAAAGAAAATCCCTGCTGGGAATCTGCCTCTTTATCGGCTCTAAATACATCTGATTAGGAACTATGAAAATGGAAACTATAATTTATAAAATCAGAAAATTGCTTCAAGGGTACAGTCCGTTAGCCCTGGTTTTTTTGACAGCCCCTTTTTTTCTGCCGGTTGATAAACATCTGCATCGCAACATTCTGCTGCTTTTTTGTGCATTTCCTGGCATTTTGTTGACGCTTGTGAATCCATCCTGCTGGAAGAGAGCAGGGCTTATATACATCCTGCTGTTTGTTGTCTTTTATGAAGGTCAGGAATTAAGAGGCATATCTCATTGGACACTTAGTAATGTGAGAATGATCGGTATGCAGGCGTTGATGATTTTATTTCCCGCTATTATAATTTCCCATTCCACATCAAACCGGAGACTCTATTCAGTCGCAATATGTATAATTCTGTTTATCGCTGTAATCAGTTCGATCTGCTCTATGGTCACGTATTATTCTGAGGCTCCATTTCCGGAAGCGCGGTTTGAATTTACGGTCAGACGGTCCGGGAATCCGATTCCGGATTCATGGAGGAGCGCCTTCGCAGCTGTGCTTGCTGGCGCATTTTTTATCCAAACCGGCCCGCAACTTAAGCGTCTAGACTGGTTTCCACTGGTATGTTTCCCGATATTGCTTTTGACCGCGTTTTATTCTCACTCCCGTAGTACGGCCTTGGCACTGATGGCTGCGCTTGCTGTTTCTATACTCGGCGTAAAGAAACAGATTAAGAAAACGCTGTTATTATTCGCCGTGACAAGCGCTGCGCTTTTAATCTATGCGGGATCCCTGTATTTTGCGCCCCGACAGCCCGGCATAGTCGAGTCCGCTTCTGCTCCTTCGCTTACACTTGCTGATTCGCAAGAGCCCACTATATTTCCAACACGTTCCGGCGGGTTCCTGGTAGCGGGTGAAGGCGGGCGCATTGCCGCCGCTGGCCGACTCGCTATATGGAGAGATCACTTTTCACGAATGACCAGTGCAAAAGTATGGCTTGTTGGACACGGCCTCGGAAAAAACTGTTTTGTTGCAAACATGGATTCTGATGCAAAGAGCTGTTACAATGTAAAAGATAATGTTTATCAGTTGCATGCACACAGTGGATATATTTGGGCGCTATATCACGGAGGGTTGATTGGTTTAGGACTTTTGCTGGTTTTGATATGTACAGCAGGATGGAATGCTTTGCGCGGCGGATACGCGGGATATGTTTCAGGAGCTTTGGTTGTATTTAGCGGAACTATTCTGCTTGTGGAAACTCAGAGACTTCTGGTCGGGGTAGGAAGTCTGGAATATCTGATCTTCTGGATTCCTTTGGCTCTGGCCGCAGGAATCCCGTCGCGGAATCAGAACTCTTGCACCTGAACTTTCTGTGCAACTTCGAAACTACCTGCAGAAAGCGAGATTACGGCATGTATTTATCGAGCTGTTTAGTTCAGATTGAAATGTTAAAAATAACCTGTGTTAGATGAAAATTTAAATGGGCACTGCTGTGAGCGGAACGATATTAGAATTCTTTACCGGTACTAAAGGTCGGCTGACGCTGAACTTTGGCGCAAATATTTACTCTCTGCTTGTAACCGTTTTGTATCATCTGGCCACAGTTCCCCTGTTTTTAAGTGTTTGGCCGAAGGAACTTTATGGCGAATGGCTTGTTCTTTGGACAGTGCCGGGCTACATAGCACTTTCGAACGTGGGGCTTAGTAGTGTTCTCGGCAACAACATGACCATTGCCATGGGGGCAGGAAACACTCAGCGGGCAAAAGAATATCTGCACACAATTTGGGGTGCTCAGTTGTTTATCAACCTTGTTGTTGCAGGCTTGCTATGCATCTTCGTCATCCGAACGGATTTGTCTGCGATTCTAAAATTCAACAGCTGTGATAAGGCGACAGCATCTCTGGCATTTTGTTTGCTGGCTTTGTTAGCCATGATAAATCTTCAGATTACGGTTCTCGCTCAAGTGTACCGTGCTGTCGGATTGAATGCGCGTGGAGTCGTTGCTTTAAACAGCGTCCGTTTAATGTGCTTACTGTTTGTTGCCGGCGGGTTAGCTGCTGGTGTGAGGCAGTTGGTTGGTGTTGCGGCTCTATTGCTGATTGCCCAGATCATCGGGTCATTATTCATCTATTTTGATACAGCGCGGGTTGCTCCGTCGTTGCGTCCCGGGGTTGCATTTTTCAGATGGTTTTTGTTTAAGCAGGATATCCGTCACGGACTTGCATTTATGGCCTATCCAATAGGGTATTCCTTTACAAATCAAGGGTTGCTTTTGGTTGTAAACAGTATTTCGGGTGCTGGAATGGTGGTGATTGTGTCCTCATTACAAACGGTAGTCAGGCTGGCATTTCAGTACAATCAGATGATCAGCCAGTCAACCTGGCCCGAGTTTTCGCGTCTCTATGGGGAGAAAAATATAACGGCTGTTCGAAAACTGTTTTGTATCGCAACCGGAGCCGGGATGTGGGGCTGTTTGGGGTGTTCAGCCGTCTTGATGATTTTTGGAACAACTATTTTGAGGGTATGGACTCGCGGTGCTGTTGATGTATCTCGCGGTGTATTGGGGCTGTTTCTCGTTCCAATGGTTTTTAACGGGATATGGTATACGGCATCAACGGTATTGAACTCAACCAACCGGCATCATCGGATCGCCGTGTGCTTCCTTCTCGGAGCTGCTCTTGTGCCGGTGATAGTTTTATCGTTGCATTACTTGTTCGGCTGGGACCTTTTTGCTGCGGGTCTTGGGTTGATGATTTTTGAGCTGGTCATGGTGGTGGCTGTAATACCGCTGGCATTGCCGCTGGTCAGTATATCGCTGACCGGCTGGATGAGGCAGGTGTTTTTAATGCCCGCATGGGTTGCGGGACGTTTTTTTTATTTTTTAAAAGAAAGATCGGGTAATGAGTAACCTGACGTATGAGTTTTGGGCGTGGCTTGTTTTCGGAACGCTATGCCTGATCTGGAGCATGTTCGATTCAAGAGAAGCAGGGCTGTTTTCTTTGCGTACCATCGCCATCGGAGCTATATGGGCAGGAATTTTCGCCAGCCCCCTTTTATCTCTATTTGATGGAGAATATGAGTGCCGGATCAATGAAAATGTTTCTTATCTTGTGCATGAACAGATCCCTTATGTTTTGCGGTATGGCTTTTTATGCATGTGCATGATCAGTTTCGGCTGGGGTTTTGTTTTCCGGAGGCATGCGGTTCGAGTTGTTACTGAAAAAGTAAGCC
This sequence comes from uncultured Verrucomicrobiota bacterium, assembly GCA_903826865.1. Classification (GTDB taxonomy): domain Bacteria; phylum Verrucomicrobiota; class Kiritimatiellia; order Kiritimatiellales; family Tichowtungiaceae; genus Tichowtungia. Next base: position 12,346 of record CAIKGD010000030.1, read on the forward strand.
GCGAGGAATCTCCGGATCGCTACCAACGCTGGTATGTTCCGGTTTTGATGTTGATGATAGCGGCCGGGATCGTCCTGTTTATTTATTCGATTGGCGGGCTGGAGAATCTCGTTGAAAGCTCGCGGGTTCGCGGCGAGGGTCAATGGGATGAAAAGACGATGGCTGTCAGGGTTCGGGATACAGTAAATGCTTTTCAATCTACAATTTTTGTTGGGATTTGTTTGTTTGGTGCCATTTTGTTTTCAAAAAAAAATAGCTCTATAACGGCACGGGCGTTAGCGGTTGGCGCGATGTTGGTCGGATCGCTGCCGGGGCTGCACAGCCTGTCTCGTGCGTCGGGAATCGCCTTTGCTTTTTTGGGACTGGCCGGACTGTTGCAGCGAGGCCGTCGCTTTATTGCGGCGGCATCGGGGTGTTTCCTTGTGTGTTTTTTAATGTCGCAGATCGGACTGACTGCACGGGGTAATTACGTTCCGGGCTTGGGTAGTTATTTTCAAGGGGCAACTGATTACATCGGGTCAGGTATCAGTAATGAAAAAGACACGGCCGGCAAAAAGTCCCCTAAAGATAACGATAAGCGTGATTTGTCCAACCGGAAATTGGCCGCCATGAATCCGTTAGACCAAATGCCGCCGGCAACGCAACTGTTCCGGGCGCGTGAAGAAACCAGAATGCCTCTAGCCGAGGCCGCGTTGGGGTTGCTTACAAGCCTGAACCCTTTGCCGTCACAATTCATTCCTAGGACTCCTTTTGGACTCGAAACATTGCATGAACGCATGGGAACCGTTGGCTTGATCGGACTCCCCTCGCCGGTTCTGCCGCAGACGTATAACGCCCTTGGATATAGCGGGTTGATTTTATGGCTGTTATTAGGGGGAATTTTGGCGTGGGTTCAGACCATTCACATGCGGGTTCATAGCGCCATTACACTGTGGGCTGTTTTGTTTGCTGTTGTGGGGCTGGTTATCGGTGTTCAGAACCCGATTCGCGCACTTGTTCGGCCATTAGAGATATCTGCCGTACTCTGCTTGCTGGAATTATTCGGATCGCGGGGTGAGGTTATTCATGATAGTGACCCATCTTGCTGGAAAAAGGTTAACGATATATAGCAAAAAGTATGACCGAGAGGCAGTTTATTGCAGGGAATCTTGCGATGCTGATTTGAATGAGGAACTAAATGAAAGTTGTCGTTTTATCTGGAATTTCTCGCAGAGCAGGCGGGCTCTATTATTCTGTGAGCTCTTTATATAAAGTGCTCGCTGATTTTGACGTTGAGGTTTCTGTTTTTGGTCGCGCAGATTCATTTGTTAATAAGGATTTGAGCCTTTGGTGTCCGCTTGCCGTTTCTCCATATACATCATTTGGACCGCTCGGTAACTCTGTTTCATTGCGGCGGTTACTGAAGAATGCCAACGCCGACCTTGTTCATCAGCATGGTCTTTGGAAGGATGATCAATGGGCTGCACTTCAATGGCAAAAGCAAGTATCACGGCCGGTAGTAATTTCTCCGCATGGCATGTTGGATCCCTGGGCTCTTCGTAACTCTGAATGGAAAAAGAAAATAGTCGGACGGTTGTTTGCTAATAAGTCATTGCGGAAAGCGACTTGTATTCATGCACTTTGTCAATCCGAGGCAGAATCGATTCGCGCCTATGGTTTGAGTAATCCGATTGTCATTATCCCTAATGGAGTTGCTTTGCCAAACGAATCTATGCCGTTGGCAATAAAGAAAAAAAAGGGAAAGCGACTGCTGTTTTTAGGACGCATACATCCTAAAAAGGGACTGAACGAACTCATCGAGGCGTGGAGTGGCTTTGCTGCGAACGGTACGAAAAAAGATTTTGGTTGGGAGCTGTTGATAGCAGGGTGGGCCGATGGCGATTATGAGTCCAGACTTAAAAAAAAGGTTGCTGATTCTGGATTGGCAGATTCTGTCCGGTTCCTTGGTTCGAAGTATGGAGATGATAAAGACCGGCTTTTTCGTAGCGTTGATGCTTTTGTTCTACCCAGTTTCAGCGAGGGCTTGCCCATGGCAGTTCTGGAGGCATGGTCTTACTCTCTTCCGGTTGTGATGACGGATTATTGCAATATTCCTGAAGGGTTTTCGTCCGAGGCAGCTCTGCGTATTTATCCAGATGTGCAATCAGTGGCTTGCGGGCTTGATCAATTGTTTGCCATGTCGGAAAGCGATAGACAGAATATGGGGCTTAAGGGACGAAAGCTTGTTGAACAGAAATTTTCATGGGAGCAAAGTGCAAAAAAGCTGGCGGCTACTTACGAATGGTGTCTTGGGGGTGTGCGCCCAGCTTGTATGTATGCAAATTGAATCGGCCAGAAACAAAGGGTTTTATGAATAATGTTGTGGATGAATACGGATGGGAAACGCAGGAAGCGCCATGCTCGTGTGCATTTATCTCGCCTAAGGTAATTTCGGTTTTGTCGGGATTGAACATAAAACGGGTGCTTGATATCGGGGCAGGGAACGGCAAACTTTGCTCAGAATTAGCAACGTGCGGGTATCAGGTTGTGGGGTCTGAATATGATCAGAAAGGTGTCGAAATTGCCCGTGAGAACTATCCGGAAATCCCTTTTTACAACTTCGGCGTTCAAGATGACCCCGCAGAACTGTTAGTCAGGGAGGCTTTGTTTGATGTCGTGGTATCCACTGAAGTTGTCGAACATCTCTTTTCTCCGCATTTACTCCCTTTGTATGCAAAAGGAGTTTTAAAGGAGGGCGGCTATCTCATGATATCTACTCCCTATCATGGATATTTTAAAAACCTGCTGCTTTCGTTGTTTAATAAATGGGATTTCCATCACACGGCCTTATGGCATGGGGGGCATGTAAAGTTTTGGAGCCGTCGAACCCTGACTCAGTTGCTCGAAGAGAACGGCTTTGCCGTGATCGGTTTTTTCGGGGTTGGCCGTGTTTCCTACCTTTGGAAAAGCATGATTCTGTTGGCACAAAAGAAGTGATGCCATTAGGAATCTAGGTGTAACAATGAGACAAGTCAGGTTTACTTGTGGATGGGGCTTACTTTATGAGGCACGAAAAAAAACAGTCGGGAGATCGGATATCTCTTCAAATTGACAAAGCGAGGGCCGGTTCAAACTATTCGCTTTCCGTGCAGGTGTTGCGCGTGTTTTGGGCTGTGGGGCGCGTGGTGTTTCGGTTGATCCCCCGTCCGTTTTATGCCCCGCGGCGGTGGTTGCTCCGCTGTTTCGGTGCCAGAATCGGCAGACATGTCCATATCGCTAATACAGCGACCATATATTTCCCTTGGAATCTTGAGGTCGGCATCTGGTCGGCAATTGGCGAGGGTGCCTATATCTACAATCTTGGGAATATTACGATCGGTGAAAAAACGACGATTTCTCAGCGGGTGCATCTTTGTGCCGGAACACACGATTACACCGACCCCGCGCTTCCGCTGCTGCGTCCGCCGATTGTGGTGGGTGACCAAGCATGGGTTTGTGCAGATGCTTTTGTCGGCTCAGGGGTGACGATTGGCGCAGGTGCAGTGGTCGGTGCCAGAGCGGTGATAACAAAGGATGTAGAACCGTGGACGGTTGTTGCCGGGAACCCCTCTAGGTTTATTAAAACTCGTATAATGAAGGCAGGTTTGGATGTATCTGCCTGATCCAAAAGGAGTCTTATGCCTGAGGTCTCTGTACTTATTTTAACAAAAAACGAAGAAATAAATATTGAACGGTGCATCAGGTCGGTTTCATGGTCGGACGACATTGTGGTGCTTGATTCCTATTCGGATGACCGGACGGTTGAATTGGCGGAAAGTTTCGGGGCGAGAGTCATTCAGCGAAAGTTTGATAATTATGCAGGGCAACGGAATGCCGCTCTTCTTCTGGATTTCAAGTACGAATGGATTTTAATGCTCGATGCTGATGAATGTGTTTGTCCAGAGCTTGTATTTGAAATAGGTACCGTACTTAAAGATATTCCTGATTCCGTGACGGTATTTCAGATGCGGCGAAAAGATTTTTTCTTTGATTGCTGGATTAAACATGCCTCAGCTTATCCGACTTGGTTTGAACGGCTGATTCGTAAGGGACGAGGCAACTTCGAGCGTGAAATTAATGAACATTACCACACAGATGGCGATGTCCGCATACTTCAAGGGCATCTTCTGCATTACCCGTTTTCAAAAGGTATTGCATACTGGTTTGAACGGCACAATCGTTATTCCTCCGTGGAGGCAGATGCCTTAATCGGTGAAGTTTTAGAAAAATTTTTAATAAAATCCGTATTTTCGTTTTCACCCCAGATACGACGAAGTGCGCTCAAACAATTGGCTTATCGCCTGTCAGGGCGCCCTGTTTTGGTGTTTCTCTATCTTTACTTATTCCGACTGGGTTTTCTGGACGGACTGCCAGGTTTCCGCTATTCGGTGATGCGCTCCATGTATGAATATATGATTGATCTGAAAGTGGCCGAGAAACGATTTAATGCAGATAGTTTGGGTCGATAACATTCGATTTTATATGAAACTTTCGCTGATTACTGCTTGTTACAATGCTGAGGAAACCATTGCCTCGTCCGTGCGTTCCGTGCTGCCTCAGTCCTGTTCTTGTTTAGAACATCTAATCATAGACGGAGCATCAACGGATGGAACCGTAGACAAAGTTGTTAAGTTGCTGAATGCGGGGCGTTGGGAAGGGATTCCTCAGCGGTCAGAGATCGGAGGTCAAAGGTCGATCAATTTTAAAACTTATCAACTCAATAACCGGATAACCCGTATTTTGTCGGAAAAGGACAGCGGTATGTATGACGCAATGAACAAGGGAATCCGCATGGCAACGGGCGATGTGATCGGCCTGCTGAACTCCGACGACATGCTGGCGGATTCGGATGTCCTGAGAAAAATATCGCAGGCGTTCAATGATCCGTCTGTCGAAGCAGTTTATGGCGATCTGGTGTATGTCGATCGAGATGAGACATCAAAAGTAAGGCGTGTGTGGCGCTCTGGAATATTTACACCCCGCAAACTTTCACGAGGCTGGCATCCGGCTCATCCAACGCTCTACATCCGCCGTTCTGTGTATGAAAAGTACGGCTTGTTTAATCTGGAATATGACAGCGCTGCCGATGTGGAGTTTATGATGCGCATTTTCCATCGCGGGGTGAATGTCTGCTACATTCCAGAGGTCTTTGTGTGCATGAGAACTGGCGGAGTTAGCAACCGTTTTTCAAACCTTTGGAAACAAAACCGGAACGTTCTCCGCGGCATGCGTGAAAACGGTATACCCGTTTCGCCTTTTTACTGGCCTGTTAAAATCACAAACCGCACAACGCAGCTTCTTCGGGGATCAATTGCGCAATGAAAGTACTGGTTACAGGTTCAAACGGATTTGTCGGCGGGAATTTATACCGGCAGGTGGATTGTAAATTTAGTTGTATTAAAAAGCCTCAAATGGCAATTTAATGCTATGAAATTTGTAGAGTTGCTGAAAATCGCAGGCGATGATCCGGTTTTTTCATCATCGATTCTGCTGACATATGGGCGGAATCCATCCGATGTCCGGCGGCAGCTTTCCCGCTGGGTGAATGACGGGAAACTGGTTCAGTTGAGACGCTCACTCTATATGCCGACCGAACCCTATCGCAAGAAAACCGCCCATCCTTTTCTGCTGGCCAATCGCGTGAAGAGCGCTTCGTATGTCAGTTTGCAGTCTGCGCTGGCTTGGTACGGACTGATTCCTGAATATGTTCCTGTAGTGACCAGTGTAACGACCGGACGCCCCGAACAGCTGAATACCCCGTCAGGAACCTTTGTTTTTAAGCACGTCAAAAAAAGTTTCTTTTCGGGATACAATTGCATCGAACTGACAGACGGCCAAACTGCGTTTATTGCTTCTCCTGAAAAGGCTCTGCTGGATTTGGTTTATTTGACACCGGGCGCGGACGATGCAGATTATTTATCCGGCCTGCGGATTCAGCATCCGGAACGACTTGATATGCAACGGTTGCGCCGGTTGGCTGCGTCCGGCGGAAGCGCCAAACTGATCCGTGCGGCGGATCGGCTGTCCGTTTTGCTGCAGGAAGAGGAGTGTGTTGAGTTATGAAGGAATTTCTTTATCAGCAGGTGAGTCAAAAAAAAGATCCCCTCCAGAAAACTAATCTGATCCGGGAGTATTTGCAGGCCCGCGCTCTGCAGGCCTTGCAGGAGCAGGGCGCTTTTCTGAACTGGGCTTTTCTAGGCGGAACGGCGTTGCGCTTTTTATACGGAATCCCGCGTTACTCTGAAGATTTGGATTTCTCTCTGATTGATCCGGAACGTCCCTGCTTGTTTGAAGATATCCTGCGAAAGGTCAAGGCGGCATTTGAAAAGGAGAACTATACGGTCAGTATCAAGATATCCCGGCAAAAAGCGGTGCGGTCCGCTTTTATCAAATTTCCGGAGCTTCTGTTTGAGACCGGGGTATCCCCGCATCAAAGTGAATCGCTCTCCATCAAGCTCGAAGTGGATACCCAGCCTCCCGCCGGAGCGAAAACCGCAACGACTCTTTGCCGCCGCTTTGTGACGGTGAATGTGACCCACCACGATAAAGCCTCTCTGCTGGCGGGGAAACTTCACGCGGTTTTGACGCGACAATACGCGAAAGGGCGTGATTGGTACGATCTGGTCTGGTACCTTGCGGATCGCACATGGCCGGTACCGAATTTTATGCTGTTGAATGCCGCTCTGACTCAAACCGGATGGAACGGACCGGTGCTTTCAGCGGAAACGCTGCCTTCGGTTTTATCCGGGCGGATTGAAAAATTGGACTGGAATGCAGTGCGTGCCGATGTAATACCTTTTCTTGAGCGTCCGGAGGAAGTGAACTTGATTACAAAGGACAATTGTATGCGGCTGACAGAGGGACTTTCCAAATGAAAGTACTGGTTACAGGTTCAAACGGATTTGTCGGCGGACACTTGTGCAGCACGCTTGAATCGGCGGGGATTGAAGTGGTGCGGGCTGTCCGCAATCCGCAGCCGGGCGCCACGGCTGTCGGGCCGATCAACGGGAAAACCGGCTGGTCTGCGGCTCTGACCGGCGTAGAGGTCGTCGTCCATCTGGCGGCCCGTGTTCATATTTTGAAAGATGCTTCTACTGACCCGCTCGATGAATTCCGGAAGGTGAATGTAGCCGGAACCTTGAATCTAGCGCGTCAGGCGGCGCAGGCCGGTGTGAGCCGTTTTATTTTTATCAGCTCCATTGCAGTTCACGGCCTTACTTCAGGCAATCATCCATTTTCGGCGCGGGATATCCCGGCACCGCATGATTCATACGGCCTTTCAAAACTTGAAGCGGAACAGGGGCTGAAGGAAATTTCGGCGGAAACGGGGTTGCAGTGTGTTGTTGTCCGCCCGCCGCTGGTTTACGGCCCGGGTGTGGGTGCCAATTTTCTGCGCCTGATGAAACTGGCCGAATCCGGCATTCCGCTTCCGCTGGGCGCGGTACACAACCTGCGCAGCCCGGTTTTCGTCCGCAATCTGTGCGATTTGATTTTGCAGTGTCTGACGCATCCTGCGGCCGCCGGACAGACTTTTCTGGTGTCGGATGATGGGGATGTTTCAACCCCGGAGCTGTTGCGCATGCTGTCTGCGGCCATGAATAAAAAAGTACGACTGTTTCCAATGTCTGTAAGTATTCTTCGACTGGCTGGCCGTTTAACCGGTCATGAGGGAGAGATGACGCGCCTTTGCGGTTCTTTGCAGGTGGACATTTCACGCACAAAAGAAGTGCTGGGATGGGCTCCGCCTTTTACGCTTGAGCAAGGAATCCGGGAAACGGTTAGAGATTACATGTCGGCAGAAAGGAAGAGCTGATTTGTCTTGGGAAAGTGATAATTTAATGGGGTATTTCGATCTCCGGATTAGTTGTGAAGTGAAAACCAGCAGGTAGATCTCATGAAAAGAATTTTTGATATCACCGTATCCGGTCTGGTGCTTATCGTGTTACTGCCCGTCACTCTGGCCGTTGCTCTGGCTGTTAAACTGACGTCAAAGGGTTCTGTTTTTCACATCTCAAACCGGGTTGGGCGCGGCAACCGGATTTTCCGGATGTTTAAATTCCGTACGATGCGCGTGGATACTCCGCATGTGGCCACCCATCTGATGACCGATCCAGAGAAATATCTGACACCGGTCGGAGGCTTTTTGCGCAAAACCAGTCTGGATGAGCTGCCCCAGTTGCTGAATGTGCTCACGGGTGACATGTCGCTGGTCGGACCGCGTCCTGCGCTGTTTAATCAGGATGATCTGGTAGAGTTGCGCACCGGAAAAGGCATCCATCAACTCGTTCCCGGCATTACCGGCTGGGCGCAGATTAATGGCCGGGACGAACTGCCGATCCCTGAAAAAGTCGAGCTGGATGCATGGTATCTGGCCAACCGGTCTTTCGCTCTGGATATGCTGATTTTGTTCAGGACGTTTGTAAATGTCATAAAACGGGACGGAGTGTCGCACTGACACAGCGGTTCGGGCGAACGGCAATTCAAAAGGCTGTGTTTCCTTTTGAAAATCATTGACCGTGAAGAACTAAAGAATAAATCTCAGTGATATGCGGAACCAATTTAAAAATCGGAACTTTTACCTGATGCTGCTGGCCGACGCCGCGAGTGTTGCGCTGGCACTTTGGCTGGCGTTTGCTTTGCGGTTCGATTTTTTCCAGTCCGTTGATTATTCGCCGGCCTATCGCGAACAGATGGTGCCGTCTTTGCTGGCCTCTATGCTGCTGAAAGTGGCAGTTTTTTTTATTTTCGGCCTCTATCGCGGTATGTGGCGTTACACCAATCTGCACGATATGCGGAAAATTATGGCCGCCGTGGCGGTTTCTTCACTGCTGCTGGTTTCGTTTGTGAACCATATTTATAATGTGCAGAAGTTTTCGCGCGGGCTTTATCTGCTGGATGCCTTGCTTACGTTTATTTTTGTGGCGGGACTTCGCATTGTTGTGCGTGAGTGCTTTACGCTTCGTACGCAGGGACGGGCCGTCAATCCTTTGAAATGGGGACTGGCCATGACCCGTCCGAAACGTACGCGGGCGATTGTGATCGGAGCCGGTTATTGCGGTGAGCATCTGCTGCGTGAGCTCTCCGTCGAAAAAAACGCCCTCTACGAGGTGGGCTGCTATCTCGATGATGATCCGAAAAAACAGCACAGATCTTTGCACGGACTTCTGGTTTATGGCGGCCTCGACCGTTTGCCGGCGGCCATTGAAAAATATCGGGCTGAGCTGATCCTGATTGCCATCACGCAAATTGACGGCACGAAAATGCGGCGGATTATTGAGGCTTGTGAAGCAAGCGGACTGCCTTTCAAGCGCATACCTTCTCACGGAAGCATTATTGACGGACGGGTTTCTCTAAAAGAGCTTCGCGATATCAATTATGAGGATTTGCTGGGCCGTCCTCCGGTCGAGCTGGATGATTCCGCTGTGGCACAGTATCTCGAAGAAAAGACGGTGCTGATTACGGGAGCGGGCGGATCAATCGGATCGGAACTTTGCCGGCAGGTTTCTGCTTATCACCCTCAACGGCTTATTCTGGTTGATGCCGGTGAAGAAAACCTGTTTCGCATCCAGATGCAACTGGCGCACGATCATCGCCATATGAACGTGATTCCGGTGCTCGGTCAGGTGCAGGATCGCCAGCTCATGCGGCAGCTTTTCGAGCATCACCGTCCGAATGTGGTTTTCCATGCCGCCGCCTATAAGCATGTTCCAATGATCGAAACCAACCCATGGCAGGCCGTTACAAATAATATGCTTGGGACTTACGTCGCTGCAGAGACATCCGTTGAATTCGGAGTTGAACGGTTTGTGCTGGTTTCGACCGATAAAGCTGTGCGTTCAACCAACGTAATGGGCGCGTCCAAACGGATGGCCGAGCGGGTGCTGCATGAATTTACCGGCGGCCGGACAAAATTTATGGCTGTCCGTTTCGGAAATGTCGTTGGCTCATCCGGTTCCGTTGTACCGGCTTTCCGCGAACAGATTCGCAGGGGCGGTCCGGTTACCGTGACGCATCCCGATGTAACCCGTTATTTCATGACCATTCCGGAAGCCTCCCGTCTGATCCTGCAGGCCGGGGCGCTGGGCAAGGGCGGAGAAATTTTCATTCTTCACATGGGAACTCCGGTGCGGATTGTGGATATGGCCCGGGACTTGATCCGCCTTTCCGGCAAAGAGCCTGATACTGATATCCAAATCGAATTCACCGGGCTGCGCCCCGGCGAAAAGCTTTATGAAGAACTGATCAGTGATGAAGACGGGGTTGTAAAAACAAGCCACGAGAAAATCATGGTTCTGCAGCAGGAAAACGGGGCGCTCTCCGGAGCTGTAAAAAAACAGATCGACGAATTATTGGCGCTGGCGGCAACCCATCAAGGCGAAGCGATAAAATTGCGTTTGGCTGAATTTATTCCGGACTACACGCCTCAAAAAGCCGGAACTGTTCTGTAAAACCGGATAGACCAAAGCAGCTGCATGGCCTGATAATTTTTCTCACTTGGTTGCGGCTTTACGTCGCCGGGCCCGGCGGTTCCGGCGGCGGGTGCCGACATCCATCAGCTTGAACCGGTTGTGCATCCAAAACCACTGATCGGGGTAGGCGCGGACGGTGTCTTCAATAATGGTCTGATAGCGCTGGGTCAGTTTCTGAATCTGTTCTTCCTGCGGCGAGCCGTCGTTCGTCCATTCAACTGCATCGCCGACCAGCAACTTGTATTGTTTACCGCCGGTTCTGATCATGAAGACCGGAACGACGAGGGGATTAAAACGGGTTTGTAACGCCGCACAGGAGGCCACGGCGAGGACTTCCCGGTTGAAAAACTGTACCGGAACACCATCTCTTGGGTTGATTTTCTGGTCGATAAGAAAGGCAACTGCCTCGCCGCGCCGGAGCGATTTCCCCGTAAAAAGCAGGGCATTTTTTTTATACGATATCCTGTTGCCGTAGCGGGTGCGCAACGGCACAACGATTTTTTCATCAATCAGCCGGTTGGTTCCCTGCCGGGCTACAATGTTAGATTCATACCCGCAGATAGCCGCATAGTCGGCGATCAATTCCCAGTTCCCCAGATGTCCGGTCAGGTGGATAACTCCTCTGCCGGCGGCACCTGCGCGCATGGCCTTGTATTTTTCGATTTCCGCACCGTCCACCATGGCCAGAATCTGTTCGGGGGTCAGCTTCCCGGCCAGAACACGAAAGCTGTCGCCTGTGAAAATGGCCATATTCCGGAATGCCCGCCACGCGATGCCGAGCCGCTCGCCGGATGTCTTTTCCGGGAAGGCGATTTTCAGATTGCGCAAAGCCAGATGGCGCCGGCGGAAACTGAGCAGAAAGAACGCGGCGCCGAAAAGCCGGAAAAAAACTTCAATCAGCCGGTCGGGCAGACGTTTCAGCAGACCCATAAGCCCGTAGAGCAGCATATATTCAGTTTTTTCTCGGATCGGATTCATTCGTTTCCAACCGGGGTCAGCAGATCATTCAGATAAAGCTGCGTGATCATATCGCAGTCAAGGCGGTGACCCGCCTTGTAGGAAGTGATTTCTCCGGTAAAGCGCGCGTCAGGAATCAATGCGACGGCCGCGAGCAGATCGAGTACGCCGCGATGCCAAACCGCTTCCAGCGATTTGCTGTTGCGGATCAGCCGCGGTTGATTGTGATAGCGTTTTTTACGCGCAATCAGAATGTTCTGATCGGTGTAGCCGAGATTGCGGATATCGGCGAAAATCTTGCCGATCGTTTTGCAGTAAAGCATTTTTCCGTAAGGCGTGTTGGTGCGGGCCTCGGCGCCGGTCTGCACGTTGGCAAAGTTGACCGGAAATTTAATGCGTTGCTGTCCGATGGCGTTGGGAAAATTGACGGCGGCATCAACGGTCAGTTTCGGTACCGTGCCTTTGTGCGGCGCGAGCGTCAGAAACTGTCCGTGATCCCAGCAAAGTGTCACCGGCTCTTTTACGGTCACGTATTTTACCGGACGGTTCACAGTCCGCCGTCCGGCGCGCTCCAGCGCTTCAATCAGGTCAAGGCTGCCGCGCACAAAGAGCGGCGGATCGCCGGAATCGATCTTGATCATCAGATTGTCAATATCCAGCCCCATCCGCAGTGAAATAATATGTTCCACCATGCGCACATAGTTGTGCGTGCCGCCTGCGCGCAGCACAATATTGCTGACGATGGCACCGGTCGTCCAGACGTTATCAATCGTCACGCGAATCGGCAGTGAGTTCGGCTGATCGGCCCGGTCCAGCCACCAGCCTTCGCGCTCGGTCGGTTCAAAGGTGATGGTCGTGGTGGATTTTCCGGCAAAAGTGCCCGGCCCCGAGACGCTGACCGGCTCGGCAATCGTTTTCTGCTGAGTGCGGGGAGGGTGGCTGGGCTGATCGGTCAGGTCGAGATCCACCGGGATCCGGTTGAACTCCTCATACGAAGCGGAAAATATTTTTTCATTGCCCGCCAGCAGGCGGCCCGGTTTTTTACTCATACATGCAATCCGTGGTTAAATCATGAAATTTCGTGGTCTAAAATACGAAAGCCGCTATAGTGTTGCGAGTTCCAAACATTGGAAAAACAGATAAACTTTATGGAACACCGCAGATTACTCCGATCCGTTGGAACCGTCAGTATTTTCACCATGCTGAGCCGTTTACTCGGCCTGTTGCGCGAAACCGTCACCGCCGCCGCGTTCGGCACTAGTGCGGTGATGTCTGATTTTGTCGTGGCATTCCGGATTCCGAATATGTTCCGCGCGCTGTTCGGCGAAGGAGCGCTCTCTTCCGCCTTTGTTCCTGTTTTTTCAGCAATCCGCGCAAAAGAAGGCGAATCGGCTGCATGGCGGTTCGCCCGCCGGGTCTCCACCCTGCTGGGTGCGGTACTGGTTGTCATTGTTCTGACCGGCATCGGCATCACTTTTTTCCCGTCGCTTGTCGAAGTTTTTCGCCGGGGAACCCAGACCCTGCCGCTCCTGCGCATCATGCTTCCGTACCTCTTTTTCATCTGCCTGACCGCGCTGTCGCAGGGAATTCTTAACAGCTTCGGCAAATTCGCGCTGGCGGCTTTCACGCCCTGTCTGCTCAATATTACCTGGATCGCCTTCGTACTGTTTGTCTGTCCTCGCATGGGCGCAACGCCCGAAGACCAGATTGCCGGCGTCGCGCTCGGTGTACTGGTGGCGGGTGCGGTGCAGCTGGCCGCGCAGCTTCCCGCCATGTACCGGCTGGGCTGGCGTCCGGGCGTTGACCTGAATGCCCGCGACCCGCAGGTCACCCGTTTTCTCGGCCTGATGGGCCCGTCCGCACTCGGCCAGTCCGTTTCGCAGATAAACATGACCATTAACAGCATCATGGCGCGCTGGGCTACGCCGTGGGCAGCCGCCACCATGTATTTTGCCGAACGTCTGCTCTATTTTCCTCAAGGTATTCTGGCCACTGCCATGAGTACCGTTCTGCTGCCGGTCTTTTCCGGCCACGCCGCCGTCGGCGAAGAAGAACGTATTCGCGTAACGATCAACCGCGCCTTGCGCATGCTTCTGTTTGTTATGATACCGGCGGCGGTCGGCCTGATGGCGCTGGCCCGTCCGGTCACCGAAATGCTGCTGGGGTGGGGCAAATTCGATATCGATTCCGTAGACCGCACGGCGGCGGTGCTGCGGGTTTATGCGCCGGGCCTTTTCTTCTTCGGGTTGGCCAAAGTGTTTGTTCCGGCTTTCTACGGACTGGGCGACACCTGCACGCCATACCGCAACGGTCTCTACAGCGTCGGCATCAACTTTTCACTTAACCTGGCGTTTACGATGACGCTTCCAACGGAATATAAAGCCATGAGCCTTGCCGGTTCAGCCGTGGTGTCGGAAGCTTTCAACGGACTGTCACTCGGCTGGAAACTGGGACGGCGCATCGGATCGCCCGGCTGGCTTTCCGTGCTGGCCGGTGCCGGCCGCGCGCTGATCGCTGCGGTCATAATGGGAGTGACGGTGATCTTTGTTCACGGCTGGATTTTTCAGGCGCTGGATAGTCATCTCGCCGCAAAACTGGCGCAGTTTATCTCCGTCGGCGGTGCCATCGCCATCGGCATGACCGTTTATCTGCTCGCCTCCGTCCTGCTCTGCCGCCGCGAAGCCGCGCAGGTTTTCAACGCCGTTTTGCGCCGTAAAGGATGAGGCGATGGCAGGATATGAGGCAAGAAAAACACTGCATTCCGAGATTCGCCGACCATCCGATTTGTATATTTTTGAAGATTGACCTTCCTGTCCGTCCTCAGCATATTGATAAAAATACGAGTATTTGACCGAAACAGTTTTTGTGAAACTTAATAAAAATGCAGAGGAAAAATATGTTTAGACGGATTTGCTATGCCGTGATTTCCCTTGTTTGTTGTGTCTTTTTGACAACCGTTACCGGTTGCTATGCGTATAAATTCAAGGGACAGGTTAGTAACCCTCAGCCGGTGATTTCACCGGCTTCTATTAAGTACAGGCTGAACACTGTCAGTTTTGATAAAAAATCCGGATGTAAATGTCGAAGTAACCCTGCTTTTTCTGTTGCAAAAACAGGAGGGCCTTTGGCAAGTAAGGATGACATAGAACGTGTATTGGTGCGTCAATATCCGGATTTATTTACCAAATCTTCCGTCGGTGTACCGGTGGATGTCGAAATAAAAATTACTGAATCAAAAGATGCTGTGGGGACATGGGGGAGTCTTGTTTCAGGAGCCGCAACAGCATTGGCGCTTATTCCCCCTTACATTGGTGGAGTGAAAGATGTTTGTGAGATTCGTGTTGGTATAGCAAATAACGATAACAATCAATCGAACAAAGAAATTGTTGGGTTTGCTTCCCGGGCGCAAGTCTCTCTGACACCACTTGGATTCCTGTTGTCAGACCCGCAAAAAACGTATGTAGGGGCAACTCGTTACGGAAGCGGAGTTAAGCTTATATGGTGTGATGGGGACATGAGAAAAGCGCAACAAGAAGTTTTTACGGAAGAGGTTGCCAAAGCGGTTGCTTTAGCTGTCACCCGCCGTAAAATTAACTAAAGGCGGTTTCCAACGGCAAGCATCCAGCGATAACGGGGTTTAATTTTGATTACTCGTTCAGTTTTAATAGAACTGGTGCAGAATACCTCGCGATTTGTCGCGGGAATGGTCGCAAATGCCGGGAAAGTCTGGCGGTGAAAAGATCCATCCATCTGATTTAACTGGCATCGTAAATTTGAACTGAAAGCTTCTGTTTGCGCTTCACGCAGGTCTTCAAAGCCGTCCTGCGCCGTAAAGGATAAAACCAAAGAGCATGAACAAAACATTCATTCTCATAGCTCTGCGGGAGTTTCATTTTTCTTTTTCGATTCCTTTTCCTGATGAAGCGCAACACCCTTAACGTACATCGGGCCTAAGACGGCATAAGCAAGACCCAGCAGGAGCAGCGTCACCGCCGCCCAAAGCGAGTGACGCGCGGGAAGCATCACAAATAGAAAAACCAGAATGGCGCTGGGAATAAAAAGAACTGCCTTCTTGGTCGGTTTCGGATAGCGTACATTTGAAACCTGCAGGCTGATAAAAACGAGGATGCCAATCAGGAAAATGGCGGCAAACCAGCCCTGCTGGAGTGAGAAATAGTCCAGCGAACAGGGGGATCTCGTCGGTTTCACCTGACTGATAAATACAAACAAGGCCACCCAGCCCGCATTGGCCGTAATCGGCAGGCCGCCGTAACCGCCCTGACCGCGCAGCGGATCGGCCACCTTAAACCGGGCCAGCCGCACCACGCCCGAAAGAGCCACGGCCGAAGGCAGCAGCACCCGGATCAAAGGCTCTTTTGCCTCCAGTGTTACTGCGAAAATCAGAATCGCCGGGGCAATGCCGAACGCCGTCATATCGACATAGGTGTCCAGTTCTGCGCCGAATTCGCTCGTACCCTTCAGCCAGCGCGCCACATTGCCGTCGATGCCGTCGAGAATCATCGCCAGCATGATCAGCCGCGCCGCGTTCAGGTAATATTCGTTTCTCATCGCGCCGGAATGGAACCCCTGCACCACATACACGATGCTGAGAAAACCTGCCAGCATCGCACCGAGCGTGATCATCGTCGGCACAACCTGCCGCCAGTTGAGAATCCAGTGTCTTTTCGATCCCTGATCTGCGTTCAACATCAGCGATACCTCCCTATCACGGAAACGCCTGCTGCCACGCGGGCGCCTTCCTTTGCCACCAGTTCTATATCTGCGGCCGGAAAATAAATATCCATCCGCGACCCGAATTTCATCATCCCGAAATCATCCCCGGCCTTGATGTCAACCGCCCGGTCGTGATCCAGCCAGTAGATCACCCGGCGGCAGACCGGTCCGACGATCTGGTTCACCAGACAGCATGTCCGCCGGTTTTCGATCAGAATCGAATTATGCTGGTTTACGTCCGAAGACTTTTCCGTGAACGTAAACAGATGTTTGCCGGGGAAATAGCCTAGAAAACGGGATTGTCCGCTGATCGGCGACCGGTTGACATGAACATCAAACAGGCTCAGAAAAATGCTGATCCGCAGCACAGTTCCCTCGCGCAAACCGGCCGTATCTTCCGGTTTCAGTCCGGCCAGCATTCCGATTGATACGAACTGCTCCGGCGTAAACGCCGTGATTTTTGCCACCACGCCGTCCGCTCCGGAAAGAATTACCTCCGCATCGGCGGGCGGCACCCGCACCGGATTGCGGAAAAACCAGAGCAGATAACCGCTCAGTATAAACAGCAGGCTGACAGACGCTGTGCCCGCCACGCCTTGCGGAAAGACCAGCAGCAGCAGACCGAACATCATCAGGGCGATTGCGACTGACACTGCCAGAAATGGAAACACTTCTTTGCGGAAACGCATTTTTTATCCTTTGACTTTATCCGGGCATCTGCCCATGAATTTAACACAACGCCGCCAGTCTGTTTGACCATTGTTCCGATGTCAAGAATGCTGGAGCTGCCACATATATTCCGGACCGGTCAAAATCAGCGGCAACCCGAAGTCCTTCCGGATAAGGAAAAGGCGGCTGGCGAATTTTTTCGTGTGCACACCACGGAGTTCTGCTAGAAGTTTGGTATGAACTGGTTTAAAAAATTAGTCGGACATGATGAAAAATTCTTCGATCTGCTGGAAGCCAGCGCAAATGAAGCTCAGAGCAGTGTGGCTCTGCTGGTCAAAATGCTGAAAAGCACGGCCGATATTACTGCCCTTGATGAAATGGCTAAGACCCGCCGGAAAGACAAGCAGATCACAGAAGAAATCACAGAACAGTTGTGTAAAACCTTTGTGACTCCCCTGGACCGGGAGGATATCGAAGCACTTTCAACCGCTCTTTACCGGATACCCAAAATGGTTGAAAAATTCGGTGAAAAGCACCTGCTCTGCCGTCCGTATCTGGAAGGAATCGATTTTTCGCGGCAGACCAATATTCTGGAGCAGACAACCGCCACCGTGGCCGAAATGGTTGCGCATCTGCGCAAGCGCACCCACCTTGAGCAGGTGAAGGAGGAGAACGACCAGCTGCATTATCTGGAAGGCGAAGCGGATAAGCTCATCCTGCAGCTGACTCACGATCTTTACAGCGGACGGCATGATCCGTTGAAAGTGATCATTCATATGGATTTGTACAATATTCTGGAAAAGGTCATTGATCGCTGTCGTGACGCAGGCAATATCATCTTTCAGATCGTGCTGAAGTATTCATGATGAACCGCCGTCCAGATCGTTTCAGGTTCACCCTTTGCAATTCAAACACGGGCCCGGGTCTTTTATGCTTTATCTAGTACTGCTGGTAATCCTGATCGCCCTGGTGTTTGAATACATCAACGGTTTCCATGACACGGCCAATTCGATTGCCACAACCGTATCTACCAAAGTTCTCACGCCCCGCCAGGCCATCGTTCTGACAACGGTATTCAACCTGCTGGGCGCCTTGACCGGCGTAGCGGTCGCCACCACGATCGGCAAGGGACTGGTTGATACCCATTTTGTTACCATCCAGACGATTGCCAGTGCTTTGCTGGGTGCCACGGTCTGGAATCTGTTAACCTGGTGGCTGGGATTGCCGTCCAGTTCAAGTCATGCGCTTGTGGGCGGATTGTGCGGTGCCGCGCTGGCATCGGCGGACGGACGCTGGGAAGTCATACGCTGGTCCATGGTGAATCAGGTTTCCGGTAAAATGGAAGGCTTGTGGCATAAGGTGATCATTCCGATGTTTGTCTCACCTGCGATCGGAATTTTTGCAGGATTCCTTTTGATGGGCGTGCTCACATTTCTTCTGCAAAGAACCCGCCCGCGATTTGTGAACATGGTATTCGGGAAACTGCAGTTATTGAGTGCATCCTGGATGAGTTTCAGCCACGGAACAAATGACGCCCAGAAAACCATGGGTATTATCGCCCTGATTCTTTTTACCGCCACCAAATCCGGTGATCTGGACAACATCCCCGTCTGGCTTAACTTTCTCAGAACCCCCGAATTCGCAGTGGTACTATGGATCAAAATTGTCTGCGCCTTTACGATGGCGGCCGGTACGGCCGTGGGAGGGTGGCGCATCATCAAAACGCTGGGACACAAACTGGTCAAGCTGCAGCCCATTCATGGATTCGCGGCGCAAACCACCGCCGCTGCCATCATACAGATCGCCACTCATTTCGGCATTCCGCTTTCCACCACGCAGGTCATCTCATCCTCGATCATGGGGGTCGGAGCCACTAAGCGGCTGAACGCGGTCAAATGGAGTATCGTGAGTCAGATGGTATGGGCCTGGACGCTGACTATTCCCGTCACAGCTATTCTGGCTTACGGGATCGAACGGTTAATGAAATTATTCTGTAACACATTTTGAAATTAACCGGCATGCGGGCCGGTATTCGCTGCAACCTCAACGTAAAACTGGAACTTGATTATGGAAATACTGCACGGCTTTATTGACTGGATCGTAGCGGTGGTCGGACACTGGGGATATGCCGGGATTTACATCCTGATGACCCTCGAAAGCACGTTCGTGCCGATCCCCAGCGAAATCGTCATGCCGCCTGCCGGATATCTGGCGTTCAAAGGCGGGATGAATATCTATCTGGCGGTGCTCATGGGAACGCTCGGCAGTATGACCGGCGCCCTGATCAATTATTATCTGGCCGTATTCCTCGGTCGTCCTGTCATTCTCAAGTACGGAAAATATGTCCTTTGTCCGCCGCACAAATTTGAAAAGGTGGAAAAGTTTTTCCTCCGGCACGGCGAAGTGGGAACTTTCACCGGACGACTTATGCTCGGAGTGCGCCACTTCATCTCCGTTCCGGCCGGGCTGGCCCGCATGAATATGCGCCGGTTCCTTGCCTTTACCTGCGCCGGTTCCGCTATCTGGTGCGGTGTTCTGGCTGTCATCGGCTACTGGATCGGCAAAGCTTCTGAAAACCGGACGGCCGAAGAAATGATGGCGCTTTTCAAAGCGAACGGAAAAATGGCCGGACTGATCGCCACGGCGGTATGTGCAGTAATTCTGATCTCCTATGTGGCGTGGCACCGCCGCAAAAGCGCCAAGTCCTCAAATTAGTCTT
The DNA here is from genome assembly GCA_903826865.1 of uncultured Verrucomicrobiota bacterium. Lineage (GTDB taxonomy): Bacteria > Verrucomicrobiota > Kiritimatiellia > Kiritimatiellales > Tichowtungiaceae > Tichowtungia. The sequence continues at coordinate 31,912 of CAIKGD010000030.1, forward strand.
GCCGCCGTTCCAGCGGTCTTGTTCGAAATTCTCAAGCCTCAAGCCTCAAGCCTAATGCCTTCTTACTGTGTCGGTCCGTTGGAACGGGCGAGCAGAGCGGCGAATTCTTTTGCGGGCATCAGCTTTTTCTCGCGCACCAGTTCGGCCAGCGTCTTGCCGGTGGCCAGTGACTCTTTCACCAGCACGGCGACTTTATCATAGCCCAGCACCGGATTCAGAATCGTCGGCAGTCCGGCGCTGTTTTCAAAATATTTCCGGCAGACCGCTTCGTTGGCGGTGATGCCGCTCACGCATTTTTTATCCAGCGCATCGCAGACCTTCGTCAGAATCCGCAGCGACTTGACGATATTGGTGCCGACCAGCGGCATGTGCGTATTCAGCTCCAGTTGCCCGGCCGCGCAGCCCATTGAAACCGCCGCGTCGTTGCCGACCACCTGCAGGCAGGCCATATTGGCGGCTTCGCAGATGCTCGGATTAATCTTGCCCGGCATAATCGACGAACCCGGTTCGACCGGCGGCAGATTGATTTCG
>CAIKGD010000031.1 GCA_903826865.1 uncultured Verrucomicrobiota bacterium
GAGCAGCAACACCATTGTGATGCTGATGAATGATAACGGCGGAACCTGGGGCGTCGATGCATACAACGCCGGCATGCGCGGCTGCAAAGGCACCTCATGGTTCGGCGGGTTCCGGGCGTTTTCGCTCTGGCGCTGGCCGGGGAAGTGGACTCCGCATAATGTCAATACCCTCACGTATGAGGCGGATGTTCTGCCGACGCTGGCGGAAGTTGCCGGAGTGCCTCTGCCTGCGGAACTTGAAGCCGCAAAAGACGGATACAGCCTGACTCCGCTGCTGGAAGGCCGGAGTGTTGACTGGGAAGACCGGATGGTTTTTCAGCACGTTGGACGCTGGGCCAGCGGAATGGCCGCGCTCAGTAAATATACCGATGCGGCCGTCCACTGGAAAAACTACATACTGGTCCGGCGGGAACCTTCAGAAGACCCTGACGGACTCAGTGCGGCAGACAAACAGTCGTCTAATAACAATCTCATGCGGATTCAGAAAGGAGCGGTTCAGGCACCGTTTACCACAACTAATGCGCAGTTTCACTGGGGACTTACGCACGGCTGGGAACTCTATGATGCTGCTGCCGATCCGGCCTGTCAGAAAAATATTTCCGGACAGATGCCTGAACTCGCGCAGCGGATGGCGGCGGCCTATGACGGCTGGTGGGACAAGGTGTTTCCTCAAATGATGGAATTCGGCGGTGACAAGGCGCTGGATCCGGCCTATTCGGGGGCAAAGCAATAGACTTAAATATGATGTCTGTGCCGGGAACCGGCGTGAGAATGTAAAAAACAGAGGAGACAAAGATGGTATTAACACGAAAACGGTCTGTGTATTCGGCCGGGTTGTTGGGATCTCTTGTTATTGCAGCGCTGACGGCTGTTGGTGAGGCGCCGCCGTCTGCTCTTTCCGGCAGCGAGCCGCAGTGCGGGCCGCTGGACTACGGGGTGATTTTCTTTCATGACGGCTCCTTTGGTAAAGACAGTCAGGCGCGCCGGCTCCTCTGTCTGCAGACCGGACGCTACGGCGCGGAGTTTGATGTGGAAAAAGCGGAGTTAACCCGTTTGGGCCCGGTATCAAATGCTCCGGACTATGAAACGGCCGTCAAGGCCTACAATGCAATAATTGACCAGGTGGCGGAATGTTCCTCCGAACTGCGGATCGAAACAGCCGGTAAAGTTTACCGGTGTGTGCGGGGTGCTGAACCGTGGGTGCTCAGTACACATCCAACAAACTACTGGGTCATCAAATTGGAAGAAGGCCGGAAGGTTGGTGACGATCCGAACACGAACAATAAAAAAACCAATCTGCGGCTGAGAGAGTACGGACGGTACAAGCAGGAGTTTGAGATCGACCGGCTCCGTTTTGAAAACGAACAAGGTGAGGTGCTCAGAGCCCGCGTCCGTCTGCTGGTTGAAAGCTGGCCTGATGTGCTGAGGTTATCACTGGAGATTGTTCCGGATGCAGCGTTGGAACAGGCCTCGGCCCGGATTATTGTCAAATCAGCAGATCACGTTTATCAGTCGGCAGACAGCAAACCGGAACAGTGGCCTGCCGGTGTTCGCCAAAAAGTGCCGCTGATTATACCGTTTACCGGCACTCCGGTCATGGAGTCCGGATCAACAGCGGTGGAAGCAACCGATCTTTTGACCGGAGAAAAACTGCCGGTTGCGTACGACCCCGCCGTGGATACCTGGAAAGTTCAGCTGAATAATCATATCTATGCGCCGTCTGTTTTAAATAATCTGGATCGATATTCACTGAAGCTGGTCAACCGCTCAGACAGGGAATGTGTGTTCCGGATCGTGTTTGCGAATGAGTTGAGTTACAGTAACAGGAGGTTTCCTTCTGAGAAGCGGGAAACGAATTATTGTTCCGGTGTCATGGGCGCCCAGATGATTCTGCGGGACGATAAGGGGATTCCTCTCGGGCTTCCGCTGCAGGATTCACACAACTGGCCGACTCTCGAACAGGCCAGAAAGGCTACACCCGATCTGCTGCCCTGGCTGGAACTCGACCGGTTTGATTACGATTCCTGGCTTCGTTATACCGTGGCAGGCCGGCTGCCGGGCCGCTCCGAGTGGACGGGGCGGGGCGATGTGAACCACGCCTTGTGGGGGAAGATTCCGCAGTCCAGTTTTTATTTTCTGACGCTGATCGGCTGGGGCTATTACAGTTTCTGGGATGTGGCGATTCAGGGAGACTGGGGCGAAAGTATCACCTACAATCTGGGCGGATACGGGGATTTTGATGTGGGGGATATGCGTCCGTTGTATGTCAAATCCTATGATTCGTGGCGGAAACCTGCGTTTGTCTGGACCCCGAATCAGGGCGGAGCCAACTTTTTGCACTATAAAACCGGCGGAGAGAAAAAGTATCTGGATACGCGCCGGTATCTGCCGGTTCCAGGCCCCTGTCTGACGCGCACTGTTTTCTGCGGAAGGACGGCAGATCAGAAAATCGCTTTTGATATTACAGCGGAGCATCCGCGCACGGACGATCTCAACCGCACGTATTACCGGATCCGGTATCAGATTCTGGAAGATACCGCGTTTGATCATCTGGCTTTTTTTCAGCTTGGCAGCACCTCATTTGATTACAACAACCCGAAAGCCATTGCATGGGGAGCCTGCGACGGGCTGGAACAGGAGATTGAAAATCCTCCGCTGGGAACTTTGGAGTATTTCAAGCGGGGCGTGGCGTTCGACGGTTCTGCGCCGTGGTGGATATCCATGCATCGCTCAACCGATACGGCGGTAAAAAGAGGAACTCAGGATCTTTTGGGGCTGGTCAGTCGCGGATTGGTTATTCGCTCGTGGGACGCAGTTTTAGGCGGACAACAGGTTGAAAAACCGCACATTTCGTTTTTTGGAACGCACCACCGCTTCCCGGGTATCCTGACGGAGATTTCGCCGCCGCCGGAACTGGAGATGCTGAAAAAAGGCGATTATGTGGACATGCAGATCGAGGTCATGCTGATACCGAAAATTGCAGACAGTTATCTGGGCACCAACGAAGCACTCAAAAAGTCTCTACGCACACTGGCAGATACGTGGCAGGCGGTTTACCGGCTGGTCAAAGGAAACGACCTGAAGCTCAAGGTGACGGAAGGCCGGTTGCAGCGGAACTATCCGGTCGAGATTGCTGTCGGAAATACCGGCGCGGCTGAATTGGAAGTGACCGGAGGACTGGCCTACGTTCCGTTTACATTTACTGGTGTAGTCTCGCAA
>CAIKGD010000032.1 GCA_903826865.1 uncultured Verrucomicrobiota bacterium
TGTTACGTACTAAACAGCTGGAGCCGGTTTTTAAAAACTGGGACGGTGTTTACCGCCTTGCGGACTGAACCTGAAATTGACCGGTCGTTTTTTGCCCGTCCCTGCCGCGTTATGAACGCGACAGCTCAAACGTGAAGTTGCTTTAATCGCCGGCTTTCACAATCGACCGCCATTTGGCGAGACCGCTCTGCCACTCTTCAACATCCTGCGGATGATAGGTTTTTGATTCATGAGAGAATGAGTTGCGAATAATTTCGCGGCCTTCGGCCAGCGTCGCGATATCACCCATAGCCAGCATTTGCATCACGATATTTCCGATGGCGGTGGCTTCGACCGGACCGGTGACCACAGTGCGTCCGGTGGCGTTGGCGGCAAACTGGCTGAGTGTTCTGTTCTGGCAGCCGCCGCCGACAATCCGCAGAACATCCATTTTCTTTCCGCTGAGTTTTTCCAGTGTCTCGTAGGTGTCCGCATACAAAAGCGCCAGTCCTTCGTAAGCCGCGCGAAGAATCTGTCCGCGCTCCTGCGGACGTTTCTGGCCTGTGCGTTCACAGGCTTCCTGAATGCGGGCGGGCATGTCGCCGGGGGCGATGAAAACATCATCGGCCGGGTTGATAAAAAACCCGAAAGGTTCCGCTTTATGGGCCATTCCGGCCATTTCGATCCAATCACAGTCAAACCCCTGCTCTGCCCAGGTGCGGCGGATTTCCTGCATCATCCAGAGGCCGGAAAGATTTTTCAGGAAGCGAATGGTTCCGCATACACCGACTTCGTTGGTAAAATTGGCGGCCAGTACATTGTCGTTGATGACCGGAGCCGGCAGCTCAGTGCCAAGCAGAGACCAGGTTCCGGAGCTGAGGAACGCACACTGCTCGCCGTCCACCACCGGTACAGCGGCAAAGGCACTGGCCGTGTCGTGGCTGCCGACGTTGACAACAGGGAGCCCGCTACAGTCGCCAAGGACGGTTCCCGGATCGGCAAACGGCGCAAAAAGATCAGTGCGGACATTGAGTTTTTCAAGCAGATCGAATGCCCAGTTTTTAGTGACGGGGTTATAGAACTGCGAGGTGCTGGCGAATGTGCGGTTGGCCGCCATTTTTCCGGTGAGCCAGTAGTTGAGCAAATCCGGAACAAACAACAGCTTATCCGCCTGCTGATACTGGGCATTGCCAGATTGTGCCAGTGAATAGAGCTGGTAGAGCGTGTTGAGCTGCATGAACTGGATGCCGGTCTGCGCAAAAACGGTTTCTTTGCCGACAGCGGCGAATACTTTGGCGGGCATGCCGTCGGTGCGCGCGTCGCGGTAGTTGACGGGGTTGCCGAGCAGTTTTCCCTGCGAATCAATAAGCCCGAAGTCAACACCCCACGTATCAATGCCCATCGAAACAAGCCCGGAGCCGAATTCTTTTTTCGCCAGCGTAATGCCGTCCTGGATGTTGCGGAAGAGATGGACGAAGTCCCAGTAGAGCGTGCCGTTGATTTCGGTCGGCCCGTTCCAGAACCGATTCATCTCTTTCAAGGTGAGCTTCCCGTTTTCCAGAGTTCCGACAATGGTGCGCCCGCTGGATGCGCCGAGATCTGCTGCAAGATAATGTCTGGCCATTTTTTTGTATTCTCCTGCATTGCGTGGCTACAGTTTTCCATACCCCGCTTCAGTCGCAAATCATCAACTGACGCACAATAAGAAAAAGTGGCGGGAGCGACGGGACTCGAACCCGCAACATCCAGCGTGACAGGCTGGCACTCTAACCATTGAGCTACGCCCCCGCAAGAAAGAGACAAGGAGAA
>CAIKGD010000033.1 GCA_903826865.1 uncultured Verrucomicrobiota bacterium
ATGGGCAAAATCTGCTCGGCGGTGTCCTGCAATGTGGTCGCTTCGGGCGGCGTTTCGAGCATTGAAGACATCCAGCGGCTGGCAGCGCTTAATTGCGATAATCTGACCGGCGCGATCGTGGGCAAAGCGCTCTACGAAAAAACTCTCACCATCCGGCGGCTCAAGAAAGCGGCGCAGCCGCAGTAAGTTTCAAAAGTTGGAAAAAGCCGGGCCGCTTTTTCCAACCCCTGGAACATCAAATTTTAACGCATTTGCGCTTGAAGGCGGGAAGCCGAAACGCCATATTTCGCGGCTCTTTTATTAAGGAATAGAACAGAACCTAACCGAGGACAGAACCATGGCCAGAGCAGTATCTCTATCGAAAGTCCGTAATATCGGAATTATGGCGCACATTGACGCCGGCAAAACCACATTCAGCGAACGCATTCTTTTTTACTCCGGCAAATCGCACAAAATCGGTGAAGTGCATGACGGCGCGGCGGTCATGGACTGGATGATTCAGGAACAGGAGCGCGGCATCACCATCACCTCCGCCGCAACCACCACCATGTGGAACGACCACATGATCTCGCTGATTGACACCCCCGGCCACGTGGACTTTACCATGGAAGTGGAGCGCTCCCTGCGCGTACTCGACGGTGCCATCGCTTTGTTTTGCGCCGTTGGCGGCGTCCAGCCGCAGTCCGAAACCGTTTGGCACCAGTCTGAAAAATACAACGTTCCTAAAATCGCGTTTATTAACAAGATGGATCGTGTCGGCGCGGATTTCTTCGGTGTGGTCGAAGAAATTCAGAAGGAACTGGGCGCTAATGCGGTACCGGTGGTGATTCCAATCGGCACCGCCGACGAATTCTCCGGTATCATTGATCTGGTCAATATGGTTGCCATCTATTACGCCGAAGAGAACAAAGGCGCGGAATTTCACGAAGAAGAAATTCCGGCCGCACTGCTCGATCAGGCCAAAGAATGGCGCAACAATCTGGTCGAAAAATGCGCCGAGCAGGACGAAAAGTTGATGGAAAAATATTTCGGCGGCGAAGATCTTACCGTTGAAGAAATCCGGGCCATTCTGCGCAAAGCCACGATCGCCCGTCAGGTTGTGCCGGTCTATTGCGGATCGGCGTTCAAAAACAAGGGTGTTCAGCGCGTGCTCGACGGCGTCGTGCACCTGCTGCCGGCTCCGAACGAAATTCCGCCGATCATCTGTGAAAAAGGAGGGGAAGGCGTTACCCGTCAACCGAAAGACGACAGTCCGCTTTCCGCGCTGGCGTTCAAGATCATGTCCGATAAGCACATGGGCAAGCTGACCTACGTCCGGATCTACTCCGGCACGCTGATGTCGGGCACCAATATTTATAACAGTTCCCGCGACAAGATGCAGCGCGTAGGCCGTGTTCTGCGCATGCATGCCAATAAGCAGGAAGGTATTGATGCCGCCTACGCGGGCGACATCGTAGCGGTGGTCGGCTTGACTGAAACCAAGACCGGCGACACGCTGTGCGCCAAAGACCATCCGATCTATCTCGAAGCGATGGAATTCCCGGCACCGGTTATCTCCATCAGTGTCGCGCCCGAAAGCAAGATGGACAACGAGAAGCTGGGCGAAGCCCTGCACCGTCTGGCGGACGAAGATCCGACGTTCACCGTCGCCTTCGACCAGGAAACCAGCGAAACCATTATTTCCGGCATGGGCGAACTGCATCTGGAAATCATTGTTGATCGTCTGAAGCGCGAATTCGGCGTACAGGCTAAGTCCGGCCGTCCGGAAGTGGCTTATCGCGAAACCGCCACGACATCTTCAAGCGGCTCTTACAAACATGCCAAGCAGTCCGGCGGACGCGGGCAGTACGGCCACGTCGTACTCGAACTCGAACCGCGCGGGCCGGGCGAAGGATTTGAATTCAACAACGAAGTGGTCGGCGGACGCATTCCGCAGGAATACATTCCGTCGGTCGAAAAAGGCGTTATTCAGGCGCTGCAGAGCGGCCCCTACGCCGGCTATCCGGTGGTCGATATGCGCGTCAATCTGGTTGACGGTTCCTACCACGATGTGGACTCAAGCGACTTCGCCTTTCAGATTGCGGGCCGTCAGGGCTTCAAGGCGCTCTTCCTTAAAGGCAACCCGCAGCTGCTCGAACCGATCATGTCCATTGAAATCACCACGCCCGAGGAATACATGGGTCCGGCTTCCGGCAGTATCTGTCAGCGGCGCGGACGCATCGAATCCATGGACAGCCGCGGCGGCATGAAACTCATTCGCGGGTTTGTTCCGTTGAGCGAAATGTTCGGCTTCTCGAACACCATCCGCTCTTTCTCACAGGGACGCGCATCGTTCACCATGCACTTCGAACACTATGAAGCGGTACCGTTTTCGATCGCCGAAGAAGTGATCAAAAAACGCCGCGCCGAAGGCAAGGTTCGCGGCGGCGAAGAATAAAATTCTTGATTCCGAACACAATGAAAAGCCGCTCCGGAAACGGGGCGGTTTTTCTTTAACACCCCGTTCTTACAGCCTGTCCGCCGTAGCTTGTTGCTAAAGCGGGGACGGATGGTTAAAATGACCAGCATGTTTGAAAAAGTTGCAGATAAACCGGAAGCGCGGCTGGATGCGTGGCTGGCGGAAGCCGTGCCGGAACATTCGCGGTCGCGCTGGCAGTCTTTAATTAAAGAAGGCCGTGTCACCGTCAACGGCGCGCCGTGCAAGGCGAACCAGAAAATCCGCGCCGGCGACCGCGCGGCGTGGACGGTTCCCGAGGCAACCGCTGCCGAGCCGCAGGCGGAAGATATTTCCCTGCACATTCTCTACGAAGACCGCAACATGATCGTCATCAACAAGCCTGCCGGACTGGTAGTGCATCCGGCCGTCGGCAACGAGACCGGCACGCTGGTCAACGCCCTGCTGCACCACTGCCACGACCTGACCGGCATCGGCGGCGAAAAGCGCCCCGGCATTGTCCACCGGCTGGACAAAGACACCAGCGGCGTGATGGTGGTTGCCAAGAACGAAAAGGCGATGAATGAGCTGGCGCGGCAGTTCAAGGAGCGCGAGACAGCCAAGGAGTATCTGACGATTGTCTGGGGCGTGCCGTACGGCAAGCGCGGCACGGTCGAAACGACGATCGGGCGGAATCCGCTGCACCGCAAAAAAATGGCGGCCAATGTTCGTAACGGGCGAGAAGCGGTTTCCCATTTTGAAGTGCTGGAGGCGCTCGGCGAAGCAGCACTGGTGCAGGTGAAAATTGAGACGGGCCGGACGCACCAGATCCGCGTCCACATGGCCCACATCAAAAATCCCATCATCGGCGATACAGTCTATGGACGTGCAAGAGCTTCATCCATTAAAGCCGACCGCCAGATGCTGCACGCCGCAAAACTTTCGCTGAACCATCCGGTCTCCGGAAAACGGATGTCATTCGAAGCGCCGCTGCCGGAAGACATGAAAACGCTGCTTACGCAGTTGCGGACAGCACTTGCTTCAGCAAAGCGCTGAGTTCCGGACTGTCAACCGAAGCCAGCGCGCACCGGGTGTTCTCTTCCTGTGCTTTTTTGACAGCGGTCAACGTACCGGAATCACCAAGCGCCTCTTTGGAGCCGGCATAAACCAGCGCCCAGGTGCGGCGGGCGTCGCGCAGATCGTCGGTGTCATGCTGATCATTTCTGAGCTGGAACGCCACGCCCGCATATTTTCCAATGGTTGTAAAAACAGGATCATCTTTTTTCCAAACATCGGAAAAACAGGCGGCGAGCTGAAGCGGCAGGGCGAAAGTGTAACTGCCGGTTTTGAGCGCGTAAATTTTTTCAATGTCTTCCGTCGTCAGCTCATCAAGCGGCGTCTGCGCGGCGCGCATTTCGAGCAGCGCACCGCGTCCGGTATCGAGCGCCGCGCGGGTGAAAAGCCGGACGGCTTCGGTTTTCTGTGAATCGGAAGCCTCGGCTTGCAGCAGGCTTTCAATGGCCAGCGTGTAAAGCAGGTCGCCGGTGACAAGTGCGAAGTCACTGCCGCGAAATCCGTCGGCGGGCTGTGCGGCAAACAGTCCATCCATGCGTTTCGGCAGAGTTGATTTGCCGCGCCGTTCGGCGGAGCGGTCAATGATATCGTCGTGAATGAGAATGAAACTGTGCGCCAGTTCCAGCGCCAATGCGATAGGCATCAAGTCCGGGAACGGCTCGCGTCCGGCGGCGCGGCAGGCCGCGCAGAAAAGAAGCGGACGCAACCGCTTGCCCGGTGCAAGCAGCGTTTCGCGCACGGCCTGAAAACCCGCCGGACTTTCCTCCGCCAGCTGCCTCCAGAAGAAATGCTCTTCCAGATGCCGGACGAAATGCGCTTCGATTTCTGTTTTGAGCTTTTGCATCGGGGCGGACTCTAGCCTATTCTGACCGCAGGATGAACAGCAAAACAATCATCATCGGCGGCGGCTTCGCCGGACGGCAGGCCTGCCGTGCATTACGCAATGCGCACACGGAAATTGTACTGTTCGATCCTTGCAGTTCAGTTGTCATGCTGCCTGCGCTGCCTGACCTCGCGGGCGGCTGGCTCGCTGAAAAACTGCTGTACTATCCGCTTAAAAAACTGCTCCCGGCCAATGTCCGGTACATTCAGAAAGCCGTGAGTTCCATCGACCTCGACGCCAGAACGCTCACGGCAGACGGCGAACTGTTTGCGTTCGGCAATCTGCTGATTGCCGCCGGTTCGGTGACAGATTTCCATGGCTTCGACCAGCATCGCGAAAAAGTCTATCATCTCGACTCGCTCGAAACCGCCTTGCGTATCCGCGCCGACTTTGGTGCCTATCTGCTGAAAACAGAGCAGCCGCATGTGGTGATGGCGGGCGGCGGCTACACGGGGCTGGAACTGGCGCTGAGTCTTTATTACCGCGCACAAACCGCCGGAAAATCCTGCCGCGTAACCGTTGTTGATCCGGCTCCGGACATTCTGCCGTTTCTGCCGGAAGCAAAGCGGCAGTACATAAAAAGGTTTCTCGCCCGAACCGGCGTAACCGTTTTTTCCGGACTGCGCGTGACCGGCTTTGACGGAAAAAATGTAACTGCCGCCGAGAAGAAGTTTGAAAATGTTTTCTTCTGCTGGGCGGGCGGCTCGACCTTTGCTGTGCCGGAAGTGAAGGGCGCTGTTAAACGGACGCGCGACGGACGGCTGAAAGTAAATTCCGATCTTTCGCTGCCGGAATATCCGGATATTTTTGCCGCAGGCGATGCCGCTGCGTTTGAACACAACGGACAGATTCTGCGCAAGGCGATAAATTTTGCGTGGTACGAAGGAAAGTGCGCCGGGAAAAATATCGCGCACCGCCTGTGCGGAGAGAAAACAAAACCGTTCCGGCCGTTTGACGCGGGCTGGGTGATTCCTCTGCATACCGACAGCGTAGGACAGCTCTTCAGCCTCTTATGGATCAAAGGAAACACCGGCCTCCGGCTGCACTATTTCATGTGCGGTTTCCGTAATTACTGTTTCACTAATTTTGCCGGTTTTGCCAGACTCGCCGCGAAACTGTTCAAGAAGGAGGCTCATCATGATGATTAAGAAGATTCTCTTCGGAACCACTCCAGATGCCTGTGGCGGCATCCTTCTCCTGCGCGCCTTTACCGGCGCAGCGCTAATGACACACGGAATCGCAAAACTGGCCGGCGGAATGGAAAAGTTCACGGGCTTTGTCGCCAGTCTCGGCGTGCCCGCTCCGCACGTCATGGCTTTTCTGGCCGCATTCTCCGAAAGTTTCGGTGCGGCGCTGCTGGCGCTCGGCCTGCTGACCCGGCCGGCGGCGTTTATGATCGTCTGCACGATGAGCGTCGCCATTTTCGGTGCGCTCGGCGGACAGCCGTTTGAAAAACAGGAACTGGCGTGGCTCTACTTTTTCCCGGCACTGCTATTCCTGCTGAAGGGCGCCGGTCGCTGGTCGATTGATTTCATGATCACGAGAGACAAATAATCTGCCAGTGAACCGTGCTTTTCAAAACTGGGCGCGCGCACTGCGCGCCTATTCTTTTTCCGCAACCATTATTCCGGTGGTCTGCGCCTTTCTGTCTGCTCATGCGCAGGGACTGCCGGTTGAGTGGCGGCTTTTTCCGCTGATGCTCTTCTGCGCGCTGCTGCTGCACGCGGGCGTCAACCTGCTGAACGACTATTATGATTTCGTTCTCGGATTCGACACGGCGGCGGCACGCGGATCAAGCGGACTGCTGACGGGAAGTGTTGTCAGGCCGGAATATATGCTGCACTGGGGACGGTTTTATCTTTTCACCGGCGCGGCGGCCGGGCTGCTGCTTGCGGCGGTACGCGGCTGGCCGCTGTTGCTGACGGGAATTGCCGGACTGGCGGGAGCATGGGGTTATTCCTGCCGCTGCGGTTATAAATACAAAGGGCTTGGCGAACTGTTCGTGTTTGTCCTGATGGGCCCGCTGCTTTTCGGCGGCGCATTTTTTTCCGCGACCGGAACCATCACCGCGAGCGCGGTGTGGCCCGCGCTTTCCTGCGGCTGTCTGGTGACCGCGATTCTGCTGGTGAACAATCTGCGCGATATCAAAATGGATTCTGCCGCCGGATTTAGAACCTTGCCGATGAGACTGGGCGCGGCAGGAACGAAAAAACTGTACACCGCGTTGATCATGACCGCCTTTATTGCGACGAGCGCTGCCGGTGTATGCCTGCCGTTGCTGAGTCTTCCGGTTGCATGGCGGCGTGTGCGCACCGTGCTGGCGGCCGGCGAATTTGAAACCGGACTCGCGGCGGCTCCGCAGCAAACCGCCGGACTTTACCTGATTTTCGGTGTGCTGCTGGCCGCCGGACTGGCACTGCCGTTTCCGGTGCATTAAGAAACGTCCGCGCAAAAAACTTCCGCCGCAACGCAAATTCCGGTATCCATAAACAGCAATGGCGGATATCAAACAATTTGCGGGCAACCTGCAGGAATTCCTCGAGTACAAAAAAGAGGAAGGCTTCCGTACCTTGGAGATTTCTCCCGAAACACTTGCTTTGCTGAAGCCTGCGCCGGCGTCGGCGAAACCGGCTGTGCGGCCATCCGCGCCCCGCTCCGCTCCGCTCGTCGCGCCGCAAAGCAGTATCCGCGTAACCGGAAAAACCCTTGAAGAAATCGCCGGACAGATCCGTATCTGCGCCGCCTGTCCGCTCCGTACTTCACGGAAAAATACTGTTCCCGGCGAAGGCAACCCGAACCGGCCCGGCATTATGTTCGTCGGCGAAGGACCCGGTGCCGACGAAGATGTTCAAGGCCGGCCGTTCGTCGGCGCGGCGGGCCAGCTGCTCGATAAAATGATCGCTGGAATGGGCTATAAACGCGAAGAGGTTTTTATTGCCAACATCGTCAAATGCCGCCCGCCTGGCAACCGTGTGCCGCTGCCGGAAGAGATGAACGCCTGTGTTCCGTACCTCAAAGCGCAGATCGCGCTCATCAAACCGAAAATTATCGTCGCGCTCGGCAAAACCGCCGTGCAGGGACTGCTTCAGGAAGAGGTCGCCATCACCAAATTCCGCGGAACATGGTGCAAATACGAAGGCATTGATCTCATGCCGACCTACCATCCCGCCTATCTGTTGCGTTCGCCCGGAAAAAAAGGTGAAGCGTGGGCTGACCTCAAAGCCGTTCTCGCCAAACTCGGCAGAGAACCGCCTTCAAAAAAAACTAATGAGTAGTTATCAATCATTTCGGATCCTGTCTGCATTCTTGTGTTTAGCGGTCATTGGTATCTATGCGCTGATGAAGCCCCGCCCGAAACGGCGTTACGGCCATCACCGCAGTATGCGCTGTCCGCGCTGCGGCCATCATTTCCCAAAACTCCTCAACGAGAAAAGTGGAGATACCGTTCCTGAGGGCGGGTTCGTCTGCGAACACTGCGGGTGCAAGATGGACGAATTCGGCAACGAGCTCTCTTTCCCCGCCGACAGCAACGATCCGGAAAAGTGGTAACAGCCCGCGAAAAAAGTCTGAAAATTAGCCGTTCTTTTCCGGTACAAAGTATTTATAGTCTGCCTCCATGTTTCCTTTTAAACCTCGTTGTTTTTTCGTGGCGGCGGTTCTGCTCTTGCTGGCGGGGCTGCTCTATGCCGGCGAGCCGCTGACCTGGCAGGACTGCTTTGACCGGACGGTAAAAAACAATGTTGATCTCTCCATTGCGCGGCTGAAACTGAAAGAGGCGGAAGCCGCGCTCAAGTCGCAGCAGTCAGTCTATTATCCAGAAGTGACGGCCAAGGCCGGCCGATCGGTCGGCGAGACTAAGCCGGACGGCGGAAGCTGGAGCGATAAAGACGACCTGTCCGTTTCGCTCAACGCCAGCTACGCGCTTTTTTCCGGCTTCGGCGACCGCGCACGGGTGACCCGGACGGAAGCGGAACTCTACGCCGAAAAGGCGAATTTCGATCAGACCCGTTCAAATATCGAATATAACCTGCGCAAAGCTTTTTCAGATCAGCTCTACACCCAGGAGCTGCTGGAGCTGGTGAAGAGCATTGCCGGGCGGCGGGCCGACAGCGCCAGACTGGTCGAGATGCGTTATGAAGGCGGACGTGAGCCCAAAGGGTCGCTGATGCTTAAACAGGCGCAACTCACCGAGGCGCGTTATTCGGTTGGAGAAGCTGAACGTGCACTGGAACTGACTCGCCGCCAGTTGGCCGGCCTGATGAAAGAACTGCAGTTTGCCCCGTACCTGCTCAAAGGCGAACTGCGCGCAGACGAACCGCCGACCGGTGTGTCGCTGGATGAACTGGCCCGCCAGACGCCGTCGTATCACTCGGCCGAGGCCAGCCTGAAAGCTGCCGAGCAGGGTTTTATTGTTACGCGCAGTGCACGCTTCCCGCAAGTCAGTGCCACCGCGAGCCTGACCGGTTCCGGTGAAACCGATATAAAAAACGAAAGCTGGCAGACCGGCATCGCGGTTTCCCTGCCGCTTTTCACCGGCGGACGGCTTTCGCAGGATATAATCATTGCCGGTCTGAAGCGTGAACAGGCTAAGCTGAACACCGAAAAGACGATGCTCGATCTGATGAATAATCTGCAGGCCGCGTTCAATACTTATCGCGACCGCTACGCCGCCCTGAGTGTGCAGAAAGCCCAGCTGGAGGCGGCGGAAACCCGCGCCACAGTGGCGCGGGCGCAGTATGAGCAGGGGCTGGTCAGTTTCCAAGACTGGGATACAATTGAAAACACGCTGATTACCAGTCAGCGAAGCTGGCTGTCGAGCCGGAAGGCCGCCGATCAGGCGCAATCCGCCTGGCAGAATGCGATGGGAATCAGTTCGCCGTAAAAGCGGGCGGTTTTTCCAAGCGTTGGAGAAATTACTTCTTGGCGGCGTCGGAGTCCTGATAGTCGGCGAACTTCATGGACATAACGCGCGAGACACCGCGGTTGGGCATGGTGACGCCGTAGATCACATCGGCCGCTGAAATCGTCTGGCGGCTGTGAGTGATCAGGATAAACTGCGACTGGCTGAGGAAGCCTTTTACCATAGTCACAAACCGGGCGACATTGGCTTCGTCGAGCGCCGCGTCCATTTCGTCGAGTACGCAGAAGGGACTCGGTTTGACTTTAAAGAGGGCGAAAAGCAGCGCTACGGCGGTCATCGTGCGTTCGCCGCCGGAGAGCAGCGAAATGGTCTGGAGCTTTTTTCCGGGCGGGCGGGCGATAATTTCAATGCCCGATTCAAGTACGTCGGTTTCGTCCACCAGTACCAGTTTGGCCGCGCCGCCGCCGAAGAGCTGTTCAAAGATGATGCCGAAGTTTTCGTTCACTTTGTTGAAGGTGTCGGCGAAAAGCTCGGTGGTGGTCAGGTTTATCTTTTTGATCATTTCGACGAGCTGGTCTTTGGCGCTGATCAGGTCGGCTTCCTGCTGACTGAGGAAGGCAAAGCGTTCTTCGAGTTCGGCGTGTTCTTCGATGGCGACAAGGTTGACCGGGCCGATGGCTTCCAGCTTGGCGCGGTGTTCGGCCGCCATGGTTTCGATTTCTTCCATCGGAGGTTCTGTGCCGGTCTCCCATTTCGGTTCAGGTTCGCGGGCCAGCTGATCGGGCGTGATGTGCCATGTAGAAGTCAGCCGGTCGAGCGAGTTCTGGTGGCGCATTCGCTGCTCGGCCAGTTCGACTTCCAGCGTGGTTTTGCTGCCCTGCATCGCTTCCAGTTCGCTCTGGAGCGCACGCAGGCTCTGCTCGCGTTCGGAAAGAGCGGCGGTGCGGATTTCGCGTATCTGCCGGGCTTCGGCCAGTTTCTGTTCGGCGGCGGCCACGGCGGCGAGAAGACCGCCGAGTTTTCCTTCGGCTTCGCTGCTGGCGGCCTTGAGCTGGGCGATGCGCTGCTGATAGGAGTTGACGCCGCGGGTGCGCTCTTCGATCAGTTCCTGCAGTTCTTTCAGCCGCGCTTCCAGCGGCTGGCGGCGGCTCTTCAGCGATTCGATCCGCTGTTCATGCTGGGAATACTGCACGCGGCACTCGGAGGTTTCGGAGAGCACTTCGGCGCGGTGTTCTTCGAGCGCGTTGAGCGCTTCGGTCTTAGTTGAAATCTGCTGGCGGGTCTGCGCCAGTTTATCGCGCGCTTCGGCACCTTCGCGGGCGACGGCGGTACGGCGGTCTTCGCCGGAGCCCTTCTGCTGCATCAGCGCATTGAATTCGTAGGTGACGGTTTCAACCCGTTCGCGCGCCTGCTTCAGTTCGCGGGCGATGACCTGGCTTTCGCCTTCCTGTACGGCGAGGGAGCGGCGGCGTTCGTCGAGTTCGCGCTGGGCGGCTTCGAGCGCGTCGCCCGTTCCGCTCTGCTCGGCGCGCTGGGCTTCGAGCATCCGGCGCTTATCGGACAATCCTTTTTCCAAGGTCTGAATATCGCCCTGCAACTGTTCGCGCAGATGGTGGCGGCCCAGCGGGTTCACTTCGCCTTCTTCGGGCTTCCAGAGTTCGGCGGTGCCTTCGGCGGTCAGCAGTTCGCCGCGTTTGGTGACAAATACAGAGCCGGCAGGCAGGGTGAGCGGGATGGCCTGAAGATTTTCGGCAATGAAAACACCGGCGAGCAGCCGCGCGGCCAGCGGGCGGACTTCGTCAGCGCAGGAAACTTTACTGAGCAGCGAACCTTCTTCTGCGCCGGAGGGCGCGTCGCCTTCGGCGGCGAGTAGGCGAACCGCGCCCTGATTGCTTTCGGACAGCAGGGTGAGCACGCTGCGCGCGCCGGAACGGGTGCGGACGACCAGCGCGTCTATCCACGGACGGAGAACCGCTTCGAGCGCGGTTTCAAAACCGGGCGCGGCGGTAAACTGTTCGGCCAGCGGCCCGATGACGTTTTCGTCGCCACGGTCGAGCAGGCGCTGCGCTCCGGCGGGGAAGCCTTCTTTACGGGCTTCAAAAACCATTTCGAGGCGTGCGTTTTTGTCGGCCAGCTTGCGTTGGAGTTCGGAAATTTCTTTTTCCAGCGTCTGGATTTTTTCAGCGGCGGAAGAACGGCGGTCGCGCAGCTCCGCCATCGCTTCCTGCTGAGCAGCGACGGACTGTTTATATTCCTCCGCCTTGGCGGCCATTTGCGCCCGGCGTTCTTCGTAGGAGGCCAGTGCCCGTTCGAGGCTGATTTTTTCGGAGGCGAGCTGTTCCTTGCGGATGATGCCCGCGCGCTCTTTGGCGTCGATTTCGGAAAGTTCATTCTGGAGGCGGCCTATGCGCTGGTCGAGCGTCATGGAATCGTTGCGCAGGCGGTTGAGCTCCTCGCGGCCGGTTTGAACCTGCGCTTCGGTTTCACGCAGGCGGGCGGTGGCGGTTTCGAGTTCGGTCTTAGCCGTCAGCCGCTCAGCCTCGGCGGTCTGCATCATCTGCACGACTTCGTCGAGCGAAGCGCGGTGCTGGGTCAGACGGCTTTTCGCTTCTTCGGATTCTTTGGTGTTCTGCTGAGCGAGAGTTTCGAGTTCGGTGATGCGCTCGGCGTTGGTGCGGATCGTCTGCTGTGCGCGTTCGAGTTCATTTTTGACGTGCATCGAATCGTCCATCGCCGCTCCGATAGCGGTCTCGAGCTGCTGGAGTTCGGCGCGCAGGGCGTCGGTTTCGCCGTTGGCGGCGGCGATGCGCCGGTGGGCGTCGTCAACTTTGACGCGGAAAATTTCGAGCTGGGCGCGGATTTCTTCAATGCGGGCGCTCAGTTGTTTAAGGCGGTGGCGCGTGGAATAGATGTCGAGCGAGCGCAGTTCTTCCTGCAGGACTTTAAAGCGCTGGGCTTTGCCCGCCTGCCGCTGGAGCGAGATAATCTGCCGCTTTACTTCACGGATCACGTCGGCGAGGCGCAGCAGATTGGCTTCGGTCTGTTCGAGCTTGCGCAGGGCTTCCTGCTTATCGGTCTTGAACTTGGTGATGCCGGAGGCTTCTTCGAAAACAGCGCGGCGGTCGTCGGGGCGCGAAGAAAGTACGCGGTCTATTTTGCCCTGCTCCATGACGGAGTAGGCGTCGGTGCCGATACCGGTATCCATGAAGAGACGCTGGATATCTTTGCGGCGGCAGGCTTTTTTATTGATGAAATAGTCGCTTTCGCCGGAGCGGAAAACGCGGCGGGTGATGCTGACTTCGTTCAGGCCGAGATCGAGAACTTTGTCGCAGTCGCCGAGCGTCAGGGTGACTTCCGCCATGCCGAGCGGCTTGTGGGTGTCGGTGCCGTTGAAAATGCAGTCTTCCATGGAGGAGCCGCGGATGGCGGTGGGGCGGGATTCGCCGAGCACCCACCGGATGGCGTCCGAGACGTTGCTTTTGCCGCAGCCGTTCGGCCCGACGATGGACGTCATGCCCGGTTCAAATTCCAGACGGGTTTTTTCGGCGAAACTTTTAAAACCAACGAGTTCTACGGATTTCAGGTACATTGTGACTTGATAGCACGCGGAACCCCTCCGGCGCAATAGTTCAGGATGCAAAAGTCGCTTTGTTCCGCTTTTTCTGGTTTTATCGGAAGAGACGGAAATTTTGTTATTGAAAACAGGGTTTTATTCGTTTTTCCAATTATAGCGAGCTTGCAGGGAGCGGGGCTTTCACTAGAATCACGGCTGATTTTACCAACCGGACTGGAGTGGATTATGGCTGAAGAACTGCAACCGTTGCTCGAACAGATTCGTAAAGAAGGCGTTGAGAAAGCCGAGGCGCAGGCCGCCGGGATTATCGCACAGGCCAAAACCAAAGCGGCGCAGACTGTCCGCGAGGCTGAAGCCAAAGCCAAAGAGCTTGTTGTTAAAGCGCAGGCCGATGCCGAAGTTTACACCGAACGCAGCACCGCTACGCTCGAGCAGGCCGCGCGCGACCTGCTGATTACGGTCGGGCAGGGCATTGAAAACATCATCGCCGATATCGTTGCCGAGTCGGTCGATTCCGCGCTGAAGATCGAAGTGCTGGAACAGATGATGATCAAAATGGCGCAGTCCTGCGCCGAGCATCATGGCGAAACCCGTATGGAACTGCTGATCAGCAAGAAAGATCAGGACGACATGGTCAAATTTTTCGCCGGAAAATACCGTGAGAAAATGGTGCATGGCATTGAACTGCATGTAGATAACGAAATCCTTAAAGGATTTCGCGTCAGCTTTGCCGACGATCATGTCTATCTCGACTTCACGCGCGACGCGATTGCCGGCGCACTGACCGCTTTCCTGCGCCCCAAGCTGGCCGCCATCGTCAGCCGCGTGGCAAAGGAACCCTCGAAGTAAACGACGCTCCATGAACCACTGGTATCTAGTTGCTTCGCTGCCGTATCTGCGCTTCGGTGAAAAACCGCCGGTGAGCCGCGAAGCTTTTCTGACGGCCTGTTCCGACTGGCTGGCTGAAAACGACGTAACGGCGCTTGAAGCCGTGCTGGAAAACCGCCGTCCTCCGGGCGGGGATGTCGCGCAGCGCTGGTGGAACGGCGAAGTCGAATTGCGCAATGCGGTTGTGCGGGTGCGCGCGAAAAACCGCAATACGGATGCCGCCCGTTTTATTCAGCCGTACAGCGGGTTCAGCCTTTCGACGGAAGAGGCGGTAGCGGACGCTTTTGCCCGCACCAATCCGCTGGAGCAGGAAGCGGAGCTGGATCGCGCCCGCTGGGCGCAGGCCGATGAGCTGGCGCTGACGGCTCCGTTCGGTTTCGCCGGTATACTGGCTTTCGCGGTCAAACTGCGCATCGCAGAGCGCTGGACCGGGCTGGATGACGAAAAAGGACGTACGAATGTTGAGGAGCTGATTCTGGCCTCAGCGGAATCCCGATAACCAATAACTGATAACGGATAACTGCATTATGAACCTTGGAAAAATTGTCGGTGTAAACGGAAACCTGCTGACGGTGGAGTTCGAAAAACCCGTCATTCAAAACGAAACCGGTTTTGCTCTGCTCGGTGATGTCCGCCTGAAGTCCGAGGTCATCCGTATTCGCGGATGCCACGCCGAACTGCAGGTTTTTGAATCCACCACGGGCCTCAAGGTGGGCGATCAGGTGGAGTTCACCGGAGAGCTTTTGTCGGTTGAACTCGGCCCCGGCCTGCTGACGCAGGTTTTCGACGGGTTGCAGAACCCGCTGCCTGCGCTGGCCGAAGCCTGCGGATTTTTTCTCCAGCGCGGCAAATATCTGCAGGCGCTTCCGCGCAATAAAAAGTGGACGTTCACGCCGTCGGTAAAGGCCGGCGATTCCGTGCTGGCGGGCGATGCCGTCGGAAGCGTACCGGAAGGAATTTTTGACCACCGGATCATGGTGCCGTTTCGTATTGCCGGACGGCTGACGGTTAAAGAGGTTGCCCCGGCGGGCGAGTACACCGTCGAGGATGTTGTAGCGAAAGTGGCCGACGATAAAGGCCGCGAACATGAAGTCCGCCTGATGCAGCTCTGGCCGGTCAAAGTACCGATTAAATGCTACGCCGAGCGGTTGCGGCCGACTGAACCGCTCATTACCAAAGTGCGCATTGTGGACACGTTCTTTCCGGTGGCGCGCGGCGGAACCTATTGTATTCCCGGCCCGTTCGGCGCGGGCAAAACAGTTTTGCAGCAGATTACCAGCCGTCACGCCGACGTGGATGTGGTGATCATTGCGGCCTGCGGCGAGCGCGCCGGTGAAGTGGTGGAAACTCTGCGCGAGTTTCCTGAACTGACCGACCCGCGTACCGGCAAGAGTCTGATGGAACGCACGCTGATTATCTGTAATACCAGTTCGATGCCGGTGGCCGCCCGCGAAGCCTCGGTGTACACCGCCGTGACGATTGCGGAATATTACCGGCAGATGGGGCTGAGCGTTCTGCTGCTGGCCGATTCGACCTCCCGCTGGGCGCAGGCGCTGCGTGAAATGTCGGGCCGCCTTGAAGAAATACCCGGCGAAGAAGCATTTCCGGCTTATCTGGAATCGGTGATTGCCGCCTTCTACGAACGCGGCGGCGTGGTTCGTCTGCACGACGGCTCAACCGGTTCGGTGACGATCGGCGGAACCGTTTCGCCCGCCGGCGGCAACTTCGAAGAGCCGGTTACGCAGGGCACGCTCAAGGTGGTCGGTGCATTCCACGGCCTGTCGCGGGCGCGTTCCGACGCGCGCCGCTATCCGGCCATTGACCCGCTCGACAGCTGGAGCAAATACCCGAGCGTTGTGGACGCCGACGATTTGAAGCTGGCGCGCCGGTTCCTGCGCGAAGGCAGCGAAGTGAACCAGATGATGAAGGTTATCGGCGAAGAAGGAACTTCGATTGAGGATTTCATCGTTTACCTGAAAGGCGAATACCTCGACGCGGTCTATCTGCAGCAGAACGCCTTCAGCGAAGTGGATGCCGCCACGCCCGCCGAACGTCAGCAGTATGTTTTCAGCGCGTTGGCAAAAATCCTGCGCACGAAGCTGAAGTTTGAGAATAAAGAAGCCGCGCGCGGTTTCTTCCAGAAACTGACTCAGGCGACACGCGACTGGAACAACACCGCTTTCGAAAGCGATGAATTTAAGAAACAGCAGGAGCGGATCAACGCTCAGCTCGCGGAGGTTACGGATTATGCATAAGGTTTATCACCGCATTGAACAGATCGCCGGCAACGTCATCGTGGTCAGCGCCGAAGGCATCAGTTACGGCGAGCTGGCGCAGGTGACGTCGGATATGGGCGTCTCGCTGGCACAGGTGATCCGCCTCGAAGGCGGACGCGTCTATCTTCAGGTGTTCGCCGGCGGACGCGGTATATCGACCGATTCGCAGGTGCGGTTCCTTGGACGCACCATGCAGGTCTCTTTTTCTGAAAACCTGATGGGCCGTGTTTTCACCGGCAGCGGTGTACCGCGCGACCGCGGACCGGTTCTCAGCGAAAACATGATTGAAATCGGCGGGCCGTCGGTGAATCCGGCCAAGCGCATTATTCCGCGCAACATGGTTCGTACCGGAATTCCGATGATCGACGTGTTCAATACGCTGGTCGAATCGCAGAAACTGCCCGTCTTCTCCGTTGCGGGCGAGCCCTACAACGAACTGCTGGCCCGCATCGCGCTGCAGGCCGAAGTGGATGTCATTATCCTCGGCGGCATGGGCCTGAAACACGATGACTATCTTTACTTCCGCGACTACCTCGAAGAAAACGGCGCGCTTTCGCGCTCAGTGCTTTTTGTACACACGGCGTCCGACCCGACGGTTGAATGTCTGCTCGTTCCTGATATTGCACTGGCTGTTGCCGAGCAGTTCGCACTGAAGGATAAACGCGTGCTGGTGCTGCTGACCGACATGACCAACTTCGCCGATGCGATGAAGGAAGTCGCCATCACCATGGAGCAGATTCCTTCCAATCGCGGCTATCCCGGCGACCTTTACAGCCAGCTGGCCGCACGCTACGAAAAGGCTGTGGACTTCGAAGGTGCCGGTTCGATTACCATTCTGGCGGTGACGACGATGCCGGGCGACGATGTAACGCATCCGGTTCCCGACAACACCGGTTATATCACCGAAGGTCAGTTCTATCTCAAGAACGGCCGCATTGAGCCGTTCGGTTCGCTGAGTCGTCTGAAACAGCAGGTGAACGGCAAAACGCGCGCCGACCATCGCACGATCATGGACACGATGATTCAGCTCTACGCTTCCTATAAGGAAACGCTGGAAAAGCAGTCGATGGGCTTCCGTATGAGCGGCTGGGACAGCAAGCTCCTGAAGTACGGCGAACGGTTTGAGAAGGAAATGATGGCACTCTCCGTGAATATTCCGCTCGAAGGCGCGCTCGATCTCGGCTGGCAGATTCTGGCCGATTGTTTCGAGCCGCAGGAGACCGGTATTTCTTCCAAACTCGTAAACGAGTTTTGGAAGAAATAGTTATCAGAAATCAGTTGATGGTTATCAGGAAGAAAAATGAACAGTGACATTAAAACATTTGAAGACCTTGAGTGCTGGAAAGCATGCCGGGCACTTCGGCTGTTTGTCGCCAAAACTATTGTTCCTGTTTTGCCTGAAAATGAGCGCTTCGGACTGTCTAATCAGGTTCAGAGAGCGGCTCGATCCACAACGGCTAACATTGCGGAAGGCTATGGACGTTTTCATTATCTGGATAACGCAAAATTTTGCAGCAACGCTCGTGGTTCCTGCTGGGAAGTTCTTGACCACCTGATTACAGCGCATGATGAAGAAATGATTCCGAGCGAGATGCTTAACGAAGGAAGGGTTTTTGTAAACGAAGCGGTCAAATTGCTGAATGGCTACATGAACTATCTGAAACGGGCATCCAAAACGGATAACAAATAACTTTTAACTGATAACCGGCGAAGCTGATGGCGAAAATTAAGTACACCAAGAACGAGTTGAAGGCACAGCGCGACGCGCTGACGCGCTTCCGGCGTTATCTGCCGACACTGCTGCTCAAGAAGCAGCAGTTGCAGCTCGAACTGCGTATGCTTGAAGGGCAGATCGCCGCCAAACGCGACGAAGAAGAAAAAGCACGTTCGGATCTGGCTGCCTGGGTGAAACTTTTTTCTGAGCCGTTTGATTTCTCGCCGTATATCAAGGTCACAGAGATCCGGCGCTCCAGCGGTAATATTGCCGGCGTTACCATTCCGGTGTTTGAAAGCCTGAGTTTCGAAGAAACCATGCCTGATCTGTTTGAAACAGCGGCCTGGGTTGATGGCGGGATTGATCTGCTTCGTCAGCTCATTCGCCTGCGCGTCGAACGGCAGGTGATCGAAGAACAGCACCGCCTGCTGTCTGATGAACTGCGCACGACCTCGCAGCGCGTAAATCTGTTTGAAAAGGTCAAGATTCCCGAGTGCCGCGAAAACATCCGCGTTATCCGTATTTTTATGGGCGACCAGCAGACCGCTGCCGTGGCCCGCTCTAAAATCGCCAAAGGCAAGAGTGTAGAAAAGGTGCGCTCCGCATGATCGTCAAAATGAAAAAACTGACGCTGCTGTGCACGCGCTCCTCGCAGGAGAAGACGCTGGCAGCGTTGCGCGATCTCGGCGTGGTGCATTTACATCACGTTCAGCCTCCGGGAGGGGCTGATCTGGATGGAGCCCGCGACCTTTTTGAGCATCTTCAGCGGGCGCTTGAAGTGCTGCCGAAACATCCGCATGCCGAAGCATCCGGTAAAATGCCGCAGGAAACAGTTGAAGCAATCTGGAAGCTGATTCATCGCAAACAGGCGCTGGCGGAACAGATCGAAGCACTTGAACTGGAAATCGGGCACTACGAGCCGTTCGGCAGCTTTTCGCCTGTAACTATCCGCGATCTGGCCGCCAAGGGGATCAGCGTTAAACTGTATAAAGCGCCGGGCAAAGAGATTCTCCACGTCCCGCAAGGCGCTTTCATGGTCGAACTGAGCCGCACCCGCAGCACAGTCTGCTTTGCGCTGATCGACCGCGACGGAGTAACCATGGACGCCGAAGAGGTCGCTCTGCCTGCGCAGTCGCTGGACGATCTGCGCAAACAGCTTGAAACGCTTCGTAAAGAGATGGAACAGACCGATGCCGGATTCCATAGCTTTGCCGGTGATCGCGCTGCTGTTGTCGCGCTGGCGGAGGAAACGACAGACCGTATTCATTATCTGGAGGCGCGCGCCGGTATGGGTGACGCCGAAAAAATAATTTATCTGCGCGGGTTTTTCCCGTGCGAGAAGGAATCCGCTGTCCGTCATGCGGCAGAATCCGGCGGCTGGGCGGCGCTGATTCGCGATATCGGTTCCGGAGACGAACCGCCGACTTTGCTGCGCAATCCGAAATGGGTCAGCCCGATTCAGGCGGTTTTTAAAGTAATCGGCGTAATACCCGGCTACCACGAAGTGGATATCAGCGTTTTTTTTCTGCTGTTCCTGAGTCTGTTCTTCGCCATGCTGGTCGGCGACGCCGGCTACGGATTGCTTTTTCTTGGACTGACGCTGTTCGGAAAGCGGCGTTTCCGCAAGCTGCCGCAACAGGGATTCAATCTGCTGCTGATTACCAGCACGTGCACCATTATCTGGGGCGCGCTGACCGGCGTCTGGTTCGGCATGGCGGATCTGCCTGCGGTACTCAGCCAGTTTAAAATCGGCTGGCTGACCGGAGCGCGGGCCGATGAGAATACCATGCTGCTCTGTTTTTACATCGGGGCGATTCATCTGACGATTGCGCATGCCTGGAATTCGATCCGGGTCATCAACACCTGGCAGGCCTTGTCACAAATCGGCTGGATCGGGAGCACGTGGACCATGTTTTTCACCGCGCGGACTTTGGTGCTCAATTATCCTTTTCCGCCGGTTGTTTTATGGATTATGGCCGTCAGCGTTGCGCTGATTGTATTGTTCATGAATCCGGTACATAAAATCAAAGGGGAGTGGTTTAATTACGTGGTACTGCCGCTTTCGATTGTCAGTAATTTTGTGGATGTCGTTTCGTATTTGCGGTTGTTTGCGGTCGGAACGGCATCCTTTGCCGTGGCCAGTTCCTTTAACCGCATGGCAACGGAGGCCGGAGCGGGCAGTCTGCTGGGCGGACTGGGGGCGGCACTGATCCTTTTCTTCGGCCATGCGCTGAATATTCTTCTTTCGATTATGGGTGTGCTGGTACACGGAATCCGGCTGAACACGCTGGAATTTTCAGGACATATCGGTATGCAGTGGACCGGGCAGCGTTACCGCCCGTTCAGGAAACTTTCAAACGATAAATTATAAGCAAGGAGGAATCAGTATGGATGCAGCATTGATGGAAGGATTGGGAAGAGCAGGCGGCGCAATGGCGATCTGTCTGGCGGCAGTCGGATCATCGCTTGGAGCAGGCGAGGCCGGTATGTCGGCGATCGGCGCGTGGAAAAAGTGTTACGCGCAGAACAAAGCGGCCCCGTTTATTTTGCTGGTATTCATCGGTGCACCGCTGTCGCAGACGATTTACGGTATGATCCTGATGAATGTTATTAAAAATTCGGCGTCGTTTGCCAACTGGCCGGCGATGCTTAGCGTGGGCCTGTTCGGCGGCATCGGTCTGGGTGTCTCAGCCTGGTATCAGGGACGGGCCGGAGCGTCGGGCGCGGATGCACTTGCGGAAACCGGACAGGGCTTCGGTAATTATCTGACCACGATCGGCGTTATTGAAACCGTCGCGCTGTTTGTGATGGTTTTTGCTCAAGGCGCGCTGAAGTAGTTCTCCGGCGTTTGGAAAATGACTCCAGATTTTTCCAGACATTGGAACGGTTTATCAGTAGGTTTTCCGGATATTGGAAAACGTAGACGCGGTGTCCTTTTGGAGGTTTATGAACATTCATCGGAAAGCTGTCGAAAATGTTTATCGTCTAGCCGTTGCTGTTCACCAAAAACAGCGATCAATGCAAGATGCCATTGCTAATGCCTTGCGCCAGGGCGGTATGAGTGCGGCCTCGGCCCGGAACTTCATCAGAAACCTGCCTCATATGCTCGACGGAAACGGGTACAAACGAAGCATGAATATCGGTGCCACCGAATATTTTCTACGAGGAATTTACTCAGATTTTGGTCCCGAAGCCTTTAAGAGGGCTACTGTTTCTGTAAGAAGGCAGATCAAATATTATGAGTCGAAGCGAAGGGGAAGTTGTCAGCTCTCCATGGCAAAAATGGTGCAAAGACTCGAAGAGGAATATGAGGCAGGGTAAATGCGATGACGCACTAATAGAAGTCATATTGGTACTAAATGCATTGAAGAAAAAAGAGAGTTGTTATGCTTACTGTTCCGCAATTTATGTCAGAAAAGAAGGTGCTCAGAACCTTCCATGATTACAACCTGATTGTTTTCCTATCAATCGCCATAGAATATGGTGTTCCTTTGTCGATTGGTGTTTTTAAAAGAGAACACGAAGGGAAGTTGGCGGTTCTGAAAGCCTTGGAGACTTATTATGGCTGGTGCGATTTCACCGACAATGGGATGGTCAGTTTAATAACTGTTGATTGTGTCCACGAGATAACATTCCGCTTGTCTGAGATCAAATATATCTATCTTGGAGAGTGCGAAAACTTACTAACCGATGATCGATGGAGGAATGGCGCAATTGATACCGAGTATGATTTCGGGATGCATTTTGGCCGCAATGGCGAGCTCTGTACGAACCATTATAGATGTATTCAGGATGCCTTATTGGAGCCAGTGACGAAATTAATTAACTACATACAGCAACAGGGCGCATCCTCTAAAACCCCTCAACAAAAGATGGCCTCAAACATGATCAGATCCATTTTAGAGAGATGAAAATTAAAGGAATGGCGAATTGTTTTATTGCTAAAACGGGCTCGCTACAAAAACGAGAAACGGGGCAGTTAATGAATCTTAGAAAATGGAGCGGCAGGTGATCTAAGCCCAGTGA
>CAIKGD010000034.1 GCA_903826865.1 uncultured Verrucomicrobiota bacterium
GCCGATGATGGCAATGAACTCGCCGTGTTCGACCGTCAGCGAAACGTTGCGCAGGGCGTGCACGGTGTGCTCGCCCATCTGATAGCTTTTGCTGATGTTACTGAGGCGGAGCATGGCTATTTCTGCGATCCGGTCCGGCTGGAACCGCTCCCTTGGGAACGGGTTCCGGTACCGCTGCTGCGCGAACCCCCGCTCGGGGCGCCCATCGTAAACGGATTTTTCTTGGTCTCCTTTTTACGGACGATTTGCGGAATCAGCACTTCCTGACCAGCTTCAAGTCCTTTGACGATTTCGGTATAAGAATTTTCGCTGAGTCCGGTTTTGACCGGACAGGCCTCCGGCTCCTTGCCGTCTTTAGCCGGCAGGCGCACAAACGTCTTGCCTTTGCGGTATTCCAGCGCCGAGGTCGGCACGGCCGGAACATCGGTATGTTCTTCCACCAGAAAAGTCAGCGTGGCAGTCATCCCGCTGCGGGCGAAGTCCGGCAGATTTTCCGGCGCCACATCCACTTCATACATCGTCACGTTGCTGACCATTTTTGAATCGTAGGCGATGCGTGTGACGGTACCGTCAAAGGCCGCATCCGGATAGGCGTCGAGCCGCACATTGACCCGCTGTCCGCCGAAAACAATCCCGATATCGGTTTCATCCACCAGTCCGACAAGAATCAGCCGGTCGGCGATCACAATGACCGCACTGCTGGCCGTAATGGTCTGCCCGGGCTCCAGCGACCGGACAATCACCGTGCCGCCCAGCGGAGCCACCAGCGGCGCTGCTTTATAAATCTCTTCCCAGTATTTCAGTTCGTCTGCGCCTTTGGCGCGAGCCGTATCGAGCAGCGTGGCGCGTTCGGTCGAGCTGATCCAGGCGACAATCTGCCCTTTCTCAACCAGATCTCCTTCATTAACCAGCAGCGTTTCAATGCGCCCGGCGATCGGCGATTTGACCTCCAGCCGGTTGTCCGGCCGCACCTCACCGGTGCTTTCGACCGTGCGGCGCAGGGTTTTAAGTTCAACCTTGGCAGACGTAAATTTCTGCTCTGCCGCCATAGCGGCGGCTTTCTTCTTATGCTCCTTGTAAAACCAGAAACCGCCCCCGGCCAAGGCGAGCACGATCAGCAAAAAAATTAATTTTTTCATACCTGTCTTCCTTTACGGCGGGCACCATACGAAGTCCAAAGGCGTTTGACAAGTGCCCGCTGGGGTTCGCCGGCAATTGCAATCGGGGTTAGAACATTGTAAATTCAGACCGTCTTTCCCCGTTGACCGGAAACCGCTCACACCATACCCTGCGGAACTTACCTTAAGCGTTGAAAAAATCATGGACGACAGCCTTTCAGAAGATGTGATGTATATGCGGATGGCGCTGCACGAGGCGGAGCGCGCGGCCGAAGCCGGTGAAGTGCCTTGCGGGGCCATCATCGTCAAAGACGGCGCGATCATCGGCAAGGCGCACAACCAGACCGAACTGCTCAAAGACCCGACGGCACACGCCGAAATTCTGGCGATCACTCAGGCTGCCGCCGCGCTTGAAAACTGGCGGCTGACCGATGCCGTCATGTACGTCACCAAAGAACCCTGCCCGATGTGCGCCGGTGCGATTGTATTGGCGCGCCTGAAAAAAGTGGTCTGGGCCGCGGACGATCCGAAGCGCGGCGGCGCGCGTTCGAAATTTGAAATCCTTGACCACGCCGACCTCAACCACCGCGTCGAAATCCAGACCGGCGTGCTGGAAAAGGAATGTAAAGCTCTGCTCCAAGGTTTCTTCCGTGACCGCCGCATGGAGAAAAATGGAATGTCTTAACCGCTGATTTTCGCCGATCCAGACGCACCATCAGTTTGAATCCGCGGTTATTGCAACAAGGCAAGTGCTTCGGCGCAGCTCCCAGCTATTGGCAACCGATCAGTGAGTTTTGAGAATTCAAAAAGTTTCCGAACCCTGGAACCGGCGTGGAGCAGAACGACCTTCTGAACTTTTTTACTGACTTCAAGCAGCGCGCCGATCTCCAGACTGCTGAGCCATTCAACGGCGCGCAGATCAAACACCAGTTTTGCCGATGACTCGGACTTCTGCACAAAGACTTCGGCTTCAGCCGGAGTTTCCAGTCCCCGGAACTCGCAGTAGGTCGCGCCGTGCGACGACGCTGAAGGGTCAACCCGTGCCGGAACGTTTTTTATCAGCCGTAACTGCAGCGTCAGCCAGACCGCACGAATCAAAAATCCGATGTTGGTGACGTAGCGTTTCGTCAGCCGTTTCGGATCGGTGCCCCAGCGCCAGAGCCATTCGCAGTGAATCTTCTGCACCCAGGCCGGTGCGCGGGTCTGAATCCCGGCGATAAAGTCGAGCGTTCCGCCGATGCCGATGGCGACCGGCACGTTCCAGTGCTTCACATGCATGTGATTGAACTTGTCCTGCTTCGGCGCGCCGAATGCAGTGAAAAGAATATCCGGTTTTGCTTCAGCCAGACGGCGCAGAATTTCGGCATGATCCATTTTGTCGAGCGGCGCGTACGGCGGCGACCACGCTCCGGCGACTTTCAGCGCCGGATGGCGTTTCTTGAGCACCTCCATCGCTTTGGCGGCGACCCCTTCGGCGGCACCGAGGCCGTAAATGGAAATTCCTTCTTTTTCGGCGCGGGCGGCCAGCATCGGCGTAATATCGCTGCCGGTAACGCGGCCTTTGAGCGGCGGGCCGTAAAAAGGTGCCAGCTTGACCGGAGGAAAGCCGTCGGCAATCACCAGATCGGCTTCGCGCAGCACATTGCGCAGTCCGACGTCCGTCTGCGCCTGCACGATAAAATCGAGATTGGCGGTGGCAATCACGCCGGGCTTACCGGAACGGACGCGATCCACCGTCCACTGAATGGCTTCTTCAAACGTGACGTTATGAAACGGAATTCCGAACAGAACCAGCGGTGTGTTTTGCATGACGCCGAGCATAAGCACTTTTTCCCGACATTGGAAAGCCGGATGATCCGGCTGGCCGGTTTTTTTGCCGTTACGCTTCTTTGGAGACATTTAAAAAGAAACAAATTTGACGAAGTATTCCCGGTCGATTAGGCTTTTTGCGATTCAGCGTCCGGCAATTCCGTTGTGAGAGGCGCAACGTTCGAAAGAGGAAATATAAAGCAATATATATCAATCATTCTCATCGCTATAAGTCCCTGTCTTGTTGATGCAGGCTTAATTCTTACTCCAGGTCAGTCATTTGAGTTTGAATTTAACTCTATGGCCGTATCAGGAGGAGGTGCCGGTGCGAGTGCCGGTTTTTTCTGCGGATCCGATAATATCCAAACTGGAGATTCTGTTATTTTTTCAGTATTCGAAGATAATACAAGCCAGTCCCCTATTAGTAGCCCTATACCATTTATTGGTTCTGACATGTTTCCTAACGGATATTGGGGCGGAATAATCTCTTTGGATGGCGCGTTACCGTGGCAAGACCAGCAAGGAGTACTTCGGATCGAAGTTGTTAGTGGATCGATTGAATTGAACGAGTTATTCGCTCAAACCCATATTAACGGTCAAACCTATTTTGTAAGCTCCGTTGTTCCTGAACCATCTGCGATCCTCCTTTTTGGCATCGGTGCTTGCGGGGTTTGGCTTCTCCGCCGGAATAAACAGCACTATACGAGTTGCAATGATTAAGAAAAACAAGCGAATCGAACCACCGCGTTCACTCTATCGCGGGCTCCGCCCGCTCAGAGTGACGCGAAACGTTAACGTTGGGAAAACCATGTATTTCCGCGACCGACCTGCATCTATTGCATGACTTTCATCTGACTTTCGGGCTAAAGTGCCCGTGTTATGCCGATTCTCTCTATTCTGCTGATCGCGCTGGGTCTGGCGATGGATGCCTTTGCCGTGTCCATCACCAGCGGCATTACCATTAAAAACCTCAAGGTGCGCCACGCCCTGCTGGTCGGTGCCGCCTTCGGAGTTTTCCAGGCGCTGATGCCGGTGCTCGGCTGGGCGGTTGGACAGTGGGCGTACCGTTTTATTTCAGCGGTGGATTACTGGGTTGCCTTCGGTCTGCTTCTCTTCGTCGGCGGACACATGATCATTCAGGCCGTGCAACCCGAAGATGAAGCGGCCGGACCGAAAAATCCGCTGCACCTGCCGACGCTGCTGACACTCGCCGTCGCCACCAGCATTGATGCCTTCGCCATCGGCATCAGCCTTTCGATGCTGCGGGTCTCCATCCTGCAGCCGGTGCTGATCATCGGACTGGTCACTTTCGCACTTTGCTTCGCGGGTGTTTATTTCGGACGGCTCTTCGGCCACCTGAACGAAAAAAAGATGGAGGTTTTCGGCGGGCTGGTGCTGATCGGCCTGGGAACCAAAATGCTGATCGAACATCTGATTGAAAACCATGAACTGTTCACCGACTCGCAAACCGTATGGTTCGCGTTCGTCCTGACGCTGGCAGCCGGGATGGCGACCGGTATCGGCAGTCTGCTGGCTCTTTTCACCCGGCGTACCGGCGTACGGCGCGTCTCCTTTTTCCTCGGCGTTTCAACCGGACTGCTGCTCTGGACCGCTTTCCGGCAGATGCTTCCGCTGGCCAAAGGCGGCTCCGGACACTCTCTGCTTTCCACGGCCCTGTTTTTCGGCGGATTCCTGCTCACCGCGCTGATTGATAAACTGGTCCCGGATTTCGGCAATCCGCACGAGCCGCACCGGATTGAAGATTTACAGGAAAAGCCCGCCTTCCGGCGAACCGGTATGCCGGCCGCGCTGGCGATGGCCGCACACAGTTTTCCGGAAGGGCTGGCGGTTTTTGTCGCGGCGCTGCACGCCCCGGCGCCGGTTGCCATCGGCGCGGCGGTTGCGCTGGCGCTGCATAATATTCCCGAAGGGATCTCCACCGCGTTGCCAATGTATCACGCCACCGGCAGCCGCGCCAAAGCGTGCGGTTTTTCCTCGCTTACCGGACTGGCCGAACCGCTCGGCGCACTGATTGCCTACACGCTGTTTTACCGTTTCATGAGCGGCACCGCACTCGACCTGCTCACCGCCGCCGCAGCCGGCATTATGGTTTTCATCGCGCTGGACGGACTGCTGCCCGCCGCGCGTGTTTACGGCAAATCCCACCACGCCGTCTACGGCGTCCTCACCGGCATGCTGGCCGCCGCCCTGCTTGCGCTGCTTTGATTTTACCTTTCCGCCGGACACGGCAAAGTATATATAACCAGCATGAAAACAATCCTGACCGCTATAATCCTGCTGACCGCAGTCGCCGCTTTCTCCGAAAGCGTTCCGCAACTCGTCACTCCTGTGACCAACAGCGTGACGGCTACAAACGAGAACGACATCGCGAAAACTAAAAAGCCGCCGGCAAAACCGGACGCCTACACCGGGGCCACCCGCAAAGCTAAAAAGCAGAACTAACGTCCCTCATGAAACGCGATATTGAGTGGATCGAAAAGCTTGAAGATGGCGTGAAGCGCACCGTGCGCATTGCAATTTCGATGAATAAAGGAATCAAATGGCAGTTCAAACGCTCGGATGAAGAGCGCTGGGATTATGACACCCCTGCCTCTCCCGAAGACTGGCAGGCTCTCGAAGAAAAAGTCGCCGCGCTCTACAACCGCCGCCGCGCCACCCACGAAGAACTGGAACTCGTCCGCGCACAGAGGAAAAAACATGGCTGAGTTTACGATTACCGGCGAATACATCGAACTGGATAAACTGCTGAAGGCCGCTCATCTCTGCGGAACCGGCGGCGAAGCCAGGCTTGCGATCAGCGAAAGGCTCGTGACGGTGGACGGCGAAGTTGAGCTGCGTCTGCGCCGGAAAGTCCGCCCCGGCATGACAGTTCAGTACGACGGACAAATTCTCACTGTTCGTTAGAGATACATTCCTTTCAAGTAGACGGGTGGTTTCCCAAATAAGGAGCCGCGTGCAATGAAGTTGTCAAAGAGCGACACCGGCGTAATCAGGTCACTAGCCTCTCGCTGCCGGGAAATCGCTGATTCAGAACTTAACCTGACCCGCAAACAGCAATGGACAGACCTGAACGATTTGAAGCACGCGGGTCCTCCACTGCTGCTTGTTTCCCCTGAGGGAGCCTGGAAAGAAATTTTTACGGGATTTCCGGTTGAATGCCAAAATGAAACGGCCCGCATCTGGGAACAGTCCCTTCGTTCAAGGATTTATCAGCACGATGTCATTCAGGACGACACCGCATTTGATCCGGTATTCCGGATTAGCTGGAAAACCAACATCGGTGACTACGGAATCCCGTTTAAGCAGTCGCGGAGTGAACAGGCCGATGGAGCGTACCATAATGATCCTGTTCTTCAGAATTTAGATAGCGATCTGGATAAACTCCATTTCCGCGCCGTCACGGTAAGCCGGGATGAATCGGTCCGGAACTTCGATCTGGCTGGCGACACATTCGGAGATATTCTTGAGGTGCGCTGCCAGCCCACCTCTTGGTGGACATGCGGCCTCACCGCTTCTGCAATCAAACTGCTCGGCCTCGAAAATTTTATGCTGGCCATGTATGACGACCCAGAAGGACTCCACCGCCTGATGAAGTTTCTCTCTGACGATATGCTGAATTTGATCGCATTTTTTGAACGCGAAGAACTGCTGGATTACAATGCGGGGGCTAACCATGTCGGATCGGGAGGCCTGGGCTGCACTACGCAACTGCCATCGCGGGACAGACCGGGTAACGGCCCTGTTAAACTCAATCAACTCTGGGGCTTTGCGGAGTCCCAGGAAACTGTCGGAGTATCCCCTGAAATGTTCGGAGAGTTTGTCTATCCATACCAGCAACCCCTGCTGGAGAGGTTCGGACTCAATTATTACGGGTGCTGTGAAGCGGTCGAAAATCGCTGGAACTGCATAAAACGCATACCAAACCTGCGGGCTGTATCTGTTGCCCCGTGGAGTAATCTGGCTCGCTGCGCCGAACTTCTGGGGCGCAACTTCGTCTATTGCCGCAAACCCAATCCGTCGCCCGTCTGCATGGGTTTTAATGAAACCGAAATCAAACGTGAGTTTGAAGAAACCTGCGCACAGGCCGGCGCACTCAACACAGCCATCATTCTGAAAGATACCCATACGATTGAAAACCATCCGGAACGGTTCGCCCGCTGGGTGCAGATGGGTCGCCGGATTATAAATTCATAACCGTACTGATGAAATAACGGGAAAATGAGCGGACCACAAAACGGAAACATTCTTTCAGATGAACTATCAGGTCTGTTTGAATCCAGCTTCACCGGCACGTATGTCTGCAAGGCCGCAATCGACCTGTCAGGCAGGCTACATGCGGCGGATTTCGATTGGTTCAGGCTACCGCAGACCCCGTCCGAAAAAAGCCTTTCAATTTGACCCGGTATGGACAAAAAGCGTACCTTCCCCCCACTAAATGAGTGAAACCACTCTCCATTTCGACAACGCCCGCGAGGCGCAGGACATCGCCGCCCATCCCGCTGAAACGCTTGAAGCCATCGAGCGGTCTTTTGATGTCACCCTGACAGCGCGCGATACGTGGCTGAAAATCGAAGGACGCGGGAAGGAATCCGCCGCGCGGTTTTTCGAAGCGCTGCGCACGGCGCGTGAGCGCGGCTTTTCGCTGAACGCCGGCGGCGTGGCTTATGCGCTCAAAGCGTTCACCGAAGGCCGTGAAAATGTACTGGACGCTTTTGTCTCGCTGCGGATCGAAGTCAGTCCCCGCAAACCGCCGGTTTTCCCGCGCACGTTCGGCCAGTACGTTTATCTGGATGCTATCAAACACCACGCCATCACATTCGGTCTCGGCCCCGCCGGCACCGGCAAAACTTATCTGGCCATGGCCGCTGCAGTTTCCGCTCTGCTTAAAGATGAAGTCAGCCGTATCATTCTCACCCGCCCCGCCATCGAGGCGGGCGAAGCGCTCGGATTTCTGCCCGGCGACCTGCAGCAGAAAGTTGATCCCTATCTGCGTCCGCTCTACGACGCGCTCCACGATATGCTGCCGGTCGAAGATATCCAGCGGCTGATGGAGCGCGGTGTGATTGAAGTCGCTCCGCTGGCCTACATGCGCGGGCGCACTCTCAACCACGCCTTCGTTATTCTCGACGAGGCGCAGAACACCACGCCGCTGCAGATGCTGATGCTGCTGACGCGCCTCGGTTTTGAATCGCGTGCGGTAATCACCGGCGATCCGACACAGGTTGACCTGCCGGACAAAAAGAAATCCGGCCTGATCGAAGCCCGCCATATTCTCAGTAAAATCGACGGACTCACCTTTATCGAACTCGATGAAGGCGATGTAGTGCGCCATCCGCTGGTGCAGAAAATTATTCGCGCATACCGCCACCACAGAGTATAAACCCCGCAGCAACAAAGGCCCGCTGTGAAACGGAAACTTTTCAGAAAAAAAACAAATCGCGTCACCGCGACCAAAGATATCTCCGGCCGTAAAACGGCTCGGCGGGTTCCGCTTTTCAACCTGCTGCTGACTGCTCTTTTCTGGCTGGCGCTGGTGCTGTTTTTCTACAGCGGACGGCTGCTCCGTCCGCAGGCGCTGGCGCCCGGCCAGCAAGCCCCTGAAACGATTGCGGCGTCGGTTGACTTCCGCGCCGAAAACCTCGCCGCTACACAGGCAGGACAGCGCGCCGCAGCCGGTGCCGTTCTGCCGGTTTTCTCCATCGACACCTCCTCCATCGAAAACGCGCGGCTGCTGCTGACAACCAACCAGTTGATGGAGCTCATTCCGGATGCCGGACAGACGGATGTGCAGGCCGTCATTTTCACCGCGCTTTCAAACACCGCTTCGCGCGGCATCATCTCCGCCAGCGACGCACAGACGAAATTCAACGGCGCGGCTCCGTCCGGAAAAGTGGCGTTGCGCGGCGGCAAAACTGATGTCATCCGCACATTGGACAGTTTCTCCTTGCAGCCCGACGCCCTCAAAACAACCGTCGCGGCTATTATTCAGAATATTCCGCGCGGCAGCCGCCATGAAGAAACCGTCCGCGCACTGATCGCACAGTGGCTGTGGCCCAATCTGGTTTATGATGCCGCCGAAACCGCTACGCGCAGTGCACAGGCGGCGGTACTGGTTGAGCCGGTCATTGAGCCGATACCCGCCGGCACGATTCTGGTGCGCAATGGAGACACGGTCAGCGAGCAGACCCTTAAGTGGCTGACCGCGCATGAAAAACGGCTGAGCGAACTCGAGACGCCCGCCGAACGGATCCAGCGGCTGGCGGGCAGCGGGCTGCTGCTGCTGATCGGTCTCGCATTAACGGCCGCAGTGACCGGCATCGTGCAACCTTCGCTGCTGCGCAGCCGGCGGCAGATGCTGCTCATGGTCACACTCTCCACCCTGCCGCTGCTGGCCGGGAAGGGATTGATTTACGCTGCCGTTAATCTGCACATGCTGCCAGTGGCTGCACTCAACTTTATTTTGCCTTTATCCATCGCACCGCTGCTGGCCTCCATTCTGCTCGGCGCCGCACCGGGACTGATCGCCGGATTATGGGTCAGTTTTGCGCTGGCGACGCTGCTCGGCGGAAGTTTCGATGTTTTTGTACTCGGCTTGCTGACGTCCGCCGCCGCTATCTATACCACACGTGATGTCAAACGCCGCACCGCGCTGTTCCGTGCGGGCTTCTGGATCGGCATGGTCAAAATTCTTTTTGCGCTGGTAATGGCGGTACTCACACACCCGTCGTGGCAGATACTGCTGCCGCAGCTCGGAATGGCCATGCTGTGCGGATTGATCAGCGCACTGCTGGCTATGCTGCTTATTCCAGTCTTTGAACACCTCTTCAATATCACCACCGACATTTCACTGCTCGAGCTTTCCGACCTCAGCCACCCGCTGCTGCAGAGTCTGGCTATCAATGCGCCGGGCACCTACCACCATTCACTGATGATGGCCAGCCTCGCGCAGAATGCCGCTGAAGCAATCGGGGCCAACGGACTCATGCTGCGTGTCTGTGCCTATTTTCATGATATAGGCAAACTGGTAAAACCCGGTTTCTTCAGCGAAAATATTCAGTTCACCGAAAACCCGCATGACGAACTGACGCCGAGCATGAGCACGCTCGTGATTGTCTCGCACATCAAAGAAGGCATCACACTGGCGAAAAAATATAAACTGCCGCAGGTCATTATCGACAGCATCGAGCAGCACCAGGGCACCAGTCTGGTTTCCGTTTTCTACCACCGCGCAAAAACCCGCCGACAGAAAGAAAGCGCCGCCGGGCAGCCGTCCATTAACGACGAAGATTTCCGTTACGAAGGCCCGCGTCCCCAGAACCGCGAAATGGCCATCCTGATGCTGGCGGACAGTTGTGAAGCGGCGTCGCGGTCACTCGACAAGCCGACACCCGTACGAATTACCAACCTTATCAACGACATCTTTGACGCCCGTCTGAGGGACGGGCAGCTCGACGAATGTAATCTCACGCTCGCCGAACTTAACCAGATCAAGCAGTCCATTATCTTCTCTCTCACCAGCATGCTCCACGGCCGTATCGCCTATCCCAAAGATGAAAACCTTCCTGATAAACCGGCAGAAATGCCGGATCAATCTGCCGGCAATCCGCCGGCTGACCGCTGAGCTTGCCGCCGCGCTTGAAACAGCCGACCCAAAAACCGTCTGGCAGGAGGTCACTCTGCTGCTGACGGACGATGCCGGTATTACGCAGTACAACCGCGAATTCTTCGGCAAAGACCGCCCCACCGATGTCATCAGCTTCCGCTGCGAACCTGTCCCCGGCGAAGACGGAACCGCCGGCGACCTCATCGTCAACGTCGAGTGCGCCGTACGCGAAGGGCCGCAACACGGCGGCATGAACGAAGAACTTGCTCTCTACATCGCTCACGGCTTCAACCATCTTTCAGGAGCCGATGACAACACGCCCGCCCGGCGGGCCGCCATGCGCCGCACAGAAATGCGCCGGTTGAAAAATTTAAAATCGGAAATCATAAATCTGATAGCGGACTGATATGAACGCGATAGACTTCAACCATCTTACGGGCAGCATTGCGGCTCTCTTGACCGCCAGCTTCTGGGCCGTGCTTTTCGCCGCCTTCCGCGAAACCGGCAATGCCGGCATTTCCCGCCTCGCTGAAAAAAAACCGCAGGCAAAAGCCGTCCTTGAAAGCTGGGCCGGGCGCTGGAACCTGCTGCGCACCACCTTGCGCTTCTGCCTGACATTTTTTGAAATCTCCGCCATCTACTTCGCGTTTCATGCATTCAAATTT
The DNA here is from genome assembly GCA_903826865.1 of uncultured Verrucomicrobiota bacterium. Taxonomy (GTDB): domain Bacteria; phylum Verrucomicrobiota; class Kiritimatiellia; order Kiritimatiellales; family Tichowtungiaceae; genus Tichowtungia. The sequence continues at coordinate 11,217 of CAIKGD010000034.1, forward strand.
CCGCTGGCCGTCGAGTGGATCGGACTCATGCTGGTGATGACTCCGCTCTACCTGCTCTTCATCCGCGTCCTGCCTTTCGTGCTGGCCGAGAGTTACGCCGACCGCCTCTCCCTCTTCTTTCTTCCACTCGTCATCGCTTTCACCCGCCTGCTCGCGCCGCTCGTCTGGCCGGTCTACACCATCGAGCGCAGACTGCTCGCCCGTGCGCTTTCCTCCGCCGACGAAGATGACCGCCCCACACCGGAAGAGGAAATCATGACGCTCGTTGACCAGGCCGACGGAGAGGCGCTGGAAGAGGAAGAGCGCGAAATAATCCGCAGCGTTTTTGAATTCGGCGACACCGTCGTCCGCGAAATCATGACACCGCGCGTCAATATCGAAGGGCTGCGCGCCGACAGTACCGTTGCTGAATGCGTTGAAAAGGTTCAGCAATCCGCCCATTCCCGCTTTCCTGTTTACGAAGAGACCATCGACAATGTCGCCGGAGTCGTACATGTCAAAGACCTGCTGCGTCTCTTTGCGCGCGGCGAGGAAAACCACCCGGTTGCGGAACTGGTTAAAAAACTCAGCGCGGTGCCTGAAACCATGCCCATTACCGACCTTTTGCGTCAAATGCGGACACAGCATTTTCACATGGCTCTGGTCGTTGATGAGTACGGCGGAACCGCCGGCATCGTCTGTATCGAAGACATCATCGAAGAACTCATCGGTGAAATCCGCGATGAATACGATCTGGCGGAAAGAGACATCCTGAAATGTTCCGACGGAACCGCTTTAGTGAAAGCAAGCCTGGCCGTCGCCGATTTGAATGAGGAACTTGGCCTGGACATCCCTGAGAGCGATGAATATGACTCGATCGGCGGTTACATTCTCAGCGAACTGGGCACCATTCCGCCCGCCGGAACCAAAGTCGCCGCGCCCAGTCTTGAAATCACCGTCCACAGCGCAACTCCGCGCCGCATCCACACCCTGCTGCTCACACCGGTCCGGGATAAGGAACAGCCGTAATGTTTATTCAACAGGCGCTGACCGACCCGTTCTTCTACTTCGGCTGGATCATCTTCGTGGTGTTTTCCATCTGCTGCCACGAATACGCTCACGCTTACACCGCACTGCGCTTCGGCGACGACACCGCCGCGCGCAACGGACACCTGACCTTGAACCCGCTGGTGCAGATGGGAATACAATCGCTGATCGTGCTGGCGCTCTTCGGCCTTGCCTGGGGCGCCGTTCCTGTCAGTTCCGCCATGGTGCGCAGTGCGCCGAAACGGGCCATGATTGCGCTGTCGGGGCCGCTGATAAATCTGATTCTCTGCCTGCTGTTTTCGCTTCTATCCGTAATCGCCAAAGCCGTCGGCGCACCGGGTGCCGTGCATTTTCTGCTCATCGGCGGCGCGGTCAACGGCATGCTCTTTATCTTCAATATCCTGCCGGTTCCGGTACTGGACGGCTTTGCCGTCGTCTCGGCTTTTCATCCCGGACTGGAACGGTTCGCGCAGAAACACGCCACGGTCATCTTCCTGATTTTCATCCTGCTGTTGTGGAACTCACCGCTCGGCTCGATCATCTTCGCCGCCGGCTACGCTCTGGAAGACGCCTTCGTCGACTTCTTTCACAGCCTCGTCGCGCTGCTTTTTTGACCGCAAAGACACGAAGGATTCCAAGGGCTTCTGTCACAGAAAAAGCATAAGTGAGGAAAACTTTTTGCTAGCCGCCCGTTAAACTGTTAGAGACTGCGCATTCCACCGTTCATTTAAACAAAAATCAACACCGACACTGTTACTAGTAAAATTAACGAGGGGCTTCCATGGATGATAGGTCGTCATTTCACAAACTCTGGGTTATAGAGTCACTTGCAGACGGAGAACTAAAAACCGGACGAAACTTGGTGGACACCCAGCTTGCTCAGGCAAAATTAAGCCACCCAGACTTGATTGTGTCCTTCGAGAGTCCTCATTCGAAAAACCAGTTGCTACATGTATTAAATGTTATTCGCGATGAAGCGAAAAATATTGGCCTGTGTCCCATGATACACTTTGAGTGCCATGGCAGCCCAGACGGTCTTACAACAGCAAGTGGTGAATTTGTTGAATGGGAAGAACTGCGCCAATCACTCATTGAGATCAACTGTGCGTGCAGATTAAATCTTGTAATAGTCCTTGCGGCTTGCAATGGCATACACTTGATAAAAGTCGTAACAAAACTTGATCGGGCACCATTCTGGGGCGTTATCGGCCCGGAAACGGAAGTAACAGCCGGCGCTATCGAAAGAGATTTTGGAGCGTTTTACGATGAATTTTTCAAGTCACTTGATGGAATCAAGGCGCTCAAAGCCCTCAACCTAGGAACTAACAGTACAAGTTGGACATACCACTTCCGAAGCGCCGCCAACCTGTTTACAAAAGCATATGTCCACTATTACAAAGAGCACTGCGTCGGCAGCGGCTTGGAGAGTCGCATCGAAGCCTTGACTGATCAAGTTCTACAAAATCCAAAAGTCGGCAACCTAGACAGAACCTGGGCGAGAGCGCAAGTAGCAGAACGCCTTAAAAACGGGCAACAAGATTTCAGTCGAATGAAAAACCAGTTTTTCTTCATCGATCTATTCCCAGAAAACAGAGATCGATTCCCTTTGTCATATCAAGATGTACTAGCCAAGACATATCCCTGAACATAGAGATGCAACAGCTATTTTCAATGTTTGTAACCATCCGTATTGATTTATGGTTGATCATTTTCGTGCTAGAAAAGCATTGGTGTTCTTCTTCGCGTCTTGGCGGTCATAAATTTTATTTCTCAGGTGGAACGCGACCGCTGGGCGCGTTTAGCACGCCCGGCGGTCGTGCTCCACCTAAAGGCTTTTCTTCTTTGTTCTATCCGGCTGAAGTCCTTTACGTATAAAATGAGGGCCGCAGAAAAAGACGAAAGGATTTCAGCAACTATGCGAGTCGAACTGTTTACAGCAACGGTTGCCGTTATCATAACAGCCGGAACCGGTCAGGCGATTGATCTGCTGACAGCGTACCGGCAGGCGGCAGAATCGAGTCCGCTGGTCAAACAGGCCGGCGCGCGCCTGCAGGCGGAGCAGTACGGTAAAGACATGGCCCGTTCCGCACTCGCTCCGCGGCTGACCGCCGAAGGTTCCGTCAGTCAGAATAATCTCGATCTCACCGGATTCGGCGCTTCGCCGATCAACGAGGAATACAATCCGTCCAGTTACAGCGTGACGCTGACTCAGCCGCTGATTAACGGCGCGGCCTGGTCCACGCTTCAGGCGTCGCGCTCCAAAGCGCAGAGTTATGAAGCAGGATTGCTGGCCGTTAAGCAGGATTTGATTCTGCAAACGGCCGATATGTATTTTGCCGTCCTGCGCGCCGAGGCGCTGGAGCGGACCGCGCTCAGCCGGCAAACTCTCTTACAGAAAATCAGCGACCGCGCTGAAGGCGAGCGCCGCGCGGGTACCGGCGATATTATTGCCGTTGAAGAGGCCCGCGCGCGGCTGGACGGAGCGCAGGCGGAACTGCTCCGCGCCCGCAACGGTGTACAGCTTGCCCGCCGCGCACTCGAACGGCTTACGCATAACCCCGTTGCTGAAGCGCTGACCGATCTTGAAACGCTGGAGCCGCAAGGACCGGTTCCGGCCCGCATGGAGGAGTGGGTGAAGTCTGCGGAACTCAGCCAGCCGGTGCTGGAGCAGGCGCGGCAGGAATTGCAGGCCAGCCGATATATGATTTCAGCCGCTTCCCGCGGAAACTGGCCGGTGATTTCGCTGAATGCGCAGTATATCCATGCGGACGGTTCTTTCATGCCGGCCATTGAACGCCGCGAAAGTCTGGTGGGCGTCAGCGCGGTGTGGCCGCTTTTCCAGGGCGGTCAGGTCCGAGCTTCCAAGGCGCGGGCGGAAGCGCTGGCGCGGTTCAGTCAATACGGACTGGAAGCGCTGACGGACCATGTGCGGCTGGATACGCAGCGGGCTTTCCTGAATCTGGAAAACAGCGTGGCACAGCTCAGCGCGGCGCGGCGCGCGCTGGAGTCTTCGGCAACCGCGCTGAAGGCGACGCAAAAAGGTTATGAGATCGGCAGCCGTTCGGTGGTCGAGCTGCTGGACAGCGCACGGCGGCAGGCCGATGCGGAGTCGGACTATTACCTTGCGCTCTACAATCAGATTCTCTGCCGTATGCAGCTCAAAGCATCGGCCGGTGTGCTTTCCGAAAAAGATGTAGACGCAATCAACCAGTTGCTGACTTTGAAACCGAATCCGGGAGTGTAACGATGGACATAAAAAAAGTACTGCCTAAAGCGGTTCCCGTTCTGCTGATTCTTGCGGCGGTGGCGGGCTATCTGATTTTCAAACACGAGCGTGAAAAAAGCGGACGTCTTACGCTCTACGGGAACGTGGATATCCGCCAGATTCAGGCGGCCTTCTACAGCACCGGCCGTATTCTGCAACTGCACGTCCGTGAAGGCGATCCGGTGAAAGCGGGTCAGCTTATCGCCGAGCTGGATGCGACCCGCTATGAAGCGTCTGCGGCCAAGGCGGAAGCGCAGGTCGCCATGCAGAAGCAGGTGGTTGCGCGCATGCTGGCCGGAAGCCGTCCGGAGGAAATTGTTCAGGCGAAGGCGCGGGCCCGGGAGGCCGAGGCCGCTCTGAATGACGCCGTGCAGAAACAGACACGGGCGCTGGCGCTGGCGAAGGATGAATATATTTCGCAGCAGCAGCTCGATGATGCCCGTACGGCAGTCGATATACGACGCGCCAATCTGGAAGCGGTTCTGCAATCCTCTGAACTGGCGGTGCAAGGTCCGCGCAAAGAGGATATCGCGTCGGCGCAGGCGCAGCTCAATTTTAGTGAAGCCGCGCTGGTTCTGGCAAAACAGGAGCTGGCCGACGCCAAACTGTACGCTCCGGCGGACGGCATCATTCAGAACCGCATTCTTGAAGCGGGCGATATGGCGACTCTGCAAAACCCCGTTTATACGCTGGCGCTGAACAATCCAGTCTGGGTGCGCGCCTATGTGCCGGAGCCGGATCTCGGAAAAATCTCCGAAGGAATGCCCGCCGAGGTGATCACCGACAGTTTTCCGGGCAAGGTGTATGAAGGATGGATCGGTTATATTTCCCCTTCGTCGGAATTCACGCCTAAGCAGGTTGAAACCACCGACCTGCGCACGCGGCTGGTTTATCAGGTCCGGATTTATGTCAAAAATCCGCAGAACGAACTGCGGCTGGGCATGCCGGCTACGGTGCATATTCTTCCCCGTTCTGCTCAGGGAAAATAAGCCATGCCGGTTTCGTCCGACATTTTAAACGTCCTCGAACTCAGCGGCGTTACAAAGCGGTTCACGTCCAGTCAGCAAACGGCTCCCGCTTTGCATGAGGTCAGTCTGCGCGTACGCAAAGGCACGGTCACCGGACTGATCGGTCCGGACGGCGCGGGAAAAACCACGCTGATGCGCCTGATCGCCGGGCTGCTTGTTCCCGACAGCGGGCAGATTTCAGTACTCGGCATCGACGCCGTCAGGGAGCCGCTGAAAGTTCAGCAGGTCATCGGCTATATGCCGCAGCGCTTCGGTCTGTATGAAGACCTCACCGTTCAGGAAAATCTGAATCTTTACGCCGACCTTCAGGGGCTGCCGGATGCGGAGCGCCCTGCCCGCTATGCGGAGCTGACCAAAATGACCGGGCTCGCGCCGTTCACCAAACGGCTGGCGGGCAAACTGTCCGGCGGCATGAAACAGAAGCTGGGGCTGGCCTGCGTCCTGGTGCGCCCGCCGCAACTGCTGCTGCTCGACGAGCCGACCGTCGGCGTTGATCCGGTGTCGCGCCGCGAACTGTGGTCGATCGTTTACCGGCTGGTGAAGCAGGAAAATATGACGGCGCTGCTGAGCACGGCGTATCTGGATGAAGCGGAACGCTGCAACGAAGTAATCCTGCTGCACAGAGGGGAACTGCTCGGCCAGAATTCGCCTGCGGAATTCAGCAGACAGATTGAAGGACGCAGCTTTCAGGCCGTTCTTCCCGGCATAAATAAACGATCTTTGCAGAGCAGGCTTGCCTGCTCTCCCGGCGTGATCGACGCCACCATCCAGCGCACCGGCGTGCGGATTGTGATGAAAAACAAAATGCAGCCGGACGCTGCAAATCTGCCGGACGGAATCCGGATCGAACCGGTTCCGCCCCGCTTTGAGGACAGTTTCATCAGTCTGCTCCGCGATAAAGACGGATATCACACGATCCGGAATGTTCCCTCCGTCCAGGCCGCGCCGGCCGGTTCATCCGGCGAAGATATGATTACGGTCGATCAGGCGACACGGCGCTTCGGTTCGTTCTACGCCGTGAAAGGCGTCAGTTTTACCGTCAAGGCCGGAGAAGTGTTCGGACTGCTCGGCGCCAACGGCGCAGGAAAATCCACGACGTTCCGGATGCTGTGCGGCCTGCTGCCGGCCACCGGCGGAAAACTGAGCGTGGCCGGTCTGGACCTGCGCCATGCGCCGGCCAAAGCCCGCGCCCGTATCGGTTATATGGCTCAGAAATTTTCACTCTACGGCGATCTTTCCGTGCAGGAAAATCTCCGGTTCTTCAGCAGCGCATACGGACTGGGCGGAGATGAACAGCGCGAGCGGATCGAATGGGCGTTGCAGGAATTCGAGCTGAATGAGTATGCCGGCAGCACCAGCCGCGAACTGCCGCTCGGCTATAAACAGCGGCTGGCGCTGGCGGCCGCTTTGATGCACCGCCCGAAGATTCTTTTTCTCGACGAACCGACGTCGGGCGTCGATCCGCTCGCCCGCCGTGAATTCTGGACCCGGATCGCCGGGCTGGCCGAGGAAGGCGTCACGGTACTGGTCACAACCCATTTTATGGAAGAAGCGGAATACTGCGACCGGCTGGTCATCATGGCGGAAGGATCTATTCTGGCCGAGGGGACGCCGGACGATATGCGCGCCCGTGTCCAGTCGGACCGGCTGTCCGATCCGACTATGGAAGATGCCTTTATTCATCTGATCGAAGAACACGAAACAGCAAGGAGACCTGATGCGGTTCTTGCAAAATCCTGACCCTGAACGGCGCGCCGGACGGATGCGTATGCGCGGGATGCTCCGCAAGGAGGCTCTGCAGATCATCCGTGATCCGTCCAGCATCGCCATTGCCTTTGTGCTGCCGATCGTCCTGCTTTTTCTTTTCGGTTACGGTATTTCGCTGGATGCCAAACATGTTCCGCTGGCGGTTGTCGTCGAAAGCCCGTCGGCTGAAACGGCCGGTTTTGCCGCCTCGTTCGAACAGTCGGAATATCTTTCGCCGCAGCGGTTCGGAACCATTCAGGAGGCGGAGCAGGCTTTGATTCATCATACCGTGAACGGCATCGTATGGCTGCGTAATGATTTCGAAGAGAAGCTGCTGTCCGGCGAAAGCGCTCCGATCGGCGTTATCATCAACGGAGTCGATGCAAACACGGCGCGCATTATTGAAGGGTATGTCAACGGCGCCTGGACTTCATGGCTCCAGCAGCGCGCAGCGGCGCATGCCGGAACCCTGAATATTCCGGTACGGCTTCAGCCGCGCGTCTGGTTTAACGCCGAAATGCGCAGCCGCAACTTTCTGATTCCCGGACTGATTGCGGTCATCATGACGCTCATCGGCGCACTGCTGACCGCGATGGTGGTCGCCCGCGAATGGGAACGCGGCACCATGGAGGCGCTGATGGTCACGCCGGTAACCGCCAAGGAACTGTTGCTCGGTAAATTGCTGCCGTATTTCATTCTCGGCATGGGAGGATTACTGCTTTCGATCGGCATGGCCATGTGGCTTTTCGATGTCCCGCTGCGCGGCTCGCTGTTATTGCTGCTCCTGACCTCTGCACTGTTTCTGGTCGCCGCACTGGGTATGGGACTCACCATTTCGACAGCGGCGCGCGACCAGTTTGTCGCCGGACAGATCGCCATCGTTGCCACTTTCCTGCCGGCCTTCATGCTCTCTGGTTTTATCTTCGACATCAACAGCATGCCGGCAGCCGTTCAGCTGGTCACCAGACTGATTGCCGCACGTTATTACGTAGCTATTCTCCAAACGGTCTTTCTCGCCGGCAACGTCTGGAAAGTCATCCTTCTTAATTCCGTTGTGCTGGTTCTGTTCTGCGTTTTCTTTCTGGGGCTGGCCCGGCGGCGCATGGTCAAACGACTGGACTAAAATTTATGTGGACTCATCTCAGAGCATTGATCGTCAAAGAAATGCTGGCACTGCTCAAAGACAAAAAGAGCAGGCTTGTACTCATTGCGCCGCCGATAATTCAGCTGTTTGTTTTCGGCTACGCCGCCACCTTTGACCTCAATCATGTCCGCTACGCAGTGCTCAACGAAGATTCAGGCGGTGCATCCCGCGAACTGCTTGCGCGCTTCGAAGGCTCCGGTACATTTGAATGCGCTGCCCGGCTCAGCAACGACACGCAGATTGCGCCGGTCATCGACAATAAACGGGCTCTGCTCGTTATACGTTTTCCGTCGGACTTCAGCCGGAATCTGGAATCAGGCCGGTCCGCCGACGTACAGGTTAATGTGGACGGACGGAACTCAAACAGCGCAATGCTTGTGCTGAATTACGTCCAAACCATCATTTCTTCTTTCAACAGCTCGTGGATCAAGGCACACGGCGGCCGTGCGCCGCCGGCAAATCTGGTTGTCCGCCCGTGGTACAACCCCAATCTGGTAAGCCGCTGGTTTATTGTCCCCGGTATTGTCGGCCTGTTGACACTGCTCGTCACCCTTTTGATCACCGCACTCTCGGTCGCAAGGGAACGCGAAGCCGGAACTTTTGATCAACTGCTGGTCACGCCGCTGAGTCCTTTTGAAATTCTACTGGGTAAAGCAATCCCCGGCGTTCTTCTCGGTCTGACAGAAGCAACGGCGATTATTCTGATCATCGTCTTCTGGTTTAAAATTCCGCTGCTCGGCAGTCTGATTGCGCTGTATCTCGGCCTGCTCCTCTTCCTGCTTTCTTCCATCGGCGTCGGACTGATGATCTCATCGCTGGCCGTCACCCAGCAGCAGGGACTGCTGGGCGCATTTCTCTTCCTCGTTCCGTCGATTATCCTTTCAGGATTTTCGACCCCCATCGCCAACATGCCGGAATACCTGCAGACACTGACGTTAATCAATCCACTGCGTTATTTCATCGTCATTTTGCGCAGCGTCTTTCTGGAAGGAGCCACCGTGAATCTGCTCTGGCCGCAGTACTGGCCGATGGCCGTTATCGGGTGCGTCTGTCTTTTTTCGTCCGCGCAACTTTTCCGCCGACGTATGTATTGATGTTTCAGGTGAACCGCCGCAAGGCGATCATGTTGGTCTGCTTCCAGTTTTGCTTGCGGTAAAAAATAAGAGCCGGGACGTTACGTCCATCGGCCAGCAGTTGAATCCGCGTTGCACCCTGTTCGCGAGACCACTTGATCGCTGCGTTGAGCAGCGCTTTGCCCAGTCCGCGGCGGCGGTAAGCGGAAGAAACCACAAGATCTTCGAGCAGGCCGGATAATCCGCCCTCTGAAGTTGAGACCACCAGTTGCACCGTAACCATACCGACAACCCGACCATGCCGCTCGGCCACCCATACGCCAGCAACTGAAGAGTCGAGCAGCAGCTGAAGGCCGCAACGCTGTCTGGCTGCATCAAACTCGAATTCGGTTTCAACGGCGAAAAGTTCCTGAAGCAGCCGTGTCATGGTCGCGAGGTCGTCCGTACTGGCCGGCCGTATCCAGAAAGCGTTCCGTTCCGTTCCAGATTCTGCTTTTACTGCCATTTCCATAGGAGCCCTACATCTTTGTCGTTAAAAGCGCCGGATCATTCCACAACTGTGGTATTCCGGCTTTTAACCCCATTAAGTTCCCTGGGTAGAAGCAACTTCAGTGCCGCGATTCCTCAGCGGTAAGTCCAAAGCAGTGTACAACATATATTATTTACCACACTTGACTTTTCCTGCGTATCCAGCACTATCTGAGTCACCATATTGAAGTGCTTTCTTGTCGGTCTCATCGGGCGTGTGCCCGTTCCGCCCTGAAAGTGACGTGGTAGTTGAAATTGGTTGTGCAAGCGAGGTATGTCATGAATTGGATGAAAAGCGTTTTGTCCGTTGCCGTTCTTTCCGTATGTGTAGTTGTTACTGGTTGCCGTTCACCTAAGATTCCGCTGACCCCCGCGCAGCAAGGTGCCGTGGTTGGCGGGTTGGGTGGCGCAGGTGTAGGTGCAATGTGGGCTCAAATTGGCCATGGATCTATTCTCAACAGCTGGGAAGGCGCCGGATGCGGCGCAGTAGCCGGTATTGCAGCCGGCTCACTCATCGGCGATGCACTTGATGAATACGCCTACGACAATGCAGCCGGTCTGAAAGACAAAGATGCTCAAATTAACGATCTTCAGCGTCAACTCTCTGATGCCGAGTCCAGACTCCGCAATCAGCCCGGCATGGAAAATGTTCAGGTTGAATCCGTTAATGGACAGCTTCGCTTCACCATCCTGAACGAAGTACTCTTCGAATCCGGAAAAGCGGAACTTAAACAGAGCAGCAAAACCACACTTGACAGCGTACTGGCTGTCATTCAGCAGGACTTTGCTGATCGCGAAATCGCGCTTGAAGGCCACACGGACAGCGACCCGATCCAGAAGTCAAAATGGAAAGACAATTGGGAGCTTTCCTACAACCGCAGCATTGCTGTTCTGTATTACTTTGTGAACGAAAAGCAGATTGCGCCTGAACGGCTTAAAGCCGTTGCTTGCGGTGAGTTCCATCCGGTCGTTGCCAATGACAGCACCGCAAACAAACGGTTGAACCGCCGTGCTGTTATTGTTGTCATGCCTTCAAAAGATGCGATCGTAGTGGAAAAAAAATAAAGCGTCATTCAGCGCTGTATTAAAAGTCCCATGAAAACCGCCGTTCCACTGTTTACCTTTGGAATGGCGGTTTTGCTTTTATCGTGCGGCTGCGCTACATCACTTGAAAGCCCGATCCGCAAACCGCAACTTTGCCCGGTTCCGCAACCCCTGCGGGTGGGCGTTTTGCCGCCGCGTATTCATCCGGATCTTGAGCGGGCTAACTTCAAACCGGAAAAGCCGTTTTATAAGCAACTGGCTGATGGGCGGGGTATCGTTGTCACCAGCGGATCGGTCACCAATGATGTCGGTCTAAAAATTGTCTCCGCTCTTACGCAGGCTGGAAAATACGAACGCATTTTCACCGTCGGGAACGAAGATGAAGCGCGGCGGTTTGGAGCCGACTCGCTGCTGACTGTCACTGTTTGGGACTACCGCACTGTTCAGCTCGGTGCAAATAAACAGTATCCGTTAATGACTCTGCTCAGTTTTCCGTTTCTGGCTCAATACTGGCTCCGCTGGCAGACCATTGAGGCCCGGTTGGAATGGGAGGTCAAACTCACCTCCATAGCCGACGGTTCAACGCTCTACCGCAAACGTCTCAAGCGTGAATACACCGCCCCCGTCCGCTCCGCCTCCGGCAAACATTTCACCAATAAAATGCTCTCCTTTCTGCAGAACCGCGCCGCGCCTGACTTCATCGGCGAACTGTTCGGACTGGAAATGATCCCGCCGCCGGAAAAATAATTTCCCGCGTGCGGTTAGCTTCCTTCTGTCCGTAAGCGCGGATCAAGGGCATCTCGCAGAGCATCTCCGAGCAGATTGAAGGCGAGAACGAGACCGAAAATAGCAAGCGTGACGAAGGTCATTTCCCACCAGACGCCCTGCCAGAGCCGCATGCGCGCACTGTTGATCATAACGCCCCACGACGGTTCGCTCACCACGCCAATGCCGAGGAAGCTCATGAAAACTTCGGTACTGACCGCCGCCGGAAAGCGCAGCGTGAAGGTGACAATGATGACGTGAAAGACGTTGGGCAGAATATGGCGGAAAAGAATGCGCGGCCAGCTCAGCCCGAGCGCTTTGGCGGCCATAACGTATGCCTGCTCTTTATGTTTGATCACTTCGCCGCGGATCAGACGGCATAGCCCGACCCATGTAGTGAGACCGATACCCAGATAGATTCCCAACAACCCCTTTCCGACCACCATGGCGATGGCGAGAATGAAGAGAAGCCCCGGCATGGAAGCGACGGTAGAGTAAAGCCAGACGACAAAATCATCCACGCGCCCGCCGAAATAACCTGCCAGACAGCCGAAGAAAACACCGATGGGAATAGCAATGAGCGCAGTGACAATGCCGACTTTATAGGCAATCCGTGTTCCCTGAATCAGCCGCTGCATTACGTCACGGCCAAGCGCATCGGTGCCCATCCAATGTTTGGACGACGGCGGCTGGTAGGCCTGACTAAGATCTGTTTTCTGGTAAAAAGCGGTCTGATCCTTCGCTTTGTAAACCTGATAGACCGCTTCACCGTACAGTGCGGCAAGCGTGTAAAACGCGACAAGGCCAAGGCAGACCATCGCCAGACGGTTCTTTTTCAGCCGCCGCCAGGCGTCACTCCACAGACTTTTTCCTTTTTCACTCATTTCAATTTTACCCGCGGATCAACCAGCGCATAGCAGATATCGGTCAGGAGGTTGGCGATCACGAAGATAACAGCTCCGACCAATACGATGGCGCGAACCACATCGACGTCAGATGAGTTGATGGCGTTGATGCCGAGATAGCCGAGGCCGGGAATACCGAAGAAACTTTCCAGCAGCAAATTGCCGGTGTAGAGAAAGGGTATGGCGATGACCGTATTGGTGATAATGGGAATCATCGCGTTTTTCAAAACGTGCTTGAACAGCACACCGCCGCGGCTGACGCCTTTGGCCTGCGCGGTGCGGACATAATCGCGGTGCGCCTCATCCAGCATGATCGTGCGGTAAAAGCGCAGCTCAGTGCCGAGTCCGCTGAAAACGCCGATCAGCACCGGCAGCGCAAGGTAGCGCGGGTCTTCAAAACCCCAAACCGGGAACCAGCCGAATTTGAAGCCAAGCAGATACTGCCCGCCGACAATCCAAACCAGATAGTTTATGCTTATCAGTGCGACGGAAAAGACGACGAAGAAACGATCCACCCAGGTGTCCCGCCAGAAGGCGCAGAAAAGTGAGAGCATAACGGATGTGATCAGGCCGATGAAAAAAACCGGCACGGCGAGCATCAGCGATGGGCCGATGCCGTTGAGCATCAGTTGCGAAACGCGCTGATTCGTGCTGCTTGAGACACCGAAATCAAAACGCACAAGCCGATTGAGATAGAAAATAAACTGCGAATCAAACGGATTGCTCATCACACGGCGCAGCTTGATGGAGCGGATTTCAACCGGAGCATTGCCCGGCATAATTTTCCCCGGCGCCTGAACCCGCAGCCGGATTTTTTTCCAGTCGCTGGACAGTTTGAGCGGCTCGGTTCCGAACATCGGAGAGCCTGCGGCGCGCCCCTCGATTTCAAGCTCGTATTCGCAATCGGTGCGCAGCGCAAACTTGAGCGGCAGAGCATATTCTCCGCCTGCGGCGAGAATGATTGCGCCATTGGTCCAGGTAATGCCTTTCATTCCGTGCCAATCACTGGCGGATCGCTCAAAATCCGAATCGGCATAAGCACGGGTCGTTGTGCGGGTTCCAATGAAAAGCGGTTTGTTAAAGCCGCGCTGTTCGTCAAACTGTTCGAGTGTGTCGGCCTGTGCGTGCGGGCCGAGCACCTGTTGCGCGGGGCTGCCGCCGACCATATTGAACAGCACAAACGTAATCAGGATAACCCCGAACACCGTCGGAATCATCTGGAGAATCCGTTTGACGATATAGCGAAGCATCAGTTTGCCCTCCCGTGCTTCGCTTTCCATTCATTCCAGGCCGCATTATCAACGCGGCGATATTTGGTCATGGTGTACGGAAAATCGTGGAGACTGAAGTTTTTAAACCAGTTGTGGGTGACAGCAAAGTCCATCGGCTGATACAGGAAAACCCACGGACAATCCTCAATAACGATGTTGACCATCTGTTCGCAAAGACCGTCTTTTTCAGGCCCGGGAAGCATCGTGCGCAGCTGCTCATAGAGTTTATTGATCTCCGGGTTGGCATAGTTGGAGTGGTTGGGGCCGGGTGATGCATTGGGGCCGTAGAAAAGCTGCAGAAAATTTTCAGAGTCAGGATAATCCGCAACCCAGCCCAGCTTGAATATCTGCGCCTGCCGGCGATCCAGTTTATCGAGAAAGGCCGGCCAGTTGTTGTAGCTGGCTTTCAGCACAATGCCGATTTTATCGATCATGCCGACCATAAGTTCGACAGACTGCCGAGTGTCGGGCGCTGCGTCGCCGAGTTCGAGCGTCAGCTCAAGACGGCGGCCGGTTGCGGGATCAATCCCGTTCGGGTAGCCTGCTTCAGCAAGAAGCTGTTTGGCTTTTCCGAGGTTAAACGAATAAGCCGTCGGTTTAGACTTAAAGCCGGCCAGCGGATCGGGAAGCGGGCCGTACACCGGTGTAACGCGCCCGTTGTAATATTGAACCAGCAGTTCCGGATCGAACGCGCAACTGAGAGCCTGCCGCAGTTTCTTGTTTTTGCCGACGACGGGGTCATCCAGATTAAAGCCGATGTAAGAAAGATAGAGGGTCGGACTGGAAAGCAGTTCAACGCCCTGCTCTTTCATTTCACTAACCAGATCGCGGCCGGGCGTGATGACAGCACTCCAGTTGTCGCGCGAGATAGTGCTATAGCTGAACTGCCCCGACAGAAACATCATCCATGTGGTCGTGGGATCGTCCACCACATACTGAACAATGCGATCAATAAAGGGGATTTGTTTGCCCGCATCATTAAGTAATCCGGCCTCGCGGGCCTCTTGGGTTCCGGTTGAGGGATAAAGTTCAATGCGGCCGGTTTCAGCCCACTTGGGATTGCGGACAAACTCGATGCGGTAGTTGTTATTCCACGTTTCGAGAATATACGGGCCGGTGCCAACCGGATGATTGATAAAGCCATCACCATAAAATTCGACCGCTTCGCGGGGCACAGCAAATGTGTAGTGCATAGCCAGTATCCAGAGAAGCTGCGGATACGGTTCTTTAAGCCGGATTTGAAGCGCATACCGGTCAAGCGCACGAAGCCCATCAACCGGCGCACTGTAATCCGTCAGCACGGCACCCGATGAAGAGGCACGGAATTCATCGAGGCCGATAACGCGGCCATTGAACGCCCAGTAACCGGAAGAAGCGTTTTTTGGATCGGCAATGCGTTTGATGGAATAAACAAAATCCTCCGCCGTCAGTTCGCGGCCTTTGCCGCCGGGAAAACAGGGATCATCCTGATAAAAGATACCTTTGCGAATACGGAACGTGTAGGTGAGTCCGTCTTCGGAAACGTCCGGCATGGCTTCGGCCAGCATCAGCTGGACATGATACGGCCGGTCAAGATAGGCGTATTCAAGAAGACCTTCATACACCCGGCAAATCATCGCAGAAGAGGCAACGTCCGAAACCTTGACCGGATCGAATCCTTTGAAGCGAGACGTCTGTCCGTAGAGCACCTGCTCATCTTTGAAACGCAACGTATCAAGTTCACGCCGCCCGCAGGCGGATAAAAATAAACAGAAGAATATCGAACAAGGAATAATGAATGACGAAGTGAATTTACGCATAACTCTTACTTCATCATTCGGAGTTCATTATTCGATATTGGATATTCTGCCGTTACTCAGCAGGGACGACCGGCATAACCGGAACCGCCTGTTGCGGTACGGCAGGCTGTTCCATCGGAACAGGCTGCACGGTTTTTGCACCATCCATGAGCGACTCGCTGGCGCTGCCGGCAAAAAGCATGCCAAGAATCAGCGTATTTAAAAGAAAAACAGCACTGATGACGACGGTGGCCTTGGTGAGCACGTTGCCGGCGCGTGCGCCGAAAAGTGAATCGCCGCCGCCGGAACCGAACGCAAGACCAAGGCCGCCGTCTTTGGATTTCTGCAGCAAAATCAGTCCGATCAGCGCAAGGCTGCAAGCGGCTTCAAGAATGATCAACAGTGTACGGATAACAACCATTTTATACCTCCGGAAATTTAGGAGCGAAACATTAGGCTTTAAAGAGGCCGGTTGCCAAACAAATTCACCGTCCTAAAGCCTGAAGTCTGGCGGTCAAAATCCCTTTTTCTTACATCCCGGCTTTGACAATATCGATGAAAGAGCGGGCTTCAAGCGCCGCGCCGCCGATCAGACCTCCGTCAATGTCGGGTTGCGAGAGCAGTTCCTTGGCGTTGGAGGGTTTCATGCTCCCGCCGTATTGGATACGCAGGCCTTTGGCCGCTTTTTCGCCGACCATGTCGCGGATGATGCTGCGAATGAAAGCATGCACCTCCTGCGCCTGTTCTGTCGTCGCCGTTTTGCCCGTACCGATCGCCCAGACCGGCTCATAGGCAACTACGACATCTTCAAACTGTGCGGCGGTGATGTCGGCCAGACTGCCGCGCACCTGCTCTTCAACCACCTGTTCGGTCCTGCCGGCTTCGCGCTGTTCGAGCGTTTCACCGACGCAAACGATCGGACGCAGGGTATTGGCCAGCGCCTTCTTGACTTTGCGGTTTACGATCTTGTCCGTTTCGCCGTAATAGGAGCGGCGTTCGCTGTGGCCGAGAATGACATACTTCACAAACAGTTCGCGGAGCATCGTATGGGAGATTTCGCCGGTGTAGGCACCATTATCCTGATCGCTCATGTTCTGGCATCCCAGCTTGATCTGACTGTCAGCCAGCGCATCACTGACGGACTTGAGCGCCGTGAACGGCGGACAGACCACCGCTTCGACATCCAGACAACCGGCCAGCTCGGCTTGAATCCCCTGCACAAGCGTCACCGCCTCCGCGACTGTTTTGTTCATCTTCCAATTGCCCGCAATAATTTTCTTTCTCATCAGATTCTCCTGTTTTTTGTTAATTAAAGGTTACTTGTCGGTCAGCGCGGTGACGCCGGGAAGCTGTTTGCCTTCAAGAAATTCAAGGCTCGCGCCGCCGCCGGTGCTGATATGGGTCATCTTGTCAGCCAGACCGCTCTTGTTGACGGCGCTCACGCTGTCGCCGCCGCCGATAATGCTGACGCTGTTTGAATCGGCCACCGCCTGACAGACCGCGAAGGTTCCTTTAGCGAACGGGGCCATTTCGAAACAGCCCATCGGGCCGTTCCAGACCACGGTTTTGGCTTTGGCGATTTCAGCGCAATAGAGCGCGATAGTTTTCGGACCGATATCCAGCGCCATCCAGCCGTCTTCGATATTTTCGCCAACGACCTTGGTTTTCGCCGCCGCATCGAATTTGTCCGCTGCGAGGTTGTCGACCGGAAGCATCAGCTTCACGCCTTTGGTCTTGGCCTGAGCGAGAATGTCTTTGGCCATTTCGACGCGATCATCTTCGACCAGCGAGTTGCCGACCTTGAAGCCCTGTGCTTTGTAGAAGGTGTAAGCCATGCCGCCGCCGATCAGAATAGCGTCGCATTTGCTCATCAGACTGGTGACCACATCAATCTTGCCGGAAATTTTCGCGCCGCCGATGATAGCGACGAACGGTTTTTCCGGAGCCTCAAGAGCCTTGCCGAGATAATCAATTTCCTTTTCCATCAGGAAGCCGGCGACATTCTTTTTGTAGAACTGACAGACAATCGCGGTGGAAGCGTGAGCGCGGTGCGCGGAACCGAAAGCATCATTACAGAAGATTTCGCCGTCACCGAGTTCGGCCAGCTTCTTGGCGAGTTCTTTCTGCTTGGCCTTCATTTCAGCCTTGGCGGCTTTCTTCTGCTCGTCGGTAGCGTCGTCGGCCAGCTTGGCTTTACCTTCTTCTTCCTTATAGAAACGGGTGTTTTCGACCACCATGATCTCGCCAGCCTTGAGCGCCTTGGCCTGCGCGATGGTTTCAGCGCCGACGCAGTCGGTGCCGAATTTAACCGGTTTCCCGAGCAGTTCTTCCAGTTTGGCAGCGACCGGCTTGAGGCTGAATTCGGCTTCGTAGCCTTTGCCCTTCGGGCGGCCGAGATGGCTCATCAGCACGAGCGAACCGCCTTTTTCGAGCACATATTTGATGGTCGGGATGGCGGCGGTGATACGGGTGACGTCGCCCACTTTGCCGTCTTTAACCGGCACATTGAAATCCACACGCATGAGAACCCGGCGGCCCTTCACATCCACATCACGAATCGTCATTTTCTTCATGGCAGTTCCCCTTTCAAGGTTTAAAAAATCCCGTCGAATATAAGGAAAAAAGAGCCGGAGTCAACCTAGGAGCCTGTTCGGTACTGTCCTAATTTGATTTGATTTTTTTTTTCAGTTTGGTCTGACTGACGATTGCCGCCCGAACAGCCTTAATCGGAGAATCTATAGGCGGAAGCTCCAAGACAGTGAAAAATCTTGTTTCCTTTGGGTTCTGTTCGTCTTTATGACACCACGCATAACAGCGTTTAGCCAAAGGATGTCCAGAAAGTTCAAAGGAAGACACTACACCACTCCAAACGGTTTTTCCTTGAAACGACTCAATAACATCCACGGATTCAATGAACTTTGCATTGCACCCGTGAATCCTGCGAATCGCCTCTTTCAATGAGGCTCTTTCGTTCATTTGTCACTCATTTCAACAAGATCACCAACGGTTAAGAAACTCGGCATAACGCCCGCCGCCATAGCAGGACTGCATTTAAGCGAACCGTGCGTTTTAACGTAGTTATAGTAAGCAAAATGTAAAGCAACTGCCGCCTTAAAATTATCCATTTTCTTGGAGAAGGCATTTGTCAGGCGCGTTAAGCGTCGGCAGTGCATCCGCATCGTTAGATTCTGCCGCTCAATAAATGAAGTGGAAATATCGCCGCGAACTGGATTTCCTAAAATGGATGTTTTGCGGACTGCAAGAATATCCGGCGGGCTGTACTTACCCGGAGTAAGATCGGAACAGGTGTAGGTTTTTACTATCTGCCCGTAGTCCACACTATCACCAAATCCGCGCTCAACAGCGTCAACGTATGCTTTTAGAGAATCAGAAGATAGTTGAATCCGGTTTTTCATGCGTCCGGCCAGATCATCCATGAAAATGCGAGCCGTGTACGCATCCCGTTTGCCGACAACAAAAGACGGAACCAGTTTTGTTTCCGCATCAATAGCAACAAAAGTCCAAGCATCGCCAACCGTGTGGGGGTCTTCTTCTTTTTTCACATGGCCTTGTTTTTTGCCAACATATCCCCATATCTCGTCAACTTGAACTCTCTGACAAGACAGATCACGAAGGTTTTCATCCATAAACTGCTTGCAGGATTCACCGACGCGCACACCAAGCCGCATAATAGTATCACGGTGAACGCCTGTCATGCGCTCAACACTGCGAATGCTGGAGCCTTCGCAAAGCGCACTGATTGCGGCAATTTTCTTTTCAGTTTTTAGTATGTTTGCCATGTTCGTTCTCCATTGTTTACGGATTTAATGTACACACACTAATTATAACCGTCAACTATTTTTTGTGTGTACATTAAATAATTTTTTGTTATGGTTTGCACATGGTAAATAAACGGGGTAGACCAAAGGGAAATATAGAAGATCGGCGAAAGATCATTCTACATATCCGTGTTAATGAGCGTGAACATGCCGAATTGAAACAAAAAGCAGAAGATGCTAAAACGGGTCTGTCAGATTTTATTAGAAACCGCTTGCTTCCAAACGCATCATCAGATAATGTACACACATAAATTAAGTGGACGTGACGGGGGTCGTACCCGCAGTTCCTGGGTGTAGAGCCGAGGCGGTTTACCATTAACCTACAC
>CAIKGD010000035.1 GCA_903826865.1 uncultured Verrucomicrobiota bacterium
CGCGAGGCCGCCGTGATCAAGCGGTTTGTCGAGAAAGTCGCTGACGACCGCGCCGAGCGGGCGGGTGAGCACGAACGCCGTCCAGAAGAGAGAGGTGCGGTTGACGCGTTTGATCAGATAGCCGGTAAATGCGCAAGTATAACATTATCCAGGCCAGGCCGTTTTTTGTTGCCGTTTTTTGTTCGATATTGCAGTTTACAAGGGCAGGGGGCGTCTATATATTGTCGCGCTCAACGATAGACATAGCGAAAAAGAAGAGAGTTAAGAAGGAGCCTGTAAGTGGATACAGCAGTTAAAGCGGAAACCAGAAAAGAATATCAGCGCAGCGACCGGGATACCGGATCCGTTGAAGTGCAGGTTGCACTGCTGACAAAGCATGTGGATGCTCTCACCGAGCATCTCAAGACCCATAATAAGGACAACAGTTGCCGGCGGGGTCTTATCACCATGGTGAACAAGCGCAAAAAACTGCTCACCTATCTGTCGAGTACAGATAATCCGCGCTACAAAACGCTGATTCAGCGTCTTGGTCTGCGCCACTAAAATAATGAGGACGGCCCCGTTCCAGACGGGGCTGTTTTGTTTCAGCCGCTTGTCGCGGCGGTTAACAGTTAAACGTTAATCGGTTAAAAGGATGACTGAAATCTTCTCCCCAATAACCAATAACTAATAACTCGAACTGCGGCGCAGTTCGCTATCCACCATCAGAGGTCTGCGCATCCGGCCTCGCCAGGCTCCCGGCAATCATGGATGCAGAAGAAGGAAAAATGAAAGATACAGTTAAAATACAGTTCGAAGTCGGCGGCAAGCCGATGTGTTTCGAGTCCGGTCTGCTCGCACAGCAGGCAGCCGGCGCAGTAACCTGCCAGCTGGGAGACAATGTCGTTTTCTCAGCCGTCACCGCAACCAATACCCCCCGTGAAGGCGTGGATTTCTTCCCGCTTCAGGTGGAATACCGCGAAAAATTCTACGCCGCAGGCCGTTTCCCCGGCGGATTTTTCAAACGTGAAGCCCGTCCGTCCGAAAAAGAAATTCTGACCGCCCGCGTCACCGACCGCCCGCTCCGTCCGCTCTTCCCGAAAGGGTATTGCAACGACGTGCAGATCAATAACATGCTGCTCAGCTGCGACGGCCAGATCGACACCGATTTCCTCAGCGTCAACGCTTCCAGCGCCGCGCTGGTGATTTCTGAAGTGCCCTTCATGGGGCCGATCGCCGCCGTACGCATTGCCCGTGTAAACGGACAGTTCATTGTCTGCCCGACGCACGAACAGCTGCTTCAGGGCGACCTCGACCTGACCTATGCCGGAACCGCCGCTCTGCCGCTCATGATCGAAGGCAGCGCCAAGGAAATCAGCGAAGCCGATTTCATTGCCGCCATGAAGCTGGCGCACGAAGCGATTCAGCCGATCATCAAAGCCCAGCTCGAACTGCGCAAGCAGCTCGGCCTGCCGGAAAAGAAAATCGAAATCGTTCCCGCCGACGAAGCCAAGCTGGCCAAAGCCCGCGAACTCGCCGGCGCCGAACTGCTCGCCGCTCTGGCGACCAGCGACAAACTCAAACGGCAGGAAACTGTCAGCGGCATCAAGAAAGCGCTCAAAGAAAAACTGCTGGCCGTATTCCCGGAAATGGCCGACAACGAATACTTCCACCTGTTCGACGAACTCGAAATTGAAACTGTCCGCAAAAACGTGCTCGAACACAAAACGCGTGTCGGCGGACGCGGCTTCAACGAATTGCGCGAACTCAAGGCGCAAGTCGGCGTACTGCCGCGTGTCCACGGTTCAGCGGTGTTCAACCGCGGCGAAACCCAGTCGCTGGCGATCGTCACGCTCGGCCCGAAGAAAGATTCGCAGTCGATCGACGCCGTAACCGGCGGCGAAACCGAAAAGAACTTCATGCTCCACTACAACTTTCCGCCCTACAGTGTCGGCGAAGTCGGACGTCTGGGCACCACCGGCCGCCGCGAAATCGGCCACGGCAACCTGGCCGAGCGCAGTCTGCGCCCGGTCATGCCCGATAACTATCCCTACGCCGTGCGTCTTGTTTCTGAAATCATGGGCTCCAACGGCTCGTCCTCCATGGCCTCGGCCTGCGTGGGTACGCTGGCTCTCATGGATGCCGGCGTTCCGATCAAGAAACCGGTCGGCGGAATTTCCGTCGGTCTCTTCACCGGCGAAAACGGTAAAGCCGATCTCGTGCTCGACATTCTCGGTACCGAAGACCACTGCGGCGACATGGACTTCAAAGTCTGCGGTACCCGCGACGGTATCACCGGCTTCCAGGTCGACCTCAAGATCGACGGCCTGCGCTGGGATCTTGTCGAAGGCGCTTTCAAAATGGCTCATGACGGACGCATGAAGATTATCGACTTCATGGAAAGCGTCATCGCTGCTCCGCGCGAAGAAATGTCCGAATACGCTCCGCGTATCGTGGTCATCAAGATTGACCCGGAAAAGATCGGCGCGCTCATCGGCCCCGGCGGCAAAGTTATCCGCGGTATCACCGACACCTACGGCGTGCAGATCGACATCGAAGAAGACGGCACCGTCAACGTATTCAGCGCCGATGCCAACGCCATGAAGGCTGCGGTTAAAGCGGTTAATGCCATCACCGCTGAAGCTGAAATCGGCCAGATCTACGAAGGAACCGTCCGCACCATCCGTGACTTCGGCGCCTTCGTCGAAATCATGCCCGGTAAAGACGGTCTCGTGCACATCTCCGAACTCGCTGACTTCCGCGTCGGCAAAGTCGAAGACATCTGCAAAGAGGGCGACATCATGTGGGTCAAGGTTCTCGATGTGGACCGCGACGGCAAAATCCGCCTCAGCCGCCGTGCGGCTATGGCTGAAAAAGATGCCGCCGCTGCCACTACCGACTAACAGGTTGGTGTGCAATACGTTCCTGCACCACCGCCATAAGACCCGGCGGTATGCAGGACTTTTATTTTCCGGGCGGCGCAGAAAGTGTAATCGGAGCAAGGCATGAGTCTCTTAACCGTCGTATTGTCAGGAGTGATCCTCGGCCTGGCAGCCGTTGTTCAAGGCGCTGTCGGCTTCGGGTATGCTTTGTTCGCAACGCCGCTGCTTGTCTGGGTCGGGATTCCTTTGCAGAAGGTCATTGTGCTGGTTGCAATCGGTTCAATGGTTCAGTCGGCTACAGGTGTTCGCAGTCTCCATACCTCGGTCCCATGGCGTGAAGCACTGACGGCCACAGCGGTGCGCATGATGTGGGTTCTGGTCGGTCTCTTTTTTCTGAAGAAACTGGTCACCTTGAATCCGGAATATATTCAGCTGACGGTGGGATGCCTTCTGTGTCTGCTGGTTGTTCTGCAATTTTTCTGGCGGCCGCATCCGGTTGAAAAAGTACATTGGAGTGCAACGCTGTTTGCGTTTTCGGCCAGCGGAATTCTGGCGGGAATGGCCGGCATGGGCGGCCCCCCGCTGGTGTTGTGGGCCATGGCGCATAACTGGTCCGCCGGGAAAACGCGCGGGTTCTTTTTCGCGGCGTTTCTGACGTTCATTCCGCTTCAGATCGTTTTGCTGTGTCTGACGTTCGGTTTCAGCACACTTTGGCCGGCGATTGCGATGGGGTTTTGCTTTGCTCCTGTCATTTATGGAGGAAGTTTGATCGGCCTGTCGCTCGGACACAAAATGTCCAAAGAGCGTTTGACCAAATTAACCTACCTCTGTCTGCTGGTGACCGGGATCAGCGCGATTCTTTCATCGCTGTAACAGCGGGCGATTTATCCCGGCGTGAACCGCCGGCAAAATCCGTCCTGCCTCTAGTGCCGATCAGTTTCCGTCTTTGAAAACTCTTTCGGATCGATGGCGACGGTGCGGCAGATGTGGGAATAGTCTTCGAAATGCGCTATGAGCGGTTCGGTGGCAAGGTCGCCTGTGCGCAGTTTCCGGACATTGGAAAATAAAGTTTCGAAGAACGCTTCTGTCAGTTCCGGATTCATCGAAAGCCGTCTGCGCTCAAAGTGACCGGTCATTTTTTTCAGATCGCGCTCCTGCAGGTGATAGACCGCCAGTGTCTTTTCATTCAGCTCCGGCGTGTTATGCGTGCCGAAAAACTTTTCCTGCGCCGCAAAGGTGTAGAGCGGAATCTGACAGTCGAGATTCAGCCCGATTTCTTTTTCGAGCTGGCTGACCGCAACGCCGCGCGACTTGCTCTTATAGTCCACGACCAGCAACCGTTCCAATTCACCGTCTTTATTGAAGATCAGGTCAATGCGGTCGATTTTGCCTTTAAGCTGAATCTGTTCGCCGTTCCGCTTCAGTTTCAGCGGAAGATCGTGCTTTTTATCAAACTTCATTTCGAACAGTGCCGGATAGCGGTTTTCAGTCTGCGCGGTTTCAATATCCATGCGGACAAAATTTTCAATCACCTGTAAAAGCTTCTGCTTTTCGGTTGCCCAGAGGGCGGGATGCCCGAGGTGACGGCTGGGCCGCCGCTCGGCCTTCTTGAATTCTTCTTCTGCGATCCCGCGAGCCAGCGCGAGCAGTTTATCGGCTTTCGCTGGATCAAAAACCGCCAGCGGAATTGATTCAGAGTCCGCTTGCTGAGCGATTCTCCAGTGTAGATGCGACGCCCTCGTCGCATTTTTATTCTGTGCGGGACGCGACGGGGGCGTCGCGTTTACGGCTTTGCTGGCATAGAGTCC
This sequence comes from uncultured Verrucomicrobiota bacterium, assembly GCA_903826865.1. GTDB lineage: Bacteria > Verrucomicrobiota > Kiritimatiellia > Kiritimatiellales > Tichowtungiaceae > Tichowtungia. The sequence continues at coordinate 4,670 of CAIKGD010000035.1, forward strand.
GCTCTGTTTTGCGATGGCGGTATAAATCTGTTCAAGGATGTCGTGAACGATATTGCCGCGATCCATCGGAGCGATATCATCCTCGTGCGTAAGGTCGGGTTTGATGCTCAGCACCTTTTCGAGAAAAAAGACAAATCGGTTGCGCGCCAGTGACTCCAGCGCCGTGGCGCTGAGCTCGGGATTATTTTCAAGCCACTTTTGGAGAGCGGGGGATGAAGTGTGGGTGTGTGGGAATGTGGGAGGTGGAGAAAGCTTCGCTTGCGTCTGCCGGATCTCATCTTCCGCGCGGCAGGATTCCGGCGGCAGAATGGTATGGAACGATTCGCCGAGCGCCGGTTTTTCAGTTTCGGTCAGTCCGCGCATCCGCTCGAAAAATTCGCCCGGCGCACGCTCCTTGCCGTCAGCGCCGGTGCGGGTATAGGAGAGCGTCAGCCGTTCGCGTGCCGCGCTCATGGCGGTAAGGAAAAGAATCTCCTCCTGTATCAGCGCTGCGCCGGTTTCGGAAAGCGCGAGCCGAGGGCAGCGGATTTTGCGTTCATCCAGAAACGCCCGCAGCGCTTTGCGTTCGGCGCTGTTCAGCAGAGAATCCGCCTTCGGAATCTGCGGGAAGGTACGGTCGTCCATGCCGGCGATATAGACTGATTCAAAGCGCAGACCCGCCGCGTCCATCGGATTGACGATCCAGACGCCGCCTTCGGTGCCGGATTCATCTTTGAGCGTGACGTTATCGAGCAGTTCTTCAAACAGGACGAGCAGCCTCTCCGGGTATATTGGACAGCTGTTGATGGCGGCGATCTCGTCAATCAGCGCGAGCACTTCGTCGGGCAGAGTGAGGCTGTGCTGCCCGATCAGTGTTTTTATGTGTTTCGAAAACTGCGCCGGAGTCGTCGGCCGATCCAGTGTCTGGAACCCTTGCAACTCCTTTGGCAGACGGCGCAGGCGCGGCGGCTCTTTCAGCCGGATGTCCTGCACCAGCGTCTGCCGCGCTTCCGTATCGAGGCCGGGCCACTGGATGCCGGGCATGATAAGCAGATCGCAGAGCCGGTCGCGCGAGCGGGTTTGCGGGAAGGAGAGCAGAGCGAGCAGCGCTTTAACCGGCGGATGCGCGGCGGCCGGTGTGCCGCGCCGGAAGTGGTACGGGATACCGAAACGTGCGAAGACGTCCGGAATGATGTCGGTATACGGACTCAGGTCGCGCAGAATCAGCACGATTTCATCCGGCGCAGTGCCGCTTTCGATTTCGCCGGCAATGCGCCGCGCGGCATCTTCGATTTCGCCGTAGGGATGAGCGGAAACAAAAAACGAAACCCGTTCACGCGATTCTGATTGGAGAATATTGCTGTCATCAGCCTCGTAGGCGTCGGCGAAATCTTCCAGCCACGGTTTCCATTCTTCTTCCGAGCCGCGCTTCAGCTCGCTGCGCACAACTGCACAGAGCCGGTCTTCGGCGGCCTCGGCGTGTGCGCCCGGCAGGACGGAATAGATTTTAATCCGTTCTGCACCGAGCCGTTTTTTGAGCGCGGCGGCGAAACGTTCCTCAAACGGATTGAACCAGCGGACGGCGCGGAAGCGGATTTCTCCATCCAGCTCGCGCGGCAGTTCGCCGGACTCGATCAGCCGGAGCAGGCCGGTGTTGACGGTGAAACGGTCGGCGATATCCGTTTTTGTGCACAGCGTGCGCCACACCTTCAACAGCTGACCGATTCCATGCAGTTTATGATCCGGCGCATGGGCCAGCAGCCATTTGGTAATGGTTTGTTCGTTTTCCGCGAAAACGGCGAAAGCTTCGATTATCTGCCGGAGCAGTCCGGCCCGCGCGGCGGGCGCTAGCCGGGCCAGCGGCTGGCCGGCAGCGAAAGCGACCTCTCCGGCGGCTTCTTCAAGGAGCAGACAGCTTTCGGTCGGGCCGGGCGACCGGCCTTTAAGCAGACCTGCGCGGCGGGCGGCGCGTTCGCACAGGGCGAGGAGTTTTTTCTGGGTGAAAAGCCGGGAAGTATCGAGAACCCCGGACTCGCTGACACGGCGGAGCTCGTACCGGCGTTTTGCCAGCTCGGTCGGGAAAATCATCAATGTTTCGCCGCTCATCTTCATGATTGATGAAATTAGCAGAGAGCGGTAGGGTTTGCCACCGTTTAGATTCGGTCAGTAAACAAGGAACAGAGATGAATTTTCAGAAGCGCGCCAAACAAGTACTGGATGTTGAAATCGCGGGTATGGAAAAAGTCCGCGACAGCATCAACGGAAATTTCAGCACGGCGATTGAGTGGATTCTTGCAGCTGTCAATAACGGCGGCAAGGTGGTCGTTACCGGTGTCGGCAAAAACTTTCATATCGGCCAGAAAATGGCGGCTACTTTCACCAGCACCGGAACACCCGCCGTTCTGCTTCATCCGATCGAAGCGATGCACGGTGATTTCGGGATTGTCGGCGAAAAAGATATCGTGCTGGCGCTCAGTTACAGCGGTGCCTCCGACGAGCTGCTGGCTTTAATTCCGGCGTTCAAACGGCGCGGCGTTAAAATCATCGGTATGACCGGTGATGCGGCCAGTCCGCTTGGTGTCCAGAGCGATCTGGTTCTGCCGATCACCGTGGATAAAGAAGCCTGTCCGTTCGGTATGGCGCCGACCACCAGCACAACGGTGACACTGGCGCTTGGCGACGCACTGGCGATTGTTCTGCTCGAAGCACGCGGCTTTAAAAAAGAAGATTACGCCAAACTCCATCCCGGCGGCGCGATCGGCCGCACTCTGCTGCTCAAAGTATCCGACGTCATGCGCACTAAAGACCGCCTCGCCAAAGTGAAGAGCGGTGCGAAAGTGAAAGAGGCGGTATTGGCGATGACCGGCGCGCGCGCCGGTTGCGTCGCGGTGGTGGACGGAAACGACAAGCTGCTCGGCATTTTTACCGACGGTGACCTGCGCCGTCATCTGATTGAAACGCCCGACATTACTCAGGCATCCATCGATTCCGTCATGACGCGCAATCCGGTCACGCTCAAGGCCGGGCAGCTGGCCGTGGATATTCTGAAAATCTACGAAGAGAAAAACATCGACGACCTCATGGTGGTGGACAGCACCGGCCATATTGTCGGTGCCGTTGATATTCAGGACCTGCCGAAGCTTAAGATTCTCTAAGCAAGCGGTCTTCTCTTATTCCCTGACCGGTTCATTCTGCTTTCCGCATTGCGGACAGCGGGCGAGCGGTGTGCGGTGGAGTACGGTATAGATGTGCCGGCAGGCGTCACAGCGGTAAACCGCCTTATTCCGATTTTTCCGGCGGCGAAAGATGATGAAATCGTAAGCGGCGGCGGCGGCAAAGAGCGCAGCCAGCGCAATCATGAGCGGAAGCACAAACAGGCTGAGCGGGTCGACCGGCATTATTCGTTACCCTCCTGTGTGAAGCGGATGTCGATCCAGCCTTCGGTTTGCTCTGCGGCCGGTTTGAAGCGCAGCTGCCGGACGGCGCTGAGCACTGATGCATTAGTGACCGGCGTTTCAAAGAAGGTCTGTCCGACCGTTCCATCCGGGTGGACGGTCAAATTTACCCGAACGGTTTCCGGCAGTCCGGATGCGGCAAGGTCGAAATGAAGAGAACCGCCCGCACGCGGTTTAAGTTCAGGCGACGGAAACAGCTGCGCGCCTCTGTCCGGACGGGCCGCCGTATGCGGTATTACGCCGGGAGCCGGGAGCTTGCTTTGCGGGAGGGCTTTTTCTGTCACCAAGAGGGTTTGGTCTACGCCGGAGGAGGAGGCGTTTTCGTGCGGCAGATAGCGAACGGGACTGGCGGGTTTTTCGTGCGACAGGTGCAGATCAACGCGGTTCTCAAGAAAATTTCCGCTGAAGCCTTCGCCGGAAGGGAGCGCGAAAAGCGTCGGTGTTTTGAGCTTACGCAGAGTTTCATCGTCCGCGACAAGACGGGTGACTTCGGGCCGCACGGCCGCGTTGACCGGCCGCAGGGTTACGGGCCGGAAGGCGGTCAGCCAGAAGACAAACCAGCCGGCCGCGCAAAGGATCGCAACGGTAAACACGGGCGTGAACTGGATGCGGATTTTCACGGTGCAGGTGCAACAGGTGCGGCGGGCGCGACAGGCGCGACAGGCGCGGTGTGCCGGGTGGCGATGAAAATCTGCCGGAATCCGGCGCGGGCGGCCGCGTCGTAAACGCCTGCGGCGGACATCAGCGGTGTGGTCGCATCGGCCTCAAGGATGAGTGCAATGCCGGGCCGCTCTTCAGCGGCTGCGCGCAGGACGGACTCCAGCTGTGCGGATTGCACCTGTTCATCGTTGAAGAAAAAGAGCCCTTCCCGCGAAATGCTCAGTACCATGTCACTGAACTGTATGCCGTCTGTCTGTGAAGCGACAGGCAGTTCGAGAGCGATGCCCGGTTTGAGGACAAAGTGCGCAGTGGCCAGCACAAAGGCGCTGAAAAGGAGTGCGGCATTAAGGAAAACGGTGCCGGTAAGAAAGCCGCGGCCGGTCCGGCGGCGCGGCCGAAAAGTGCGGTGCAGATGAAGTACGGCTTCGCAGTCGTTACGGTTCATGACGCTCCCCGGCGGAAGAGTGGGTGAGGAAGTAAATGATTTCCCCGGCGGTTTCCTCCATGTCGAGTGCGATGGACTCGATGCGGCTGACGAGGAAGTGGTAACCCGCATAGGCGGGAATGCCGGTGCTGAGGCCGGCGGCGGTGGTGAGCAGCGCCATCCAGAGTCCGCCGGAAAGAGTGCCGATTTCAGCGAGCGGCGAACCGGCCTGCAAAGCGGTGAGTATGTGGAGCAGGCCGAGCACTGTGCCGAGCAGACCGAGCATCGGCAGAATCTGCGCGAGGGTGATGAGCAGGTTCATGTGGCGTTCAAGGCGGGGAATCTCGCGGAGGCCTGCCTGCTGAACCGCTTTGACGAGTTCGTCTTTCGAATCGCGGCGGTGCAGCAGTGCGGTGTGGACGAGATGGGCGGCGGGACCGGGCGTTTGATCACAGATGCTGATTGCCTCAAGGTCATTGCCGCGTGTGAGGTTGGTAGTGATACCGTTAAGGAAGTCGGCAATTTTGATCTGGGCACGGTGCAGGTGGAAGAAACGCTCCAGAAAAATTACCAACGCCATAAATCCGCCGGCAAGAATGAGCCACATGACGGTTCCGCCGCTGTTTATCCATCCGATCATAATCAACTCCTTGTTTTCTAAAATGCCGAGGCGTGCTCGCGTTCTATTTTATCAATCCGCTTTTGCGCCTCATTCTTTGCGGGCACTCCGGCCTGAATAATCCGTTTATAAATATTGACCGCCGCTTTCCACTGCTGCTGCTGTTCCTGAAACGCGGCGGCATCAAAGGCGGCGCGCGTGAACCAGGGGATCGCTTCGGGTGAAAGCGTTTCGGTTTGGCCGGTACCGTTGTAGACGACCTCTATATAATGCGCAAAGGCTTTTTCTTTCAGGCCTTTTTTGGCTTCGCACCGTGCGATTTTATAAAGCGCCTGAAGACGGAGTGCGAGCAGAGCGGAGGGGCGTTTGTAAAGCGCCTGATAGGCTTCGAGCGCCTCCTGATACCGTGCAGCTTCGGAGGTGCCGAGTGTGAAAAGACAATCGGCAAGACGTCCGCGCGCACGGTCGGCCAGCGGATCGTCCGGCGATGTCTTAATAACTTCCTGATAGGCGAGAATGGCGCGCGGGAATTCGCCGAGTTCAGTGAGAGTTTCGCCCTGTGCGAAGCGGGTTTTCAGCATCAGCGGACTGTCGGGAAATTCTTTGGCGAGGCGTCCGAAGACGGTGAAGGCTTCGAGAAAGCTGTCCTGTTTTAGAAGGGAACTGCCAGCCCAGAAGAGCGCGTCATCGGCCAGATCATGTTTCGGGAAGCGTGAGGCGATATCGAGAAACGCAACCTGTGCCTTGGCGTACTCGCCGCGATTATAGTAGTGCTCTCCGATCCAGAAAAGCACTTCGGGCGTCCAGACAGAGCCGGGATATTTTTCGATGAAGGACTGGCAGAGAGCCAGTGCGTCTTCGGTGTCGCCCTGCATATAGCGGCAAAACCCGCGCATGTAGAAGGCTTGCGGCGCTTCGGGAGTATCCGGCCAGTTGGTAGTGACGGTGAGGAAGCTTTCCAGCGCGGTGTCCCATTTTCCAATGCGGTAGAGAATCAGCCCTTGCTGATTCACTGCCGAAGCCCGCACAGCAGCGTTGGTGTACTGCTCCGCAATGCGGCGGTACTGTTCAAGAGCCGGTTCCCATTTCTGTTCACGCTTGAGCAGTTCGGCCTGCTGCAGTGCGGCCTGCGGCGCAAATTCACTTTGCGGAAAATCTTTTTCCGTTCCGGCAAAATAAGTGCGCGCCGCATCAAGCTGCCCGGCCAGCAGACTGGCGGTGCCGCTCTGATACATGGCGCGGGCGGCCAGCGGATGTTCCGGATATGTTGAAACGACGCGGCGGTAGTTGTCGCGGGCTTTTTCATACTGCGCGGCGGCGAGGCGCGCATCACCCGCTTTGACGAGCGCGGTCACACAGCTGTAGGGCTGTGTGAATTTCAGGGCGGCAGTTTCGAATGCAACCGCAGCTTCTTCGTAGCGTTTCTGCTCCCAGAGGCACCAACCTTTACCGGCCTGGGCGCGGGCCTGGGCGGCGGGGTCGGTCGTGATATCGAGACCGGCCTGAAATGCTTTTTCAGCGGCGGCATATTGCTGTGTTTTCAGCAGCGCTTCCGCTTTCCGGATCAGAATTTCGGCGGCGGTGGCGGTATCCGGCGCCTCTTTGACGGCTTCGTCGAAGAGCGGAAAAGCTTCTTTGGTTTTATTCTCATCAACCAGCAGACCGGCGCGGGCGGCTTTCTGGCGGACGCGCAGAGCGGTTTCGCCGGTCAGCTTCTCAGCCTTGGCGAGCGCATCGGCGGCCGCAGCGGAATTTCCGGCGCGCTGTTCGAGTGAGGAGAGTTCCACCCAGGCGGCGGAACGCAGGCTTGAGCGCGCGGTTTCGCCGGAGCCGAGTGCCGTGAGCAGAGCGGCGGCTTCGGTCAGTTCGCTTTTACCTCCGGCGGCAATCAGCTGGCGCGCCAGCGTAAGGCGGGCTGGAGCAGCCAGTGCATTTTCCGGAAACCGTTCCAGCAGTTCATTCAACACCTTCATTGAATCGCTTTTCCTGCTGCGCTCCAGATAAATTCCGGAGAGGTCGAACAGGTTCTGCGCGGCGTTTTCGTCGTTCGGGAACTGTGCACGGAAGGTCTCGAAGGTTTTTTGCGCAGCCTTAATATCTTTTGCGGCCAGTTCGGCGCGGCCTTTCAGGCGCAACGCGGCGGGAGCATAAATGCTGTCCGCCGGTATTTTTTCAAGCACCTGAAAAACAATGTTTGAATTACCGGCCTCGAAAAGGACACGGGCGTGCCAGTAGGTAAAGGCATCCTGACGGGGAAGGTCGGCAGACTCGTCGGCCAGAATCACTGCATCGTTGAACTTTTGCTGACCGGCCAGTGCGCGGATCAGGAGGATGGTCAACGCCGATTCCTCATCCGGTGTGCGTTCCGTGCTGAGTGCTTCCCATATCTGCTGCTCGGCGAGCGGATAAAGCTCATCTTCCAGCGCCGCCTCAATCTGACGGGTTGAAAGCGGCTCCTGCGCAAACAGCGCAGGCGCAAGCAGAAGCAGAAATATACAACCTTTGGAAAGCTTCAGATTCATTGGCGCGGAGTATCCCGTTTCCCGCGACCTTCTTCCAGTCTTTTTCCAAAGCTGATTTATCGCTCGTGGTTTTTCAGTTCTGCAACATTTCCGCCAGATATTTACCAGTGTAGGATCCAGAAATGCGGATAATTTTTTCGGGAGTTCCGGCTGCAACGATTTTCCCGCCGCGTTCCCCGCCTTCGGGGCCGAGATCGATCAGCCAGTCGGCGCGTTTAATGACATCGAGATTATGTTCAATCACCAGCACGGTGTTGCCGCCTGCACGCAAAGTTTCCAATACCTGAATGAGTTTATGAACATCGGCAAAATGCAGACCGGTGGTCGGCTCATCGAGAATGTAGAGCGTGCGTCCGGTCGCTTTTTTGCTCAGTTCGGACGAGAGTTTAATGCGCTGGGCTTCGCCGCCGGAGAGCGTCGTTGCAGGCTGGCCGAGCCGCAGGTAGCCGAGTCCGGTTTCACGGAGCGTGCGCAGTTTGCGTTCGATGCCGGGGATGGCGGCAAAAAATTCGCACGCTTCGTTGATGGTCATATCGAGCACTTCGGCGATGTTTTTACCGCCGTAATGAACTTCGAGCGTTTCGCGGTTGTAGCGTTTTCCTGCACACTGCGGACAGGTGACGTAGACGTCCGGCAGGAAGTGCATTTCGATTTTAAGCAGTCCGTCGCCTTGGCAGTGTTCGCACCGTCCGCCTTTGACGTTAAAGCTGAACCGCCCCGGTCCGTAGCCGCGCACTTTGGAGGCGGGCAGTTGCGTGAAGAGGTCGCGGATGATGGAGAACGCGCCGGTATAGGTAACGGGATTGCTGCGCGGCGTCCGGCCGATCGGCGACTGGTCGATGACGATGACCTTGTCGATTTTTTCGACACCAAGCAGTTCCTTATGCTTTCCGGGGCGTTCCTTGGAGCCGTAGAAGCGGCGGAAAAGCGTGCGGCGCAAAACATCATCCACCAGTGTACTCTTGCCGGAACCGGAAACGCCGGTGACGCAGGTGAGCAGGCCGAGCGGAATTTTGACGTTAATGTTTTTGAGATTGTTTTCGGCCGCGCCGCGGATTTCGAGGAATCCTGCAACGGCTTTATTCCGTTCGGCCGGCACCTCAATTTGAATTTCGCGCCGCATATACTGTGCGGTGAGCGAGTTTTCCGCTTTGAGTAATTCTTCCGGAGTTCCGGCAAAAACCACTTCGCCGCCGTGGACGCCTGCTCCGGGGCCGAGATCGATTACGTAATCGGCTTCGCGGATGGTCTGCTCGTCGTGTTCGACGACGACAACGGTATTGCCGAGGTCGCGCAGTCCTTTGAGTGTGGCAAGCAGTCGGTCGTTGTCGCGCTGGTGCAGACCGATGCTCGGTTCGTCGAGGACGTACAGCACGCCGACGAGGCCTGCGCCGATCTGCGTGGCCAGCCGGATGCGCTGCGCCTCGCCGCCGGAGAGCGAGCCGCTCTCGCGGTCGAGCGTGATGTAGTCGAGGCCGACATCCATCATAAAACCGATGCGTGCCCGGATTTCCTTCAGAATGTCGCGGGCAATCTGTGCTTCTTCTTTGGTTAATTTCAGAGACTGGAAAAACGTTTGAGCCTGTTCGATGGAGAGTGTGCAGATTTCGTAGATGTTTTTACCGCCTACGGTGCAGGCGAGCGTTTCGGGGCGCAGGCGCGCGCCGTTGCAGGCGGTACAGCGCTGGCGGCCCATGTAAGCACGCAGCCGTTCCTGCGTGGCTTCGCTGTCCGCGCCGGTATAGAGCCGCTGGAGGTTCGGAATTACGCCTTCGAACGGTTTCTGTATTTTGTGGTGGCGCATGAAGTAAGTGATCGGCTCTTCGCCGGAGCCGCAGAGCAGAACTTTTTTGAAGGAAGCGGGCAGTTCGTTGAACGGCGTCTGCAAGCCGATGCCGTAATGATCGGCGAGAACGCGGAGCAGTTTTTTGTAATAGAGGATCAGCCGCCGTCCGCCGCGCCGCCACGGGTGGATGCACTCTTCGAGCGGAAGCGTTTCGTCGGGAACAACCAGCTCCTCGTCGAAGGTGAGCATATTGCCGAGGCCGTGGCAGACCGGGCAGGCACCGTATGGACTGTTGAAGGAAAAGTGTTTCGGCGTAAATGTTTCAAAACTGATATTGCAGTCGAGGCAGGCGTTCTTTTCCGAGTAGAGACGGTCTTCCCACTTGTCCTTGCCGCTCTGCACCCTCGCGATCATCAACCCTTCGCCGGTGGCGAGCGCCAGCTCGACAGAATCGTTGATCCGGCTGCGCGAGGCAGGGTCGATGACGAGCCGGTCAATGACCGCCTCAATGGTGTGCTTTTTGTTTTTATCGAGATCAGGGACGGCATCCAGTTCGCAAAGTTCGCCGTCGATGCGGACACGAACGAACCCCTGCCGGCGGACGGCGGCAAAAATCTCTTCGTGGCGGCCTTTGCGTCCGCGCACCAGCGGCGCGAGCAGAATGACCTTAGTGGTTTCTTTAATCCGTAAAAGCTGTTCGGTGATGTTTTCCGCGCTTTGCTGCTGAATGGCTTTGCCGCAGGAAGGGCAGTGGACTTTTCCGATGCTTGGGAAAAGCAGACGGAGATAATCGTGAATTTCGGTGGTAGTGGCGACGATGGATCGCGGATTTGAGCCCGCCGTGCGCTGTTCAATCGAGATGGCGGGCGAGAGACCTTCGATGACATCCACGTCCGGCTTCTGCAGCTGTTCGAGAAACTGACGGGCATAAGCGGAGAGGCTTTCGACATATTTGCGCTGACCTTCGGCGTAGAGGGTGTCAAAGGCCAGCGAGGATTTGCCCGAACCGCTCAGGCCGGTGATGACGGTGAGCTTGTTGCGCGGGATGCGCACCGTTATGTTCTTGAGGTTGTGTTCCCGTGCGCCTGTTACAGTAATCCATTTTTCACTCATGTCCGGAGTCATTCAACTTTCAAGTTAATCTACCGGCACTGTAACACAGCCGGGAAGGAAAGATAAATTTTTTCAGCAGGAGTCAGGATAACGCTTGAAGTGCCGGAGCCAGAGAGCGTATAAGGGTTTTACGTAATTAAAGGAGGCCTGTTATGTGTATTGGAAAGAAGTTTGTTGTTCCGGCAGTTTGCATGGCGGCGATTACCGTATTCGGTCAAAGCGCTGCTGATATGGAAAAAAAAGTCGAACAGCTTAAAAA
>CAIKGD010000036.1 GCA_903826865.1 uncultured Verrucomicrobiota bacterium
ATACGAGATCTGAGCCAGTGACTGGAGTTCAGACGTGTGCTCTTCCGATCTTCCGTGGGCGGTTGAGGCCGCGCAAAACGGCAATCCCGCTTTTTTCATCTTGGGTGCAGTCGCGGGAATCCTGCCCGATACCATTGATTTCAAGTTTTACCGCTTTTTCTATCATCACGAAATTTACATCTATCCGGATCCGGACAAGCTTGATCCGCAGCCGGTGGCCGACCGGATCGCTGCCGCTGTTTCCGAGGCCGCTGCGACCGGAAAACCGGTGCGTGTAAAACTTTCCACTATTAAACTGAGCGCCGACAACTGGCGGCAGTACCGCGTAAAGATTGATCCCGAGGCGGGCGAAGTGCGCGTACAGTTCGGGCCCGCTGTCAGCACGGGGCAGATGCCGCAGCCCGGCACGCTGCCGACCGACCGACCGGTGGCCGTTGCAAAATTTTCTGCGCCAGTTAAACAAAGTTATGAGCCGGTTTATACCGTTGATATTTTTGACGGCCCGAGTTTTATGTTTAAACGGGATGAAACCGGAACCGTCGAAATTGATTTCCTGCCGTGGCACCGTAACTGGTCGCACTCGCTCACAGTCGCCGCACTGCTGGCGGGAACGGCTTCGCTTTGGACATGGCACGCGGGCGTTGTTGTTTTCGGGGCTTATGCAATTCACATTTTTGAAGACCAGTTCGGCTGCATGGGTGCCAATCTGTTTTTTCCCTTCACGAAAAAGCGTACATCCGGCTTCAGGCTGATGCACTCCGGCGATGCGTTTCCGAACTTCGGATGCGTCTGGCTTTGCTGCCTGCTCATTTTCTGGAATATCTACGCCGCGATTCCCGAACCGCTCTATCACTTCGGTTTCATCCGCCTCATGATGTACGCCTTGGTCATTCCGTTCGCCGTCTTCGGTGTTGTGCACTGGCTTCTCGTCCGTGCCGACAAAGGCCATCCCGAAACGCTCGTCACCGAATGGAATATCTGAAGGCGGTATACCCCCGCGAACTTCAGTCGAACGGTTTACCGCCAGGCCCACCATGCAAAGACGATCAGGCCGAGGATGATCCGGTACCAGCCGAACGGAATAAAGCTGTGCTTCCTCAGATAGTGCATCAGCCATTTGATGACCACTGCCGCCACGGTAAACGAAACAACAAAGCCGATGATGAGTACGAGATATTCAGTCGTTGAAAACGCAACGCCGCTTTTGAGAAGCTGAAAAACGCTGGCGGCGGCAATGGTGGGAATAGACAGGAAGAAAGAGAATTCGGCGGCCAGTGTCCGGTCGAGACCGAGTATCATGCCGCCGAGGATGGTGGCGGTTGAGCGGGAGGTTCCCGGAATCAGAGCGAGGCACTGCATAAGCCCGATGAAAAACGCGGTGCGGAAAGAAAGGTTATCAATGCAATGCAGCCGGTTTGATTGCGCCTGATGACTTTTTTCGAAGATGATAATCAGAATACCGTAAACGATCAGCGCCGCAGCCACGGTGACAGAGTTGAAAAGATGTTCTTCTATGAATCCGTGGAAGAGCAGTCCGGCGACGGCGGCTGGAATAAAAGCAACGAGTGTTTTCGCCCACAGAAGCCATTTATTGCGCTGTTCCGTTTTTGTTCCTGTGAAGGGCCACAGTTCGCGCCGGAAGAGTACGACGACTGCCAGAATGGCACCCGATTGAATGAAAACTTCAAAAGCGGACGTGAAGACCCGGCTCTCGGAGAGGCGGATAAATTCATCGGCCAGAATCATGTGGCCCGTGCTGCTGACGGGGAGAAATTCGGTGACTCCTTCAATCAGTCCCAGCAGGAGTGTTTTAAAAAAAAGCAGAACGGTCATCCGGTATCCTGTGTAAATTTCTGTTCAACGTGAAAACCTGCGCACTATGACAGGGGACAGCTGATAAATCAAAGCCGTTAAATCGGGAAAACCAACTGTTTAAAGGTTTTCCAGTTGTCAAATCCACTGCCGGTATCGCAAAAAATGCGCGTCCGGGTTCGGGTGAGCGGTTATCTGTGCACCTGTCGCTTCGCGTGTTTGGCGGCGAGGTCACGGAGCATGTGTTTGATGTCGTAGGCACCCCTGTAGGCCACATAGATGGTGATGATGGAATACCACACCAGCACCGTCAAGGTGATCAGTCCCCAGAACCAGTGTTCTTTCACCATATCGATAATGAGATTCATGGATTGGTTCCTTTCAATGATGCCGGTTTGGGTGCCGGCTTCAGCAGTGATCCCGCGACCATTGCGATGGCGACGCAAACGTAGGTGCCGATGTTGATAAAGCTGTCGCCGATATGTTTGGCGGCCCAGCCGATTTCCCCGGTCTTAATACCTGCGGCATCCAGCACCGGTTCCTTGATGAACATATTGATTGAGATCGCGAGAACGGGCAGTGCGGCCCCGACGATGATGGCCGCATTCGCGCCCCAGTTGTTGGCCCGTTTCCAGTAGCAGCATGCGATCAGCAGAATCGACATGCTGGACAGATAGATCGTTCCGGTTGTTTGCAGGTATTCCCAGAGGTTGCCTTCCAGCTTGTACCACAGCCCCCAGAATAACAGGAACATGCCGATCACCGCCACGATGCACCGGTTCCATAGCAGACCTTTTTTATCGCTCCACAGTGTTTTGCGGAACGGAGCCATGATGTCGTTGTAAATAACGCTGCCCCACGTCAGCATGTACGAGGAATCCGTGCTCATATCCGCCGCCAGCATGGCCGCCACGAGAACTCCCATCATCCCCGCCGGCAGAATCTGGCTGAGCATGTAGGGCATGGCGAACAGGGAGCCGTCCTGCTCGCCGAATTGCAGGCCGATCGTTCTGAGAATATCCGGCGTGACCAGTGCCAGCGCCGCGATTCCCCAAATACCCGGGATGATCCACCGGCATACGAAAAAAAATGCAGTGCCGGTGTAAACCTTACGGCCTGTTTTGCTGTCCTTCGCCGCAAGCAGCCGGGCGATGGAGGTCTGCCAAGTAAGAACCGCCGCCGTGTTGGTCAGCAGATTTGACAGCACAAACGCCCAGCCCAGGCCGGGGTTGACAAATGGATTGAACCCGCCGGCGCCGTAATGGGTCTGCACCGTATCGGTCAGTGTATGCCACCCGACCTTGTTCAGCACCAGAAACGTAACCGCCAGCAGACCAACACTCATCACGACAAATTGCAAAAAGTCCGTTACAAGCACAGAGAGCATTCCGCCCATGATCGTATAGGCCGCCACGCCAATCAGAAGCACGGTCATGGCCAGTTCGAGATACTGAAGGTTCATGCCGCAGCACACCACAAGGAACTGTCCTCCTACGCGCAGGAATACACCCATGTTCAGGAGTCCGCCCAGCACAATGACCACTCCCGCCAGCCAGCGCACGAACTTGCCAAAGCGCTTTTCAAACAGTTCAGGGATTGTCATCACGTTCGAGTCACGCAGCTTTTTCACGCAGAAACCGGTGTAGCCCACCAGAAACATCGCGATGGCATTGCAGATGCCGGGGATCGCACCGGAAAAACCGCGCGTGTATCCGGCCTGGGCGGTATACATGCAGGTCACGATGCCGAATTCGGTGGCCGCCAGTGACGCGATGCCGAGATACACATTCATCTCGCGTCCGGCGACAATGAAGTCATCCACTTTGTCCACATACTTGCGCACCATGATGCCGGCCGCCATAGTCGCCAGCAGATAAAAGCCCACGATACTGCCATCCAATAGCCAGTTAAAATGACTCATCCGGTTTTTCCTTTTCTGAACGCAGGAATGTGGCACGGAATTTCATTGTTTGTCACATGGAAAATTTTCCGCAGTAAAACATAATGTGCGAAAAAGTCCGGAATGAAATATGGTTTTGAATGCCCGGTTGCGATTGACCTGATATTTTTCTCGCTAAAATTATTTGCAGACCCTATGTAGCGGGGAACTGATACGGAAAGATTTTCTATGATGACATCACGTAAAGGACTTGTTCGCTTCGCATGGCTGTCCACGGCTGCGGCAGTCCTTACCATCGGCCTGAAAACGGTTGCGTATTTCCTGACGGACTCGGTCGGGCTGCTTTCCGATGCTCTTGAGTCGCTGGTCAATCTGGCCGGCGGACTGATGGCCGTGGCTATGCTGACGGTCGCCGCCCGTCCGGCAGACGAGGAACATCCTTACGGGCACAGCAAGGCCGAATATTTTTCAAGCGTCGTGGAAGGGGCTCTGATTCTGGTTGCGGCTCTCAGTATCGGTGCAGCGGCTGTTCACCGGCTCATATTTCCCAGACCGCTTGAGCAGATCGGGCTTGGACTGGGTATTTCCGTCGCGGCATCGCTTGTGAATCTGGGAGTTGCCGTGGTACTGCTCCGGGCGGGCCGGCGCTATGATTCCATTACACTGGAGGCCAATGCACATCATCTGCTGACCGATGTGTGGACCTCGGCGGGCGTTCTGGTTGGTATCGGTGCCGTCGCTTTAACCGGCTGGACACGTCTGGATCCGGTCGTTGCGTTGCTGGTCGCCGGCAACATTGTCTGGACCGGCGTCCGCATCATGCGCGATTCGGTAGGCGGGCTGATGGACAAAGCGATATCCGTCGAAGATCAGCAGAAAATACGGGATATTCTGGAAGCCCATTTGGAAGATGGTGCACAGTACCATGCGTTGCGCACCCGGCAGGCCGGAGCGCAGCGTTTTATCTCTTTTCATATGCTGGTTCCGGGAAACTGGACGGTGGCGCGCGGGCATCAGTTGATCGATCACATTGAGACCGATCTTTACGAGGCTCTGTCGCACGTCACTGTTTTCAGTCATCTGGAATCGCTGGAAGACCCGGCGTCATGGGATGATTCGAAATTAGGCAGTTGATTTTTCACCCCGGCGGCTTGACTGAAGTAAACGATCTTGCAGCAGCGCGTCCTGCGATTTTATCATCGTCTGATGGAATGTGCGCAGACGGGTTTGATTAGGCAGATATTGCAGAAAATATAAGGATCTTGTTGAAAGCCGGCCGGAAATCCATATAGTTCTCCGCTTTTTACGCAGCAATCTCTTTTATCCTGACGCTGTCGAGAGACTCAAAACGCTGTTCAAAGCCGGCCGGGATCCTGCCGGACCGGCAGAGCAAATGGAGTGGTTGGTCATGACTGGAAATCTGGTTCCATGGATGGTAGCTTTTCCGCTGTTGGCAGGTGTTGTCCTGTTTTTTATTTCCAGCGATACCCTGCGGCGCTACGCAGTCTATGCCGCCACGGCTGTCATCATGGCCGGATCAATTCTTCTGGCGTGGACGTCTCATCAGAATACGATGATCCTGGACGGTATGGCTCACAGCATCAGTCTTGTCATGCTTGCTGTTGAGGTGCTGGCCGCCGGTTACATTGTCCGGGTCACGGTGAAAGCAAAAAACTGGCCGGCTTTGGGTCTGCTTCTGGTGCAGTTCTTTCTGGTGGCAGGCTTTGAAGTGCATGAGATGATGAAGGCACCGGTAGCGGATGCATCGGGCGCTTCTGCAGTCGCTGCCGTTTCCCCTTGGATTCTATGCGATCAGCTTTCTGTGATCATGGTTCTGGTTATCGGCATCATCGGCGGGTTGATCTGCATCTATGCACCCGGTTACATGAAGGAATTTCACGAGCACCATCACCCGGAATACCGCGACCGCCGCCCGATGTTCTTCGCCACGTTCTTCATCTTTCTGGGTGCGATGTTCGGTATCGTTTTTTCCAACAGCTTAAACTGGCTCTACTTCTTCTGGGAAATCACCACGCTCAGTTCTTTCCTGCTGATCGGCTATAAAGAAACAGAAGAATCCAAAACCAATGCCATGCGCGCCCTGACCATGAACCTGATGGGCGGCCTCGGTTTTGCTTTGGCGATTGTCCTGCTGGGCAGCAACGATATCGGAACCCTGCTGGGTCTGCGGAATCAGGGCCATGCCTCGCAAGTAATGGTTATCGCCGCCGGGCTGCTCGCGTTTGCCGGCATCACGAAGGCGGCGCAGTTTCCGTTCGCCGGATGGCTGCGCGGCGCAATGGTGGCACCGACGCCGGTATCCGCACTGCTTCACTCCAGCACGATGGTGAAGGCGGGCGTCTATCTGGTTCTCCGGCTCGCTCCCAATCTGGAGGGGACAAAAGTCGGTCTGGCGGTCGCTCTGGTCGGCGCCGTTACTTTCGTCGCCGGTTCACTCGTCGCCATCTGCACCAGCGATGCCAAAAAGATTCTCGCTTACTCGACGGTTGCCAACCTCGGTCTGATTGTTCTTTGCGGCGGCATAGGCACCAAAGAAGCTGTCTGGGCTGGCATCCTGCTGATTATTTTTCATGCGGTGGCCAAAGCACTGCTCTTTCTGTGCGTCGGTGTCGTTGAACATAAAATGCACAGCCGCGATGTTGAGGATATGGCCGGGCTGGTTATCCGCATGCCCAAGGTCGCCGTGATGATCGAAATCGGTATCGCCGGCATGTTCCTCGCCCCGTTCGGTATGCTGATCAGCAAATGGGCCGTTCTCAAGGCGATTGTGGATGCCCATCCGCTTCTCTCAATCTTCATCGTCTTCGGCAGCTCGGCCACGCTTTTCTTCTGGGTCAAGTGGATGGGCAAGCTTTTGCAGATTACCGGCCCGATGGAAAAAATGGAAAAGAATATCAGCGGCGGCAAATGGATCGCTCTGGGTTCCCTGTCCGTTTTGACCATCCTCACCTGCATGACCTTCCCGCTCATTTCCGACCGGTTCATCGAACCGTATATCGGCGGCGGTTTCAAAGCGGCGGACAGCGTGCTGGGTCACAGCAACCTGATTGTCATGGGACTGAT
>CAIKGD010000037.1 GCA_903826865.1 uncultured Verrucomicrobiota bacterium
AATTGTATTGTTACGGAGCTTTTTTTTGGCCGAAAAGGCGCAAACAGCTCGAAAAGACTTGTCGCATGCTTCGACGGCTCGACTAAAACTTCAACTTGATCTTACCACAGCGGCAGCAAGAGATTGATAGGCTGCTCTACACATGTGAAGTCATCAAACTTACCGGCAAGAGCTATCGGTTCGAACACCGTAAACACATCTTTGATGAATAACAACCGGGTTAAGGAGTAGCTAACCTCAGAAAAAAAACTATTACCGCTATGGTAAGTGGTAGCAAATCAAAGTGAAATGACGTAATTTAAACCCGCTAACTGGGTGATTACTAATTTCAGAAATTGGTGGATTTTTAATTTTCGTCTACACCTCTGTAAAACTTGCATAGATCCTGGCGTTGGTGCGATGTTTTACTTTGTTGTTTTCACGATGTGATTGGTGTAAAAGATGTCAGCAATAGCTTTTTCCACTAATGGTAGCAGTGCTTGTATCAAGGTACATGATGTCAATGATTAGATGCCATATTGTATTGCAAAATATAAGTGAGCACATGTTTTACGTAAATTTTTTATAACTAATTTTGCAGGAACCAAAGAAAGGAGCGACATGATTCCCCTCCGTGTGCCGAAGTTCACCATGTTGTTTTCAATTCTGGGCGTTTTGATGCTGTTATCCAATCAGGCAACGGGACGGGAAGCTCCCCAAGCCACCGCCTTGCGTGTTCTCGCTATTGAGATCGACGGCAAGGCTGCCGACAGTGTGAGTGGAGTTCCAATGACCGATACCGCAGAGGGCACGGCCAAAAAAAGTAACCTCAAGAAAGGAGAAGGTATCGCACAGGGGACAGAAATCGTCATTCCTCCACGTACGGTGTTGGTGCTGGAAACTACCAATGGCAATCAGATCCGATTACAGCCGGGTAGCGGGTTCAAAACCCATTTGGTCATCGGCAGGGGAGAAACCCACACCCTTCTTTTCGGTGAAGCATTTTTTAAGGTGAAGAACGCACTGGATTTCTTTAACGTCAATTATGAAAGCTTTCTTGCTATTGTACGCGGGACGGAATTCAGTGTGGCTGTTGAGCCCAAAAAGGAGATCAGCTTCACGCTCAATAAAGGAAAACTATTGGTACAGCGGGAAGTAAAGGTAAGGATCCTCGAAGAGAACAAGGTTGCAACGCTGAGCGCAAGCGAGGTGCTTGAGCAAGGCAAGAAAACACAGGTGCGTTACCGGTTGGGAATAGATGAGTATCTGAAGGAATTCAAAACCTTCAGGGATGCGGAAGAGTACTACCGGCGAAAGCTTCAAGAGGAGGAGCAGAGCGGAGAGTATGATCGGATGCAGCAGGGGCTTAATGATATGGGAATGATTCTTGCTACCTTGGGCAAGGACAAGGAGGCTATCGGGTACTATGAACGGGCACTGCTCGCAGCAAGAGGCCAGCATGAAGACTCATGGGCGGCTGATCTGATCAACAACTTAGGCCTTGCCTACTATGGTCTTGGCGAGTACCTCAAGGCTATCGAGTACCACGAGAAATCGCTTTCTCAGAAGCTGAAACTGTATCCCGACGGCGCGCATCCGGATATTGCTGGGCAGAAATATTGAAAAGGTCTGGCGCGGCGACCGTTATCTGCGCGCCATTCACGACGACGGCACCGAAATCGGCGTGGCGGGCGCGGGCTATTGGGAAATCGACGCGCTCGGCGCGGCGTGGGCTGTTTTTGCCGGAGTCAATCCGGCGCGCAGCCGCATCGCGCTCGATACCGCGCTGTCCATTCTGGAAGGCGAAAAGGTGATCAGCCTCGGTTATCCACCGCTGCGCGAAAACACCAGGCCGTATCTCGGGCGCAGCAGCACTTATCCGGAAGGGGTGCGCGAAAACGGAATGTATTCGCACGGCGTCCAGTGGCTGACGTGCGCCTGCCGCCTGCTCTCTGAACGCTTCGCTGCGCAAGGCGATCTTGAAACCGCGCGGCACTATCGCGATGCCGCCGTCCGGCTGTGGTACAAAATTTCAGCGATTCCTCATACCAAAGGCGCGGAGATTGAAAACTACGGCGGACAGCCGAACCAGCAGAGCGCCGACTATCTCACCGTGCACGATCCGGGCCGTATGATCTGGAGCGGCTACACCGGCGCGGCGGGCTGGATGCTGCGGCAGGCCTGCGAAAGCGTTATCGGCGCGACGCTGGTGAATAACAAAGTAATCCTGCCCGCCGACTTCAGCCAGCCGCGCGGCGGCCTCACCGTTAAACGCATCCGCCGCAACCTCGCCAAAAGCCCGCTGAAAAAATGACAGAGGTTTTTGCGGTGCCCGGGGCGGGACTCGAACCCGCACAGTATTACTACTAAGGGATTTTAAGTCCCTTGCGTCTACCGATTTCGCCACCCGGGCAGCTTTGAGAAAGACGTGCGTTATATTGCGCAGGCAGTATTTTAAAAACTATAAAAAACACAAATTTTCGCAGTCTTGACCTGCATCAAGGACGACGGTTTTATCATCCGGTAAGGTATGCGCAACAAATGGAGGAAGCCATGAAACGGAAAATTATCGAAATAGATGAAGAAAAGTGCAACGGATGCGGTGCCTGCGTTACCGGTTGCGCCGAAGGAGCGCTGGCGATTGTGGACGGCAAAGCAAAGCTGGTGAACGATGTTTTCTGTGACGGGCTCGGGGCCTGTATCGGCGAATGCCCGACCGGCGCGCTGAAGATTATCGAGCGCGATGCGCCTGAATTTGATGAAATTGCGGTGCAGGGACATATACATAAAAAAGCACCGCCTGCCGGCGGATGCCCCGGGATGCAGCTCCGTTTCGCGGAGCCGTCAAGCGTCAAGGAGTCGAAGGTCGAAAGTCAGAAAATTTCGGGACAGGTTATTCCGTCTGAACTCAACCAGTGGCCGACGCAGTTGCATCTGGTACCGCCGGTCGCACCGTTTTTCAAAAACCGCGAACTGGTGGTGCTCAGCACCTGCGCACCGTCGGCCTCGCCGGATGTCAACTGGCGGTTTATCCGCGGACGGGCGATCGCGATTGCCTGCCCGAAGCTGGATCGTACGGAGGGTTACGTCGAAAAACTTACCGCCATTCTCACCTCAAACGGTATACCGAAGGTGATTATTGTTCGCATGGAAGTTCCCTGTTGCGGCGGACTGACTATGATGGTTAAAGAAGCTGTGAGGCAAAGCGGGCGCAATGATCTGATTGTGGAAGAAGCCGTGATCGGCCTCGACGGAGAACTGAGAGAAATAAAGAGACTGGAATAGAAAATATGGAGTGCGCAGGCTTGCCTGCGCTTTGTCGGGCGAAGCTTGCTTCGACAGGGCGCAGAGCAAGCTCTGCGATGAAAAGCGGCGGCAAGCCGCCGCAGTCCAAAGACTGAATTGGAGACTGAAATGGATGAATTAAAAGGCAAAGCACTGAATCTTAAAACGCTGGTGGACTATGCCGCCGGCGCGGTCGTCAGCCGTACGCTGCTCAAAAAAGAGACGGGTAGCATCACGCTTTTTTCTTTTGATAAAGGGCAGGGACTTAGCGAGCACACCTCGCCGTTCGACGCTGTCGTCGAAGTGGTTGAAGGCGAAGGGACGTTCATCATTGCGGGCGAGGCGAAAACAGTTAAAGCCGGCGAACTGATCATTATGCCGGCCAACATTCCGCACGATGTGCAGGCCGCCGAAGCGCCGTTTAAAATGCTGCTGATTATGATCCGGTCAAAAAGTTGATTTTTACTGCGGGTGTTCGGGCGGCTGTTCAATGTCAGTGCTGAGGATCGGCGGTCTCCTTTGGTACTTGGTTCGGCATCCCTTCTGCCCTCCAGGCCCACCAGCCCTTCACGTTTAAAGCAACGAAGATAGTGCAGGCAACCACTGTCGCCGCACTGTGCGCAAGGAGCCCGAACCCAATCCATGCAATGTTGGCTCCGACACCGAGGGACCACCCGCATCTTCGCTTTTTTCCAAGAAGATAAATGGCGGCTGCATTCAGCACCAATGCAAGCCAGTCAATACAGTAATATTTTACAATCGTTTCCCACATCAATTGCTTCTCCGCCGGACAGTGGTATCAGCCGTACTTCAGATTTCTAACGGGTTAAATTAACAACGCCGCGAATGTAGCCTGGCGGTTCAGGCCGGGCAAACCGGAACTGCATTGAAAGTCGCTGCGGATTTCCTGCTTTCCAATATTCAGCGATTCCATTAATGCTCTCTCATGCATATTCACTGGCTCCAGCATGTGCCGTTTGAAGGGCTCGGATGTATTGAACCGTGGCTGGCGAAAAACAAGCACGAGGTTTCCTGTACGCGGCTTTGGGCCGGCGACAGTTTGCCCGTGATCAAAAGAGGCGACGGGCTGATTGTGATGGGCGGATCGATGGGCGTTTATGACGAAGCCCTCTATCCGTGGCTGGCGGACGAAAAGGAATTCATTAAACAAATCATCGTGCAGAACAAGCCGGTACTAGGCATCTGCCTCGGCGCACAGCTCATCGCGGAAGTGCTTGGTTCCAGAGTTTGGAAGAACGATCAGCGCGAAATCGGGTTCTTTCCGTTGGCCGGTGATGGCCGTGTTTTCCCTGAAAAATTCACGGCGTTTCACTGGCACGGCGATACGTTCGGGATTCCGGAAGGAGCGGTGCATCTGGCGTCGAGCACGGCGTGCAAAAATCAGGCGTTTATTTACAAAGACAATGTACTGGCGCTTCAGTTTCACCTTGAAACGACAAAAGAGAGTCTGCTTGCGCTGTATGAACACTGTAAAAATGAGGTGACCGTCAGCCCGTTCATCCAGACCTTGGAAAAAATGAGGCCGTCTTTTCCCCTGCTTGGAAATGCCAATGCGCTGATGTTTAATTTGTTAAAACGACTGTTTTGCCGGGAATGAGGAGGCCTTGTAATGCATATTCAAAAAATGACTGAAAAAGACCTGACCCCCCACGTCGGTTCCATGAATCAGCTCGCCCGTGTGCGCACATCGGTGCTCGACGACGGCAGAGGGCGGGGAATCCGTATAGCTGATGTCGACAACGGAACCGGTTTGCGCTTTTGCGTATTGCTGGATCGCGGTATGGATATCGGCGACGCTTCTTTCAACGGAACTTCCTTTGCCTACATGACGCCGGTCGGTCCGGTTCATCCTGCGTACTTTGAACCCTCCGGATTCGGCTGGTTACGCAGTTTCAATGCGGGATTGATGACCGGATGCGGGCTGCGGAATGTCGGTAATCCGGAGGCGGAACAGGGGCTGCGGGTTGACGGCCCGCTCGGTTTGCATGGACGCCTTTCCAATACACCGGCGGAAAACATTTCTATCACACAGGAATGGGTGAATGGAAAGTATCAGCTCCGTGTCTCCGGCATAATGCGCGAGGTCAGCTTTTTCAGCGAAAATCTTGAACTGAAACGCACGGTTTCAACCGCGCTGGGCGACAATTCCATCACGATCTGCGATGAGGTGCGCAACCTTGGTGTCCGCCCGTCGCCGCTGATGATGCTTTATCACATTAATGCGGGCTTTCCGCTGTTCAGCGAGGCCGCTGTGGTCGAAGGGTGCGTCAAGAACACCGTGCCCCGGAACGCAGCGGCGGAAGCGGGACGTGGCGTATGGAATCGCAGTCAGCCGCCGACTGCCGGATATGTTGAGCAGTGTTTCTTTCATGACGTTGAAGCGGATAAAGACGGCATGGCCCGTATGACCTTGCGTAATCCGGCGTCCGGCCTGTCGATGGAGGTGGCCTATCGCAAAGCGGAACTGCCGTTTTTCACCCAGTGGAAAATGACCGGGGAGCAGGAGTATGTGATGGGTCTTGAGCCGGCCAACTGTCATCCGGAAGGACAGGCCGCAGAGGAGAAAAACAAAACGCTGAAGATCATCAATCCCGGCGAGACTGTTGCTTTCAAAGTGGTCATTACCCTGCGCGCTCAGTAAGTTCCGCCTCCGCACGTTTGTCTTGTTAAAACAGCTGTTTTGATTGATTATCCGCGCATGTTTTTTTTCCGGAAAAAGTTCCACCTGGTTGTGGTCTGCACCGCCAACCGTACGCGCAGCGCCTATTTTGCAGGCTATCTAAAACACTACATCGCTGAATATCGTTCCAGCGCGCTGAAGCGCATTAAAATCACGTCGGCGGGGACGAAAGCCTCAGGCGGCGGGCGGGTTAACGATGTGGTCGCACTGATCGCGCGCAATAACGGCTTCAGTCTGCGGCAGCATACATCGGCGCCGCTGTCCGCCGGTCTGGTGAAGCGCGCCGATCTGATTCTGGTAATGGAGCGGGTGCATAAAGATTTTATTCTCGAAAAATTTCCGGAAGCGAAGGGGAAGGTGTTCCGGCTGATGGAATACGGCTGGCAGGGCGAAGACGCAGTTGAAACGCTCGATGTCCCGGATCCGACCGGCAAAAATGTTGATGACTTCAACGCTTTCATCGAAACTGCGCATATCGAGGCGGACCGGCTGATTCACGAACTGGTTCATCGGGAGATTATATGAAGATGCGCCCGTATGGTTCCGGACATCGCGTGCTGATTCTTTCCGTCAGCGCAGGCACCGGCCATATCCGCGCGGGCGAGGCGCTGGCCAAAGCCGCAGCGGCGCATCCGGCTACCGGCGAGGTACTGCACATTGACGCCTTGCGTTACACCAATAAAATGTTCCGCCGGTTCTACGGACAGTTTTACATTGATCTGGTCAAGAGCGCGCCGGTACTGCTGGGCTGGTTCTATGACAGCAGCGACGAGCCGTGGAAAACCGAAAAAATGCGGCTGATGCTTGACCGCATGAACACCGGCCCGCTGGTGCGGCAGATTAAAAAGTTCAACCCGGACATTACCATCTGCACTCATTTCCTTCCGGCTGAAATTCTCTCGCACCTGATCAAGCACGGCAAAGTAGAGACGCAGCTTTCAAGCACGGTCACCGATTACTATGCTCACGCCATGTGGCTGTCGCGGCTGATCCACCATTACTTTGTTGCCACTGAGGAATCGCGGGTACAGCTCGAAAACATCGGGTTTCCGCCGGAGTGCATCACCGTTTCAGGCATTCCGATAGATCCGGTTTTTTGCGAACCCAAAGAGCGCGCTGCGCTGCGCGCGAAACAGGGACTGCGGAACGGCATTCCCTTGCTGCTGGTTTCCGCCGGCGCGCTGGGCGTCAGTTCGGCCGAACGGATTGTGGAGGTGCTCAGCGATCTGGAGGTTCCGGTGCAGATTGCCGTGATCTGCGGGAAAAATGAAAAGCTGCGGCAGACCGTGCTCGATCAAATCAGTCAGCGGCCGGCTGAGGCGGCGCATCTCGATTTCAAGGTGCTGGGCTACACCACTGAAATGGATGAATGGATGAAGTCCGCTGATCTTTACATCGGCAAGCCCGGCGGACTGACCACCGCCGAGGCGATGAGCTGCGGCCTGCCGATGGTGATCTATCAGCCGATTCCCGGTCAGGAGGAACGCAACAGCGACTTTCTGCTCGAAAACGGCGCGGCGGTGAAGTGCAATCAGCTCGCCACCATGGCGTACAAAGTGAATCTGCTGCTGAAAGATCCTGAACGGATGGCTCAAATGCGCCGCCGCGCACTGGATTTGAGCCATCCCGATGCCGCCGTGCGGATTATTCAGAAACTGGTTGATGAGGTTCATGCGGAGGCGGTGACGATTCCGCGTGAGAGCCCCGGCGGAAAAGCGAAAGAAAAACTTCGTTGGCTGGGACAGAAGCTGTCGCTGAGCGGCGAAGATTCTATTTTCGGGATATAGAAACCTGTTCCGGCTGGTGTGTCACCCGCGCCAGCAGGAAGAGTCCGGCGATTCCCATGGCAATACCGGCAATATAATAAGGCCAGTGCGTTACGCGCTGTCCGAAAATCAGGATGCCGCCCGCCACCGCCACGGCATTGTTGATAGTCTGCGCCATCGGCAGAAACCGCGAAGCCGTTTTCTGCTGCAGTCCAATCTGCATGCAGTAATCTGCAAACACATTGAGCGGTATGGCGATGAATACCGCCGCCAGACTGAACAGCAGGTCTTCATTGCGTATCAGCGCGTGAAAACTGTTCGTGCTGCGCAATTCATCCAGCGTCAGGTAGGAGATAGCCATCTGTGCAAAAACCGCGCCGGCACCGAAAAGCATGCCGGAAATCACGGCCCAGCAAAGCGGATGCTTTTTTGTAAAAAAGGCCACAGCACTGCCGGTCAGCAGAACCGCCAGCATGAAGATACCAAGACTGATCTGCGTACTGTGCAGGGTGATGTCATACTGCACACCGGAAACATCGCCGAGTGCAATGAACACCGGCATCAGAATCAGCAGAGCCATCGCCAGTCTGGCAGCAGGACGCAGTTTTTCATGCAGCATGAGCCGTG
This sequence comes from uncultured Verrucomicrobiota bacterium, assembly GCA_903826865.1. Lineage (GTDB taxonomy): Bacteria > Verrucomicrobiota > Kiritimatiellia > Kiritimatiellales > Tichowtungiaceae > Tichowtungia. Next base: position 8,359 of record CAIKGD010000037.1, read on the forward strand.
AAACAGTCATCAGCATGATAAAACCGAACCCGTAGAGCGGCTCTACCACGGCTACGCCGACCAGTCGCAGTGCCGCTACGTAGGGCAGCAGTCCCAGACAGCCGACCGCAAGGCCGAGCGTCCAGCGCCGGTTTTTCAACAGACTGATGATCGATTTAAAAAAGTTGGAAAAGGAAAGCGGCGGCAGGCGGTCGAGCGCCGACTTTTGCAATACCGGAGCCAGACTGAACAGACTCATGGCCAGCAGGGCAAACCCGATTCCAATGATTTTTTGAAGCGGCATATAAAATCGATAACAGACTGACCGGTATAAATAACCGCGGATTCTTCCGCAGGCGGAACTTTATGCTTTTTTCCGGGTTTTAGAATCCGGCTTAACCTGATAAGTCGGCCCGTTTTCTTCGGCGGCGCGTTCAAGATACTGCTCGATCGCGTCCTCGATCAGATATTGGACTGCCGTGCGCGGACGCATGGACTGAGCCATCTGCTTCAACTGCTGTTTCAGTTCTTTACTGATCCGGACTGATTCGGTGTCACTCATGCAGGCAGTGTAGTCAAAATCCCACTGCATCCAAATCATTAAATAGGGGTAAAATTTATTTTGATCTTTGCCACAATTGTGGCAACTTGTCGTCATGAGCGAAGCGGATGCCAGCCCGAAGGGGACTTCTGAAAGCGTACGGATTTCAAGCGAGGTGAAAAAGCGGCTTCAGAAATACTGCCGCCGGCATAAGCAGTCCCTTCGCCGTACGCTGGATAAAGCCGTTCGTATTTATATGCAGGAGCGGCGTTCAAAGGAGCAGCATAATGCATGAAATACCGTCAATTTTGCGTGTCCGGAAGACGTTGCAGGCAGTGCTCAGCTGCCTGTTATTGGTGACCAGTCTGGTGGTCATCCTGCTTATTATCCTGGTTCAGTGATTATTTGAAGAGACGGCGGGTGTCCTGTCGGGGCTGCAAACCAAGTACGGGCGCCCGCGTTTTTCGCATCGTCCGCTCAGCCCATGCGATCCAGCGTGCGGTACTGAATCGCTTCGGCGATATGTTCCGTGCCGATCTGGCCGGCGGCGGCAAGGTCGGCGATGGTGCGGGCCACTTTCAGAATCCGGTCATAGGCGCGGGCGCTGAAGTTCATTTCCGACACAGCGGTTTTCAGCAGTTGCGCCGCCTCGACTGACGGACGGCAGTATTTCCGCGAATGTTTCGGCTGCATTCCCGCGTTGCAGTGGACGTGCCGGTCTTTGGCGTAGCGCTCCTGCTGGATTTTCCGCGCGGCGACAATCCGCGTCCGGATGGAGGCTGACGGCTCGCCTTTTTCCAGCTGCGCAAGCTGTTCGTATTTCACCGACGGCACCTCAATGTGAATATCAATGCGGTCGAGCAGCGGGCCGGATATCCTGCTTTGATAACGGCTGACTTGCAGCGGCGTCGAGGTGGAGCGCGGATCGTCGGGAAAATAACCGTCGGGCGTCGGATTCATCGCCGCCACCAGCATAAAGCGGCAGGGGAATGTGACGCTGGCCGCCGCACGCGCAATCGTCACCGTGCCGTCTTCGAGCGGCTGACGCAGCACTTCCAGCGCGTTGCGGTGAAACTCCGGCAGTTCGTCGAGAAACAGTACGCCGTTATGCGCCAGACTCACCGCTCCGGGAACCGGATGCGTTCCGCCGCCGAGCAGTCCGGCATCGGAAACGGTATGGTGCGGCGAGTGGAAAGGGCGCGTGGCAATCAGCGATTCATGCGCATCGAGCTTGCCGGCGATGCTGTGAATCTTGGTGGTTTCCAGCGCCTCTTCGAGAGTCATCGGCGGCAGGATGGACGGAATCCGTTTGGCGAGCATCGTTTTGCCGGTTCCCGGCGGGCCGATCATCAGCAGGTTATGGCCGCCGGCGACCGCGACTTCGATGGCGCGCTTGGCATATTCCTGTCCCTTCACATCTTCAAAGTCGGCGGCGTACTGATTGTGCGCATCGAAGGTTTTGTCCAGATCAACGGTATGCGGCTTAAGTATCAGCTCCAGATTCAGGAAATCCGCCGCCTCGCGCAGATTTTTTACGGCGAACACTTTGATGCCGTCCACGACGGCAGCCTCTTCGGCGTTTTCCTCCGGCACGATGATCGCTTTGCGACCGGCGGCGCGCGCCGCCAGTGCAATCGGCAGAACGCCGCGCACACGGCGCACCGCGCCGGAAAGCGCCAGCTCGCCGATGATGCAGGCGCGGTCCAGCAGTTCGGGCTTAATGTCATTTTCTGCCGCCAGCATGCCGAGCGCAATCGGCAGGTCGAAACTCGGGCCTTCTTTTTTTATATTGGCAGGCGCGAGATTGATCGTCACGCGCCCCTGCGGCGGCGTGAAGCCGGAGTTGATCAGCGCGGTAATCACGCGGTGCTCGCTTTCTTTGACGGCGATGTCAGGCAGACCGACAATCACCGTCTTCGGTTCGCCGTGACCGCTGTTGACCTCGATCTCCACCGTGTAGGCATCGACGCCGAAAACGGCACCTGAAAAAACTTTCGCCAGCATAAGCAGAATCTCCGCAGGAAACATTAACCGGATAGCGACGAGATACTGCAAATTCTTTTAAACATCGGCAAGACTGTTTCGGCAGAACCTTTGGGTGAAAACGGTTGCGACGGAGCACAATCTCCCGGCTTGCCCGCCACAGCTTCCGGCGACGGCGGGAGGGCGCTGCGCTGTCAGCGCCGTTTTCAGGTGGAGCGGGCCGTCCCGGCACGCTTTCACAAAAAATAACGCGCCCGGCGGTCGCGTTCCACCTTAGTTTGGTAGGGACGGATCGCCGAGCCGTCCGCTCTCAGGACTGGCGGCGCGTTCGGCGAACGCGCCCTTTTTTTAAAAGAATCCGCCGTTCATTTTCAGGAGGTGCGGCGGGATTTCGCGGATAAACTGCGAAGGTTCGTAGAAGATGACGCCGCCGTCGTGTTTGCGCCGGACCTGGGGAGCGCAGAGGAAGAGGCGGTCTTCGGCGCGGGTGATGGCGACGTAGAAGAGCCGGCGTTCTTCGGATTCGCCGCCGATCTGTTCGACCGACTTGGAGCTCGGGAAAAGGCCTTCGTTCAGCCAGATCACGAAGACGGCTTTCCATTCCAGACCTTTGGCCTGATGGACGGTGCTGAGCCGTACGCCGTCGAGCGTGGCAGGCGCAGTTTCGGCTTCGGCGTCGAGATTGGTCAGCAGCGCCATTTCACTCAGGAAGGCGGAGCAGGATTCAAAGCGGGCGGTGAAGTCGATCAGGCTGTCGAGGTCTTCATGACGGTGCTTGGCGTTTTCAAAGGTTTCGATGAGATATTCGCCGTAGAATGCTTTGTTGAAGCGGTAGATGATTTCGCCGGGATCGTCGCTGAGCGATTCGGTATCGTAGGCGAGGAAGACCGGCTGAATTTCTTTCCAGATGATTCCGGCGGAAGCCGGCAGGGCGGCCATCAGCTGCTGATGCGCTTCCGGTTTGCGGGCTTCAAACCGTTTGCCTATCTTCTGCCAGATTTTATCGGCGGTTTTCGGTCCGAGTTTGGGAAACATTTCCAGCAACCGTTTGAAGGCCAGTTCGTCGGCCGGATTTTCCAGCAGGCGCAGAACGGTACAGGCGTCTTTGACGTGCGCCTGTTCGAAGAAGCGGATGCCGGAGGTGACCTGAAAAGGAAAGCGCGCGTGAGTCAGCGCCATTTGCAGTTCCATGGCGTGGAAGTGTGAGCGGTAGAGCACGGCGATTTCGGAAAGCTTGGTGCCTTTGCGTTTCAGCTCTTCGATTTTGGCGATGACATAGCGCGCCTGTTCGTCGCCGTCGCGGAGCAGGGCGAGCACCGGTTCAGCGATGCTGTCGCGGACGGCGCGCAGTTCTTTCTGGAACTGGAGCGGATTGCCTTTGATACAGGCGTTGGCGACATCAAGAATTTCCGGCGTACTGCGGTAGTTGACTTCGAGTTTGAAAACCTGTGTGTCGGGATAGCGCTTCGGGAACGAAAGGAAGTTGTGGTAGTCTGCGCCGCGCCACGAATAGATGCTCTGGAAATCGTCGCCGACCACCATCAGGTTTTTGTGTTTACCGGCGAGCAGGTGAACCCACTCGGCCTGAATGGTGTTGGTGTCCTGATATTCGTCCACCAGCACATACTGGAACCGTTCCTGATACAGATTACGGACGTATTCCGAGGTCTGGAAAAGTTTCAGCGCGTAAAGCAGCAGATCGTCGAAATCCATCACGTTGAGCTCTTTTTTACGCTTCACGTAATGGTCGCGGAGCTTCAGCACGTCGGCAATTTCAATCGGGGTTTCGCTGAACCAGTCGTAGGCCAGCTCGTTGAGCGGTTTCTGCGAGCCGGAGGCGAGGCCGTAGAGACTGAGCAGCACCTGCGGCTTCGGGAAATGCTCGTTGTCGTCCAGCTCCAGTTCATCGACGCAGGACTTCATCAGCTTTTTGGCATCATCGGAATCGAGAATGGTGTAGTCGTTGCCGAAGCCGATTTCGCGGGCGTGCTGGCGCAGCAGCCGGTTGGCGAGATGGTGGAACGTTCCGCCGAGCATTCCGCTGACTCCGCCGCCGGTCAGATCGTGGGCGCGGTCGAGCATTTCGCGGGCGGCCTTGTTGGTGAAGGTGAGCAGCAGAATACGGTTCGGATCGATCCCTTTTTCGATCAGCCACGCGACGCGGTAAACCAGCGTGCGTGTTTTACCGGTTCCGGCGGCGGCAATGACGAGCGACGGCCCGTCCGGCGCGGTCACGGCGGCGTACTGCTCTTCGTTTAACTCTTCACGGAAATTCATAGGGCGAAAGTTCTACAGAAGGAAACGAAGGAAGCAAAGGCAATTAGAGATAGATACCTGTTTTCTGTGGAACAGACGCTCTTGTCTGTTCATTCTTGCATGATCGGCAGGCGTGTCTGTCCCGCATCTGGCAGAAACTTTCGCCGGTACAGCCGTTTGCTCGTCAAACGGCTTTTTGTGCAAGGCAGTAGTTGAAATGTCATTATAAACCATCCGGTTGCGAGCAACCGGATTTTTCACCGCTTAATCTAAAAGCTCTTGAGGATCTGTTTTTCCAGAGTCTGGAAGCTTTCGCCGGTGATTTTTCCGAACATCGGAAAATCTTCTTTCATGCCGAGTTCGTCCGGAGCGGCTCCGTCGTTGAGAATGGCTTCGGCGATGGCGCGGGCTGAAATGTCGGCCGGATCGCGGAGCAGGGTGTAGCAGCCGGGGCGGGTTGAGTCTTCGGCGACGAGTCCATGAACGGCCAGAATATGAATGACGTCGTTGATGAGCCGGACCGGGATGCGGGCTTCTGTTCCGTGGGCGAGAACATCAAATGGGCCTTTGCCGGTTTCAAAGGCGGCGGTGATTTTTTTCATGAGCGCGAAGGCGAGGCAGAGGCGCGAGCGGGCGCTCGGGTTTACCGCGAGCCGTTCACGGGCGTAGGTTCCGGCGTTTTGTATGGAAAAAGCGACTTCTGCGCCCAGCAGCATGATCTGCCAGCTGGTTTGCACCCAGAAGAGGAAGAGCGGAATGGCGGCGAGGGTTCCGTAAACTTTGTTGTAGCTGGTGACGCCGACGCCCAGTTTGATGATGAGTACCTGAAAAATAATGGAACACAGTGCACTGAAGAGTGCGCCGGTGAAGGCGGCGGCGAATTTCACTTTGGTGTTTGGCAGCAGGATGTAGATCAGTGTGAAGGCCAGTGCCATGACGAATACCGGCGCGGCGCGCAGTCCCAGTTTCATAAACGGACCCATCCAGGTCAGTTTGCCGGCGAATCCCATGATGACCGGAAGGCCGGCGTTGGCGACAATCAGCAGAATCGGTGCGGCGACCAGAACGACGATGTAGTTGCGGATTTTGTCGATCAGTGGTCGCGGAGTTTTGACACCCCAGACGATATTGAAGGTGTCTTCGACATTGCTGAGCATCTTGATGGCGGCCCAGAGGAAAAGTGCGGTACCGATGGTTCCGAGAGTTCCGGCGCTGGCCGATTCGACGATATGAAGAAGGTTGGTGACGGCTTGCTGAAAGGCGGCGGGCATATCAGCGGTGCGCTGCATCAGCAGTTCGCTGGCCTTTTCAAACCCGAAGCCTTTGGCGATGGCGAAAAGAATTACGAGAAAGGGAACCAGCGCCATGACGGTTGTGAAAGTCAGCGCCGAGGCGTGGATGGGGCAGAGATCCTCTTTGAAACCTTTGACCACCAGCATGCAGACCCGCAGAAATTTAAGTCCGCACCGGCGGGTTTTTGAAAGGGATTCCGGTTCGAGTTCCCATAGGTCGCGGTTCAGAAACTGCTGTGTTTTGCCAACGAATCCGGCGGGCTTATTATTCATTTTTATTTTTCTCCGGGCGATTACATGGAATCGCCCTTACAAAAGGGCCACTCCTTGTTTTGGTGCGCCGAGGATAAGCCGCCTGCATCTGAAATAAAACCCAAAAACAGGGTTTCCCCGTGCAGGCTTCTGTGGCTTAATCCGCAGTTCAGTTATCAGTTAATTGTTAATGGTTAACAGTGACAAACTATCGGAGGAACAACCCGGATAACTGAGAACGGACAACTGATAACCGCCGCCGCAGGCGGCCCGAAAGGAAATTTTATGAGCACCGAACCCGAGAAACTCAGCGATGTCAAAATGGACATGGCCAATCTATACCGCGAAGAATCCTACACCGATCTGAAAACCGGCGGCATTCGCAAACTGGTACCCGTCAAACCGGACGGTTCCGAAGACACTTTACGAAGCCCGGTTTTCAGCGGGCATACCCAGCTGATGAGCCCGCACGGCCCGTTTCCGCTGCAAGGTGCCATCGCGGCCAAAACACTCGAGGAAGCTGTTCTTAATTTTCCGCAGGCAATGGAAGATGCCATGAACAAAATGATCGAAGAAGCTCAGCAGTATCAGCGTGAGCAGGCCAATAAGATCATTACACCTGCCGACCTGAAGAAGGAAAGCGGACTGATTATTTAGGCCTGCGGCCTAGTTATCAGTTATTCGTTATTGGTTAATTCGGGAGGAGGGGCTTTTTTCTTCCGGATAACTATTCACTGATAACCGATTCTGTCTCTTTCTTCGGCTCCTGCAAATGCTCGGCGAGCAGATCGTCGAGTTTCATGCCGGTGAGATGCGTGAGGGTTTTCATCAGCGCAATCAGCACGAGAATCATCACCGCCATACTGGGCAGCATTACGACGATGTAGCCCAGTCCGGTCATTTTTCCGATTTCGGCGGCGAACGCTTCGGTGCCGGGCTCGCTTTTCAGAACAATTTTAGCCAGCGTGTAATTGAGCGCCGATGAGAGAAACATGGACGAGGCCAATCCCCAGGTCAGGCCGACCAGCCGCTTTTCAAACTTCGCCTCGTTGCCCTGTTCCCTCAGTTTTTCGTGGAGCAGGGGCACATTGAAAAGTTTTTCGCTCATCAGGATTTTTTTGATGAGCGGGTAAGGCGTTTTCAGCGAGATCACAATCGCCAGTCCGATAATCAGCGGAATGGCCGCTTCCTTGACGGCAATCCATTGCGGCGGCAGCTTCAGAATGCCGAACACGCCCGTCAGCAGGACGCTGATGATGCCGATGATCGAAACGAAGTCGGCGCGCCGTTCTTTTATCAGGGTATGGATTCCGTAACCGACCGGCAGCGACAGCGCAACCGCCAGCCCCCATAGCGGTCCCAGATATTTGTCTTTACTCAGATAAGTCAGAATGACGACGGGGATGACGACATTCAGCATGATGCTGATCAGCGGATTTTCTTCTTTGGGTCTGGTCATGGTGTCCTTTCAATCAGTTGGCACTTGAAGCCGTAAGGGTTGGTGCCGGTGCGACAAATTCTATCCAATCCATCTGCGCCGCGCTTCTGGAGTCCGTATACTGACTGTTACAGGAAATTCCGATACCTATTTTATCAGGAACTGAACCGAAGGTTTTCTCGAAATCTTCTGCGACATTCCGCTCTTCTACAAAGAAGGTTTGTCCGTCCGCATGTTTTTCATCGCGGATGGTAAACCATTTTACGGCGAACAGGTTGGCGTACTGCACGGTACCCTCCGAGCCGACCGGTGTCTGCGTTTCCCAGCGGTAGGCAATGGACTGCTGTTTGAATCTGGTTCCGGAGCTGATGTAAAGGCCAATGACCTGATCGTCTTTGTCCGGGTCGCGTCCGTCGGCGCCCAGCGGCAGAACCGTCGCCCGCCAGCGCCAGCGAATGATGGGCGTTTTCTTTAAATCTATCGTCAGCGGAAAAGTGGACAGCAGGGAAGCACTGGCTTTATCCGAGGTCACGGAGAGCCACCGGTGTCCGGGAACCGCCGGGTCATCCTGAATTTCGAAAACTGATGCTTTGGTAAACGGCTTGTTTTGTACAGTCCAGTCCGGAGGTATGGTATCGAAAGTTATGCGCTGGGCCTGCGCCGGGCCGGTGGAAAAACAGAACAGCCCGCATCCGAAAAGCAGAGAGTATACGACCGTTTTCATTTCCGGGTTACGTGCGGGAAGGGGGTTTTTTGGAAAACGCAGAAAAAAGGAGAACCAGGCCGGGTTTTCCGGCCATTTTCCGCACCAGCAGTTCCGCCAGAGGGGCGACGAGAAAATAAATATAGGCCCAGATCACCATTGCGGTTAAACGGAATATCGCAACAGAGCCCAGCACAACGCACACAAAAACAAAGCTGAGCACACGCGGCTCGCCCGAGACGCAGCGGCGCACATGAGGGTAGGGGACATCACTCACCATCAGCAGGCCGGTGAGAAAGGCGTATCCCAGCGAACAGAAAAAAAGCAGATGCGGTCCCAGATCGAGTCTGGGCAGAAGAAGTCCGGCGCTGTAAATCATACTGGCGGCCGCCGGCGACGGGAGTCCCATGAAACAGCCGTCGTCTTTTTTGCCGGTGACGGTCAGTGTATTATAGCGTGCGAGCCGCCACAGGGTGCATCCGAGATAAAACAAGGCAACGGCCCAGATCAGCAGGGTCGCGCCGGTGGACGTGCCGGGGCAGTTGCGTTTGATGAAAACAAAAACGGTAACTGCCGGAGCGACGCCGAAAGAGATCGCGTCGGCCAGAGAATCCAGATTGGCTCCGTGCAGACTTTTTGCATTCAGCAGCCGTGCCGCCAGACCGTCGAGCGTATCGAATATCATGGCACCCAGCAGCAGCCAGATGCAGGCTTCCGGGATTGCTTCGCCGCGTGCATAACTGGCGATCGCATAGACGATGGATGCAAACCCGCAAAAGGCATTGCATAGCGTAATCAGGCTCGGAACCGGATTAAACCGGGAACCCATCGTTTCGGCAGCAGGTTCGTTCATAATCGCTGAATCAGTTTTCGACACGACCCATTAAGGTGCTTCCAGACCGGACCTTGTCGCCGATCTGTACGCAGACGGTTATGCCGCTTTCGCAGGGGAAATACAACTCAGTACGCGAACCAAACTTGATCATCCCGTAAATCGCACCCTTCTTCAAAGTATCCCCCGGTTGCGGAACGCAGACAATCCGCCGGGCAATAGCTCCCGAAACCTGCCGGACTGCCACAGGGAAACACCGACCCGCCGCCGAACCGGTGCCGGCGATCACCAGCGACTCATTCTCCTTGGCGCACCGTTTGTCGCGCGCGTCCAGAAACCGGCCTTTTATATATTTCCGGTATTTGACCTCAACATCGCAGGGCGCACGGTTTACATGTACATCCAGCACCGACAGAAAAATACCGATCCGCATCAGTTTCTGCCCGGCGAAAAGTTCAATTCCGTGATCTTCCACTGTTTCAATGTCGCGCACCACGCCGTCCGCCGGCGAAACCAGCGCTGCCGGATCTGCAATAATTGTGCGGTGCGGAACGCGGAAAAAAGCCGCGACTGCCAGCCACAGCAGCCAGGTGAGTCCCAGCAGAACACCGCCGGCTGCCGGGCTGACGCTGATTGCCAGCCAACTCCACGCCAGCGACAGCAGCAGCGCAATCACCGCGCCGCCCAGCCATTCCCGCAAGCCGTGTTTTGTCAGTCGCATAATCAGTACTCCTCTGGTTTCCGGCGGTTTATCCTAGACTGTTTGCGCCTGATCCGCCGTGCCCGGTAGCGCCGTACCATTTCCGCTGTGCAAAAATAGCCGACGACTGCCAGAACGATTCCCAGCAGCAGCCCGCCGGCAAAAAATGAAGCAATCAGCTCTCCGCCCAGTTCACCGGCCGTTTTCATAGACGGATTGCGATGAAAATTAAAAACAAGCTGTTTAATCAGTGCATAGGACAGCGGACGGCCGATTACAAAGCTCCCCAGATAGCACTGAACAGGATAAACCACCGGCATTGAGAGCGGATTAACAATCCAGGTGGACAGAACGGCGGCCCCCCGTGCTCCGCGAACCAGCATCGCCAGCGGGAACGCCAGCAGCATATGTCCGACCGGAATTATGAAAGCGGAAAACAATCCTGCCGCAACACCGCGGCCGACACTCTCAGGTGTGCCCGGATGCCGCATCAGTCTCAAATAGAGCTTTAATGACCTGCCCGGCCGTTTACGCATAACATTCTTTCAAAATGAAGGGATAGCATACCGAAGTTTCCGGACATTGGAACTTTTTCTTCCGGACATCGGAATTTTTTAATCCGCCGGAAGGCGGCGTATGTCCGGTCTGTGTCAGCTCACCTGCTGAGCCTTTTTCCACTTCTTCGGGTTCGTCCGGTTTTAATGCCCCTGAGTGCCGCTGAAAGAATGGCCGCCGCAGGGGTGACATCTTCTGCCGCCTGTTGTACGATGCCGCCCTTAAATTTTAAAACAGAAGGGACTCATATCATGGTTGCATTATTGATTTCAGTGATTGTTGCTGCCGCCGCAGTTGCTACCGGGATGGTTTACCATGTCGGTTTGGGCGGGGAGATTTTCGGAGGACTGGCCGGATTTATTATCCCGCAGTTATTAATCGGGTTTATTGTCCGGAAAAAAGTTACAAAGGTTCAGAACGCGCTTCAAGAGATGCTCATGAACAGCCGGAAAAAAATGGACCGGAAAATCCAGCTGTTTCAAACTAAGCCCGGCGGGAATATCAAGCAGCTGCAGCGCCAGCTTGAGGGTGACCAGAAGACGGTTGTTACAGAAGCGCTCGCCTATACCGCGCGCTTTGAGCCTTTCAGAAAATGGAGTCTGTTTATGGGTCCGCAGATTGCCACCATGCGCCTGCAGTTTTTTTATCAACTGAAGGACTTTGCAGCGGTGGATAAACTTCTTGCGGCCGGGGGACTGTTCACGGGTCCGATGATGATGGAGCCCATGGCGATTGCCATGAAAATAGCGCGGCAGTATAAGAACGGTGACACGGCGGGTGCCGAAAAAACCTTCAAGCGCCGTGTGAAATGGTTCCGGGGCAATCGCGGCACCCTGCTTTACGGGCTGATGTCCTGGATTTACATGCAGCAGGGCGAGTCCGAAAAGGCACGCCAGCTTTTAGTTAAAGCGAAAGAGATCACCGCCGATGAAACCCTCGCCCACAACTGGGAAATGCTGGCTAACAACAAAAACTCAGCCTTCTCGAACGCCGGACTGGGAGAGGAATGGTACGGACTCTATCTGGAAACCCCGCCGCTTCCCAAGCAGCAGAAAGTCCGCATGAGCGCGCGCGGCGGACGGCCGTTTTAGCACCTGCTCATCAAAAGAAACCCCGCTCGATTGAGCGGGGCTCTTTGCGTCTTAGCGTCTTTGCGCGAGACTCTTAACTCACCGCGATGTTCACCAAACGTCCCGGCACCACAATGACTTTGCGGATGGTTTTACCTTCGCTCCACCGAATGACCGCTTCGTCGGTGATGGCGAGTGCTTCGATCTCTTCTTTGGTCGCGGTCGACGGCACGGTAATCTGTCCGCGGACTTTACCGTTCACCTGCAGCGCCATCTGGATTTCGTTGCGGTGCAGCGCGGCTTCGACCACTTCCGGCCATTTAGCCGAAAGAATTCCGCCGTTATGGCCGAGTTCTTTCCACAGCTCTTCGGCGATGTGCGGCGCGAAGGGCGAAATCAGCAGGACGACTTTTTCAATGGCGTCGCGGAAGACTGCTTTGGCCTGATCGGAACTGGCGGCATCTACCTTGAGGTCGTCGATGGCGTTCATCAGTTCCATGATGGTCGAAATCGCCGTATGGAAGTGGAACGCGCCGTCGAGGTCGCTGGTGATTTTCTTCACCGACTCGTTCAGCTTGCGGTACAGATCCCGTTCGGGTTTCTCCATTTTATTCATATCCAGTGGCGCAGGCGCCCCCGCCTGCGGAAGGATGGCAGACGGGGGCGTCTGCCCCACGGTTCCGAGAATGTCTTGATGCTGCCAGACGCGGCGCCAGATGCGGCCGAGGAAGCGGAAGGAGCCTTCGACGGCATCGTCGTTCCATTCGGCTTCTTTTTCCGGCGGGCCGATGAAAAGCGTGTAGAGGCGGACGGTGTCCGCGCCGTAGTTGACGATCAGCTCGTTCGGGCTGACGACGTTACCTTTGGATTTACTCATTTTGTAGAGCTTGCCGTCGAAGTCGCTTTTCTTGCAGATCATGCCTTGCGTGAAAAGTTTGGCGAACGGTTCGTCGAAGCCGATCAGTCCGAGGTCGTGAATGACCTTGGTGAAGAAGCGGGCGTAGAGCAGATGCAGAATGGCGTGCTCGATGCCGCCGATATACTGATCGACCGGCAGCCAGTTATTGCAGGCTTTAGTATCAATTGCCTGCGAGCCGTCGCGAGCGTTGAGGTAGCGCAGGAAGTACCAGCTCGAATCGACGAACGTGTCCATGGTGTCAGACTCACGCCGCGCCGGTTCGCCGCACTTCGGGCAGGAACAATTCATGAACGCATTCGAGCCTTTGAGCGGCGACTCACCGGTCGGCTTGAACTCGACATCGGTCGGCAGAAGAACCGGCAGTTCGTCATCGTTGACGGGAACCATGCCGCAGCGGTCGCAATAGACGATCGGAATCGGCGCGCCCCAGTAGCGCTGGCGGGAAATCAGCCAGTCGCGCAGACGGAAATTGATCGTACCTTTGCCGAAACTTTTTTTCTCGGCGTATTGGATCATCGCGCTGATCGCTTCGCGGTTCGGCCGGCCGGTGAATTCACCGGAGTCGCAGCAGGTGCCGTCTTCGGTGTAGGCGTCTTTCATTTCGGAGAGAACGAGCGAGCCTTCCGGATTTTGAATGGAGAGCTTGATCGGCAGGTTGTACTTCTTGGCAAAGGCCCAGTCGCGGGTATCGTGCGCCGGTACGGCCATCACCGCGCCGGTGCCGTACATCAGGACGTAGTCGCCGACCCACAGCGGAACTTTCTCGCCGGTGAACGGATTAACGACGTAGCGCCCGGTGAAGACGCCTTTCTTTTCGAGCACGTCGGATTCGCGGTCGAGGTTGGTCAGCTTGGCGCTGTCGGCGACAAATTTCAGCACTTCCTGCTCCTGCGGCAGACCGGCGATCATCTCTTTGAGATTGGCGTATTCCGGTGCCAGCACCATGTAGGTGCAGCCGTAAATGGTGTCCACGCGGGTGGTGAAGCAGGAAACTTTGTTCGAGCTGTCGGCTTTGCCGTCGGCGCGCGGAACGAGCGCGAAATCAATTTCCGATCCTTCGGAGCGGCCGATCCAGTTGCGCTGCATCGTCTTTACGCGCTCCGGCCAGCCTTCGAGCGTGTCGAGATCGTCGAGCAGGCGCTGGGCGTAGTCGGTGATTTTGAAAAACCACTGTTCGAGCGCCTTCTGCACCACGGTCGAATCGCACCGGTCGCAGAGGCCGTCGACGACCTGCTCGTTGGCCAGCACCGTCGCGCAGCTCGGACACCAGTTGACGTTGCTCTTTTTCTTATACGCCAGTCCGCGGTTGAATAGTTGAATGAAAAGCCACTGCGTCCATTTGTAATATTCCGGCTCGCAGGAGGTGACTTCCTTGTCCCAGTCGTAGCAGCAGCCCCAGGCGGCGAGCTGTTCCTTCATCACGGCGATATTCTTGAGCGTGCTTTCGCGCGGCGGCGTACCGGTCTTGATCGCGGCGTTTTCGGCGGGCAGACCGAACGCGTCCCAGCCCATTGGCGAGAGCACATTAAAACCGCGCATTTTTTTGTAGCGGACGACGGCGTCGCCGATGATGTAGTTGCGGCCGTGGCCGACGTGCAGTTTGCCGGACGGATAGGGGAACATCATCAGGCAGTAATACTTCTGCGCCGTCTGCGACAGATCGGTCTTGAACAGGCCGTGCTCGTTCCAGTGCGCCTGCCACTTCAGTTCAATTTCAGAAAAAGGGTATTTCTCGTTCATCTCTTTGCGTTCCTTTCACCGGGTGGGGGCACCCGGCCTACAGCGCGATAAATCTGCAGGCCCGATGCCTCATCGGGCGGTCTTTCATTTAAACCGCAACAGACTACGGATTCCGGCAGAATTTCCAAGCTTCGGAAACAAATTTTCCAGTCAGTGTGAATTTGCGAGATTATCGGGATATCCACCTTAGAAGCGCTCGAAATGTTTCGAATTTGTGCAACCAAACCCGATGATGAATCCTTCTCCTGTTGGGTGTTTTTCCGCAGTAGAAAGAATCTCGGGTAACAGTAGCGACAGTTTGCTGAGTTGGACGTTGGGCGGAATATTCGTCCATCCTTTTTTAAGGAAGAAGCCTGTGAGCCCAGAATCAGCCCACGCCTGTTTCTCAAGAGGTTTCTTTGTAATGCTGTAGTCGCCAGAAAAGACAATCCAGCGACCTTCTTTTGCTAGAGATCCAATCCAATCAATATCTTTGGTATCCGGCGAAAATTTTTCTTTTAGGTGTATAAACTCGTGGTCTGGCTGACAGATTGCGTGCAAAGCTTTTGTGAGCTTCGGCGCAAGACAGTTGTCGACAAAAAACCTCATGCGGCGAGGCTTTCTTCGTAGCGGATAGCTTGTAGTGCAGATTTTTCCTGAATTTCAAACCAGTCGACGACAGATTTGACAGACCTTTCGCTAGCCAAATATGCATTGAAAATGATTTGGGTGGGAATGCCCTCTTTGAAAAGCGAAGGTTTTCCAAAATTTCGGGTGGGGTCTAAAACGATATTTTTCGATTTCCCCAAAGGCCACCACCGAGAAACGTGCTCATCTTCGGCATATTCGAGGCTCCTTAAGAAAGGTGTTACAACGGATTGGAAAACGTGCTGCATTTTATCCAGTTCAATATAGGTAATACGTCCATCAGTTTCCATAACCTCGGCAATTAGACGTCGTCCATCGGTTTTGAATTTTGCACTGCAAAAAGGATAAGGAGAGTCCAAGAGTTTTGAGGCTTGCTGCACAGCTATCCGGAGCGATTGCAGGCTTAGACCATTGCTTCTGAAGAAATCAATAAAGCGCAATTGAATGAGGTCTCGAAAGCTCACTGCCGCGGATTGATCGACTGTTGGGAGTTCATGCGAAAGAACAGCCTTTCTTTTGCGCGAGACTTCTCCCAGTGCGTTGCCACCATAGAGCCAGCTATAAATTCGTGCCGAAGAAACTCTGCTTATATATGCTGCTTCGGAGACGGTATAGAGGCCCTGACCTGTATATTTGTAATGGCATGTAGTCATACTGATATAATATGGATTGGGGCGCTTCTTTCGAGACAAAAGTGTCTCTTCCAAAATTGACGATGATGGTAGTCCGGCCAATTGACAAAATCAGTCTGTCGAAGGTGTGACGTCCTATCCTTAGAAACTTCCACGTCAAGGCACCATGGCGCGCTGCATGACTTTGATGAGTTCGGTGTCGTTTTCGTCGAGGTAGGGCGTGAGGTCGAGGTTTGCGGGAACTCTGTTGATTTTTTCGGAGTCGGCCCGTTTAATCCACTGTTGCATGAAGTTATCGTATTCCCTCCATTCGAGTCCGGCGGCGCGAACCGCCGCTTCTTCGGCGCGCAGGGCGATCTGGTGGGCGTGCTGGTAATGCAGGTTCCAGGTGTCGATCATCGCCTTTTCGGTGGCTTCGTGGAGGATCAGGAACCGGTCAACCTCATGGTGGTGACCGTTTTTGTCCTGATAGGTTTTCTGCAGGTGGCGGTCGATATAGATTTTTGAGCGGTCGGTGCTGTAGCCGGCGAGGTACGGAATGTCGTGCTCGCGGTCGAGGTGGACGCGCTTGAGAATTTCCGCCACGGACTTGATCAGCATCTGTGAACTGACCAGACCGTCGTTGGTGTTGGCGTGTCTGTGGTGACCGCTCATAGTTTTCTCCCTTCAGGTTGCGCTAATGGCGCCGCGTTTCGTACGCAATCTACTGCAACGCTCTGCAATTTCCAATCCCGCAGCAGAACAGGGTATGAATCATGAACGGGTCAAAGACGGCGTCCGTACCTTGGAAGAGAGCGGGGCGCAGACCTGCTTCGATGCTCTCGACTTCCGGGTCTTTATAGGGCACTTTATGCGCAGAAGGTGAGCATTTATGACCGATAAATTAAAATACCGGGTGTGTGCCGTTATGGCCGTTTTTCTGACCGCAAACTTCGCGTCTGCCGTGCTGCCGGAGAATTATCCGGCGATGTTTTCCGAACTGGCCATGCTGATGGACGGAAACGAACTCGGCCCCGGTGAAATGATGCGCGGCGGATGGCTGGCCTCCCGCTATTTTTCAACGGATGCAGAAGGACTGGATTTCAACCGGGAACGGTTTGCCGCGGCACGCACGGAGGGCCAGGCCGGACTGGCGGGTCTTTTTCTGGCGGTTCACGGCACACAGACACAGCATCAGTTCGTCTGTAAAACGCTGGAGACCGACCGGACAAAAAGAGCCATGATGAGCCGGATTTTCGGCACAGAGGCGGCTTTTTTCCAGTCATTGGAAAACGGCGACCAGTTGAGTCCGCTTTTGGAAACACTGCCTTCAACGGCCCGTTTGCGCCTGCTCCTGCGGATGCTTATACAGTCGAACGATTCGCTTACGCGCCGGGCGGGATTGTTCTGGGGATACTGGCTGGCTGATGGTGACTATTGGAAATCGGTTCGTGAAATGGCTGCAAAAGATCCGGATGCCGTCAATCGGGCCTGTGCCATACGGCTGCTCAAGGGATCCAGATAACCGGGGGAATATCTCGGTGATGAATTGGAAAATAATATTGGCCGGACTGCTGGTTTTCTGCGCCGGAATTCTTTCCGCTTCGGCAGAGCTGAAGCGCCGGGAGTGGATGGTTGACGGCGCAACCCGTCAGGCGCTGGTCTGGATCCCGGGATCAGGCTCGACAACGAATCTGCCGCTGGTTTTCGTTTTTCACGGTCATGGCGGCAGTATGCAAAAAGCTGCGCGCAGTATGGGATATCATCAAGTCTGGCCGGAGGCGGTCGTTGTTTATATGGAGGGACTGCCGACGCCCGGCGCACTAACCGATCCGGAAGGGTTGCGGAACGGCTGGCAGCAGGACGCGGAAGCTTTTGGCGGGCGCGATTTGAAGTTTTTCGACGCGGTACTGAGCAGTCTGCAAAAAGAGTACAAAATTGATCCGAAGCGGATTTTCGCAACCGGCCACTCCAACGGCGGCGGGTTCACCTATCTGCTCTGGGCGGAGCGCGGAGATGTATTTGCGGCGATGGCTCCTTCGGGCGCTTTTTCCGTAGATTTACTTTCAAAATTAAAACCCAAACCGGCGCTGCATCTCGCCGGAGAAAACGATCAATTGGTGAAGTTTATATGGCAGAGCCGGACGATGCGGGCTGTCCGCAGTCTGAACGGTTGTGCGGAAACCGGTGTGCCATGGGCCTCATCCGGCGATCTGACCGGAACGGTCTATCCGTCTGCAACAGACACGCCGTTTATCTCGCTGATCCATCCCGGTCCGCACGCTTTTCCCGCCGGAGCTCCCGCGCTGATTGTCCGGTTCTTCAAATCTGTGAACAGCCGCTGATGTGTTATGCCTTTTGCCGGAACGGGGTAAGGACGCAAACAGAATGCGCCGGCACAAGGAAGGTAAGGGCGCCGTCCGCCGGTTCAATGGCGGCGGGGTCGGTGGCAAGGACAAGTTTCCAGCAACCTTCCGGCAGTTCAAAGGAGAGATCGACGGCTTCGTTGTTGAGCAGGATGAGCAGTTCGTCCTTACCTGTAATGTGCATACCGAGCGCGCGGTCTTTCTTCCAGTCAATAGCGAGGCCTTCCTGTCCGAGCCATTCAACGTCGCCTTGTCCGGTGTAGAATTTTCCGGAGCACAGAGCGGGATGTTTTTTACGCAGAGCGATGAGAGCCTGTGTGAAGTCGAAGAGTTCTCTGTTTTTATCGAGGAGCGTCCAGTCAATCCATGAGATCGCATTGTCCTGACAGTAGGCGTTGTTATTGCCGGACTGGGTGCGGCCGAATTCATCACCGGCGGTGAGCAGAGGAACGCCGCGCGAGAGGAAGAGAATGGCCAGCAGATTTTTCTGCTGTTTAAGCCGCCGTGCGTAGACGGCCGGATCGCCGGTCGGTCCTTCAACGCCGAAGTTGATGCTGTTGTTCTGGTTTTCACCGTCGCGGTTTTCTTCACCGTTGGCTTCATTATGCTTACGTGCGTAGGTGACAAGGTCGGCGAGAGTGAAGCCGTCGTGCGCCGTGACGAAGTTGATGCTCTTGAGCGGTGACCCGCCGTTATGCTGATAGAGATCGGAACTGCCGGCCAGCCGCGTGGCGAGCACGCCGGCGGTTTCGTCTTCGTTCCAGAAGCGGCGGACGTCATCGCGGAAACGCCCGTTCCAGTCGGAAAAGCGTTTGCCGGGGAAACTGCCGACCTGATAACCGCCGAGTGCGTCCCATGCTTCGGCAATCAACTTAACATGCTTGAGCGCCGGTTCCGCTTCAATGGCCCGGATGACCGGCGGATGCTCCAGCAGTTCGCCGTTCGAGTCGCGGCACAGCACGGTGGCGAGGTCGAAGCGGAAGCCGTCCACGTGCATTTCCTGCGTCCAGTATTTCAGGCATTCGACAATGAGCCGTGTTGCAACGGGATGGTTGCAGTTGACAGTGTTGCCGCATCCGCTCCAGTCGGGATAGGTGCCGTCGTGGTTGATCATGTAAGAGGCGGCTTCATCGAGTCCGCGGAAACTGTACACCGGACCGTTGAAAGGGCCTTCAGCGGTGTGGTTGAAGACGACATCGAGAATGACTTCGATGCCCGCATTGTGCAGTGCTTTAACGAGTGTTTTAAATTCAGTAACGGCCGCGGCGGGCGCGTTCGAAGCAGCGTAGCGGCTCATCGGCGCGAAGAAGGCCAGCGTGCTGTAGCCCCAGAGGTTGAGCAGGTGCCGCCGCGCCGCACCTTCGATGAAAAATTCCAGTTCGTTGAATTCAAACAGCGGCAGGAATTCGACGGCGGTGATGCCCAGCGACTTCAGATAGGGAATCTTTTTGATGAAATCGAGGTAAGTGCCGCCTGCTTCACTGCGGGTGAAGCCGCGCAGGTGTGCTTCGTAGATGACGGTTTTTTCGAGAGGGATGTCCGGCCGCTTTTCGCCGCGCCAGTCGAAGGTGTCCTCTATGATGACGCCCTTGGGAAAGTGTTTGCCGGTGCGGATGTGCTGTCCCGGTTCGAGCCCGGCGGTTTCCCCCCAGGCTCGCGGGAAGTGGACGGCGCGGGCGTACGGATCAAGCAGCCACTGTTCGGGAACGGCATCGGTGCGGTAGAGATAAAAAGCGCCGGACTTGAGGCCGTGAACTGCGGTGTGCCAGAGCGGGCCGCCGGTCATTTCAATTTCGCGTGCAGGTGTTTCCGCTTCGGCCTCATCGAAAAGCAGCAGCCAGAGGCGGTTGGCGTTGCTGTGAACGACAAATTCAATACTCTCTTTGCGAATGTAAATTCCGGGGTTCATTGCAGGGAGTCTACGCCGGACGCGCCGGAATTCAACTGTTCCAATGCTTGGAAAAGTTTCGACAGCGCGGGGCATTCCGTGGTTTAACAGCCCGCCCATGTACAAAAAAGGACAGATCATCGAAACAGAACTCTTCGATACGGCGGACAAAAACCGCTGTGTCGGGAAGATGGACGACGGTATCCGCGTATTTGTCGAGGGAACTGCCGCTGTCGGTGACACCGTCCGCGCGGAAATTTATAAGATCAAAAAGCGCTATCTGGTCGCGCAGCTGAAGGAAGTACTGAAATTTTCGGACCGGCGCACGGAGCCGCGCTGCGAATATTTCGGCTTCTGCGGCGGGTGTAAATGGCAGCACCTCGACTACGCCGAGCAGCTGCGCATCAAGCGCAAGCAGGTGGTCGATGCGCTCGAACATCTTGGTAATTTTGAAAATCCGGATGTGGGCGGGTGCATTCCGGCGGAAGAAATTTTCGGTTACCGCAACAAGATCGACATGGATTTTACCGACCGGCGCTATCTGACCGCCGATGAAATGAACATTCCCGAAGCGGAGCTGAAAAAGCCGCTCGATTTTGCTCTCGGTTTTCACGCGCCGGGCTGTTTCGCCAAAGCGATTGATATCGACCATTGTGATCTGGCGTCAGAGGAAATGAATCTGGCGGTCGCAACCGTCCGCCGTTTCTGCCGCGACCGGAAACTGCCGGTCTATTCCTCCTTCACGCACGAAGGTTTTCTGCGCAATCTCGTTGTCCGGCGCGGCGAGCGCACCGGCGAACTGATGGTGAATCTGATCACCCTGACCCATGATCCGGAACTGATGCGCGAACTGTGTGAGGAATTACAGTCCGCGCTCGGCGCAAAGCTTACGACATTCATCAACGCAACGACCGACCGAAAAAACATGGTGGCGTTCGGCGACAAGGAGTTTGTGCTGTGCGGCGAGGGGAGTATTTCCGACCGGCTCGGCGAATACACCTATCGCATTTCGCCCAACTCCTTTTTCCAGACCAACACGGTGCAGGCTGAAAAACTTTACAACGAAATTCTGACCGCTGCGCGTTTCCAAGGTTCGGAAACAGTTTACGACCTTTTCTGCGGCACCGGCTCTATCGCACTTTTTGCGGCAAAGCATTGTGCCCGCGTGCTGGGTATCGAACTGGTTGAAGCCGCCGTGGCCGATGCACAGAAAAACGCAGAAGAGCACGGCGCGGCGAACTGTTCTTTCCGGCAGATGGATCTGATGCACTTCGGCAACATTCGTGCGGAACTCGAAGCGTTCGGTCTGCCGGATGTGGTCATTACCGATCCGCCGCGGGCGGGCATGCATCCCAGAGCGGTGGAAATGCTGCGCGAACTCGCGCCGCCGGCGGTGGTTTATGTCAGTTGCAATCCGGCTTCGCTGGCACGTGACGGACAGCTTCTTTGCGCGGGCGGACTCTATAAACTTATCAGCGCGCAACCGGTTGATCTTTTTCCGCAAACCAATCACGTCGAAAGCGTCGCCCGCTTTGAGTTGGTGAGGTGAAGGGGCGGTTACTTCATTTTTGACTTCAGCCTGATCCTTTTACCGTCAACCGTGAAGTTGCCGCGTCCGCGATGATGAATCGTCCGCGGATTTTTTACGGACGGGTCGATCCATGCTTTGACGACTTCCAGAATAAACAGGCCGTATTTGTCCACCATGCTTGTGTCGATCACCCGGCATTCGAGATTGGCGAAGCACTCTTCAATGAGCGGCGCGCCGACCTTTGAAGCGGGCAGGGGCGTGAGGCCGAACTTCTTAAACTTGTCGGTTTTTGCCCCCGTCGTATTGCCGCACCCAACGACTTTTTCAGCGATTTCCACGGCGGGAATACTAATGACACATTCGCCGGTTGCCTTCAGCAGGCCGAAGGAATAGTTCCGGTCGCTGACGACGCAACCCGCCAGCGGCGGCTCAAACTCCATCATCGTCAGCCATGACAGGGTCATGATATTAGCCTGCCCGCCGCAGGCGGTTGTGACCATGACGACCGGCCCCGGCTCAAGCAGTCCGTAGACCTTGGACAGCGGAAAAGATCTTCTGGCCATGGCAATCCTGTCTTCAGGAATGTGATTATTTCAGGCGGGCAGCCAGCTGGCTCAATTCGTCTGCTTTCAGTGATTCCGCAAATTTATCATCCGCTTCCGCGATGATCTTGCGGACGGCGTCAGGATCGTTTGAAGCCCCGCGGATATCGCTCACCTCGTCCGGCATCAGATCCACTTTTGTTCCGTCTTTCCTGATAATGGAACAGATTCCGGTTTCGGGGCAGAGTTCAATGTTCAGTTTATCCATATTCCGTTCCTTTCTTTAAACATACGGCTGCGCTGTCTGTGCTGCCGGATCAAGCAACCGTTTACATTAAAGTCTGCCGGCCGGGGCAATGCAAATCGTTTAATCGGTATTCCGTCCGGAGACGCGGGTTGCCGTGCCGGAAAAAGTGAAGGAACCATTTCCAACCCCTGAAAGGTTCCGGCGGCTTTGGCGCTTCGCACACAAGGAGTAAAAAGGGATGGAGTTTTTTTGATTTAAGTCTGCCGGTGCCGGCCGGGTGTTTTGTGCCGGGACTGTTGATCGGGTTTTGCATCGGGGCGACCGGAGCCGGCGGCGCGCCCAGCTTCGCGCAGGGTCATGCGCATGTACATCACGTCTTCTGAAAATCATCATTTGTTGTTTGTTCCCGAGGGTTGGAGAATGACGTCGGCAGTTTTTCAAACCCTGGAAACTCAGATTACTGTGCGACTGGTATAAAAAACAGACAGAACGGGGTTGAACCCTGAGCTTGTTACGGTAACGTCTAGTCCGTTTATTCTGATTTCATGGAACGGAGATTTTAATGGCAGTCACTTTGTTTATTCTTGGGTTACTGGGCGGGTTTTTATCCGGATTGCTGGGATTGGGCGGTGCATTGGTGATGATTCCGCTGATGCTGTCGGTTCCGCCGCTGGTGGGAGCCGGCCGGTTGGCAATGAAGGAGGTCGCCGGACTTTCTATGCTTCAGGTGCTGGCCTCGTCTGTTTCCGGGATTTTTATTCACCATAAGAATAATTTTGTGAACTGGAAGGTTTTATTGAGTGTTGGCATTCCGATGGGAATCTGCGCGCTGGGCGGTTCCTATCTGTCAAAGTACATGGAAAATCGCACGCTATTGATTTTCTTCGGCATGCTGACTCTGGCGGCCTTCACGCTGTTGTTGACCCAGACGCAGGCGAATATGGATTCGGCGGCGGAAGAGTTCCAATTCCGGCTGATTCCCGGCATTCTGATCGGATCTTTTGTCGGGTTTGTTTCAGGCGCGGTCGGTGCGGGCGGCGGATTTATTCTGATTCCACTGATGATTGCGGTGTTGCGGGTGCCGCTGAAGGTGACGGTGGGAACGAGTCTTGGCATTGTGTTTATCGGGGCGCTGGCAGGCTCCCTTGGCAAACTGATTTCAATGCAGGTAAATGTTGCCACAGCCATTCCTCTTATTCTGGGTTCCATTCCGGCGGCGCAACTGGGTGCAAAATGCAGTCAAGCCGTTTCATCCCGTGTTATTCACCGCATTCTGCTGGCGGTCGTGTTTCTAAGTATGCTGAAAATAGGGTGGACGGTTCTTGCGGGCTGCAAGTAAAGTTCTAACGTAAGGAATACATCCCAATGGTTCGGAAAAAAAGTTTTTATTTGATGATGCCGGTGCTTCTGCTGACAGCGGCAGGAGGCTTTGCGGTGTCAGCAACGAATAATGTGACGACGAATAGTGCGGCGACGAACGACTGGAAATCGAGCCTGTACGGCGGCTTTGCCGCCCAGAGCGGTAATGCCGTTACCAGATCATATAACTATGGCGGCGAGTTCAGCCGGGACGGCAAAGTTTACCGGGGAAAACTGAAGCTGGACGGGAAGTACGGCAAGACGGAAGATCAAGTGACGGCGTCGAAGTCTGAAGCTGCCGGAGAAATGCGCCGGATGCTCGCCGGGCGCTGGTTTGCTTATGGAGTACTTTCCGCCCTGCACGACGATCTCAAAGTGCTGTCTTACCGTATAAAAACCGGCCCCGGTCTGGGTTATTATTTTGTCGACTCCAAAGAGTTAACCGCAGATGTCAGTTCCGGTCCGCTCTATGTGCAGGAGAAAACGTCGGATGGTTCGAGCGGTTATCTGGCCTGGCGGGTTGCTCAAGGGATCGACTGGCATATCTCCAGTACATTCCGGTGGTGGATTTTGACAGAGGCCAACGTGGACACCGCAGATACCACCGCCTATACCATCGTATGTAAAACCGGAGTCGAAAGCAAAATCAACGGCAGTGTGAGCCTGCTGGTGGTGATAGGCGACGACTACGACAGCCGTCCGGAAACCAGAGAGAAAATTAAGAAGAACGATTTTGAAGTCAGCACCGGCCTCCGCTATACCTTTTAATCCAACCGGATGATATACATGGCAGACAAGAGCTACTACGTCACGACCCCGATCTATTATGTGAACGACAGGCCGCACATCGGCCATGCGTACACGACGGTTCTTGCCGATGTGCTGGCCCGTTATCACCGTCTGCTCGACCCGACCTCGACTTTTTTTCTGACCGGCACCGATGAGCACGGCCAGAAAGTCCAGCAGGCCGCCGAAAAAAACGGCCTGACCCCGCAGCAGCAGTGCGATCAGACGGTGGTTCGCTATCAGGAACTCTGGAAGCGCCTTGGAATCACCAACGACGATTTTATCCGTACCACTGAAGACCGGCACAAAGTCATCGTGCAGGAAGTGCTGCAGGATCTCTATGACCGTGACGAAATTTACCGTGCGGATTATCAAGGCCGGTACTGTGTGGCCTGCGAACGCTTCTTCGCCGAAAAAGATCTCGTTGACGGCAGCTGCCCTGAATGCGGGCTCAAAACGGACGCCATTCAGGAGTCCAACTATTTTTTCCGCATGAGCAAATATCAGGACTGGCTCATCGAATATATCGAAACTCATCCGGAGTTCATTCGGCCCGACTTCCGCGCCAACGAAACGCTCGGCTTTCTGAAAACAAAAAAACTGCAGGATCTTTGCATCTCGCGGCCCAAGTCACGGCTCGCGTGGGGCATCGAACTGCCGTTCGATAAGGATTTTGTCACCTACGTCTGGTTCGATGCGCTCCTGAACTACATCACGGCCATCGGCTACCGCCGTGACGATGATAAATTCAATAAATGGTGGCCCGCGACACACCAGCTGATCGGTAAAGATATTCTCACTACCCACACCGTGTACTGGCCGACCATGCTCAAGGCCATGGGCGTGCCGCTGCCGAAAACCGTTTTTGCGCACGGCTGGTGGCTGACCGGCCGCACCAAAATGAGCAAGAGTCTTGGCAACGTCGTCAACCCGATGGAGATGGTTGATAAATACGGGGTCGATGCCTTCCGCTACTTTCTTATCGCCGAAATGACGCTTGGACAGGATGCTTCTTTTACCGAAGAAGCTTTCGTCCGCCGCTACAACAGCGACCTCGCCAACGACCTCGGCAATTTGCTGAGCCGAGTTTTAAGTATGATCACTCGCTATTGCGACGGGAAGATCCCCGATTACGGGCCAGATGAAAATGTTGACTTTTCCGGGAACCCCGAGCCTCTTGCCCACACTGCTGCAGTTCATTTGAAACTCAAATGGGCTGTAGAAAAAATGGAGAAAGCAATCCAGACTATGCGACTGGATGCCGGCATCGGGGATGTGCTGGCAGGCGTGCGAGATCTCAATAAATATTTGGAGCAAACAGCGCCGTGGACATTGGCGAAAAATAAGGATCAAAAGCATCTTTCTCTTGTGTTGTACACAGCAGCAGAAGGCTTGCGGATTTGTGCCGCGCTGCTTTATCCCGTCATGCCCGAACGGATGGGTAAACTACGTGCTGCACTTGGAATGGAAGATGTCACTCCTCAGATGGATAAACTGAAAGAGTTCAATGTATTGAAGCCCGGGACTCCAATCCGTCCGTTAGACGTGTCGCTGTTTCCGCGCATAGAGGTGGAAAACGTAGAGGCGACGCCCTCGTCGCCTCAGTCAAAGAAAGAAAAACGCGACGAGGGCGTTGCGTCTACAAAGAATATGAACACAGAACCCGTAAAACCCGAAGGCGTCATCACCTACGACGAAGTCATGAACGTCAAACTGCGCACCGCCAAAGTGCTTCAGGCCGAAAAGGTCGAAGGGGCTGATAAGCTGCTTAAACTTCAGATCGAAGTCGGCGAAGAAAAACGACAACTCGTTGCGGGCATTGCGCTGCATTACACCCCTGAACAAGTCGTCGGCAGAACCATCGTCATTGTTGCCAACCTCAAGCCCGCGAAGATCCGCGGCGTCGAATCGCAGGGCATGCTGCTTTGCGCCTCCATCGGTGACCAGCTTCGGCTTGTTACCATTGACGGCGAACTGTCCGCCAGCGGAGCGGTTGTAAAATAGATTTGATGAAAACACTCATCCTAGTCAGACATGCTCAAACCATCCGTGACCATTCTGCGCTCAGCGATTTCGACCGTCCGTTGAGCCGGAGCGGACAACGTGACGCATTCGTGCTGGCGGAGCGGTTTGCGGATATCGGCCTGCGAGTAGATGCGCTGATCAGCAGCCCGGCGGTCCGCGCGCTTTCCACCGCCGAAGCTTTTGCGCAAAAACTTTCCCGTCCGGTTCAGACCGACCAACGCGTTTATAATGCCGGTGTACCGGAACTTCTCGAAACGGTTCAAAGTTTTGAAAACGGGCGCAGCACAGTTGTTCTGGTCGGGCACAATCCCGGGCTGAGCGAATTCCTGCGTTATCTGACCGAAGAAAACTATGCCGATCTGCCGGTTGCGGCCATGGCGGTAGTGGATATTCCTGTAAAGGTCTGGCGGCACGTTTTTGCCGGTAAAGGGGTATTGAAGAACGGTCTTTGCCCCAATGCAGAAAGTCCCGGAGCCCGGCGCAATGATACAGTGCCGGGCCGGGCGGATCGTTTCCGGATATGGCGGTTTGAACACGCCAAGCAGATTAATCAAACCATTATCTTTGTGTTCATGCTGTTGCTGATTCTCGGTATCGTCGGGCTGATAATGCAGCAGAGCAAAGACTCTTCCGCCATGCCTCAACAGGGATCTTCATTCCGCTGACCTGAAAATTATTCACACGGCAAGTCCGGTGTACGGGCAGGCGGTCCGGTATTCGGGCTGCGGTTATTTTTCTGTCCGCAACCGCTCAAGTTCTGCCGCCACCCAGCGCGTCTGTTTGGCAACGCCAAGCAGAATGCGTGCATCGTTGACCGTGAGTTTGCCGCGACTGAAGATGCGGCGCAGACCGAGCATCATGTGATCGAGTTTTTCTTTTTCACAGAATTCCGTTTCGAGCATCATGGCGCTCCACGTCTCGTAGAGCCGTTCGCGCATTTTCCCGTCGGCCTCCGGCGAGCATTCCGCCGGAGGCACGTAGGAAGGATTGTTCGCCAGCAAAAAAAGTTCGTAGCAGCAGATCATAACCGCGTGCGAGAGATTCAACGAGCGGTAGAGTTCGCTCGATGGAATATTGATGATGTGGGTGCAAACGGCGATTTCTTCGTTGAACAAACCCTTATCCTCGCGGCCGAAAACGAGCGCGGCTTTATGATGTACAGCGGAATCAAGGACAACCGGCGCGATTTCCCGCGGCAAATAGGCGTGGTCGCGGTAAAACCCGGTGCGGGCGCTGGTTCCGGCGACGACCGTGCAGTCGGCAACCGCCTCTTCCAGAGTTTTGAAAATTTTGAGCTGACCGAGCATGTCTTCGGCGCTGTAGGCGAGTTTGCGGGCCTCTTCCCAGTCCAGATCTTTGTGCGGGGCGACCAGCGCAAGATCCGTAATGCCCATGTTCATCATGACGCGGCAGATGGATCCGACATTTCCCGCATATTTCGGATCAACCAGCACAACGCGTATGTTTTCAAGTGGATTCATAAAGTGATTTACGATTTGAGCAGATCAGAGGGTACAGCTACAATGCAAAAGACAGGAGACAAATTCAATGAAACTGAAAAACATCGTATCAGGGCTGGCAATGACCCTGTTGCTGGCTGGCTGTGCTTCGGTCTCACAGCAGCACGCAACGGTAGCGGATGGAACTATTCAAAATGCTGCACTTGGTTTTTCCGGATTTACTTTCAAAATCCCTGACGGGTTTGCTGTCCACAACCCGGCGGCGGAAAATCCGGCCGAACTCAACGAACTGCAACGCATGGCGATCCGGATCTATGACCTCAACAAAACCTGGCATCCGCGCGGCAACGAGCTGTTTTACGACAGCTTTCTGCTGATGTCCGGAAAAACCTGTTTTATGCTGATTATGGTCAAATACGATTACATGCTGCAGAAAGAAGAATCACCTTTCTCCGACCGGGTTGTAATAAACTGGCAGCTGATGCCTCTTTACAATGTGACGGCAAGGCGCACGCTCGAACTGAGTGTGAACCGCCTGCCGGCAGTTTACACCTGCGGCTATGCTCACGAGCGGAAGGGCTGGTATTATGCCGATCCGAAGCGCAACAGCACAGCGTTCAATTACGAAGCCTGTAAAGGAATGACCGACAGCCGCAACAATTACATCCTGATAGGCTTTGCGCTGCCGGAGAACGCCAAAGATATTACTGCGCCAATGAAGCAGATGATTGAGGATATGAAATTCTGAACCCCGTAAAACGGGGTTGAACTTACCTCTGATCTTCTGAATACTCCCGCGCAATGGCTGAAACATCCACAACTGTACTGCGTCCGCTCTGCGTTGATCTCGACGGAACGCTGGTAAAAACCGATACCTTTGCGCAGGCGCTCCTCTTGCTTGTCCGAACACGCCCTGCAGTGCTCGCTTCTCTTCCGCGATGGACGTCCGGCGGACTGGCCGCTTTCAAACGGCGCGTTGCTCAGGAAGTCCAGCTCGACCCTGCCGCGCTTCCGTTTCATTTTGAGCTGCTCACTTTTCTTAAAAGCGAACGCGAAAAAGGCCGCGAACTGATTCTGGTGACTGCCTCTGATATGTTGCCCGCCCGCGCCATTGCCGCGCATCTGGGTCTCTTTTCCGATGTCATGGCCAGCGACGGCACCACCAACCTCAAAGCCGCCCGCAAACGCGACGCGCTCATTGCCCGCTTCGGTGAAAAGAATTTTGATTATATCGGAAACGCCACCGATGATCTGCCCGTCTGGGAAGCCTCCCGCGAGATTATCGCTGTTAATCCCTGCTGCTCGGTGCGGCGTGCACTCAAAAACCGCCCGGCGCGGATTTTTGAAGACCGCCCGGCGCGGTTAAAAACCTGGGTCAAGGCTTTGCGGGTTCACCAGTGGATAAAAAACGGTCTGGTTTTTCTGCCGATGCTGCTGGCGCACGAACTGACCACGCCGGAACTTTACGTCAAAGCCGTGCTGGCGTTTTTCGCCTTCAGTTTTGCAGCCTCAGCTATTTACGTATTCAACGACCTTTTCGACCTGCACGCCGACCAGCATCATCCGCGCAAAAAAAACCGTCCATTCGCGGCAGGGAATCTGAGCCTGCTGGCGGCCGCCATTGCCGCGCCTGTGCTGGTGCTGGCTGCGCTCAGCACGGCACAGCTTTTGCCGCCGGCCTTTACCGGCGTACTGCTGCTCTACCTGATCATCACCACGCTTTATTCGTGGCGGCTCAAACAGCTTGCACTGCTCGACGTGATGACGCTCGCCGGACTCTATGCCATCCGTATCTTCGCGGGTACAGCGGCCTACGGCGTCGAAACCTCGACGTGGCTTATCGCCCTTTCCATCTTTCTTTTCTTCAGCCTTGCCATGGTCAAACGCTATGCCGAACTGCGCGAAGCATCGCAGGAACATTCCGGCGCGGTGCGGGTGCGCGGCCGCGGTTACTGTGAAGCCGACCTGCCCCTGCTGGCCGGTTTCGGCGCGGGCAGCGGCTGCATTTCGGTGCTGGTGCTGGCGCTCTACATCAACAGCGAAAAAGTGGTGCAGTTCTACAATCATCCTGCCGCGCTCTGGCTGCTGTGTCCGTTGCTTCTTTACTGGATCGCCCGGGTCTGGCTGCTCGCCAGTCGCGGCGAACTGTCCGACGATCCGCTCGACTTTGCCGTCCGCGACCCGCAGACGTGGCTCATCGGCGCACTGAGTGCTGTGATTTTAATTCTAGGCAGCATTTTATGAAACCTGCTCTTGTGATTATGTCCGCAGGAATCGGCAGCCGTTACGGCGGGCTCAAACAGATTGATCCTGTCGGACCGTCCGGCGAAATCGTTCTCGACTACTCGGTGTACGACGCCATTCAGGCCGGTTTCGGTAAAGTGGTTTTCATCATCCGCCCCGACATTGAAGAGGTGTTCAAGGAAGTGATCGGTCACAAGCTGAATGGGAAAATTCAGGTCGAATACGTTTTCCAAACTCTGGAAAAAGTTCCCGCCGGGTTTGCGGTACCTGCCGGCCGCACCAAACCGTGGGGCACCGGGCAGGCGGTTCTCACGGCCCGTCCGGCGGTGCAAGAACCGTTTGCAGTGATCAATGCTGACGATTTTTACGGGCGGCAGTCCTTTCTGGTGATTGCAAAACAGCTGATGAAGATGGATGTAAAAAGCACCGATAGTTGCATGGTCGGCTTCTATATCAAAAACACACTTTCGCCGCACGGCGGCGTGGCGCGCGGCTATTGCGATGTGCAGGGCGGGAAACTCCGTCATGTCGCCGAACGCTTCAATATTGAGCGCAGAGCCGACGGCGTAATCCGCTATGAAGAGGACGGCGCGCTCAAAACGATGGCCGATGACGATATGGTTTCCATGAACACCTGGGGCTTCACACCCCGGCTGTTTGATTTTCTGGAACGCGGCTTTGTCGATTTCCTTTCGCGGCGCGGAACGGAGCTGAAAAGCGAATACCTGCTGCCCGAACTGATTGACGGAATGATCAAGCGCGGCGAGACAACCGTTAGCGTTCTGCCTTCCAATGAAAAGTGGATGGGCGTCACCTATGCAGACGACAAGCCGCAGGTGATGGCCGGCATCCGCGCTCTTGTTGCCGCCGGCGTCTATCCCGACAACCTTTGGGCGTGATGTTTTCCAAGGGGCTTTACTGCTGCCGGCAATAAAAAACCTGCTGAATCGTTTGTAGATGTAGTCAGCGGTTCGGCAGGAGGAGAATATATGAAAACGACACGGCGCAGTTTCATAAGAACCGGATTGTTGATCTGGACTGTTCTTATCGGCGGATTTGCCGCGTGTCAGGCTTCTGATACCAAGTCGGAATGGGTGTTGCCTGCCGTGGATGCGCCCCGTCTTCAACAGCGGATATTGGACAGCGCGGCGCTTGGCGGCAAGGTCAGCTATCAGATTTATATTCCGGAGATTTACGATGCGGCACCGGAACGTCGCTTTCCCGTACTCTACTGGCTGCATGGACACGGCGGCGGAAGTGCATTCCTCCCGCAACTGGTGAAGTTCTTTGATGCCGCCATGCGTGCCGGAAAAATTCCGCCGATGCTGATCGTTTTTCCCAACGGACTCGCAGACAGCATGTGGTGCGACTCCAAGGATGGAACCGTGCCGATGGAGACCATCGTCGTGAAAGAACTGCTGCCGCAGGTTGATGCCGCCTTTCACACCATCGCCACCCGTGAGGGACGGCTGGTCGAGGGTTTCAGCATGGGCGGCTACGGCGCGGCGCGGCTGGGATTTAAATTTCCTGAATTGTTCGGGGCTGTTTCCCTTCTCGGCGCCGGTCCATTGCAGCCTGATTTCCGTCAGACCCCGCCGGGCGGCGGTGTGCAAGGACACGATCAGGTATACAAAGATGCCTATAGTGAAGATGCAGACTATTTCAAAGCGCAGAGCCCCTGGATGCTGGCGGAACAGAATGCGGATTCACTGAAAGGCAAAACACAGATCAGACAGGTTGTCGGCGACCGCGATTCGATGTTGCCGTTCAACCGTGATTTCGACGCCCGTCTGACACAACTCGGCATCCCGCATGATTTTATTGTGCCGTCCGGCATAGGACATAATGCTCTGGCGGTATTCGAAGCGCTGGGTGCTGCCAATTGGAAATTTTATCAGGACATCTTCGGTGTGAAGAGTTTCACCGACTCGCCGGCGGTTGAGAACTTTCAGCTGAACGGTGAGCGCTGGACCTGTACTGCTGACGGCAAACCTTTAAGCGGCATTATGATCAAGCCCGACGGCAGCGGGCCGTTTCCCGCCATCATTCTCAGTCACGGTCTTGGCGGTAATGCGCAAAACATTATCCGGTCAAAAGGCCGGGAGCTGGTTCAGTTGGGCTTCGTCTGTATCGCCACCGATTACACCCATGCCGGGCAGGGCGGCGGCGGGCGGGGTGCTGTTTCGAATGTAGACTTTTCACAGGCGGGCGCACGCCCTGAAAATATCCGCCGGGCTTTGGCCTGCATGGAAATTCTGCGCCAGCAGAAGACCGTCGATCCGCGCCGGATTGCCGCTTACGGCCACAGCATGGGCGCTTTTGTGACGATCGCGCTGGCCGCCGCCGCGCCGGATAAACTCACCGCCGCCGCGATTACGTCCGGCGGAATTCAGACCGCGAAAGGCTCGACCGCGGCAGCACCGGCTGTGAACGTGGCGGCGCAGGTGCGTGTGCCTTTTCTTATTCTTCAGGGCGCGATTGACAACACCGTGCCGCCGGAAAGCTCGGCGCTGTTCAAGCAGGCGCTGGATGCGAACAAAGTGCCGAACGAGCGGCATGTATTCGACGGCACCGGCCATAACGTGCCGACAGACCGCGCCGACGAGGTCAATCGCCTCATGAAAGAATGGTTTGTCCGGTTCGGTGTATTGCCGCCGGTGAAAGGATCGAAAACAAAATGAAAGCCGGAAATTTGATTAGAGTCCTTACTCAGAGAACCGCCGGAGTCTATCCTTCCAACCTTTTGAAAAAAATCCTCGCAGAGTTTTCAAATAGGTGGAACGCGACCGCCGGGCGCGTTTTGGAATTAAGCGTGCGCGGCTTGTTACGCCATAGTCTGTAAACGGCGGCGAAAGCGCCCGCTTCACCAGATGTTTTTCCAAGGTTTGGAAACCGGAAGCCGGTTGCTCTCTTCGCGCTTCCCTGCTAAAACATCTCCATATTCATGTTTCATGTTGGCGCGAGAAATCTTTTGTCTAATAAACGGTTCGGTGCATAAAGATATGAGATGTTTAGCCATCATAATTGTATGTTCACTGCTTTCGGGCTGTAGTAATAGACCTGCAGATGTTGACGAACTCCAATCGTGGGACAACCAAACAAAAGCTTGGGTAATCAAGCAGCTTGGCTCACCTTCCTTACAAGGCATCATGGATGCAGATGTTCCTGATTTTGGCACAGCCCAAACAGTTGCAATAAAGATTCAGGAAAAGCACCCCGGCTATGCAGATAAAGTGGAACATCTGCACTGGGATAAAGGACAATATCGTTACGATGCATATTTAATTCGCATCAGCAATGAGTGGGCCGTTATCGACGCGGTCAAATACCAAAAGGGCATACAGTTTTAGGTGCCGAGCATCAAGTTCTGCAGGGCACGTCGCTAATCGGCCGACTCTGAAAACGACGTTCTACAGCCTAAAGCCGATACTCGCCGGGTTTGTTGAACACGGCGATCTGTGCGCCGCAGTTTTCGATGCGGTAGCCGCGCAGGCGCAGATATTCCGGTGTGGCGGAGCTGTTCTGTTCTTCGTCCGTGAGCTTTACGAGTTCAAAGCCGCCGTTTTCAATTTTCAGGTTTTTGACAGTCACTTTGGCACCGTCGCAGGCTTTGATGACCAGTGCAGAACGTCCTGAAAGTTCGACATTTTCCAGCCGGATGTCCCGGCCGTCGAGAACCAGCGTCGCTTCGTCCGCGATGGAACCGCCGGATATTTTTGAGCGGACTTCATCGAGCGTCATGGCGAAGGCCGGACGCAGCAGGACTCGCGGCCCGCGAGTGAACGGGATGGCTCGGATGAGTTCCTCTTTCGCCGCTTCAACTTTCACCCCGGCGGCGGCCAGTTTCATACGGCCTGCGAGGTAAAAGTCGGATTCCGCTGTCGCGCCGGATTCCGGCGGTCCGCCGGCCGCGTGTTTGGCGGCGGCGTCTTTGATGTTGTTTTTATTGGCTGAAAAACACCAGCGGCGGTTGAAGATGGTGACGCCGGCTTTTTCGCCCGGTTCGAAAAGTTTCGGCAGATCCTGCATCATGGTTTCGAGACGGGTCGGGCTTTTGAACGCGGTTTTGGTTTTATCGCTGTACTTCGGGTTGACGAATTCGGCGATGATGCCGCGGGTACGCTTAAGGATTTTTACATAAGAATTCAGCCGGATGATCAGCACGTTGATATTGCCGGGGAACATGGAAAAGCCCTGCGCATCCGGCACGTCGCCTTCAGGACTGACCGTGGCGCGGAGCAGCGGATCAAGCTGGTTATACTCTATGTTGAGCGTCAACTCTGTTTTGCCGTTCACCAGTTTAGCCAGTCCGCCGACAGCTTCGCCGGGGATGCGGTTCACAGCGAGGGAATTGAAGTCGAAGCCTTTTTCGACCGAAACACCGATTGCGGCGGGCAGGGCATTGAAAACCTGTCCGTTGGTGTCCTGGATGACAAACAGGTGTTCGATACCCTGTTTTTCCAGTTTCTCGGCCAGTCCGCTGCTATAGAGCAGCATATGAATGTCACCGTGGCCGTGAGGCTTGAGGATCAGTTTGTATTTTTCTTCCAGCGCGAGTCGTCCGTCGTTGTCGGCGATGGCGGGAACCAGTTCCTGCTTGAGAATGTGAATCTGTTCTTCCTTCAGACCGAACCGGTTGTTGTTTTTCAGCGCGGCGAGCGTTTTGGCGTTGGTATCCTCAGACGTCATGATGATAAACGGCACCGGCTTCGGCTTTTTCATGCGCGCTTCCATCGCTTTGAGGCAGGCGGCGTAGTGCGCAAGGTAGGAAGTGGATTCGGTTACTTCGACCGGAATATCCAGCTTAATGCCGTTGTAACCCAGCCGTTCGCCGAGGCCGCCGGCCACCAGCACGATGGCGGTTTTATCAAAGTGATTCCTGCCCAGCGCTTCGTAATGGTCGTAGACATCATTGAACTGCGTCAGATCCACTTTATCGGGTTGGTGCGGAATAAATCCCTCGAACGGATTGCGGTCTTCTTTTGCGTCTGCGAGAAGTTTCCGGGCGTTGGAAATGTAGCCGGTCAGCCCGCCGGGATAGGACTCGTTAATGCGAGTCAGACTCTTCAGAAAGGCGGTCTTCGGTTCGTCGTTGGTTCCGGGAGCGTCCCAATTGGCGAACAGATGCTCCTGTCCGGCATCCAAAAGCTCGGCAATCAGAGCCTGTTCATTCTTGTTTCCGGTTAAATCCTGAATATTCACTTTGCTTTCTCCTCTGTAAAAACGACTCACTAAGATGGATTACAATATGACTGATAGGAACCCAATATCAATGCGGTAAAAGCGGCAATTGTCAGAATTTCAACCGGCGGGTTTGGACAGCCGAACCGGTCTGACGGATAACGGTCAAGCGAGGTCTGCGGCGCCCTGATGATTTGAGCTGAATCCCGCCGGGAGCGTGGTAAAGTGCTGTGCGATGAAGAAAACAATTTTCACCGTGAGTCTGGGGGTTTTGCTGGGCGCGGGGTGCGCGCATCTTCCGCTGCCGGAAGTGACAGTGGCCCCGGAGTTACCGGATACGTTTCATTTTCCGCTGGTGAAGCCGGAGCACGAAAACATGCAGCGGCTGCTGGTCAATGCAATGGGTTATGTGAATCCGAAGCACGGGCTGGTTGATCCGGTGTCCGGCTATCCGGTCGAAGGCTGGAATCAGGATTCAGAACGCGGACTCTATCTGCGTTCGTTTACGCAACTGACGGCGATCGGCGAATGGGTCGAACTGCTGGCCAATATCGCGGCGGGCTATGCCGACAATCCGTATATTTCGCGCGAAGAAGCCCTCGGCAAACTTGAGCTGGCGGTGTCGAGTCTGCTGACCGATCAGGCCGACCCGAAAGTCAGCGCCAAAGGACTGCTCGGGAATTTTCTGGGATTCGAAGCGGCCGGCCGTATGGGGCCGCTGAGCGAGGAAGTGGAGAAGCAGAAATTTGTTGATGCGTTCGGCGAAGAGCAGGCCGGTCTGATCTGGGACGCGCTGGTTGCCCGCAAGTGGATTGTCCCGCAGCAGGACGGCTCGTTCGCCAAGATTCCGCGCAAGGGGGAATACGGCGATAAGTTTTTCACCGGCGAGCTGGCGCCGTTCGCCGAGAGCAATACCTGTGCGAAGATTATGGCGGTTCTGGATGTGCGGGTGGTGCAGATAATTTTCGGCGACAACGCCAATCTGACGGCCTCGGCGGCCAAAACGTTCGGCGCGCTGCGGCATTCAACCCTGAAGGATGATCCGGCGGCGGTTCAGCTTTGTGAAAAGCTGGAGCAGTTTATTGCGCGGCAGGAGGAGGGCTACCGCTATCTTTACGATGCAAAACCGGGCTCGTTTGTTTTCGGCTGGAATGCGACGAAAGACCGGTTCACCGGCTGGGAGGACAGCAACGGCAAGTGGATTGTCGGACACATGGATTATTTTGTGAACGAGTTTCGCGGGCCGCTTCTTTTTGTAGTGCAGCGCTTTGATCTGCCGCCGGACGCGGTGAAGAACGCCGGTTTTAAAACCAAGCCGTACCGGATGGCGGACGGACGCGATCTCTACACGCTGGCGACATGGCAC
This sequence comes from uncultured Verrucomicrobiota bacterium, assembly GCA_903826865.1. GTDB lineage: Bacteria > Verrucomicrobiota > Kiritimatiellia > Kiritimatiellales > Tichowtungiaceae > Tichowtungia. Next base: position 44,852 of record CAIKGD010000037.1, read on the forward strand.
GGTTCATCGTTCCAGTCGCTGGGTCTTTCGCTGTTTATGCAGGAGCTGGATGCGCCGGGCTGGCGGGAGAATCTGGAAAACTCGGTGGATATCGAACTCGATTTTTCAACCCGGCATAAACTGCCCGGCTTTTTGAGCGAAGCGTACAGCGGAAACGGCGTGGAATATACCGGCGACATCGGTATTCCGGATGTCGCGGTGACGGATCATCCGCGCATCACGAACGCGCCGTCGCTTTACACGCTGGGCGTCGCCTATTCGATTGCGCCGGATAAGATCGAAGCGTTTCTCGCCGCCAACCGGAAAAAAATCGAACAGCTGTTCACTGATCACGGTCCGTGGGAAGGATACAACACGACCCGGAATGAGACAGTTCAATTTCAGACCGCGGCGCATACGCTGGCGCTGATTCTGGGCGGTATCGGTTCCGCCGAAGAGAATATGCAGCGCTATCTGACGTGGCTGGGCGTCACTTCGCTGTCGAAAGTGCAGGGCGGTGAATCCGGTGCAGTTGATCTGTTGGGCGGCGGCACGCAATGGATTTCATGGAGCCCGACCGGCGACAGTCTGGAAGGACTGCACTGGTGCGGCGGATCCCGTATTCGCGGCGAAGCGGTGCGCAACGGCGCGGTGACTGTTAAATTGCCGCAAGCCAAGGGTGTCAGTCTGTCGAACGGCGCACTGTTGATCCGCTACCGCGCGGCCAATCCGCTTAAAACAGTTATTACTCTGAACAGCGGGCCGAGGGTTTTTGAAAACCAGATTTTCGTCCGCTTTGATGTTACGGATGCCGAGAAAGAAATCCGGATTCCAATGCCTGGAACGCCGGGACTGGAAAACGTCAAAGAGCTGGTGATCCGCTTTGGCGACGAACGTGCGCCGGTGCCGGTCGATCTGACCATCTCGGGGTTTGAGTTTGTTCCGGCACAATAAACTATACCGTGGAGGGCGACGCTTCGTCGTCGCCGGAAACGGTTTTGACAGAGCGAACCCCTCCAGAATGTAAAAGGTTACTTGAGGTAAGAACAGCAATAGTCGGCGACAGCGGGAACTTTCAGTTTAAATTTGCTGTTGGCCGCAACCTTGAATGATTCGCCGGCCTTGAATGTTTTCCACCGGGTTTCGCCGGGCAGGAGCACCTCCATCTGTCCGCCGAGCATTTCCATGATTTCTGCGGCTTCGGTGCCGAATTCATAATCGCCCGGCATCATAATGCCGAGGGTTTTTCTGGTGCCGTCGGCAAAGAGCACCGTGCGGCTGGTGACTTTGCCGTCAAAATAGACGTTCGCTTTTTTCACTACGGTTACGTTTTTGAATTCGCTCATGGAAACCTCCGGTTTCGTTAACAGTTATTTGTTATCGGTTGTCAGTTGAGGCGCAGAAGAAACCATGTTTACAGCGGTATTGTCAAAATGATTTCAGTCTAACCGGATTGAGTTTGCAGGCAGGCGGAGCAAAAGATAAGAATTCGCGCTTTCACAAAGTCGGTGAAGGGAAGTTTTATCATGATAAAAAAAACGCTGTTGCTGGTATCGCTGGCGGTCGGGTGTGCCGGTGTGTCTGCCGAAAGTCTGCTGAAGCCGGTGAACGATCTCGGTTGCGGAATCTGGGCTGCACGGCTGCAAACGCTCAGCATGTACCGCGATTATGAAAACAACACACCCGGCTGCGCTTATTCCACAACAGCGGGTCTGCTGCTGGGCTATACGTCGCCGGAGCTGGCCGGCTTCAGCGCCGGGCTGACCTGGATTTATGTGGAGCCGCTGGATGCCAGTGCCGGCAGCGATAACGGTAAAAAGCTCATAACCAATGGACGTGTGAATGTTTTGAACGAGGCCTGGTTGAAATACCGTTTTGAAAAGTTCGGACTGACGAATACATTTATTAAAGCCGGGCGGCAGGTGATCAACGGCGAATTGTTCCGTTCGGATGAAATCCGCCAGAAGCCGCGGTCGGTTGAAGCAGTTCAGCTGACCACGAAAGATATTCCTTACACGGCGCTTACATTCGGGCACGCTTTCCGGCTCAGCAATGTTCTGGATAACGAGGACGGCTGGGAATTTAACGATTTTGATAAAGTACTGTTGCCGGACCGCGGCTATGACAGCCGCGGCATTTCCTGGGGCGAGGCGGTGTTTACCGGTATTACCAATCTCGAGGTGGCGGTGTACGAAGCGTATGTACACGGCATGGCCAATGTCACCGGCGGACGCACACGGTACACGGTGACAGAGCAAACCGCTCTGCTGGGGTACTTTCAGCACGGAAACTCAGTAAAGGCGGCGGGATCATCTGCCCCTTTCGATACAGATATGTTCAGCCTTGCCTTTGAGCAGAAGGCCGGAGGAATAACATTTGAGCCCGGCTGGTTCAGTGTTCACGGCGACAATATGCTCTTTCATGAGATGACCACCGGACTGAACCATCCGCTCGGAAATTCGCTGATGGTTTATCCCGGCCACTTCAACGGCGGGTCCGAGTCAGCCTATCTCAAAGCCACGACAAAGATCGGCAAAACATCACTTTACATGCTCTATAACTATACTTGGCAGGATCACAGCCGGACGGCTTACGACGGGCAGGAGATCAACTTTGTCGTTAAACAGCCGATCGGGGACAATCTCTCTATTGCCGTCAAATGCGGCGCGGGATATCGCGAGAGCAGCAGCGGCAAAGCCGACACCGCAGCCACCGATGCCCGCCTGTTCGTTACCTATAATTTTTAACTCACGACTCGCTGAGCCGTTTTTTCGGTTCGTCGTGGAGCAGGGCGTGAGCTTCGCGCAGAATTTCGGGAATGCGCCCGGCAAAGCGGCTCTTTTCGAGAACGGGTTTCAGATCGTTGTTGTTGAATTCGGCCGCCTGCTGTCCGGCGAACCAGTGTCCTGCATTGCCCATCAGGTTGTAGCGCATTTTACCGAATTCGGTCATGTCCAGCCCTTTGGCATAGGTCCAGAGGCGCAGGATTTCAGGAATATTGATTCCGCCGGGAGTGTCCTGCCAGCGCGGCAGACCTTCGTGCCAGTGGTGAACCCAGTCTGCACCCAGTGCTTTTTCCATGGCCTGGAAAATCCGTTTTTCAATTTTTTCAACCATTGGAAATTTTTCTTCCATACTGCCTACAGCGGTGACGTGTTCAGCAAAGTCGGAGGGCCGGGTGGCGCCGATGGAGAGCGTATGAATTTCCGGGCGGCGCAGGCAGTAGAGGTCGTTGAACTGCATCGGAGTGAGCGGCTGGCAGAGATCGATTAGTTTGGGCGGCGGTTCGTAGAGTTTGCCGCCTTTGTCGCAGGGACTGATGATGAAGACTCCCATGTCACGTCTGGTTGCAGCCTCAACAGAAGCCCAGGTTACGGGGTGGTAGACAAAATACCAGTGCAGGTTGACGTATTCGAACAGCCCGGTTTCAATGGCTTTGACAACGATGTCCGGTGTGCCATGAGTTGAAAATCCGATATGGCAGCAGCGCCCCTCTTTTTTGAGCTGTTCGAGTACCGGCATGTTTTTCAGAGACTGCTGCAGGGTTTCTTCATTGTTGATGCCGTGAATGGAGAGCAGGTCGACGTGATCCAGGCGGAGCGCCGCCATCGATGTTTCAAATGTTGCGAGGAATTCCGCCGGCGTATCGGTAGGCGCAATTTTTGTCTGGACGATTATTTTGTCACGCGGAAGCGCCGGCAGCAGTTTGCCGAGCTGGTATTCAGAGGTGCCGTAGCCGCGGGCGGTTTCAATGTGGTTGATGCCGAGGTCGAGCGCATAGCGGACGGCGGCTTCGAGGTTTTTCTGGTTTTCTTCGGTGATGCCATCCCGGTTGGCAGGTTCGTCCTGCCAGCTGTGCTGGTAGCGCATGCCGCCGCAGGTGAGAACAGGCATTTGCAGTCCGGTTTTGCCAAAACGTCTTTTCGGTACAGTCATGCTTTATCCTCCCAGGACGAGTACGGCGGCCAGCGACAGACCGGAGAGCAGTGTGCTGACGACAACAATATGCGCCGCGAGATCCCGGTCGCTGTTGAAAATGTCGGCCATAACGTAACTGGCCACCGCTGTCGGACAGGCGAGATAAATCAGCAGAATCTGCCGTTCGGCGGGCGGGAGCTTCCAGAGCATCGCCAGACCCAGTCCGATCAGCGGCTGGATGAAAACTTTGATGCCGGATGAAACGGTTGACGGCACCAGTCCAGTGCGAAGCCCCTGGAATGAGAGGGAGGCGCCGATACTCAGCAAAGCCAGTGCGAGGGCGGTATCCCCCAGTGCCGTTAAGGTGCGCTGAACCGCGACCGGCAGAGCAATTTCGCAACTGTTTAAAAGCAGGCCGATTACGCAGGCGATCAGCAGAGGGTTGAGCAGAAGCTGTTTTATGAACAGCAGTACGGCAGCGCCGGGGCTTCGCTGCTGCCGGTCACCGTGCGCGAGGAGGATGAGAACCGAGAGAAAGTTATAAAAAACAATGGACGGTGCCAGCGCGACGGTTGCCAGCGCCATGATGCCGGGGTCTGATCCGGTCATGGAGTAAAGGATAACGGGCAGACCGATGAAAGCATTGTTGGAGCGCATAGCGCCCTGAACAAAAGCTCCCATGGAGCGGCGGTTCAGCCGCAGGGCGAAGGCTGCGATATATCCGACCGCTACGGATCCTGCCGTTGCCAGAACCAGAAGCAGAGACATCCGGGTGACATCGCCGGAATTGAAAGCCGCATTGGATATTTTATCAATCAGCAGCGCGGGCAGTGCAATCCAGTAGGTCAGCCGGTTGAGGCTCTTGGCAAGGCCGTCGGAAAAGAATCCGGTTCGGCAGAGGATTTTGCCGAGCGCGATGATCAGAAAAACAGGTAGCAGACTGCCGAGTAAATACATAGACAGCAGAGTAAGGAAACGGCGGACGGAAATGAACCGGAAAAGCAGGAAAAGGTAAAACCAGGACTCCTGGAACGCTCAATTCCCCAAAAGAAAGACTGTTTGTCGGCCTTGTGTTTTCCGGCTGAAAAGCCTGTCCAACCCGGGATTGGAAAGCTATTTTTCGTTCCGCGCTGACAAGAGCCTTTGGTTCAATAAACGAATCCTGATCAGGAGTATTGACGATGGCAATCAGCCTTCTTTTTTCGTTAGAAAACTAAAAGTTGTATCAAACCACTGTCATATTCTCTCAAATCGCCCGTCGTGATACACCGGTCCAGCGGGTAAAAAAGCGGCGGAGAAGGGGGGATTCGAACCCCCGGTGCCTTTAAAGGGCACACACGCTTTCCAAGCGTGCTCATTAAACCACTCTGACACCTCTCCGCAAAAAAGGTTTCACACGGTAGTGTCTTCGGCGGGGTCTGCCAAGTCATTTTCTACGGCAGCTTCGAACGGTTCGGCGGATTCGTCCGGTACGGAATAAATGGATGAGGCCGCCGGATCCGGCACACAAGACCCTGTCTGCCGGCCGAGGAGTTCCTTCGCCAGCAGGCGGTAGGCTTCCGCGCCTTTTGACTGCACGTCATATTCTGTGATCGGCTTGCCGTGACTGGGCGCTTCGCTCAGCCGGATGCTGCGCGGAATGACGGTCTTAAACAGCCGGTCGCCGAAATGCTTGTGTACTTCAGCGGCCACCTGCTGGGCCAGATTGGTGCGCGAATCATACATCGTCAGCACAATGCCTTCGATTTGCAGCCCTGGATTGCCCGCCGCGCGCACCTGCTCGATGATGCGCAGCATGACGCTTAACCCTTCGAGCGCCAGATACTCCGCCTGAATCGGGATGACGATTGAGTCGGCGGTGTAGAGCGCATTCATGAAGAGAATGCCGAGCGACGGCGGGCAGTCGAGCAGGATAAAGTCATATTCGTCTTGCTCCACAATCGGACGCAGGGCGTTTTTTAGGCAGTGCAGATAGTTGTCCATACGGGCGATCGCCACCTCGCAACCGGCGAGATCGAGTTCCGACGGAATCACATGCAGCCGTTTGGTCGCCGTGGGTTTAATGAGTGTGCGGGCGTCTGTTTCACCGAGCAGTGCGGCATAAATGCTTGCGCCGTCTTCTTTTTCCAGCCCGACGCTGCTCGTTGCGTTGGCCTGCGGATCGAGGTCGATCAGCAGTACGTTTTTACGGCGTTCGGCCAGACTGGCGGCCAGATTCACGGCAGTCGTCGTTTTACCGACGCCGCCCTTTTGATTTGCGAGTGCAATAACTTTAGTACTCATGTGCGGGCTAGAATAACTCATAAGCCAGCACGCTCAACCCGAAAATGGCGGCGGTTTCGGTTCGCAGGATTTGACTGCCGAAGGTGACAGGAATGGCACCCGCCGCGACGGCGGCATTTACTTCTTCTTCCGTGAAGTCGCCTTCCGGTCCGATCAGCAGTGCGGCGGTTTTAATTTTTGCTCTGTCCAAACCTTGGAAAGCTTCGCGGAATGGTTTGGCATTTGGATGCAGCGAGCCGATGAAAACGACATCGGCTTTCAACGCTACGGCGTTGAATTTTTGCAACGGGAGAAGTTCCGGCAGCCAGGCGGTGCCGCACTGCTGCGCCGCGTTGCGGATGATCGTCTGCCAGCGTTCCATTTGTTTTTCCGGTTCTTTTGAGCGGTTGACGGTATGTGCGCTGATGACCGGCTGAATCCGGCGGATGCCCAGTTCGGTCGCTTTTTGCAGAATCAGTTCAAAGCGATCGGGTTTGCAGATGGCTTGAATCAGCGTGATTTCAACGACGGGCGGCGGAACCGTTTCGCGGGCGGTAATCCGGACGGTCACTTCTTTTTTTGTAACAGCCTCAACGATGCCTTCGGCGCGTGTTCCCTGTCCGTCAAACAGCGTCAGCTCCTGACCGGCTTCGACGCGGAGTACCCGCGCGAGGTGGTGCGACTCTTCGGGCGAAAGCACGGCGAGGTCGTTTTCCAGCGTTCCTGACGGCGTGAAGGAGTTGATTCTCATGAGAGAGACCTTTGGGAATGATGGAATATTGGAATGGTGGAATAACGCTTCTTTATTTCCAGTATTCCATCATTCCTCCATTCCATTACTGCTCTTTCTCGAGAGCCCGTTTGTGTTCGTAGAATTTTTCGGCCGCTTTGTTCATCTTCTGCGTCAGCGGGAAGTTCTTTTCGTCCAGCATCTCAGCCGCTTCCTGCATCTTTTTCTTCTCTTTGCCGCCGAGTCCCTGCGGAATTTCAATCTGTACCACAATGTGCTGGTCGCCGGTGCCGTAGCGCGGGCTGGTGATGCCTTTACCTTTCATCCGGAACACTTTGCCGTTCTCTGTGCCGGCCGGGATTTTAAGTTCCGCGCGGCCGTGAATGGTCGGTACATGCACTTCGCCGCCGAGCGCGGCGATATGGAAGGGCACCGGAACCTCGCAGACAATGTCGAGGTCGTTGCGTTTGAAAAATTCGTGTTCACGGACGTGCAGCACAATGTAAAGGTCGCCGGACGGGCCGCCGCGCAGTCCGCCTTCGCCTTTACCGGCGATGCGCAGGCGAGAACCGGTTTCGACGCCGCCGGGAATCTTCACGTCAATGGTGCGCTTGTTACGCACCAGTCCCTGTCCGCGGCAGACGGTGCAGGGTTTTTCAATCACCTGGCCGGTACCGCGGCAGGTCGGGCAGGTCTGGCGGAACTGAATAAAACCGCCGCCGCTGACCACCTGGCCTGCGCCCCGACAGTCGGAGCAGGTTTTGCGTCCGGATCCGGGCTCGGCGCCGCCGCCTTTGCAGCGGTCGCAGGTTTCGTTGACGTTGATGCGGATTTCGCGCGAAGAGCCGAGCACGGCTTCTTCAAAATCAATTTCGAGGTCGAAGCGCAGATCCGCGCCTTCCTGCGGTGCGTTGGGGTTTTGGGCGCGTCCGCCGCCGCCGAAAAAGTTTTCAAAAATACTTCCGCCGCCGCCGGATGCGCCCATAAAGGTGCGCAGCGCTTCTTCGAGGTCAATGCCGCCGCCGCCGAATCCACCGTAACTGCCGCCGCCACCGCCGCCGCGTCCCGCGCCGAAAGCGGCGTGGCCGAACTGGTCATACTGCTGACGCTTCGCGGTGTCGCTGAGCACTTCGTAGGCTTCGGAAACTTCTTTGAATTTTTCCTCGGAGGCTTTGTCGCCGGGATTCTTGTCGGGGTGATACTGGATGGCCATTTTGCGGTAGGCCTTCTTGATATCTTCCGCTGAAGCACCCTTAGCGATGCCCAGCACTTCGTAATAATCTCGTTTCTGTGAAGCCATTACTCTGCCGCTCCATTTTCTTTTGCCGGACCGCTGGAAACGATGACCTGCGACGCGCGCAGCAGTTTTTCGCCCAGCAGATAGCCTCGGCGAACCTGTTCAATGACGGTTTCGGCCGGCTTGTCCGACGGCATGTGCATAAGCGACTCATGACGGTGCGGATCGAACGGCTCGCCGATGGCATCAATGGCGGTGACGTTGAATTTTTTCAATACATCCAGCAGCTGGTTGTAGACGATCCGGAAGCCTTCGGTGACGGAACAGTCGGCTTTATGATCTTCCGCGCTTTTGAAACCCATTTCGAAATGGTCGATGACGGGCAGTATTTCGAGAAAGAGGGTTTCGTTGGCAAGCAGGAAAAGTTCGCCGCGTTCGCGCTGGGTGCGCTTGCGGAAATTGTCGAAGTCCGCCCGCAGGCGCAGCAGCTGATCCTTCAGCGGCTCCTCTTCCTGGACGACAGGCGTGACAACCGGTTCAACAACCTCTTCCGGCTGTTCGGGTGCCGCCTCTTTTTTATCTTTTTTACTCATGATTCAAATTCCTTAATAGCCGGATCCTGAAAAACAGATCCAAGGGTTGGAAAAATACGCATTTGCGCGGGTTAGTCAATGCCGGAGGGCGGGATGGTTCAGCGGACTTCGAGCGCGATCAGGGTCATGTCGTCATATTGCTGCTGTGCGCCGACATGCCGGGCAATCCGGTCGCGGATGGACTTGGTGAGAGCATCCACACCGCCGGCCGATTCGGTATCAATAGTTTGCAGAAGGGTGGCAGCACCCCATTCTTCATTTTTTTCATTGAGCGCCTCGGTGATGCCGTCGGTGTAGACGACCACGACGTCGCCGGCGGCAAGCTGAACGGAGACGTCTTTGATGGCGCTGTCGAAGATTTCCGCGTCAGCGAGACCGATGGCGATTCCTGCCGAAGCCAGCGGTTCGGGCGCGCCGTTGCTGATCCGTTTAAGCACCGGGCTTTCGTGTCCGGCTCGGGCAAAGGTAAGTTCACGGGTGCGGGTGTTGAGGATCATGTAGAGCATGGTGATGAACATATCTTCGGCGAGGTTGGCGCTCAGGACGCGGTTGAGTTCGGAGAGCATACGTGCGGGACTGTTTTCCTGAACGGCGCGGGCGCGCAGAACACCCTGACAGACCGCCATCATCATGGCACCGCCGATGCCTTTACCCGCGACGTCGGCGATGGCGATTCCGAGGTGTTCGCCGTCAATTTGAATAAAGTCATAGTAATCACCGCCGATGTTGAAGGCGGGCAGGTTGTAGGCGGCGAGGCGCGCGCCTTCGATCTGCGGCAGGTGCTGCGGAAGCAGAGACTCCTGAATCTGCTGGGCAGCCTGCATGTCGCGGTCGAGCTGCCGCTTGCGGTCAAGATCGGCTTTAAGCCCGGTGTAGTGGACGGGTACGGAGGCCTGATCGGCCATGGCCTGAATCAGGTTGAGGTCGCCGGGCGTGAACGGCTGCCCGTCGGTGCGGTTGGCGAGCGCGATAACGCCGAGCACTTCATTACCGAACCGCATGGGCACAATCAGCAGCGAACGGATTTTCAGAAAGTCATTGGCATAAACCGGAACGCGCGCATCCAGTTCGGCATCTTCGATGATGATGCCGCTGCCGACAGCAGCGGCGGATCCGACGAGGCCTTCGCCGGCGCTGACGGGACGGTTTTTTACCAGCGCTTCGAGATACTGCGATTTGGCGAGGAGCTGTTCGGTGTGCACCTGATCGGCATCATAAAGCGGCGGAAAAATTCCGGAAATGGCCCGTGCAAAAAGCTGCGAGCGGTTGGCGTTGTAAAGGTAGATGGCTCCCGAGGCGGCTTTGCCGGTTTTGGTGGCGAAAAACAGAATGCGTTTCAGCAGGGAATCGGCCTTGATTTCCTCGGCGAACACTTCGCCGATGTTGTGAATGAAGTCGAAAATCACTTCGCGCTCCTGCCGGAGGGAAATGTTTTTGCGGCGCAGTTTTCTGCTGTTGTGAAGGAGGTAGAAAATAAGAATTACGATGACGGCCTCGAGAAAGAGGGTCATGACCGCAGGTATCCAGTTAAATAAAGGCAAAGTCATAAAAGGTTCAATTCAGCCGGTCCACATCCGCCTGGAGATACTCAATGACACGCTTGAACCGGGGGCGGTTTTCTTCGCTCAGTTCCACGAGATTCTGATGCGCTTGCAGGGCGGTTTCGGCCAGTTCTTTTTTAGTGATTCCGTCGATGGAGAGCGACTGCGCAGTCTGGTCCGGCATGTCATGCCCGTGGCTGTGGCTGTAGTGAGAGATCACCTGATCTACGCCGAGGGTCGCCAGCAGTTTTATGTTTTTATCGGAAAGGTTGATCAGTTCCAGTGTCTGTCCGCTCTGTTTCAGGCGGCCGGACAGTCCGGCGAGCACACCCATGAACGTACTGTCCATGCCGATGCATTCGGCCAGATCAAGCACCACGATGGAAACCGGCTGCTGCGAAATGATCCGGGCGATAAACTGTTTCAGCGTCGTGCTCACTTTGAATGAGCCGCGCCCGGTCACGCGGATAAAAACTTTGCTGCCGGTGATAGCGGCCTGTAAATCGTCATTACTTTGTTCTACTCCAAGCATAGAAAAGATTCCTTATTTCAAGATGCCGGAAATTCTAGTCGGCACCGCAGGGCAGTGCAAATGATAATAGGCGAAAACATTATTCTCCCGGCCCGACAATCACGATGCATTCGCCCTTGACGGTGCGCTCGCCGAATTGCTGCCGGATTTGCGCCGGGGTTCCGCTGAGCAGTTCCTCGAATTTCTTGGTCAGTTCACGTGCCGCAAAAACCGGCCGTTCCGCGCCCATAACGGCTTCGATTTCTTCGAGCAGTTTCAGCAGGCGGTAGGGTGACTCGTAAAAAATCGCCGGAACCGGCAGTGCGGCGCACCGTTCAAGCGTACGCCGCCGCGCGCCGCTCTTGCGCGGCAGAAACCCGGCGAACAGAAAGCCGTGTCCGCCGAAGCCGCTCAGCGCCAGTGCGGTTGTTAAGGCCGTCGGGCCCGGCGCGGAGGTAATCAGTACGCCCGCCGCCCGGCAGGCTTCCACTACGCGTGCGCCGGGGTCGGAGATACAGGGCATCCCCGAGTCGGTCACCATCGCTACGGCTTCGCCGCTGCGGATGCGTGCGATGATTTCGTCGCAGCGCTGTGCCTCGTTAAATTTGTGACAGCTGATGCAGTGTGTCTTGATTTCGAAATGATTCAGCAGATTGCGTGTTGTCCGCGTGTCTTCGGCGACGATCAGCGAGGCCTGCTTGAGCGTTTCAATACCGCGCGCGGTCATATCGCCAAGATGGCCGATCGGTGTTCCGACAATGTAAAGGCCTGCTTCCAACGGTTGTTCGCGTGATGTCATGCGCTTATTTAACTATGAAAAATGAACTATGAAAGGTGAAAACGGGTTTGCGACAGCTTAATTTTAAAAGTAAATACCAACTTCATACTTCATATTTCTGAAGCGAAGCTGCTCAACGCTTCGATGACTTCACACAGCGGCAGGCCGACGACATTAGAGTAAGAGCCGTCAATCCGCCGCACCATGCCCGCCGCCCCGTTTTGAATGGCGTAGGCGCCCGCCTTGTCGAGCGGGTCGCCGGTGGCGACGTAAGCTGCAATTTCTTCGTCTGAAAGTTCGCGGAACAGTACAGCCGTGGCGGTGTGAAAACAGACGGTTTTTTCCGCTGAGCGCAGGCAGACACCGGTGATCACTTCGTGCATTTTTCCGGAGAGCAGGCGGAGCATTGCTGCGGCATCGTCCGCACCGGCCGGCTTGCCGAGAATACGGCCTTCGGCCGCCACCACCGTATCGGCACCGAGGACGACAGTGCCGGGCGCGGCCTGTACGCTTTCCGCCTTTTCGCGTGCGGTGCGGACAGTGTATTCCACCGGCGTTTCGTGTGCGTGCAGTTTTTCGTCGGCGTCCGGACGGATCACCTTGAACGCGATGCCCGCACTGCGAAGCAGTTCGGCGCGCCTCGGCGAGGTACTGGCGAGAATCAGTTTTTGTTTGGTTTCCATAGGTCGGAAAGATAGCATCGCCCTGTTTTTGAAACGCAGAGGATAAACAAAGCATGAATAATTACCACTTCAATAAACGGGTTCTGGTTACCGGCGGCGCGGGATTCCTGGGCTCGCATCTTTGTGAAGCGCTGCTTCAGCGGGACTGCGATGTGCTTTGCGTGGATATCTTGTTCACCGGCCGGCGCGGAAACGTGGCGCACCTGCTGGACAATCCCCGTTTCGAAATTCTGCGGCACGACGTCACCTTTCCGCTGTTTGCCGAAGTAGACGAAATCTACAACCTCGCCTGTCCCGCTTCGCCGATTCATTACCAGCACGATCCGGTGCAGACCACGAAAACCAGCGTCATCGGCGCGATCAATATGCTCGGCCTCGCCAAGCGCGTCGGCGCAAAAATTTTCCAGGCCTCCACCAGCGAAGTTTACGGCGATCCGGACATTCACCCGCAACCCGAAAGCTACTGGGGCCGCGTCAATCCCATCGGCACGCGCTCCTGCTACGACGAAGGTAAACGCTGCGCCGAGACGCTCTTTTTTGACTACAACCGCCAGAACCGCGTCAAAATAAAAGTTGCGCGCATCTTCAACACCTACGGCCCGCGTATGCATCCCAACGACGGCCGTGTGGTCAGCAACTTCATCATGCAGGCGCTGCGCGGCGAGCCGATCACCATCTACGGCAGCGGAAAACAGACCCGCTCTTTCTGTTATGTGGATGACCTGATTAGAGGGCTTCTGAAGCTGATGGATTCGCCCGATGAAATCACCGGTCCGGTCAATCTCGGCAATCCCGGCGAGTTCACCATGCTTGAATTGGCCGAAACGGTCATCAAACTGACCAGCTCCAAATCCGCACTGATCTTCAAGCCGCTACCCGCCGACGATCCCAGACAGCGCCAGCCCGACATCGCGCAGGCCAAGGCCAAGCTGGGCTGGGAGCCGAAGATCCCGCTGGAAGAAGGCCTCAAGCAAACCATCCAATATTTCAAACCCTACGCCTGACCGCCCTATGAAAAAAACTGACGCACCGATTTTAAAATACAGCGCCAAAGGGCGCTCGACAAAGATTGAAGATTTTCTGCTCCGTCCGCCGGTCGAAAAAGGCGCGGATAAAATTGCCGCCGGCGTTCTGGCCGACATCAAAAAACACGGTGACAGCGCCGTTGTAAAATATGCCCGGCAGTTTGACCGTTCAACGGTCACGCTCGCCACGATGCGTGTTACCAAGGTGGAGATCGCCGCTGCCAAAAAAGCGGTGGATGCGGATTTCAGGAAAGCGGCCAAAGAAGCGCACAAACGTATTGTGCAGTTTGCCGTTGCCGGACTTCGCGAAGACTGGCGGATGCCCGCGCCGCAGGGCGGCTGGCTCGGTGAAAAATTTGTCGCGCTCGATCGCGTCGGTGCCTACATTCCCGGCGGCACCGCACCGCTCGCCTCGACCGCGCTGATGACGCTGACGCTGGCCGACGTTGCCGGCGTTCCTGAACGGGTTGCCTGTACACCTGCCAATGCCGAAGGCGGCGTGAATCCGTACATTCTCTATGCGCTTGACCTCGCGGGTGCGACCGAAATTTATAAAGTCGGCGGCATCCAGGCCATTGGCGCAATGGCTTACGGCACCAAGACGATTAAGAAGGTGCAGAAAATTGTCGGCCCCGGCGGACCGTATGTCACCGCCGCCAAACGGCTGGTGTACGGCGAAGTCGCACTCGATATGGTCGCCGGCCCGAGCGAAATCGCGGTACTGGCCGACGAAACCGCCAATCCCGCGCACATCGCCGCCGATCTGCTTTCGCAGGCCGAACACGGCACCGGCTCCGAAAAAGCGCTGCTGGTGACCACTTCCGAAAAAACGGCTAAAGCCGTCCGCGCAGAACTGGAAATTCAGTCCGCGAAGCTGACGCGGAAAGCTCCGGTTGAGCAGGTGATGGCGCACGGCTGTCTGCTGATCGTTGTGGAGAATGTCGAAAAGGGCATCGAACTTTGCAACCGCTTCGCGCCGGAACACATGGAACTGATCGTCAAAGACGCGGAACGCTGGGCGAAAAAATTAAAAAGCGCCGGCGCGCTCTTCATCGGGCCCTGGACGCCGGAAGCCGTCGGCGACTTCGCGGCGGGCCCGAGCCACGTTTTGCCGACCGGCGGTACGGCGGCTTTTTTCTCCGGCCTGACGGTCGAGGATTTCCGCCGCCGCATCAGCCTGATCCACTTCACCAAAAAAGATCTCGAAGAAACCGTTTCCGTGGTCGAAGCCTTCGGCCGCGTCGAAACCCTCGACGCCCACGCCCGCTCCGCCACTATCCGGCTTGAGAAGTGAAGTCAGAATGGGGTTTTGAAATTCAAGAACGGTCACCCCGCATCAAAAGTCCGGCGGACTATTTCCTGCATCCGCTCGACTTCTTCATCGGTTAGCAACGGAAAAAATTTCCCCCGTTTTGCCTTAGAAATATGCATTGGGTTTTCCCGGTTTCCTCGGCAGTAGTTGATGAAATCGCCTATTTCTTTACCAGAAAGGCCATCCATCATGTTGGTTAATTCGCGGGCGGCCTGATCATAGTTTTTCAGAAAGTTAAGTTCCTGAATCAGATCCTTATCCAATGTCTGTTCGATCAGCTCAAACAGGAGTTCTACGGTGGACGTCAAATCGATATAACGGTAATAGTCTGCTGTTTCATTCAACACGGTCATGCGGCCTTCGCCATCCTGACGGAACCGGATGTGCTCCAGTAGCGGAGCGGAGAAGCGGTTTAAAATATCCTGATATTTTTTCAGGTCGCGCAACATTACAGCCGACACCGGGAAAATGCTTCCAGACGGAGTGAATCCTTTTTTTGCCAGAATATGGTGAATCAGAAAACGGTGCATACGCCCGTTGCCGTCCTTGAATGGATGCAGATAAACAAAGGCAAATGAAGCCGCCGCTGCGGCTGCAACTGGATGTATATCAGACGAAAGCATTCGTTCCCCGCACCGTAAAAAACTGTTCATTAATTCATCGAGATTATCCGGACGAGGAGGGATGAAGTGGATTTCTTCGCCTTGGAATGTGGTGCTTCCGACATAAAACTGCGTGTCTCGATAACCGGCCGTATGGTAGCGAGGATCAATTATGATCTGCCGATGCAAGTTCAGCAGGCCGTCCTTCGTTAGATACTGCTGTTGACCAGCCTGTGTCAGCAGTTGTTTGAACCGCATGTTACGGTCTGTCGGAAGATCCTCCTTTTCGATTTGAAATGACGATTTGGTTTCTCCTAGGTAAAGCTGATTAACCGCCCGTGCGGCCAGCTGTTCGTCGTAGCCCGCCAGAATAGTACTGCACCGGGTATTGAGGGCTTTGGCTTCAAAGGCTTTGAGCTTGTCGGTGCGGCGCAGTTGCGGGGAAAAATCAACAGTACCGGGAAGGTTAACGTTGATACGCTGCCGCTGCTGCGAAACTGGTGTGGCGGTGTAATATTTTTCCGGATCCAGCAGATCAACGTAGTTCCCCTGCTCCAAATCCGGAATATCAAGTTTTCGTCCGGTCAATGCCTCGTAAAGAAACCATAACTTACGAACAAACTGACCGGTCCGTTTCTTCAGGATGTGCGCGGTCAGCTCGGAGGCATCGACGTGCGGAAAGCAGGCTTTCAAGATGGCAAGATTGATTCCTTCATTTTTGACGGCGAATTCCAGATGACCGCAGACGGAATCCTCACAGGTTTTTCCTTTTGGGTAATACTCCTCTGTGGATCCATCACTTTTTTCCACTTTTCGATGTACGCTCTTATCAGAAAGGAATGAAGCGCAGTGATGAGGGATAACATCAAGGCTGAATCGGTCTATAAGCCATTTATATCCAATATGTTGCATACTTAATTCCATGAATTACTAGTTTTTATAATGATTTTTTTTAAAAAATATTATGAAAATGTATTTGCGTCAATTTTTTATTACAGATGGACTCAGCCATTTCCTTACATGTAAGGAAACTGGCGAATAACGGGAACCCTAGTAAAGCGCAGGTGAAGAACCGCATCCCAAAAAGACTAAACGAAAGGCGTATCCCATATTATCGATCTGGTCTACTTTTCATATGAGCAATGAAAAAATCGGCATACTGTCACGTATCGGCGCCGACTGGGCGTAATTTTTGATTACGAATCATGAATTTTTATTAAAAACAATGGTTGACGCAAAATTCGTATTACCATGCTGCCAAAACTTGCATGCGCTACAGACATTAACGAGGGCAATCGGGCACAATCTGCCGCCGGTTAGCATGGCAACGACGCTCGCACACGGTACAGACAGTGTCCAAAATTTGTAAGTGTTTACCGGAGTGGACCTGTCCACGCTTTGAAAGTTTCAATCTGCTAACGGGTAGTATCGAAGCGACTGTCGCGGTCTACGAATCGATTGTGGACATTGTCCACGCTATCGGGGTTTCTCCGACTGTCGTGGTTTGCGAAGCGAGCAAAGCGGTTGATGAAATTTCAACCAATCGCAATCGTGCAGAGAGAAAGATTGTTGCGGGTTGCGGCAAGCCGAAACAAGTGTCCTAAATTTAGGACGAACGGCGCACGAGCCATAACCCGCTGTTCAGACATAACGGATGGAAGCACAAAGATGGGCATTGAGTGCCGTAAAGAGTAACGAAAAGCCAAAGGCGAAAGCCTGCGAGCCCCCACCGAGTTTAATTACGGCAGGTGGTCGGGAGCCAGAACAAGCAGTGCGTGCAACCGTGGAACACCGCAAGCGTTCATGTGGTTTAGCGTCTAACATGTTAGACGGGGCAAGCCGAAACAATCGTCTTAAATTTAAGACGAACGGCGAACGAGCCCGATGCGCTGTTCAGACATAGCGAACAGAAGCACAAAGGCGGGCATTGAGTAACAAATTCTCCTCTACTTTACAGGCGGGGGCACAGAAGGTTAAGAATACTGTGCTAATAAACTGAGGAGGACGTATCAGGGAGCGATGAGGTTAAAATTTTATTACGCTTGAGAATTTTTTATTAAAAAAACCACTTGACACGAATTTTTTATTACAGAGTTTTTTTTCATGGTTCTATTGAACTGACGATATAAATTATTGATTTTATAAGTCATTTATTATAAATACGATGTATAAATTTAAGGCAGAAAATAATGGTAATAATTAAAGTAACAGACGGGATTCCGGTGCGGCTGCATGGCACAAAGAAACGTGGTAAATCCGCGGTCAAGTTTTTCCACAAATGCTGTGACTGCGGGCTTCGGCATGACGTAACCATAAAACATGACGGGAAGAGCCCCCATGTGGACATTACATTCACCAGAATAAAAGCCGTCGTAAAAGAAGAGAAAGTCATTCAACCGCGAACTATTCGCAGTGCTTCGCAACCGGCAAAGCCGATTAAAAAATCCAAAGGCTCGCGAAAACAGAAAAAATCAGGATTCTGACGGCCTGGCTCGTTGCCAAATAAGACATTTGATGACCGCCTCATATCCCAATCTGTATGTCGCAGAGCCAGTTTTCAATCACTTGCTGGGTTTCTTCTTTGACCGGTTTGTTGAATGAGGCTTTCAATTGGCTGATGATCCATTCTCCGCCTGCTCCCTGCACAATTGAGATGGTGGCGCGTTCGGGGGCGGTGACTTTGTAGATGTAGGTGTGTCCTGCGCGTACCCCTTCAGTGAATCCACCGACGCAGTTGTGCTGTGCAAGGCCTTCATCCCGCAACGCTTCTCCACTCCGCAATGGAATTATGGTGTCCGTTCCCTCAAGCGGCGGTGCCGGCAGCGGGCCGAGTTGTTTTCCGCTCCGGTGATCCGTGTAGGCGCGCATGATTTCTTCATGCCGCGCATCCAGCTCTTCCAGAGTCCAGATCACCGGCAGGGGCCGTCCAGGGTAAATGTGGTGGTGCTGATTGGCCATTTCGTAAAACAGATTGGCGGCTGACGCATGGAAATTATTCCGGACATCCGCGCTGACTTCTTCGAGCAGTTGTGGAGTGACCGCGCACAGCTGATTGTCGGGAACCGACACCAGTTTCAGAGCGCCGATATTGATCTTTTTGAGGTGGATCAGTTTTTTTATGCGCTCCTCTGACCGAACGCATTCCTGCAGGATCGTAAATTGTACGGGTGAGACCGAGGCTGGCGGGATTTTTCGAAGCAGTTTAACCATGCTTTTAGTATCCGGCAGGCCGAGCAGTTTGAGCAGGTCGGCCTGCGGCATTCCTGTCAGATTCTCCATCATCAGCTCTTTGCGAAAGATGCGGGTCATGGTTTGTTTGTCGTTGGCGAGGTAATAGGCCAGTACCGGGTTGGACTTGAGCAGGTCGTAAAACCGCCGCTTGAACGAGAGCAGAATAAGCAGGTTCCACTGGTGGCTTTGAAACGGAGCCAATGCGATGGCGTACGGGAACGGCATGGTTTGCCGGAGCAGATCGTAGGCTTCTTTTTTTGTCATTTCTTTTTTTGGCGAGGGCAAGTTGAGCCCGAGCTCCAGTTGAGAGGATGGCTTTTTCTCCTTCAGTTTGTGCAGGGGATAGTCAATCAGTCGGAACTCGGGATAAAATCGGTTCCAGCATCCGAAATTATCGCGGGCTTCAGCACGCGGACGGGGCCAGACGGTGATTTCATAAATTGACGTCCCGTTGCGGTAGATAGAAAGGCGCGGGCCGGTGAAAAGGAAAGCGAGATTCAACTGACGTTTTTTCGGCATCTGCCGCTGATTTTATTCCGATCAGGCTCCAATTCCAGTCGGCGGATTTGGAATTCAGGTGTATCACCTGATGTTGTGGATTTACTTTTAACCCGCCACAAAATAGAGCGCATGAGCCGATAGCATCAAATGATAGTATCACCTGCGCCGGTTCATATTGTCGCTGCATTGACTTTGCACGCAAAATGTGTTGCACTATTTATGTGCGGAGGTTGATATGACAAAAAACATTACATTACGGATGGATGAAGATTTGCTGAGGAAGTTGAAACATATTGCCGTAGAACATGATATGTCTCTTTCTGCGTGGATTTCTGATTTAGTCCGGCGGGCTGCTGAGTCCGGGGCCGAGATGGAATATAAAAAAGATAAAATGGTTTATGATCAGGCCAAATCAACGGTTTTAAAAGCAATGGAAGAGGCTGTTGATTACGGAGATGGCGGTAAAACATTCAGCCGGGAAGAACTCCATGAGCGCTGATATTTTTCTTGATACAAATATACTCGTTTACGCGTTTGATCGCGGCGATCAGGTTAAGCATGAGCAGGCCGCTGTATTTATGAAAAAGTTCTGGACTGACCGGTGGCCGGTTGCTGTCAGCATTCAGGTTTTACAGGAATTTTATATGACGATGCTCCGCAAAGGCGGCGATCCGAAATATTTCAGGGAGGTTGTGGAGTCATTTATGCGCTGGGCGGTGGTTGAAAATACCTGCAGCCTGCTGAGAAATGCTTTCGAGGTTCAAATTGTTTACGGCACCTCATTTTATGATGCCAATATTGTTGCGGCGGCTCAGCAGTCGGGGGCCAAGGAGCTTTGGACAGAGGATTTGAATGACGGGCAGTACTATGGTGATGTGCGGGCGGTGAATCCGTTTAAGGAAAACAAATGAGCAATTTAATTAGAAAATCTGTGGAAGCGATGAGCGGCTATGTTCCGGGCGAACAGCCGAAGGGCGAGGGCATTATCAAGCTGAACACGAATGAAAATCCGTGGCTTTGCTCGCCGGAGGTGCGCGACATGCTGAACGAGATTGATATCGCCGAGCTGGCGAAGTATCCCGATCCGCTCTGCATGGAAGTGCGCAAGGTGATTGCCGAGAAGTTTGAAGTCGGCATCGGCAATATCTTTGCCGGTAACGGGTCCGACGAAATTCTGGCACTTTGCGTCCGTGCATTTGCGGAGCGCGACGGTTTGGTCGGTTATTTTGATCCGTCCTATTCACTCTATCCGGTGCTGGCGCAGATCGAAGAAATTAAAACCAAACCGGTGGCGTTGGACGAAAATTTTGAATGGCAGATGCCTAAAGGATACGAAGCCTCGGTTTTCTTTCTGACCAACCCCAATGCGCCGACGGGCATGCTGTTCCCGAAGGCCAAGGTCGAAGCTTTCATTAAAACGTTTCCCGGTGTGGTGGTGATTGACGAGGCCTATGTGGATTTCGCCAGCGAAAACTGCATGGAGTTCGCGACGAAGTACGACAATGTGCTGGTGGCGAGGACGCTTTCCAAATCCTACGCGCTGGCCGGTATCCGTTTCGGCTACTGCATTGGCGCGAAGCCGCTGATTGATGCGCTGCACAAAATCAAGGATTCGTACAATGTCAACCGCCTGACCCAGGAGCTGGCGCGTGTTGCGCTGCTTGATGAAGGGACGATGGAGGCGATCACGGCGGCCGTCAAAGGAACGCGCGGACTCTTAACCGACGAACTGAAGACGCTGGGATTCAAGGTCTATCCCTCCGAAGCCAATTTTGTCTGGGCCAAACCGCCGAAGCCCGGCGCGCAGAAAATTTTCGAAGAACTCCGCAAACGTAATATTTTCATTCGCTGGTTCGACGGCGACCGCACCCGCGATTTCCTGCGCATCACAGTCGGCATGAACGAACAGATCATGGCGCTGGTCGAGGCGCTCGAAGAAATTCTCGGCAAATAGTATCGAGGTTTTGGTAGGGACGGCTCGCCGAGCCGTCCGCGGCGCGCCCGGCGGTCGCGCCCTACCTGAAAAACGGAGGAATCGAAATGGCAACGACCTGTCCGAATAAAGAAAAGAATCTGGCGGCCTGCAGTTGCACATACGACTGCGCGAAAAAAGGACTTTGCTGCGAATGTGTGGCGTATCACCGCGCCAAGCAACAGATTCCCGGCTGCTTTTTCTCAGAAGCGGGTGAAGCAACATATGATCGTTCCGCCGCTGCCTTTTGCGTCGATTACAGAGTCTGTTAGCCGGTTGCTATTTCTGTGCGGCTTTGAACGCCGCGAACGATTTGACCTCTTGATTGAGCGCTTCGAACGCTTTGGTCTTCTGGAGGCGAACGTAGAGATCCTTTTCTTCGGCGAGCTGATCGGCGATTGCTTTGGGGTCGAGCACCATGAGGGCGTAGGCGGTGGAGGTGTCTCCGGCAGTTTCATATTTCAGTGTCTGCGCGATACTGCCGGCAATCTGTCCGGCGAGCACTTTACTGGTGTTATTGAATCCGGACAGGAGCAGCGACTCGTACGGTATTCCTGTTTCCTCTGAAAAGGCTTTCGCAAGGGCTTCAACCCGGGCGTTCACCATTCGGGAAAGCTCCAGACGTCCGTTTTTCTTAGCCATGTTGAGTGCCAGTTCGTGACTTTTTGATTTATCGGTGCCGAGTGCGGCCAGTCCGCCAACTTCCCTAATTACAGCAGACAGCTTCTGCATTTCTTCCCGCAACGTCGGTTGAATCACCGGCGCAAGGGTCGGTTCAGGTGCGGAAACCGCTGCCGCTGCGGGAGCCGGAGCTGCCGGCACTGCCGAAACAGGTTTGTTTGTTGAGCAGCCGGCCAGCAGAACCGTGGTGGTGAGGAAGGTAAAAAACAGTGCTTTTTTCATGACAAATCTCTTTTATTGGATTAACCGGTATGTTCCCTGCATTTGCAACGGAACCAAAATAGAGCATTCCCGAAAGGGCGGCAACCGATAAATCGGGTGTTTCGGCTTGAGGTCGCGCGCTCCTATCCTTATAACCGAGGCCTATTTTTCCAAGGAAAGGAGCCTTTATGAACATTGTGGTTTGCATCAAGCAGGTGCCGGACTCGGACAAGGTCACGATTGACCGCGAGACGAACCGTCTCAACCGCGCCGGAGTACCGAGCATCATCAACCCCTTTGACGAAAATGCACTGGAAATGGCGTTGCAACTCAAAGATAAGCACGGCGGTAAAATTACCGTTATCTCCATGGGTCCGCCGCAGGCCGAGGAGGCGCTTCGTACGGCGCTTTCGCATGGCGCGGATGAAGCGATCCTGATTTCCGACCGTAAGTTCGGCGGTGCCGATACCTGGGCCACTTCCTATACGATCACGCTGGCTCTCAAAAAGCTGACCGATCCGGTCGATCTGATTCTTTTCGGCAAGCAGGCGATTGACGGTGACACCGCGCAGGTCGGCCCCGGTGTAGCGCACTTCTACGGCGTACCGATGATTACCTACGCCAAAGCCTGTGAAGTGACTGATAAAGGGTTCCGTGTTCAGCAGGTGACCGACCACGGCTACAACGTCTGGGATGTCGAAAAACCGGCCGCGCTGACGGTGGTTAAAGAAGCCAATTCGCTGCGGATGCCTTCGCTGAAGAAAAAGATGGCCGCCAAGAAAGCCGAAATCCCGGTCTGGGGCGTCGAACAGCTTCAGCCCGACGAAACCAAAATCGGCCTGAACGGTTCGCCGACCAAAGTAAACAAGGTTTTTGCGCCGCCGGTGAAACTCAACAAGGAAATCCTGTCCGGCGAACCGGCTGACATGGTTAAAGAACTCATTTTTAAACTGCGGGAGAAGAAAGTCCTATGAGCACCAAAAAGGAAATCTGGGTTTACGCGGAACAGGAAAACGGCAAGCAGGCCGGTGTGGTTTTTGAGTTGCTCTCCGAAGGGCGCAAGCTGGCGGCCAAATCGGGGTTCACCCTTTGCGCGGTGCTGGCCTCCGCTAACGGCAAGCCGATGCATCAGGAGCTGTTCAATTACGGCGCGAAGAAAATCTACAACATCGAAGACCCTAAACTGGACACCTACCAGAACGACTACTGCTCCAAGGTTATGGCTGACCTGATCAAGGCGCAGAACCCGGAGATCGTTCTCTACGGTGCCAGCACTATCGGCCGCAGTCTTGCGCCGACGGTCGCCGTCATGGGCTGGGCCGGTCTCACCGCCGACTGTACCGAGCTTGATTTTGACACCGAACGCGGGATTCTGCTCCAGACTCGTCCGGCCTTCGGCGGCAATATCATGGCCACCATCATCTGCCCCGACCACCGTCCGCAGATGTCAACGGTACGCTCCAACGTCTTTAAGAAAGAGCGCGTCAGCGAGCACGAAACCGGCGAAGTGGTTGATGTCAAAGTCGACCTCTCCGGCATCAAAGAGCGCATGAAACGGGTTGAAAGTGTCGTCGAAGAGATCAACACCGTTGACCTCAAAGCCGCCGACTACATCGTTTCCGGCGGACGCGGCATCGGAGCTCCCGAAAACTTTAAGGTGATCGAAGGATTGGCCGGAGCCCTCGGTGGCGCGGTCGGTGCTTCGCGCGCTACCGTGGATGCGGGCTGGATTTCACATCATCATCAGGTCGGCCAGACCGGCAAAACCGTTTGTCCTTTGGTTTATGTCGCCTGCGGCATCTCCGGTGCCATTCAGCATCTGGCCGGTATGCAGAGCGCCGACCTCATCATCGCGATCAACAAAGACCGCGATGCGCCGATTTTCGACGTAGCCGACTTCGGCCTGGTCGGCGACCTGCATCAGATCGTGCCGGAATTTACGAAACAGATTAACGCGCTGAAGAGCTAGAGGTTCCAACCTTTGGAAAACGTCGTCATTATCGGAACGGGTCCTGCCGGCTTGACCGCCGCTGTCTATACGGCGCGCGCCAACCTCAATCCGCTGGTGATTGAAGGGTTCCAACCCGGCGGCCAGCTCACCACCACCACCGATATCGAAAACTATCCGGGGTTTCCGCAAGGTATCAGCGGTATGGAATTGATGGATCTTACCCGTAAACAGGCCGAACGCTTCGGCGCGCGGTTTAAAAACGGCGAAGTGGTTTCTTCCTGCCTGACCTGCCTGCCGCACAGCATTACGCTCAGCGACGGCGAAAAGATCGAGGCGAAAACCATTATCATCGCCACCGGCGCCAGCGCGCAGTATCTCGGCATCGAATCCGAGCATAAGCTGATCGGCCGCGGCGTTTCGGGCTGCGCCGTCTGCGACGGCGCATTTTACCGCGACGTGCCGGTCGCCGTGGTCGGCGGCGGCGACACCGCGATGGAAGACGCCTTGTTCCTCACGCACTTCGCCTCCAAAGTAACCGTCATTCACCGCCGCGATCAGTTCCGCGCCTCCAAGATCATGGTGGATCGCCTGCTGGCGCATCCCAAAATTGAAGTCCGGTGGGACTCTGCAGTCGAAGAGGTTCTTGATGTTGCCAAAAATGAAGTGACCGGCCTGAAAATCCGCAACGTAAAAACCGGCGCGATTTCCGAATTGAAAGTAAACGGACTGTTTGTTGCCATCGGCCACAAGCCGAACACGAAACCGTTTGCCGGTCAGCTGGACGTGGATCACGCCGGTTATCTGATCGCCAGAAACACCCGCACCAATCTGGACGGCGTGTTTGCGGCGGGCGACGTGCAGGATGCGGTTTACCGGCAGGCCGTCACCGCCGCCGGATCAGGCTGTATGGCCGCACTGGAGGCCGAACGCTTTTTAGGAAGTATGAAATAGTTTGAAGTTCAGAGTTCAGGGTTCAAAGTCGGGAGTTTAACTGACTGGAAACCGGGAACTCTGAACAAGGAACTGAGAACTGAAACAAGGAGAACAGTATGGCGGGAATCAACTATGGACTGACAGAAGAGCAGCTCGAAATCCGGGACATGCTCGATGAATTTGGCAAAGAACGCGTTGTGCCGGTTCGCGCCGAGCTGGATGAAAAAGGCATTTTCCCCTCTGACCTGCTCAAAGAGCTGGGAAAAATGGACATGATGGGCCTTTATATTGACGAAGCTTACGGCGGAATGGGCGTCGGCCATCTCGGTTTCTGCGTCGCCGTTGAAACTCTCAGCAAATACTGCATCGGCGTCTCTGTTTCTTTCGCTGCCAACGCGCTCGGCGCCGACCCGATCATCATCGGCGGTTCCGAAGAACAGAAGAAAAAATATCTCTCTCCGCTCGCCAGCGGCGAAAAATGGGCCGCCTTCGGTCTGACTGAACCGAACGCTGGTTCCGATGCCGGCGGCATTGCCACCACCGCCGTCAAGAAGGGCGACAAATATATCCTCAACGGTACCAAGCAATGGATCACCAACGGCGGCGAAGCCGACACCTATACGATCCTGGCCGTCACCAACAAGAACAAAGGCGCCCGCGGCGTTTCCTGTTTCATTGTTGAAAAAGGCATGCCCGGTTTCAGCTTCGGCAAAAAAGAAGACAAGCTCGGCATCCGCGCCTCCGCCACCCGTGAGCTCATCTTCCAGGACTGCGAAGTCCCTGCCGAAAACCTCATCGCGAAAGAAGGTATGGGCTTCCTGCTCGCCATGAAAACGTTCGACATTTCCCGCCCGGGTATCGCCGCGCAGGGCGTCGGTCTGGCACAGGGCGCACTCGACATGGCCGTTGACTACGCCCGCGTACGCCATCAGTTCGGCAAACCGATCATCGCCAATCAGGGCCTACAGTGGATGCTCGCCGACATGGCCATGAAGGTCGAAACCGCGCGCGCCATCACCTACGTCGCCTGCAACACCATCGACGGCGGCGAAAAGGATGTCTCCAAAATCTCCGCCATGTGCAAATGCTATGCTGGCGATGTGGCCATGTCCGTCACCGTCGATGCCCTGCAGGTTCTCGGCGGCTACGGCTTCATGAAAGAATATCCGGCTGAAAAAATGATGCGTGACGCCAAGATCCTCCAGATCTACGAAGGCACCAACCAGATTCAGCGCGATGTCATCGGCGCGGCACTCATCAAAGAGTACGCCTCGAAGGCCCGCTAAGTTTTCCGGCGAAACGGAAACAGAAGCCGCCCCGGAAACGGGGCGGCTTTTTTCTTCAGGTAGGGACGGACCGCCGGGCCGTCCGCGGACCGCTCGGGCTCCGGTGAGCTTGCCGAACTGTGAGCGATCCCTGCCTTGAAGAAATGCTTTTTGTGTTTTTCGTGGCGATCATTCCCGATTAGAGTACCCGCATGAAACGGCGGATCATTCTCTGGACAGCGGGACTTCTCGCCCTGCTTGTGCTCACGCGCTGCCATTTTGTTTTCCCGCCGCTGCGCTGTCCCGATGCGGTCGTCACCGTTAAAACTACCGGCTATTGTGCCTGTCCGAAGTGCAGCGACTGGAAATTCAATTGGCTTGGACTGCCTGTTTCGAGGGCGGGAAAAATAAAAACCATCGGACAGACCTCCGGCACACGCATAGCCCGGCCCGGTACTGTTGCTGCTGACCCGAAGGTCTTTCCGCCGGGAACAGAATTTTATATTCCCGGCTACGGCTGGGGCCGTGCCGAAGACATCGGCGGCGGCATCCAAGGCAATCATCTCGACCTTTACTTCCAGCGGCACCGCACTGCTGAGAAATGGGGAGAACAGATTCAAAGAGTCAAAGTCTGGTATTCTCGCGATAGATTCTGACTGAACGACCGCTTCCCATTGAACCGTAAAATAGCAGTCGGTCGGTTGCATCAGATTCAATTTGACTGTTCTGGAGTGGTGAAATTGCTTGTTTTATCTCCCGTTCCTTGTGGCGGACTTTCCCAGAAAAATCCCCTCGCTGGGTATCTCTAACCAATGGAATGGCTGGTCTCCTGTTATTGGTAAAATGATTTAGAAAATTACTCGATCCGAGCCAAACACGCTCTCATTTCACCGCCATTTTATCAGGCCTTGTTTCAGGGATGATATTTTGCCGCGGAGTCTCGGGGAACATAGGGAAAAAGAAAATTTCCCAACAAGGCAGTGGAAAGGTGCGGGAAAAGGCGGACGAAAAAAGTCCGATGAAGCCATAGCACTCTTTGCCTTTTCCCGCCCCACATTGCAGACGTTAAGCGTAACCGAGTTTCTTCAGTATCCAGAAATTTTTACGCCAGTCCTTTTCGACCTTCACCCAAAGATTCAGCCGGACCGGCAGGCCGTACATTTCCGCCAGCTCTTTTTCGGCGTGATGTTTTACCGATTTGAGCAGCCGGCCTTTCTCGCCGATCACAATACCCTTCTGCGAATGGCGTTCGATGTAGATATCCGCATCGACCTTCCATTCGGTTTCGCCTTCGGTGACCGTCTCGACCCAGACGGCGATGCAGTGCGGGAGTTCGTCGTGCAGCCGTTCAAAAAGTTTTTCGCGGATCACGTCGGCCATGTTCAGTTTGCGCGGATAGTCGGTCAGCATCTCTTCGGGAAAAAGCGGCGGGCCTGCCGGAACCGTTGCAAACAGCGCGGAGATCAGCTCCGGCAGTCCGCCGCCTTTCAGCGCCGACCCTTCAATCCAGACCGGTTTCACCGTTGAGTTTTTCTCCTCGGCGATTTCTTTCCAAAGCGTTTTATAGGTTTCGACAAACGACGTGCCGAGATCGGTCTTGTTCAGCAGTATCAGGCACGGCGTTGTTTCTGCGGCCAGCCGCCGCATCCAGCCGTCATCTTCCTGCCACGGCTTGCTGGAGGCGTCCAGCACCAGCAGAACGGCGTCCGCGCCGTTCACAGAGGAGCGCGCCATTTTGTTGAGGTTTTTACCCAGCTCGCCCTGCGCCTTGTGCACGCCGGGCGTGTCGAGAAAGACGACCTGTCCGCGCGGCTCCGTCAGAATGGCGCGGATGATATTGCGCGTCGTCTGCACGGTGTCGCTGACGATGCTCACCTTTTCGCCGAGCAGCGCGTTGAGCAGCGTGGATTTGCCGACATTCGTCCGCCCGACCACCGCCACTACGCCTGCACGCGGTTCACTGTTAATTTCTTCACTCATAATTTTTCAGGTCCGGGGAGATAAGAGCCGTTTTTCACAGATATTGAAATCCTATTCTCCAACATCCGGCAGAAACGGCATAAGCCGTCCGCTGGACATTTTTTCAACAAATCATCAGGATGCCCCGGTTCAACAACCGAAAGGATCCGTCATGCGTCGTCTGATAACTGTATTCCTTGTTTCATGTTGTGCCTTCACCGCTTTCGCCGTCGTCAAACCGGCGGGGATTTTCACCGATTATACCGTCCTGCAACAGGGCGAACCGGTTCGCATCTGGGGCACCGCCGCCGGTGGCGAAAAGGTGACGGTGCTTTTTGCCGATCAAACTGAAAAAACGGTTGCCGATGCAAAAGGCAGCTGGATGGTAACGCTCAAAAAGATGCCTGTTTGTGCTGAGGGCCGTACGCTGGTTTTCCAAGGTTCGGAAACGGCAACGCCGGTTGAGCTGAAGAATGTCCTCGTCGGCGAAGTCTGGCTCGCCGGCGGACAGTCCAATATGAAATCCACCATGAATTCCTACAAGAAAACCTCCCAGCCGGATATTGACAGCGCCAATGACTCATTGTTGCGCATGATCACCATTCCGCGCAAGGATTTCGAAGGAGCAAACGACGATTGCCCGCAGTGGAAGGTAAGTAATCCGCAAACGGTCGGCGGTTTTTCGGCCAGCGCCTATTACTTTGCAAAAAACCTGCGCGAAACGCTGAAGGTTCCGGTTGGAATCGTCGCCTGTTCTGTCGGAGGAACTCCCGCCGAAGCATGGATGAGCCGGAAAACGCTTGAAAGCACTCCCGATCTGAAGCGGATTCTCGATGCGTATGAGACCGGTTACCGAAAAAACTTTGAAAACGAAGAAGCTTATCTTAAAAAAATCGAAGAAGAGACCAAGGTCGCAAAACAAGCCGGACGCCGGCCCGTTGAACCCATGGGCCCGCGGCATTGCAAACGTCCGTGCGGACTGCATGAAAATATGCTGACACAGACTATTCCGTACACGGTGCGCGGAGTCATCTGGTATCAGGGTGAAAACAATGCCAACACACAATCCGGCTTTCACTACCGCACCGTCTTCTCAACCCTCATCAAAGAATGGCGCGAAGAATTCCAGAATAAAAATATGCCGTTTCTTTTTGTTCAGCTCGCCACCTTCGGCCCTGCTTCAGACGAAACGCCTTACTGGCCGGAACTGCGCGACGCCCAGCTCTGGGTTGAAGAAAATGTCAAAAACACCGGCATGATCGTTCTGACTGATGGCGGGGAAATAGATAACATCCACCCGCACTCGAAGGATAAGGTCGGCTGCCGCCTTGCACTGCTGGCCCGCAACATGGTGTACGGCGAAAAAGAGCTGCTCTGCCACGGCCCGCGCCTGCAAAAGACAGACCGCAAAAAAGGCGCTATCGAACTGTCCTTCAAAGACACCGGCTCCGGTCTTGTGCTGAAGTCCGAAGCCGTCAGTGCTTTTAAAATCTGCGGGGCCGACGGGAAATACGTTCCGGCCAAGGCTGAACTGGTTGACGGGAAAATCATCGTCTCCGCCGACGGGGTGCCCGAACCGCAGAATGTGCGCTACGGCTGGCAAAGATGGTTTGTTCCGACGCTGTTCAACGCCGAAGGTCTGCCCGCTTCGCCCTTCCGTACAGACGATTTCCCGCCCGTCACCAAGGGTCGCTACTACCTCGACCGGTCGTAACCGCGTTCCGGCCTAGATAAATTTATAGACGGTCTGCGACCGGAATACTTTACCCGGGTGCAGGATGGTGTTCGGGAATTGCGGCTGATTCGGCGAATCGGGATAGTGCTGCGTTTCGAGACAGAATCCTCCGCGGCGGACATACCGGCATCCGCCTTTCCCTGTGAGCGTCCCGTCCAGAAAGTTGCCGGTGTAAAACTGCACGCCCGGTTCAGTGGTATAAACTTCCATCACGCGGCCGCTGTCCGGATCTTCGGCGCGCGCGGCGAAACTCAGTCCGCCTTCCGATTTTTTGTTCAGGCAGAAATTGTGGTCGTAACCGTTTCCGAACCGGAGCTGTTCATGTTCCGCGTCAATGCGCTCACTGATCGCGTGCGGTGTGCGGAAGTCGAAGGGCGTTCCCTCGACGGCGGCTTCCCGCCCGTACGGAATTGCCGTTTCATCCGCCGGCAGAAAAGTATCGGCATGGATCGTCAGGATTTGTCTTCCGACCGCTCCGGCATGATGCCCTGCGAGATTGAAGTAAGAGTGGTTGGTGATGTTGTACGGCGTTGCGGCGTTTGCTTCCGCCGTATAATCGATTTTCAGTTCGCCGGCCTCGGTCAGCGTATAGGTCATCACTGTTTTGACTTCACCGGGGAAGCCTTCTTCGCCGTCGGCGCTGACATACGTCATGCGAACCGCATTTTCATCCGCACTGATTTTTGCAGCCCAGATCACTTTGTCGAAACCGCGCAGTCCGCCGTGCAGACTGTTCGGGCCGTTGTTTCGAGCCAGCGTGTACGTTTTTCCGGCGAGTGTAAACTTCCCGTCTTTAATCCGGTTGGCGAAGCGGCCGACGACGCAGCCGAAACAGGGTGTCGCCTGCACATATTCCGCCGCCGTATCATGGCCGAGAACAATATCCGCGACATGGCCGTGCCGGTCCGGCGTTTCCAGCGAAACAATCGTTCCGCCGTGGTTCATGATGCGGACTTTCAGCCCGTTTCTGTTTGTCAGCGTGAATAGATCAACAGCCTGTCCAAACTGATTTTTCCCGAACGCTTCTTTATGTACAGCCATCTTATTTTCCTTTTTTACTAAGACGATGATCACGGGGCGAAACGCCGGTATGTTTATGAAACTGCCGTGAAAAGTAGAACGGGTCTTCAAATCCGACGGCTCCCGCAATTTCCGCAACCGGACGGTTCGGCATGGATTCCAGCAGTTCGGCCGCCCGCTGCAGGCGGGACGCGGTCTGATACTGCTTGAAACTCTGTCCGGCTGTTTTTCTAAACAGACGCGAAACGGTGGAAGCACTGCGTCCGCTTATCTTTACCGCCTCTTTCAGGCTTAACGAACGCTCCGGATGCTGCCGTATCTGTTTAATCACCGGCTCAATCAAGTCGTAATCTTTATGATTAATGAGCTGGCTGCGGATAATCAATTCCAGCAGATGGCGGAACATAGCCAGAAGAACCTCGATCTTCTCCTCCGGAAAAACCGGACTGCCCGCAAAGGCATCCTGCAGCGCACGGGTTCCCTGTTCTTTTTTCCAGCGGGCCGCATAAGGTGAAGCGTCCGGAGCCGCCTGGCTGCGGAACTGGCCGATCATCACAAATCCGGCCAGCTCGCCGTCCACCATGAGCGGCGCCGAAGCTTCCCGCATGCCCGCATGGCAGGTATAGGAAATCATCTCATTTTTCTGCAAGGCCGCAGCCATCATCCGCCGGTCGAGTTCGCGGCAGCGTGAATCCAGCCCCAGCGTTTCCCGCAGCATCCGGCAATAGGTGCAGTTCGGGCGGCCTTTTTCGTCCGGATACAGAATCCGCTTGTCCGGCCCGAACAGCGAAATCCGCGCTCCGTGCAGCTCTGTATAGAGATCAAACACCTCGGCGACTTTTTGACTGATCGTATGACTTAAGGTAGCCAGCATTCGATAAATTAAGCGCAAATTGACCGAAAAGTCCATTACTTTGCTTTTTTCGCCTATGTTTAACCGGCGCACCTTGCACTACAGTGACGGCCGATAAAACCAAGGTGATCGCCATGAATAAAGAAACCGCCATTCAAAAAACCGTTGCCGCTCATATTGAAAACTTCGGGAAAAATCCGGAGAGCATCGCCTGGGCGCCGGGACGTATCGAAGTGCTGGGCAACCACACCGACTACAATGCCGGCACCGTACTTTCAGCCGCCATTGATCTCGGCCACTGCTTCTGCATCTCCCGCTCCGCCCGTCCCGGTATCCGCCTGTTCGCGGCGGACGCCGGACAGCGCGCCGGATTCGACCTCGCCGATACCGGCAAAGTTCCAAACATCGGAAGCGGAAATTATGTCAAAGGCGTGTTCTACTTCATTCAGGAACATCTGGGTCAAAAAATCGACGGCCTGGACTGCACCTCTTTCGGCGCGGTTCCTCTCGGCGCCGGACTTTCCAGCTCCGCCGCGCTCGAAGTCTCCGCGGCCTATGCCGTTCTGAAAATCCTCGGCGTCACCCTCGACAAAAAAGAAACCGCCCGCCTCTGCCAGAAGGCGGAACATCAGTTTGCGGGAACCAAATGCGGGCTGCTGGATCAGTTCTCCAGCATCTTCGGTATCGGACACGGCCTCATCCACTCGGATTTCCGGACGCTGGATGTTACGTCCGTCACCCTGCCGGATGACATTGAGTTTCTCGTCATCAACCCGCACGTCAAACACAGCCTTACCGATTCGCCGTATAACGAAAGGCGCGAACGCTGCGAACAGGCCGCCGCGCAGCTGGCGAAACTTCTGCCGCATCCGGTCGCCGCCCTGCGGGATGTATCGCCGGAAGAATTCGCGGCCAACCGGAGCCGGATCGACGCCGGCGCGGCCAGACGCGCCGCCCACGTCATCGGCGAAATCGACCGCGTTGAACGGGGCGTTAAGCTGGTTCGCAACGGAAACATCAAGGCGTTCGGGCGGCTTCTTTTCGAATCGCATCAAAGCTCGATCGAAAACTTTGAGAACTCCTGTCCGGAGCTGGACATTGTCGTCGACGCCGCCCGCAAAGCCGGCGCTCCCGGCGCGCGCATTTCCGGCGGCGGATTCGGCGGATGCGCCATCGTAATGGTGCAGCGGGATCAGGCGCAGGTTGTATCAGAAAAAATAGACGCGACCTGCCGCGCGAAAGGAATCTCGCCTGAATTCATCGCCGTTACGCCGTCCGCCGGCGCCGTAATGGTCTGACCGGCCAGCGGCGGAATCAGAATTATCCGGCTGGCGGAACTTCCGGCTTCGCTTCTTCGATCACAACCGGTGTCTCGGTGTGGCCGTTTCCGTTTTTGAGGAGTTCTTCGGGCGCTTTGCCGGTCTTCAGAATTTCCATGACCTGTTCGCCGTCGAGCGTTTCATATTTGATCAGCAGTTCAGCGATCAGTTCAAGCCGGTCGCGATGTTCTTTTAAAATGCCTGCGGCAGTTTCGTGCGCTTCGGTAAGAATCTTGTCGATTTCCGTATCAATCAGCTGCGTGATTTTCTCGCTGTGTATTTCATTCCGGCTGATTTCGCGGCCGAGGAACATCTGTTCCTGACCGGAGCCATAGTTGCGCGGGCCGAGCGTTTCGCTCATGCCGAATTCACAGACCATGGCGCGGGCGATCCGGGTGGCGCGCTCAATATCGTTCTGCGCGCCGGTGGTGACATCGCCGAAAATCATTTCTTCGGCGGCGCGTCCGCCCATCAGACCGATCAGCATACCCATCAGGCGCTTGCGGCCCTGTGTGTAGCGGTCTTTTTCGGGAAGCTGCATGGTGGCACCCAGCGCCCGTCCGCGAGGAATAACCGTTACTTTGTGGAGCGGCTCGGTCTGCTCGGTCTTCGCCAGCACAATGGCGTGACCCGCTTCATGGTAAGCCGTCAGTTTTTTCTCTTCGGCGTCGAGCATGTGGCTGCGGCGCTCGCGGCCCCACGACACTTTGTCGCGCGCTTCTTCAAAGTCGGGCAGCTCAACCGCTTCCGCGCCGCGCCGCGCCGCAAGCAGTGCCGCTTCGTTGACAAGGTTCATCAGATCGGCGCCGGAAAAACCGGGTGTGCCGCGCGCTACTTTCGTGAGATCCACCTCTTTGGCTACCGTAACGCGCTTGACGTGAATGTTGAGAATTTCTTCGCGTCCCTTGAGATTCGGCAGGTCAATGAACACCTGACGGTCGAAACGGCCCGGACGCATCAGCGCCGGATCAAGCACGTCAGGACGGTTAGTGGCGGCGATAATGATAACGCCTTCGGCGGTATCAAATCCGTCCATTTCGACCAGCAGCGCATTGAGTGTCTGCTCGCGCTCGTCGTGTCCGCCGCCCATACCGGAAAAACGGCTGCGTCCTACGGCATCAATTTCGTCGATAAAAATAATGCACGGCGCGCTCTTGCGGCCCTGCTCGAACATATCGCGCACACGGCTGGCGCCGACGCCGACAAACATTTCGACAAAGTCCGAGCCGCTGATCGAGAAAAACGGCACTTCGGCCTCGCCGGCAACAGCTCTGGCGATCAGTGTTTTACCGGTACCGGGCGAACCAGCCAGCAGAACACCTTTCGGCATTTTTCCGCCGAGCCGCTGGAACTGTTTCGGGTTCTTCAGGAACTCGACCACTTCCTGCAGCTCTTCCTTCGCTTCATCCACACCGGCGACATCGGCGAAGGTAGTACGGTTTTTATCGTCACGCTGGAGCAGCTTCGCGCGGCTCTTGCCGAAGCTCATGGCACGTCCGCCCGCCATCTTCATCTGCCGGAAGAAAAGAAAATAGATGACAATAAAACCGATGATAAACGGCGCGACGCTCCAGAACGCCTGCCAGAAAGGCGAATGCGGACGCACCTTAAAGGTGACGTTATGCTCCTGAAGCATCGAAAGCAGATCTTCGGTGACCACCACATCCACGCGGAATTTTTTGGGTGCGCCGGTTTTTCCGTCCACCGCCGTCAGCTCGCCGGTGATGTAATCGGTGCCGGCGCTGTCGCGCACGATTTCGCAACTGATAATGCGGCCGTCCTTTACCATCTGGACAAAGCCGGGGTTGTAGTCCATCCGCTCCTGCTGTTCCGGTTTCTGGAACAGTTGCAGAGACATTAGCACCAGCGCCATCATCAAAAACCACATCGCGAAGCCCTTCATCGGCATCGGCGGTTTTACCTGCGGCAGTTTTTTACGGGGCGGCACACCTTTTTCAGGTTCCGGAGGAGTCGGTTTATCGTTCTCGTTTTCCATAATTAAATCCTTAGTGGCGGAGACTAACATCGGCCTCCGCCTAAATCAACTGATTGAAGGGTCGGGAGGATAGCCACGAAAACCACGAAAAGACACAAAAAAGAGCCCCTGAACCAGCTTGATCGCAAATCGTTGGTAGGGACGGATCGCCGAGCCGTCCGTCATTTCAACCGGGCGGCGCTTTCGGCGAAAGCGCCCTACCTTACCATTCACTGTAAATCCGTTTCCTTCTTTGTAGACGAGGGCCGCCCGGCCTGAGCAACGTCGAAGGGCGACCTCGGACCGCGATCACGGATCGCGGCTGCAATCCCACCGCCTTATGAAGCCATTATTTGTCTTGATCACCGCCAGCCGCCCCGCTACTTTCCGACTTGAACGAAAAAGACATTACCTGAAACAACGAACTTGAAGTTCGTTCAACAACACTGTTCGGCAAGGAATGATCCGAGGAATCAAAGTTCTATCACCCAAGAAAGCCGCCACCGGGTTTGGTGGTGGCCGCACTTATCTTTCTGGCGTCGCCGACTGGAATGGAAGCGAAACACCGGTTTTCGTGTTTTTCAAAGAAGAGGAAGACGAGAAGGTCGAACAGATGGTTCTTTCTAGCTCAATGACCTTCGACGCAGGTCGCTACGATTTTGTTGTTGGTCACGGTTTATCGCTATGGGACGCGGAGCTAAAATGAAGAAACCGCCGAACCAGGCGCTACAGCGCAACGACCATGTCTGTCACGCCTCGTGCTGTGCACGAGTCGCGCCAGCCACGGTCGTGGCTGATCTATAACGTTAACCCTCAGCCGAAAATAGATGTAACGCCGGTTCGGAATCCGATGAGAGTTCCCATCCGCGGGCGATACGGTAGCCGGGCAGCCAGATAATTTCTCCGCCGCATTCGACGACCGGCCAGTTTTCGCGCTGCGCCTTCGGAATCTTCAGGTCGGTGAAAACGTCCTGAAGCTTTTTGGAACATTCCATGCCGTACGGCTCCATGCGGTCGCCGGGCTGTGCGGTGCGGACGGTCACTTTCCGGCCCGCGACTTTGGCGAGCGAAACGGAGGCACACCACGGGCCGCGCAGAATTCCAACACCTTCTTCGATTCGAATATTCTCTTTGGTAGGGACGGATCGCCGAGCCGTCCGCTTTCCTGCCGGACTCCGGACAGGCGGCTCGCTGGGGACAGCTCGCCCTGCCTCGGCACGCAACGTCCCGTATTCGTTGACGATGCGGAGGCCTTCGAGGTCGAGCGAGCGGCTGCCGCCGGTTTCCGCCGCAAACCCGATCACTTTCTCAATCGAATCAAAGTCCGGCTTCGCGCCGTGATCAATCAGCCAGCGCTGGACGATACGGCGCTGGACGGCTTTGGGCTGGCTGTGCAGTTCGTCCATTTCCAGTTCGGCGGTCGCGGAAAGAAAGTCGTCTTCCTCGCGCAGAATATCCATGGTGCGCAACAGGTTTTCAGCGGCGCGGTCATTGAGTTTTCCAAACAGCGGAAGAAGCTGGTGACGGATAAAGTTGCGCGAAATGGTTTCGTCGGTGTTGGTAGCATCTTCGCGCCATTCAATTTTTTCTTTTTCCAACCATTGGATGATTTCCGCCCGCCGGATTCCAAGCATTGGACGGATGAGGGTTAAACCTTCCAGATATTGGAAACTTTTCATTCCGCTGAGTCCGCCGGATCCGGTGCCGCGTGCGATCCGCAGAAAGAACGTTTCGAGCTGGTCGTCGGCATGGTGAGCGAGAGCAATCGGAAGGCCTGAGGCCTGAGGCTTGCGTCCTGAGGTGATGGAACGGAAGAATTCATGCCGTGCTTCCCGGGCAGCCATTTCAATGGAAACACCTTTTTCTTTGGCGAGCGCGGGTACATCATTTTTGGCGGTAACGCATTCGACGCCAAGTTTTTTGCACAGCGCTTTGACGAATGCTTCATCGGCGTCGGCGTCCGCACCGCGAATAGAGTGGTTGAGGTGCGCGGCCGTCAGTGGATATCCGAGCCGGTGCAGGACGTGGAGCAACGCGACAGAATCGGCTCCGCCGGAAACGCCGGCAACAACACGCGTTACTTCGGGAATGAGATTTTCCCGCTCAATCGCGGCTTTGACTTTTTCGATCAGGTTCACGCCGCTAATTAACGCCAATGACGGCGAATTAACAAGGCTGGAAAACCCACTCCGCGTCTCACTGCGTTCGCCGCACCCCTCCAGTGGAGGGGACTTCCGATAGAATAAATCCCCTCTGGGGAGGGGTGGCCGCAGGCCGGGGTGGGTTTAGCCAAGTTTCGCGAGGCCGCCCATGTAGGGACGAAGCGCTTCGGGAATGGTGACGGTGCCGTCGGCGTTCTGGTTGTTTTCGATCAGCGCGATGACGAGTCGCGGCAGGGCGACGCCGGAACCGTTGAGCGTATGGACAAACTGAACTTTGCCCTGTTCGTCGCGGCAACGGATGCGGGCGCGGCGGGCCTGGTAATCCCAGAAGTTGCTGACGGAAGAAACTTCGAGCCATTTTTCGACGCCGGGCGCCCAGAGTTCAATGTCGTAGCATTTGGCGGCGCTGAAGCCGATGTCGGCGGTGCAGAGTTCGATGACGCGGTAGTGCAGGCCGAGTTTCTGTAAAACTTTCTCCGCTTCGCGGACGAGGATTTCGTGCTGTTTTTCGGAATCTTCCGGCTTCACGAAGTTGACCATTTCGACTTTGTCGAACTGGTGCAGGCGGAGCAGTCCGCGCGTATCGCGTCCGGCGGCACCGGCTTCACGGCGGAAGCAGGGCGTGTAGGCGGTGAGTTTGAGCGGCAGTTTTTCTTCGATGATTTCGTCGGCGTAGAGATTGGTGACGGGCACTTCGGCGGTCGGCACCGGATAGAGCCCGTCGAAGCCGATGTGGTACATATCTTCGGCGAATTTCGGCAGCTGGCCGGTGCCGGTCATGGCGTCGGCGTTACAGACGAACGGCGGTTCGACTTCGGTGTAGCCGTGTTCAACGGTGTGCAGATCGAGCATATACTGGATGAGCGCACGCTGGAGACGGGCGCCTTGTCCCGTATAAACCGGAAAGCCGGAGCCGGCAATTTTGGTGCCGCGTTCAAAGTCTACCAGTTTGAGCGCTTCGGTGATGTCCCAGTGCGGTTTGATTTTGAAATCGAAGGTTTTCTTTTCACCCCAGGTGCGGACGACGACGTTGTCCGTTTCATCTTTGCCGACGGGGACGCCGGCGAGCGGCAGGTTGGGAATAAAGAGAAGCATCTGCAGAATTTTTTCGTCGAGTTCGCGCACCTGTTCGTCGAGGGCGGTGATGCGGTCGCCGATCTGGCGGACGCGCTCTTTGGCCTCTTCGGCTTCGGCTTTCTTGCCGTCCTTCATGAGACCGCCGATCTTTTTGGAGGCGGCGTTTCGTTCGCCTTTCAGCTCTTCGGCTTCGGTGATGGCGGTGCGGCGGGCGGCATCGAGGCCGAGCAGGCCGGAAAGGTCGGCTGCGGTTTTGCGGTTGGCGAGCGCCTTTGCGACGGCGTCGGGATTTTCGCGGATGAATTTAATATCGAGCATGGTGTTATCCTTTTTTCAACTGACAGACGCCGTCAATGGCGATGGCAATGGCACTGAGTTCGCCGATATTATTAAGTACACTGGCTTCAATCCGGCACACATCCAGCGAGCTTTTCCAGGCATACTTCGGAATGCGGTCGCGCATCTGCGGAATGAAAAGGTCGCCGCCGTGAATGGCCAGCGTCCCCATGATGATCGCTTCCGGATTGAAAGCCTGCAGGAGGATGCCGACGGCATGAGCCATTTTTTCAATGAAAACATCCCACTTTTTGCAAGCATAGGCGTCGCCTGCACGAATGGCGGCGCGGACTTCCTGCATACCGATTTTCGCGGGATCGCCGCCGGCTTCTTTGAGAATCGAAGTTTGCACGCCGCAGGCGATGTCCGCCCGCACCTGATCGGCAAAATTTTTGCCGCCGCAATAGGCTTCCCAGCAGCCGGTTTTACCGCAGCCGCAGAGCGGACCGTTCAAGTCGAGTGTCATGTGTCCCACTTCGCCGCCCAGATCGTTGGTTCCCGCAACCAGCTGTCCGTTTGCGATGATGCCTGCACCGATGCCGGTGCTCATCGTAAGATAAATGAGGTCTTTTCCCTTGCAGGCACCGAACATATATTCAGCCAGTCCGGCGCCGTTGGCATCGTTCTGCATAAAGACC
Source organism: uncultured Verrucomicrobiota bacterium (assembly GCA_903826865.1). Taxonomy (GTDB): domain Bacteria; phylum Verrucomicrobiota; class Kiritimatiellia; order Kiritimatiellales; family Tichowtungiaceae; genus Tichowtungia. The sequence goes on from CAIKGD010000037.1 coordinate 83,832, forward strand.
GGACGTTTAAATTTGTCTTCGATGAAGTCGCCGACTTTAAAGTGATCCCAGCCCTTAAGGTTCGGTGTCTGAAGAATCATGCGGCGTTTTGAACACATCGGACCGGGCGAGCTGATTCCAATGGCATCAATCTGATTAACGGTCAGACCGGCTTTGGCGATCAGTTCTCCGGCGACCTCGGCAGCCCGTGTCAGTGTTTTCTGCGCACTGCCGGGATCCGTGGGGAACCGCTGGTCGACAAAAAGTTCTCCCCGCTCGTTTCCGATGGAAAGCGCTATTTTTGTACCGCCGATATCAATACCTAGTAAATTCATTTATCCCTCACAACCCGCTAAAGAACTTTGCTTTTTACCTGTCTGCCGGATGCTTGCAATCAAAATATAGGTTTATCAGTCCATCAGCAGAAGCAGCGCGACCGTCACTCCGTTAAACAGGGCGTGCATTCCGATCGGTACCAGCAGCGATTGGGTGCGGGCGTAGGCCAGACTGAACATCACCGAAAGAAGAAAGAGCGGAAGGAACGACGGCAGATGAAGATGCATTCCGCCGAAAACGGCAGAAACCAGTATGATGCCCGGCCAGAAGCCGGTGCGGCGAACCATGAACGGAAGAAGGATGCCCCGGAAGACAATTTCTTCAAACACCGGCGCTACGATGATTGTTATGAAGAAAAGGACGGTGCGCATCGGCCATGCCGCCGGAGCCGTCAGTATCTGTGAAATATCCTGCAAAAAAAAATCGCAGCCGAACTGGTGGAGCAGAATCTGGTAAAGCGCGCTGCAAAGCCAGAGTACCGGCAGTGCCGCCAGATAGAAAATTACAGAGAGACCCAGCAGCGCGGGGATTTTTTTCCAATGAAGGCCGAACAGTTCCCGGCTTTGAACCCCGGCGAAATGAAACAGCAGGCCGAGCAGTGCCAGCACCGGCAGATGAAAAAACAGGGTCTGAAAAACAACCGTTTTCGGTTCAATTCCGCTGCCGGGAAACATCAGCAGGTAGAGCCACGAAGCGAGCAGGTAAAATCCGATCAATATTCCGGAAAAAATCAGTACCATCTGCCATGGCAAAGCACGGGAAGTCAGACGGCCTTCCAGCTCAGTCCGGTGTACGGGCCGTTTGATCCAATACAATACCAGCCCGGCATCGGCTGCGATTCCGAGGCAGATCAGCAGCAGAAAAAACAGACCGGCGGCCATCGTTCCCGGCGGCGGGGTGCTGTATTCCCAGTAGGGTTCGACCTGCGGCAGTATTTTATGCAAAAAAGAAGAAAAGGTCATGATTCGCAGACAATAGCGGCTTGCGTTCGGTTTTTAAATAAAATACCGTGGCCGCCTTTTAAATTTGAGGAGAGCGTATAATGAAAACAGGCTTGGTGGGATGGCGCGGCATGGTCGGTTCTGTCCTGATGGGACGCATGCAGGCGGAAAATGATTTTGCGGCGATTGATCCCGTATTTTTCACTACTTCACAGGCCGGGCAGGCCGCACCCGCCATCGGCAAAAGCAAGTCCGTTCTCCTTGATGCGTTCGATCTCGACGCGCTTGCCGCTATGGACGTGATTCTGACCTGCCAGGGCGGTGACTATACCCAGGCGGTTCACGGCAAACTGCGGGCCGCCGGCTGGAACGGATACTGGATTGACGCCGCTTCAACGCTGCGCATGAGCAAAGATGCCGTCATTATTCTCGACCCGGTCAACCTTCCCGTCATTGAAAACGCTTTGGCCGACGGCAAAAAAGATTTTATCGGCGGTAACTGCACGGTCAGTCTGATGCTGATGGCGATCGGCGGGCTCTTCAAGGCCGGACTGGTCGAATGGCTTTCCTCCATGACCTATCAGGCGGCCTCCGGAGCCGGTGCACAGAATATGCGCGAACTGCTCAGCCAGATGGGCACACTGCATCAGACGGCATCCGCCGATCTGCTGACGCCTTCCTCCGCTATTCTCGACATCGACCGTAAGGTGACGGAAAGTCTGCGCGGGAAAGAGATGCCGACGGAACATTTCGGCGCGCCGCTGGCGGGCTCCTTGATTCCATGGATTGACAAACTGGTGGATGACGGCCAGACCAAAGAGGAGTGGAAAGGTTTTGCGGAAACCAACAAAATTCTGGGAACAAAAACCGCTATCCCGATTGACGGCCTCTGCGTGCGCATCGGTGCCATGCGCTGCCACAGCCAGGGACTCACCATCAAACTGAAGAAAAATGTGCCGGTGGAAGACATCATCGAAATTATCCGCAACGACAATGAGTGGGTGGATGTGGTCGGAAACACCAAACCGGAAACCCTCGCTCGCCTGACGCCTGCGGCGGTCTCGGGCACCTTGACTGTCCCCGTCGGCCGTATCCGCAAAATGAAGATGGGGCCTGAATATCTCACCGCCTTTACCTGCGGCGACCAGCTGCTCTGGGGCGCGGCCGAACCGTTGCGCCGGATGCTGCGCATTCTGAAGAAAGCATAACGGGATACGGGTTCTGATACCGGCCTCACGCGATATCCGGTTTTTATAAGTCCCGGCCAAAACTCTGTGATCTCCTGCAGTCGTGCAATCAAAGGTTGAACCGGATTTACCGGAGGCTTATGCTCCGGTTTTCGGAGAACTATTATGTTTGAAGGCATTTATGACAAAATCGGGATGGCGGGTGTGGTGCTGGCGTTCCTGCCGTTTTTCAGCCTCTACTTTTTCCTGCAGACGCTGATTTATCTGGCGTGGGTTCCTCGCGGATTCAGAAAGTTCCGCACGGCATTCGAAAGTCCTGCTCCGGCGGTGACGGAAGAGCAGTCGCGCTGCAATCCGCTCAGTTCGGTGCTTTGGGATGTGCTTAAACACCAGACACCGCGCGGAGAGGTGCAGGAAGAAGTGCAGTATCTCTTCCAGCGCACCTTCGGCCGCACCTATGTTGCGGTCACCGTACTGCGGCTGATTTCGGTAGTTTCTCCTTTGCTGGGGCTGTACGGAACCGTGCTGGGAATGTCGAAAGTTTTCCGTGAAATCGGCGCGAAGTCGATGGCGGTTGACCAGTCAGTACTGGCCAACGGCATTTGGGAGGCGCTGATTACAACCATTATGGGGCTGAGCATCGCCATTCCGACGCTGGTTTTTTATTATCTGATCCGCCTGCGCATCCGTTCGCTGATGATCGAGTGCATTGAAAGTGCCCGGGCGCTTATCAGAAATTCGAAATAGAAATCGCGCTATGTTTGAGCATTTTTCACTGGATGATGAGTTTGATGCGGAGATTGATCTGACGCCGCTGGTGGATACAATTTTCATCCTGCTGATCTTTTTCTTTCTCACGACAACGTTTGTGAGCCCGTCGTTGCAGGTGAATCTGGCGAAGGCGGCGTCGGCGGCAGTCGTCAACGAACGCAAGGAGCAGCTGGTCATAACGATCGACGCACACGGTACGATTTTTCATGGGAGCACAACACTGAGCCGCAAGGATATTCCGGCACTGCTTAAGGCGAATCCGGATCGGGGTATCAACCTGTTTGTAGATCGCGCCGCGCCGTTCGAGTCTTTTCTGTCAGTGGTGGACGAGGCCCGTCTGCTGAACCGCAAAGACATTTCGATTACTACGCTTCCAGACGACCGTGAATAGTTTTCGCACATCCGAGCGGCTTAGCGGTTTGCTGGCCTTTGCGCTCAGCGGCCTGTTGCATATTGCAGCCGGAGTGATTGTTTTTTTTGCGGCGCAGAGAGCCGCTGTCGAACAATGGCCTGCGATGGGTCCGAAAGCGGTCAATATGAGTTTTGCGCAAATTGAGCTTCAGCCGGCCGCAGCTTCGCCGGCACAACCGGTACCACCGCCGGCACAACCCGCGCCGCCGCCGCCCGAAGCAGCGGATGTGGCGCTTAAAGAAATTCAAAAAACAGCCGAACCAAAACCTGAACCCGAAATGTCGCGGCCGGAGGAAGTGAAAACGGCGCAACCGCCCGCTGTCGAGCAGGTTGCGCAGATGGCACAGGCAGCCTCTGCGCCGGGAGTACAGGTGGAATTGTCAGAACAGTTGGCGGGCCGCGGCCGGGCGGGGGAAATTGATTGGCGCATGCTGGCGGTTGCCAAGCTTCGTGCGATGATTGAGCGCGAAAAATATTATCCGGCGGCGGCTCAGAAAGCCGGGTATACCGGGCGGGTCAGCGTGCGCATCCGCCTTGAAGCGGACGGCACGGTTTCCGGCTATGAGGTCAAAGAGAGCCGCGGACATTCCCTGCTGGTGCGTGCAGTGGAAGCAACGCTGGAAAAAATCAAAGGCCGGACGATCGGTCTAACGCTGCCCGGACGGTTTGAAATTCTGTTGCCGATAGAATTTGAACTGAATTGATTTCAACCGGCGGAAAGTTTTCGGGAACAACGGATGAACTGGGATGCGGTCAGAATGTGGACGGCGATTATTTTGCTGCTGGATGCGGCGTTCGGACTTTGGAACCATAAACGGTTTCAAGCCGTGGTTCCGAAGATCAATATTGCCCGTATAGCGCTGATTGAAGCAGGTGCGGCGCTGTTTCTGGTTCTGCTCGGGTTATGGCTGTGATTGCTTTCATGGTGCTTTCTATGCTTATATCCCCGGCTCTTAATATGTTCCGGATGGTGATATGCAAAGTGATTTATATGGTTAATTCCATTTTTTTACGGGCTTTGAGTGCGATTCTCTTTTTGAGCTTCCTGATTTATCCGCCGGCGGCCCGCGGCACAGAAGGTGAACCGGAGTGGCCGCCGGTAACAGGAATCGAGCTTGCACGCGGCGCTTTTGACATCCGGCTTTATGCCGCGCCGGGCGGTGACCCGCGGGCACTGGTTGTTTTCGGTTCAGGCGACGGCGGCTGGAGCGCGTGGGAACATGTCATCAGCACCTGGCTGCAAACGGCCAATGTGGCCGTTGTTTCATTTGATTTTGAAAAATATTCAGTTACTGATTTTGATCAGCCAACTGTTGCGAAAGATATGGCTGCTGTAGCGGCTTTTGCAGCCAAGCAGTTGCATGCAGAGGGGATTCCGGTTCTTTACGGCGGATGGAGTATGGGGGCTGCTCAGGCGATTGCCGCTGCCAGAGGAACAAACCGGCCGCCGGAACTTGCCGGACTGCTGCTGATGAGTCTGGACAGCCGCGGCCGTTACGGAGTCCGCGCGCCGGATCTGGTCGGTATTACGCCGACCGGACCGGGAACATTCGACCTGAAGGAGTTTAATCCGGTTCTGAGTGATCTCAGAGTGGTTCAGTATCATGGCACGGCTGATTTTATGGCTCAAACGACCTGGATACGGCTGCTGAAATCTCCCCATCAGTTGTATCTGTTGAAAGGGATGAATCACGGATTTGACGGGCTCAGCCCTGAGTTCCGGTCTGTACTGCTGGATGGCGTGGCATGGGCGCTGGGAGACGATTCCGCCGCTGCGCCGCCGGAGGAATCCGGACATTTACAGCCCGCAAAGATAACGGTGTACGGAATTCTTGTATTTGTACTGCTGGGCGTAATTTTTTCACGCAGGATGGTGCTGACACTTCTGCCTGTTTCTGTGGCGTTGTGCGGATTTTCAAATATTCTCGACGCCCTGTTTCCTTCATCCCCCGCTCTTATTGATAAAATACAGGCGTGGATTCCTCTGGAACTCAGTCAGAACGGGCAGTTTCTTTTGTTTCTCTCGGGAGTGCTGCTGCTGGTGCTGGCCCGGGGACTGCATCGGTGCAAGCAGGTTGCCTGGCACATGACGACGGCGATTCTGATGGTGTCGGCGATTCTGGATTTCACGCAAACATTTAACTGGAACCGGTCCGCTGTTGCGCTGGTATTGCTGGTTGCACTATTCCGCTGCCGCAATCTGTTTAAGGCCCGCTCCGATATATTTTCCTTTCGGCTTGGCATCGCCGTTGCCGGCGTGCTGCTTCTGCTGCTCGTGGGATATGGAGCGGTATCTATTCACGGGCTGGGGGCACGCGGAATTTTCGGGGATCGTTTGTCGTGGGCCGAGTCGTTCCACGGCGCTGTTTTTACTGTCCTGCAGGTCAGAACCGAACTTGATGAGCTTGCCGGCCGGGAAGCTGCGCATTTTTTGAATACGATCCGGCTTCAAGGGCTGGGTGTAGGATTTTTTGCGCTGATTATGGTTTTACGCCCGGTGATTCTCAGGAGGCATTCACACAGTCCGGCGGATTTTGAAAACGTCCGGCGGCTGGTTGAAACCTATTCAGAGGATACCATGGCCGTATTTGCCCTGCTTCCGGACAAACATTATTACTTTGAGGAGGGGATGGAGGGTGTCATTGCCTATGCGCTTTGGTGGAATGTCGCAGTGGTGCTGGCCGATCCGATTTGCAGGCCTGATTGCCGGGAGCCGCTGGTGCACGGATTTATCCGCTTCTGCCGGCGGAGTGATTGGAAGCCGGTTTTTTACTGCCTTCACCGGACCCATCGTGACATTTATGAACGGGCCGGGTTTCAGCTGATTCGTATCGCCGAGGAGGCCCGACTGCGCTTGGTCGATTTTAAACTGGATGGAGCCTGTTTTCAGAATCTGCGAACCGCCCGGAACAAGGCCCGCAAAAACAATCTGGTGTTCGGATGGTACGGCGGAAACGGAACTTTACCGGATGAGCATCTGGAACATCAGCTTCTGGATTTGTCGCAGGAATGGCTGACCCGGAAACGCGGCGGTGAAATGGGTTTTGATCTCAGTGCCTTTACTCCGCAAACCATTCGTGAAAAGACGGTTGCTTTGGTTCGTTCGCCTGACGGACGGCTGGAAGCGTTTACCACGTGGCACACCTATGATCATGGCCGCGGCCGCTGTCTTGATCTTATGCGCAGTCATGCCGAAGCCCGGGATGTTATGGATTTTCTGATTCTGGAAGCCATGCAGTCTTTTCGGGATCAGGGGGTTGAAGAGGTCAGTTTTGGAAGCGCTCCTCTTGCAAATACATCCGACCCCAGCGAACACAGCATGTACGACAGAGCCATCCGGTTTATTTTTGAAAATCTCGAGCGTTTTTACGGCTACAAACGACTGTTTTTCTTCAAGCAGAAGTATAGCCCCAACTGGGAAGCACGCTATCTGGCTTATCCCTGCGGCACCTCGCTTCTGCTGGTGGGTCTGGCGATTGCCGGAGTTCATCTTACGCATGGATTCCGGAGTTTGTTCCGTCGTTCCGGCCGGGGTTGAAAAGACGTAACGCCTACAGATAGAGCGCGGTCTGCGGTTTGCTTTCGAGGATGTTGTACTGCCGCAGAGCCGTTCTCCACCACAGAGCCAGTTTTTCGGACGGCAACAGCCATATCTGCTCGTGGAGCCACGCCATGCATTCCGGATTCATCAGCAGTGCCATCTGTTCCCGGCGGCTCAGTACGTCGGGACCTTCTGTCACGACGCGGTTTTGCAACTGCGCAAAGTAGGCGCTGTCGAGGCGGCGTTTATTGTGACGGCGCAGAAGTGCAATATGAATGGCGTTGACATAGGGATCGAGAACAACCTGCATGAAGCCGTAGTTTTTGCGCAGGAGTTCGAGCGGCGGCACATGCTGGTCGCAGACTTCGAGGCTGACTTTCAGCTCAGCCAGCTCCACTGGCGGATTGCTTTCCTGCGGGGTCATGAAGAGTTGCATTTGGCGCATGGCCGTTCCGGCTGATACCTTGCTAAGCAACAGAGAAAGCGGAATGGAAACGACGAGGCCGATAAAAATCGGACTCATCCACCAGAAGAAGGCGGGATTGATGTGCCATGCCAGCAATCCCCATAGAAGACCGATGAAGGTGTGTCCGCCATGTGCTTCGACTGCCTCGCCCCATTCAACGCCATCGTCTCCCCCCCGCCGTTGCGTGCCCCAGCCGACTTCCTGTCCGGCCATGACACCGAGGACGAAGCGGGAGTGGAAAAGCATAAGGATGGGTGTGATCAGCATCGAAAACAGATGTTCAATGAGAACGCTGAGAGTGGCGCGCAGGCGTCCGCCAAAGGGCCGGGCTGCCTGCCCGGTACGCAGAATGAGAAGCAAACTGAGCAGTTTTGGCAGGAAGAGCAAGGAGATGGTGGTAGAGAAGAGGATGATGGCCAGCTGGTTTCCGCCGATGTCGAGCAGAGAGGAGAGACCGACATCGTAGTCGAATGTGCGGACGGTAAGGCGGGAGGCGATCCAGAACTGGAGAGTGCCGATGATCATAAAAAAGAGCCAGAGCGGCGAGGAAAGATAGCTCATAATGCCGAGGGCAAGGTGCAGACGGTTGATCGGCCGGACGTGGGGCGAAAGTACAAGCCAGCTGTGCTGAAAGTTTCCCCGGCACCAGCGGCGGTCGCGCTTTGCCATGTCGAGGAGCGTCGGCGGGCCGCCTTCGTAGCTGCCGCCGAGGCCGTAGGCCAGCCAGACTTCGTAGCCGGCGCGGCGCATGAGGGCGGCCTCAACATAATCGTGACTCATAAATTTGGCGCGGGGTGTTTTGCTGGCCGGCAGGTCGGGCAGAGCGCAGTGCTCGATGAATGGAGCTAAACGGATGATGGCGTTGTGACCCCAGTAGTTGCCTTCATCGGCCTGCCAGAAGTTGAGTCCGGCCTGGAAGACGGGGCCGTACAGAGAACCGGCAAACTGCATGCCGCGTCCGAAGAAACTTTCGCTGAGGGCCTGAACGGGTGCGGCCTGGATGATGCCCGACTGCGGGTTCAGTTCCATGAGTTGCGCCAGCTTGACGAGGCAGTCGCCGCTCATCACGCTGTCAGCGTCAAGAATGACCATGTAGCGGTATTTGCTGCCCCATCGCCGGCAGAAGTCACTGATATTTCCGCTCTTGCGGTTGAGAGCGGTTTTGCGTTTACGGTAGAAAATACGGCCGAACCCTTTGACCTGTTTGCAAAGTTCCGCCCAGGCCATTTCCTCTTCGATCCATTTGTTGGGATCGTTGGAGTCGCTCAGGATAAAAAAGTCGAAGCGCGAGATATTTCCGGTTCGTTCAACAGAACGGTAAATGGCTCGCAGTCCTTCGTATACGCGACTGACGTCTTCATTAAAAATGGGCAGAACAACTGCCGTGACGGGAAGTTCCGGAAGGGAAGACGCTTTTTCAATCAGCGAGAGCAGGCGGGCCGGATCGCGGCGGCGCCAGAGAATAATAAAGCCGGTCAGTGCCTGAACGATTCCGAGAGAGACGGGCGTGAAAAGGATGGCAAAGAGAATCAGGATGGCGATTTCGCAACTGTTCATGCCGCCGCGCCAGAGAATATCCGCCATGACCCAGGTGGCCAGCGTGATGAGCAAGAGCACCAGCGAAAAGAAGATGATTCGCCGCCGCACTTTCTGCGCGCCAGATAGAAGTTTTACAGCCGTCATCGTGTTGTCCAGAAAAGATAAGTTAGAATGGTCAGAAAAATAAGCCAGCCGATCAGCGCTTTAATGACAGGCATGCGGTTCAAGGCGTCCATGGCATCATCGGCGATTTCCGGAAACAATCCCAGATCGATCGGACGCGGCACCATGTTGCTGATCTGCAACTCAGGTCCGGCACGCATGAGGCTTCTGCGCATGGCTGTTTTCAAATCTTCCGGAATCCGGCGGGGTTCCAGAAAGGCGTAAGGCCAGCGCAGGGGGCCGTCGCATAGAAACAAGGCGACGCGCCCGTCTGCAGCGGTAAAATTGGTGGCGGTTCCGTCCGGCAGATCCATGATGCTTACAAACCATTCGTTGAGCAGACGATTGGCTTCTTGAATGACTAACGTTGAAAGAGGTGCCGGCGGGGACTGGTTCTGCCAGCGGCGGCTGACGCCGCGCAGGATCATGGTAATGAGATGTGCGCGGTGTAAATGACTGTCGACCTCGTGAGCCCGCAGGTAGCTCTCGAGTTTTTCATAGGCGCTGTTCCATTCCTCCGGGCTGCCCCAGGTGGGAACGAAGGGTTCTATGGGTTCCAGAAGTAGGTCCACGTTTCGCTCCGCGGCAGTCCGCCCGATTGCAGGAAACAGCGCATTTCAACAGGCTTGGTCCGGTCTATCGGTTCAACGTCAAAAAAGACGCGCCATGCGTTGCCGGGGTCATTGCGCTGAAGATGTTTACCTTTCAGGTTCCCGTTAGTGAGGGATACAACCGGTGTAACGCTGTCCGGGTTGTTCCGGTCAAGGCCCGGGTTGTTCCCGAAATCGAGAACAAATTTTTTGGCACCTGGATATTCGGTGGCATTGCCGATCCGGGTGGCCAGCGTCCGCGCCAGCGGCGGCAGGGTAGGGTCATCTTTAAACCAGTGCAGGCGGTACGAAAATTCAAGCGGTTTCTCTGGGGTGAGCGGTTCCGCCGGTTTCCAGAAGGCAACAATGTTGTCAAAATATTCCTCGCCGTACGGCAGCTCGACGAGACGTATTTCGCCGCTGCCCCAGTCCGGTCCCGGTTCCACCCAGGTGCTTGGACGGTTGTGATAGAAGGTTTCGAGGTCTTCGTAGCTGGAGAAGCTTCGGTCACGCTGGAGAAGTCCGAATCCTCGCGGAGTTTTGTCGGCGAAGCAGGAAATTTTTATATCGCCTTCTTTTGAGAGCGGGCGCCAAAGCCATTCGTCGGCACCGGTATGAACCAGCAGGCCGTCGGAGTCATGCACTTCCGGACGGAAGTCTCCGTGGCGGGAGGTGGAACCTTCGCCGAACCAGAACATACTGGTCAGGGGTGCCAGGCCAATTCCTTCGACCGGCCGCCGGGCAAAAAGCGTCGCTTTAATCTCCATGACAGTATCCGCGCCGGGAATGATGAGCATTTCGTAGGCTCCGGTCAGGCTTGGACTGTTCATCAGGATGTATATTTTTATACGATCCGCCCGATTATTCGGTTTTTCAATCCAGTATTCGACAAATTCCGGAAATTCCTCAGGAGTCTGGCCCGCCACATTAATGGCCAGTCCGCGTGCTGAGAGACCGTAGTGCAGACCTTTGCCGAGAGCCCGGAAATAGGAGGCGCCTTGAAAGGCGATGATTTCGTCGAGGTACTCCATGGAGTTAAGCGGATAATGAATTCGGAAACCGTTGAACCCAAGATCGTCCGGAAGACGGCCGTTTATTTTGACCTGCGAGTAGTTAAAAAGATTTTTTGAAAACGGAATCGGTTCAACGTGTCCGTTTTCGACGGAATTGACAGTGATACGGCCGGTTTGGAGTCCACCGCGGTGGACAAACTGGAGTTGAAAAGGGAGTCTCTCCAT
>CAIKGD010000038.1 GCA_903826865.1 uncultured Verrucomicrobiota bacterium
CACAGCAATCTGGCGGTGATCATCACGCACTATGCGCCGTACTGTTTGGCCCACCCGACCGGTGACCCGGACTGCCCGGCAAATCAGCGCTATCTGGAGCTGATTAAACGCTGGCGGCAGCAGGTGTCCGATGTCTATATCTACGAATACTACCTCAAAGGCAACTGGATGGGGTTGCCCTGGCCGATCATGCATACCGTTCGGGAAGATATACCGTTTCTTCATGGGCTGGGGGTGAAAGGGATGTATTCACAATACTCCCGGAATTATCTTTGGGGCGATTTTCTGGATCAGTATGTGGCGGCGCGATTGCTGTGGAACCACACCGAGGACGTGGGTGCGGTCCTGAACGAGTTCTATTCTAAGTTTTACGGCTCGGCGGCTCCGGCGATGAGGAAGTATCATGAACTGCTGGAAGGGCAGATGGCAACAAACGGAACCTGCATAGACGGGAACGCGCCGAAGAATTTCCAGCATGTTTTTCCGGAAGTGGTGCTGCTGAAAATGCAGGAATACATCGACGAAGCACAGAGGCTGACCGCCGATACCCTGGTGTTGAAGCGCTTGGGAAAGATGGCGTTGCTGACGGATTACACGAAAAAGTTCTGCGGGATGCTGAACTGCTATAACCGGGCGAAAGGATTAACGGGAGCTGAGGCCTCCGCCGAATACCTGAGGGCGCTGAATCTGTTCCGGGAGATCGACCGGGATGTGCTGGCGAATTCCGCAGCGTATGAGGGGATACTCGACAGAAATCAAACCCTTTACAGGCCCATGATGACCCATCTGGTTGCTGAATTGAAAGCGGGATCCCTTGGCCGGAAGGCGGTAAAGGACGACAAATCTCTGCCGGATGACCAGAGACTGGATTGAAAGATGCTCGAAACCCGGGCTGTTGGCTCTGTTTAGCATACGACTTGGTGAGGCATGTTCAGCCTTTGGTTAAAAGGCACGGGGATAAATGTGGGAGCGGACTATGACGGCATTAAAAAAAATCAGTTATCTCAGTGCCGGACTGACCGGTTTTCTGGCGGTGAGTTGCGGGGTAAACGCGGCTGATATTGAAAAGGCCGTAAAAAAAACAAACTTCGTCTTAATCATGACCGACGATCAAGGTTATGCCGATTTAGGCTGTTACGGAGCGGACGGCTTTGCGACACCCAATCTTGATCTATTGGCCCGGCAAGGCGCGCGGTTTACTGATTTTTACGCGGCCCATGGTGTTTGCAGTGCATCAAGAGTTGCTTTGCTGACCGGCTGTTACGCCACACGCATCGGCATTTACGGTGCGCTGAATCCGCATGCCGACATCGGGCTGAATCCAGATGAGCAGACGATTGCCGATCTCCTTAAAGCGGAGGGCTATGTTTCCGGGATTATCGGCAAATGGCATTTGGGACACCACAAAGAGTTCCTGCCTCTGCAAAACGGGTTCGATGAATACTTCGGACTGCCGTACTCAAACGATATGTGGCCCGTCAGCCACGATGGAAGGCCTCGTCCTGCGGATTATCCCGCTTTGCAACTGATCGAGGGCAATCAGGTTGTCGGAACAATTCAGACTCTGGACGATCAGGCAAAGTTGACCACCAGTTATACCGAACGGGCGGTACAGTTTATTCGAGGGCATAAAGACGCCCCGTTTTTTCTCTATATGGCTCATTCCATGCCGCATGTGCCGCTGGCAGTTTCCGACCGGTTCAAAGGTAAAAGCAAACAGGGGCTGTACGGCGATGTCATAATAGAAATCGACTGGTCGGTAGGGCAGGTCATGCAGGCGCTTGATGAGAACGGACTGACAGACAACACGCTGGTGATTTTTTTAAGTGATAACGGCCCTTGGTTGAACTATGGAAATCATGCCGGATCGACAGGACCTCTTCGGGAGGGCAAGGGGTCTGAATGGGAGGGCGGGGTCAGGGTGCCGTGCATCATGCGCTGGCCGGGCCAAATCAAGCCGGGAACTGGGTGAGTGTCTGCCTCATCTGAGCGAGATTGCCTTTCAGGGGCTGAATGTCCGTCGCGCGCCTTCTTTCCAGATGCGCTGGGTCGGCAAGGATTTGAAATGGAACCTGCGCAACCGGTCCAATTTTGTTCCAGATCAGCATTTACCGTCGGCTTTTGTTGTTCACTCCGGCATTTTTCATACTCAGCAGTACTGGCTTCCTGACGCAGAATGCTTCCCGACTCACCCGGAGTATTTTGCCCTCATTGACGGCACACGCTCCACCGATAAGGACTCGCGGAAACTCTGCAACTCCAATCCCGACGTGGCGAAGGAAATAGCGAAGAACATGGCCCGCGATCTTCGCGAAAAACCGTATATAAATCTGCTCTCCCTTTCGCCCACTGACGGGCGCAGCCACTGCTGGTGCGAATGTGCCACCTGTCAAGCACTGGATCAGCCGGACTGGAATCTGCTGGGCAGCCCTGTTCCCGGCGACTGCCTGTACTCCCGGCGGCAAATGGTTCTCTACAACAATGTCGCGACCGAACTGGAAAAGGAGTTTCCGGATCAGAAGATTATGGTCGGAGCCTACGCCAATTACACCTGGCCGCCGGCGGATCCGGCTCTGAAGGCTCATCACAATCTGGCCGTGATTATCTGCCGGTACGAAAACTACTGCTACGCCCATCCGGTCGGTGATGTGACCTGTGAACCCAACCGGCGTTTTCTGGCGCTGATTCACGCCTGGCAGGAACAAACGCCGCATATTTACTTTTATGAATATTATAATAAATCCGCCTGGCTGAATTTCCCATGGCCGATCACCCTCGGGGTGCGTGCGGATATTGTCATGTATAAGCAACTCGGGGTTGAAGGGCTTTATACGCAATACAGTACAGGCAACATCTGGACCGCGTTCATGCCTATATATGTCGCTTCCCGGCTTCTGTGGGATCACGAGACGGATGTCGATGCTTTGATGGAGGAGTTTTATACGAAATTTTACGGTGAAGCCGCCGCTCCCATGATAGCCTACCATGAATGTCTGGAAAACGCCATGGCCAGTGGCAAGTACCACCACATCGGCTATGCACGCGAGACCGCGTATCAGCTTTTTACAGAGGAACTGGTGGCGGAGATGAAAACGCATTTGCAGGAAGCCCAGACTCTCGCCTCGACGGACATCGTTCTCCGCCGCCTCGACCGCATCGCCGTCATGACTGAATACACCGAACGGCTCGCGCTCTATTACCGTCTTATGGCTGAAGCCCGCGGGATGGCCGAGGGTGATGCAAAGACTCAAACCCTGCTCAAGGCCTACCAGGCCGGTGATCCTCTGAGAGTGGATGTCCGGGATAACCCGGAGAAATACGATGGAGTTGTCAATGCCAGCTGGCTGGTCAACGATATTTCCGAGGGCCATACCATTCGCGAGCTGCGCGAGGCTCTGATCAGAGCCGGTGCTATTCCGGTTTTTGCGGACAGCTTTACAAACGGGATCGTCGCGGACAGCGATTCCGAGCCGGGATTTTGGATATCAGGCAACACAACACCACAATCAACAGGTGCGGAGTCGGGAGGGGCTGTCACCTTAACAGCGAAAAGTACTAATACCGGAACAAGCGCCAGCGCCGCGATATATTCTTCGTTGGACAGCCGGTTTAACTTTTTAAATTCCACCGGACTGACGTTCTCGACGACTCTCGACAGCTCGGGAATGCAGGCAGCAGCCGGAGATGAAGGTGCGGTATGGTCACGTCTGGTTATTTCCCCTGTTTCAGGGACGACACTTGGTACAAACAGCATCTTTTTAACTCAGAGCGCTGCCCGGAATATAAATCTGCAGGCCAGAGCCAATTCCTCCAATAATATATCCATCGTGTCGTTTTCGCCAGGCAAGTGGATGACCTCCTACTCACTGTCACTGGATGCGACGAACTTCTTTCTGACCGTTGTCTTTGATGATAATACAACAACAAACTTCTCCGGCGCCAATCGCCTTGTTCAAACGCAGTGGACCGGGGGGTTAGAAGTCGCCTTGATGGCCGGCAAAGACCCGCGAAGCGGTCTGGTATCCACGGACAGCACTTCCGTGGTCAGCATTTCTGATTTTTCTGTCATTTCGGGAATGTGATTTATGCTCCCGCTGCTTTTTGCTGTTTTCATCTATGCCCCCAGACAATGAAACGGGAAATTCCGGGAAAAATATATTGACAGGTTTATGTTGTTACATTATTTTTAACTCGAAATAAATCCAGAGATGGACTTCGGTAAACAGAGTGAACAACAACGGAAAGGAGCGGTCAGATGAAACGAATGATGATGGCAGGATGGATGGTATTGGCAATGTTTCTTGCTCTAAACGCAGGCGCAGGTGTGCTTCTCTTGGACACCTTCGAAAATGGTAATGTCACGAACATTGATTCAGGGGCAGCGTTTTGGACAAAAACCGTGAGCGGCGGTACTGC
The DNA here is from genome assembly GCA_903826865.1 of uncultured Verrucomicrobiota bacterium. Lineage (GTDB taxonomy): Bacteria > Verrucomicrobiota > Kiritimatiellia > Kiritimatiellales > Tichowtungiaceae > Tichowtungia. The sequence goes on from CAIKGD010000038.1 coordinate 4,417, forward strand.
TACTGAGACAGGTGGCCAACTGCTTTTGCAGGATAAGCCTAAAACCAATACAGCGGTATCGGCGACTCTTTATAGTCCACTGATGTCTGATTGCAATTTTTTCACCACGACTTTGGTTTATAACGCAAAATTTGACTTATCGATGGCAAACATAGCGTCAGGTGATAAGTCAAAAATGGAATTTCGTTTCTTTATAAATGATGGCGTCGGCCAGAACTTAACGCAGTCATCAAATTATTTTGCGATAACCCAGTTTGGAACCGGGAACTTCAGGGTGACCACCAAAGTTGACAACGGTTCCGTCGTCACTCTTACGAGCATTACGGGCACAACCTTAGCTCAGGAACTCAACTTGCGTCTGGATGCTACAAACTATTATCTGGATATGATCTATGCGGGCGGAGTCACCAACAGTTACACGGGAGCGCATGGTCTTAGCCAATCGGCCTGGCGAACCACCGGCAGCACTTTGGAGATGATGGCGTATAGCAGCACATCAACTGCAGCCTCGACCAATGGAACCTGGACGGTAGGCGTGTCCGAATTGAAAGTAACCTCCATTCCCGAGCCGTCCACCATAGGGCTCTTCATCCTCTCGAGCTTCTCGGCGCTGGGCATCCGGCGAATGGTTAAGCTTTAATCCTTTTCCGGCGGATCCGTCGGGAAGCGAAATGGGAATCTTTCTTAATGGAGTGATTCCCATTTCGGTTTTTAGAAGATATTCAGTGTGCTGATAAAGAACCAACCCTGAAGAAAAAACAGGGTGCATTTGGAATGAGCAATGAAAAAAAATCTATATAGCGCTGTTTTCCTGTTTTTCGGTTTACGGATGGAAGCGAATGTTATTTATCATATCCATTAACGGTGTTGAATTTAGGCAGGCGCAATCCACTCAAACCGGATCAATGGGCAAAATGTATATTGATAACATCAGGGCGCTGATGGAGTGAAGTACCGTAAGAAATACTCTGGACTGCCGATGAAAGCGGTAAAAGTATCCTGAGCGAGCAGCTCTTTTAAAAACTGAACCTTTGAATTTACCGAACTGGTACCCAGTGGTGAACAATTTGGGCCGCAGCACCCAGCGCACCGCTGAATTCTCCCAGTTCTGATGCGACAATCTCGGGCGCAGACAGATGCCGTTCCCGGACATGTTCTGTCGCCTTCCGGCGGATACGATCCAGGAAAGTCTGGCCCAGCGCCATAAACGGGCTGGAAAAAATAATTTTTCCAGGATCCAGCAGCACGTTGATTTGTCCTGCGGCCCAGCCCAGCCCGTCGGCGGCGGCATTCAGATGGCTGACGGTCATTTTATCTCCCTTGCGGTATGCCTCCAGAAGGTCGTTTACGGTGATGTGCAAGCCGCATTCCGACAGAGAAGAAGGTTGTCCGTCCCGAATGCAGGTTGCGATATTGCGCAGTACAGCACGCACAGAAGCGATCTCTTCCAGCTCAATGTGCGCCGGATTGGAGCGGAATATATTTTTGATAACCTGCCGGTCTAAAACAGCCGCAGGGCAGAGCCAGAATCCGATTTCACCGGCGCTTTGGTGTGCGCCTTTGCAGACTTTCCCTTGGGTAACAATACCTGCTCCCATGCCGCTTCGTACGACAATACTCACAAACTGGTCAGCTGCCCGTCCCTGTCCGAACCAGAGTTCTGCGGATGCCATAGCCCGCATATTACTTTCCAGATAAACCGGGAAGTTAAAGTTTTTTTCGAAAAAGGATCCGATCTGGACATTTTCCCAGCCTTTAATGTATTTATAGAAAGAGCTGGTTCTCTGCTTGATATCGATTGATCCGGGTGCCGCCACGCCTAGACCCAGAATACGGCTGCGGTTTTTTGGCAGAATGCGCAGCACAGCATCCCGGGCGAGTTTCAGTACTTCCTCAACATCCGCATCGGGGCGGATGCTGATTGAAACGGAATCCTGAATCTCTTCTCTGAAATCAAGGCAAACAGCACGAATACGATTTGCTTCGATATCCACGCCAAGCAAATATCCGCCTCCGGGATTAAGAGATAAGGCCGTTCGCGGACGCCCCCTTTTGAGTCTCAGAACTTCATTTTCAAGCAGGAAGTTCTCCTTCAGAAGTCTCGATACAAAAATACCGATGGTGGAAGGTGCAACGCTCATCAGCGCGGCCAGTTCGACCCGGGAGATTCCCTGATGAGTACGAACAAGCTGCAGCAACAAAGCCTCATGTTGAGCGATCAGTTGTTTTTTTTAACCGGCCTGTTTTTTAGCATATTCCCTCTTTTCCTCGGATTGGTGTGCCTGAGAGTTGAAAAAGTTGACTGGTTGTCGTTTTCTTTCAAGTCCCTCAACCAAAAAGGAAACAAATATGTCTACCAGTTACTTATACCATTACCATACGCAAGGAACTGCCGGTTTTCACTTAAAAAATACTATCGTCGCGCCGGGCAATATGCCGAAGCAACTGAAATGGAAACGGAATAGTGATTTTTCGCCACAAACTTTTCCCTGTATAGTTCGCAAAGCGACAAGAGTAGGAACTGGTGAACCTGTATGTTAATTCGATAGCAAACGATGCGTCCGCCTCCGCTCAGTATAAATAGTTTGGTGTTGATCGATGCCGTCAGCGGGCGGAAGCCTGTAAGCGCGCCGACATTAAGGTTCCTGAAGAAACAGCACTGCTGGGTGTGGATAATGACGAATTGGTCTGCGAGTTCGCCTCGCCGCCCTTGTCGAGCATTGTGCTCAATACCGAAAAAAGCGGGTATGATGCGGCCACAGTTTTGCACCGGATGATGCAGGGTAAAAAGGTCGGCGGAATTACCATTCCTATTCCGACTCCACGTGTTGTTACCCGGCAGTCGACGGATGTGATTGCGGTGAATGATCCGGTCGTGGCATGTGCGTTGAATTATATTCACGAACACTATCGTAAGGGGATTTCGGTCGACGATATTGCTAATGCTGCGGGAGTTTCCCGCCGGGTTCTGCAAATCCGTTTCCGGAAAGTAATGAACCGCTCGGTCTATGAAGAGGTCTTGCGTCTGCGTATGAATCAGGCGTGCCTTCTTTTGACTGAGACCAATCTTTCGGTTGCGCAGGTCGCCGAAGCGTTGAATTACGAAGAGATAAAATATTTTTCCCGGGCATTTCTTCAGATTGTCGGCATCAGTTTGCTAGCCTATCGAAAGCAGCAAAGTATCCGGAACTAATACGCAAATTGAGAAAAAATATTCGCGTAAAGCGGTTTGCTGATTTGGATAAAAAGTTCACCCTGTGAATGAATCATTTTAAAAGCGAGGCGTTTAATGGCGAAAGTAGCGGTAGCGGGGCATATTTGTCTGGATATAATTCCAACGTTTACAGAAGGCTCATGTGATTTGGGCACATTGCTTGCCCCCGGTTCGTTAACGGAAGTCGGCGAGGCGGTTGTGGCGACCGGCGGGGCGGTTTCCAATACAGGGCAGGCGCTTCACCGGCTTGGGGAAGAGGTCGTTTTGATGGCCAAGATCGGTGACGATGAGTTTGGTCAGACGGTTAAACGCATTCTGGATCAAGCCGGCTCTGGATTGTCAGACGGATTGATTATAGATGCAGGTTCGAGCACGTCCTATTCGCTGGTTATTAATCCGCCGGGGATTGACCGGATATTTCTCCACTCTTCCGGAGCTAACCACACATTTTGTTCGGAAGACATTGATGACGCGAAACTGGAAGGAAGCACTCTGTTTCATTTCGGTTATCCGCCGCTTATGCGAAGTATTTATGAACGTGACGGGGCAGAACTTAAAAAAATATTCAACCGGATGAAAAGCAAAGGAATGTCGACATCGCTGGACATGACCTTTGTTGATCCGGCTTCAGAATCCGGGCAGGTTGACTGGTTAGCGTTTTTGAAAAATGTATTGCCTTCAACGGATATTTTTCTTCCCAGCCTGGATGAGATTCTTTTCATGGCTGATCGCGAAAAATATAACCAGCTGGTCGCAGAATTTGGAGATCGGATTATTCAAGGCGTAGACGCGAATTTGGTGGAAAAAACCGCACAGTGGCTGATTAATCTCGGCGTGCCGGTGGTTGTGATCAAGCTGGGTGAACATGGTCTGTATCTGCGAACCGCAGTAACCGTTCCAGGAAGGGATTCTTCATGGAGAAATGTCAGCCGGTTTGAATCACGCTTTTCCGTCAAACTGGCGGGAACAACCGGAGCGGGTGATTGTGCTATTGCCGGATTCCTTTCGGCGTATATTAATGGAGCATCTGCCGAAGAGGCGATTATTACCGCTGTTGCGACCGGTTCTGCCAGCACGGAATCACTGGACGCAGTGAGCGCTATTCCGCACCGGAACCGGATCCTCGCCCGCATTAATTCCGAATGGAAGCGGATCCCTGGAAAATTCAGTGGTACTCAGAAATGAAGTAGAAAGTTATAAAAGCCATATTTATGGTTTAGTGAATGTGTGATTTTCACGGTAGGAAGAGGGCGCTATTCCCAAAAAACGGGAAAAAACCCGGGTCATTTGGCTGGCGGATGAAAAGCCGGCTCGCTCTGCAATATCTTCCATGGTGAACCGGTCTGGTTCGAGGAGCAGTTGCTGAGCGTGCTTGATCCGGCATTGCCTGAGTTCTTCGGCCATAGTATGTCCCACATGTTTTACAAATGCATCGTGCAACCAGCGATAAGACATAGGAATACCTTTACAAAGCTGTTCGGTGGAGACCGGATCCTGATAATGATTCCATATCCGGTTAAGGGCGGTGACAACATGAGGATGTCGAATTCCCAGCAGGTTGCTGCTTTTCCGGGTAACCACTCCCGTCGGGGGAATCAGCAGTGCGCGCTTAAGTGGTTTTTCTCCATTCATCATGCGATCCAGCAGGGCTGCGGCTTCGTACCCCTGCCGTTCCAGATCGGTGTCGATGCTGGAGAGCGGAACCGGAGCAAAATCGCAGATCAGCTCGTCATTATCTGCACCCAAAACGGCTACGTCTTCAGGTACGTGCAATCCGGCGTTTTCACAGGCTTGAAGAATTTCCACGCCCCGATCATCAAACTCCGTAATGACGGCCAGCGGTTTCGGCAACTGTTTCAGTGTTTTTGCGAGCCAGTCAATTCGGGCGTTGCTTCCGGCCTTTTGACTCTTTTTTGCCGTATTCCAATTCATTGAATGCAGTGTTGCATTTTGATTATTCAGAGCCCGGATGAATTCTGCCGCACGCATTTCTTCTACGGGACCGCCCGAACAGATGTAATAAGAAAAATGCTTGAACCCCCGCATCAAGAAATGCTGAACCGCCATCTGCCCCATGATTTGGTTGTCGCATAATACCCGGGGATGCTGTCGGCAAGAATCGGCCCGATGTTAACGGTTGGAACTTTCAGTGATAGGATATGCCGATCCTGTTGCCCTTTAACGCCGAGCACGCAAATGACTCCGTGACCGTTCCAATAGGGCGGAATTTTGCCGGTACGTTCCATTTCAACATTTAGAATCCAGCGCATTTGATTGGCATAATGGGCGACACCGCGTTGCAGTTTGTAGGAATGCCAGCCCAAGGCCAGCAGGACTTTTTTACGTTGCTTGAGCACTTTCATATCAGCTGTTTAACATGGCTGTCTGGTCGCGTCAACGCTTCGGACTCAGGCCGGCAACCTGTTTTGAAGACATCATAAAAATGCAAGGCGATATCTGAAAGTGTTTTTATATTTGCCGGGAGAGAGAGTCTAATCAAGATTAGAGTAGCGGTTAGGGACATGAAATTTCCGGAGACGAATTGCATATGAAACGAAATTATTTTTTTAAATGAACCAGTGCAGCATCTGTTTTTTTATCCGCGACTGGATATGGTGCGTCAGCGACCGCAAAAAAACCGAATGTCGTGTTCATTGTATCCGATCAGCAGCGGCCGGATACCTGTGGATGCTACGGATCAGCAGTTAAACGCAAAGACGGAAGCTCTCCAACACCTACTTTGGATGCCTTGGCCGCTGATGGTGTTCGTTTTGACCGGGCCTGTTGCAATTCGCCGTTATGCGCCCCGTCCCGGGCCTCTTTTATAACTGGAACCTATCCGCACACAACCACAGCAAATTATCATCAGCCCGATCGGCGCAATCCGGGCGTGACACGTTTTCCCGGTGTGCGCGAAAATCTTCCGACGATGGGAGAGGTTTTCCGTGCGGGAGGATATCGCACAGCCGCAATCGGTAAAATGCATGTCCATGGCGAATTAAAGGATGTGTGGGATATGGGGTTCGATGTTACTAAACTCAGATTTTATACGGAATTCCCCGGTTGCATTACGCCGATTTGCGCGATGGCGATCTGAATGCACGCTATCGCGGGATAGGCGATTATAAGGAAAAAACCTATCGGGAAGTCGATCCGGTCCGGTTTAAAAATGCTCCCGCCGATGTGAGAGCAAAGAACAATGAGCTGAATCCACATTATCTGGAAACACTGGTCGAAAACGAAGACGAGATGTTTGACCATTTGGTGGCAAATGAATCAATTCGTTTTATTGAAGAAAGCGTACAAACCAAAAAACCGTTTTTCATTCATGTCGGAATGGGAAAACCGCATCCCAGCTGGGATACATTTCAGCGGTTTTTGGATATGTTTAATCCGGATGAAATGCCATTGCCGGCCACGATTCGGGAGTGGAAGGAAAAAGGAATGCTTCCGACTCATCTCGCATGGGCACACAATGGGCCTTTTTATAATCGGGTGCACAGGCCTGCTTGGTGTTCGCATGCATCTTAGGAAGTAAAAAATTGCTTCGATGGCGATGAACCTTTGGCTCGGCAAGTTTTTTGGGCCAAAGGTTTTTGTATTTCGAGGTGATGATTTGTTGAAGGCCTGCGGCGGTTCCATACGGATAATGACAATGTGTTTTGTAACATCATAAAAACGCAAACGGATATCCGAAAGCGGTATTCACTTTAAGCGGTAAAACACGTTTCATATGGCAGCGATAATGACTGAATCGATGCATCTTGTATGCTGGACAGTCAGCGTATTGCGCCACTGGTTTGATTTATAAAAAGAGGAGAAAGTAATGTTTGCACTCGGTTCACAATATCATCGTCCGCCAACACCCAAAATGGACAAGTGGGAAGATGATTTTAAAACGATGAAAGCGCATGGTTTTAACATTGCCCGCGGATGGGCCATGTGGGGCTGGTTGAATTCCAAAGAGGGTGAATATGACTTTTCAGAACTGGAGCGGCTTTGTGATTTAGGTCTTAAGTACGACATTAAGATTATTCTGCTGATCAATCTCGAGAGCACTCCGGCCTGGCTGTATAAAAAATACCCAGAAACGCTGTATGTGGATCATCGGGGCGCAAAGGTTGTTCCGCATACGGTTCACAATACCTGCTGCGGCGGGTTCCCCGGACACTGCCTGCATTGGCCTGAAGTAAAGGGACATGCAGTTGATTTTATCAGCGCTCTCGTCGCGAAATTCGCCAGCCATCCGGCCCTTTACGGATGGGAACCCCACAATGAGCCGTTGCACGAGCCGGCGCGTTACTATCGGGACGGTGACGGAGAAATCTTCTGCTACTGTGAAAAAACTATGGAACAGTTTATCAAGTGGCTCAAAGTCAAATATAACAACAACATCAATCTGCTGAACAACACCTGGCAGCGGCGCTACGGTGCTTTTGACGAAGTGATTCCTCCGGTAGAGCGCGGCAGCTATTCCGACTGGACCGACTGGCGGCTGTTTCATATCGAGGATCTGGTTAATCAGGATAAATGGAGAACGCAGGTCATTCGCGACAACGATCCGGCCCACCCGGTAATGATCCACACCCGCTCGGCCTCTTCCGGCCGTAATATCGTGTTTGACTGCACCGATGACTGGCGTCTGTCGCAGTTTGTTGACAGCTTCGGCTTCGCCAGTTTCCCGGAAACGGTCTCCATGCTGGATCATGCCATGGCGGGAGACATCAACCGTGCAGCCGCACAGGGTAAAGAGTTCTGGATGCATGAGCTGGCTTCCGGCTCGTACGGCATTGGTCTCGATATTCCTGCAGCCGATCTGCCCGGTGACCGCGTCGCCGGATGGGCGTTGACGACCATTTCTCAAGGGGCGAGAGGGCTGTTGATGTGGCAGTTCCGCACGGAGCAGTTCGGCGCGGAATACGGCTTTAATCTGGTCAATTTGGACGGAACGCCGAATGAGCGCCTGAAAGCCGTGGAGCATGTCGGCCGGACAGTTTTTGAAAATGAGTCATTATTCGATCAGTTGAAGCCGATACCGTCGGAAGTGGCGATCGGTTATTCTCCGATGAATCCCCTCATGCTGTATGTCGCTGACGGGACGGTTGCTCCGTTCGATCATTCCTATCTGGGCGCCTACAGAATCCTGTGCAACCTGAGTATTCCGGCGGTCGATATTGTTCGTCTCGACACGCAGGCGGTGAATGACGATTTCAATAAATATAAAGTCATTTACATGCCGCTTCCGTTGTGGATGGATGAGGCGACAGCCGCGAAAATTGAACGTTTCGTGGCGCAGGGCGGTACCGTGATTTCCGAGCCTTCGCTGGCGCTGATTGAAACGGATTACTATTCCGCAGATACCGTTCCCGGCATGGGATTGCATAAAGTCTTCGGCTGCCGCCGGGAGCTGATGGGCAACTGCAAAGATAAACCGGTTAAAATCAATGCGGGCGGAACACAGTTGACGTCGCGGTTTCTGCGCGAAGTGCTGATTCCTGAAGGTGCCGAAGTGATCGGAACGTATGAAACCGGAGAACCGGCCATTACCGTGAATCAATACGGGAAAGGTAAAGCCGTTTATCTTGGATCGAATATTTTCAACCAGTACTACCATTCGCCGTCAGTCGAAGTGCGCGATTTTTTCCAGAAGCATTTTCATGGCGATATCGGCCGATGGGCTGTAACAGAGGCCGCTGAAAAGACCTTTGTGAAAATCATGGCGGCGGACGAATGCCGCGTGGTTTTCCTGTTCAATATGGTGGACGAGACGGTTGAGACCCGATTGACGGTGAATGCCAAGGTCAAAGAAGCCGAAGATATTTACAATCATCAGATCGTTCAGTTCAAGCAGGGCAAGCAGTCCGTCGCGAAAATGTCTTTGAAACCGTACGCATCCTGCATTCTGCTGTTCAAAAATCCATAGCTGAAATCCAAGGCTTTTTTGAGCGGGACCTGCTGGTGTCCGTAAATCTGCTCCCGGCCGGAAGGCCGGGAGGTTACAGTTTGACCGCTATGAAAGAAACTTTCGACTTAATCGGAATGCTGTTGGACGGTAACGGGGACAGCCTCTTACACGTGGCAGCTTGGTGTTTCCATGGAACCTGGTGTCAGGCTCAATGCTGAAATTGATGCCGTGCCGGCAAAAGGTGCCCGGGTCGGTACAGTATGCGTTGCGGGACGCGGGGGTTATCCCGGACTGGAACTTCGGTTTGGACGGACGCTCCTGCGAATGGGTGGAAAACCGGCAGTCGATCTTTAAAACGGTTCAGTGACCGGAAACGAAAGGGAACTCAGGTAGGATATGGAATGGTTTAACAGTTTTTTGGCAGGCTATGTAAAAGGGATCAATGGCTGGGATGTTCTGGTGATCGCCAGGTACTTTGTCGGCATTGTTCTGATGGGTAGGACTGATCGTTACAACTATATCGTTGGTACGCAAACCATCGGTTCCAAATACCAGTTTACCGATAAAACGCGACTGCTGGAAACGGCTGAAATAATCCATGGAATGGGTTCTAATATATTGAAATTCAATATGGGTTCTGTTTTCAGCAAAGACAATTATGCCGGGCCGAATCCCGGAAACTACAAAGATCTGGCAGATATGGCCGCCAATGAACCGTCGATTTATGCGGTGCTGGGTATGCCGTTTTACTATTACATAATCTGGGCCAATCCATTGCAAAAGACCGAATGGCAGTGGCGGAAGACGAATGACCGCCTGACGGATGCTGAGGCCGAGATCGAATATCGGGAGCTTTATGATCTGTCCTGCTACCTTCTCAAAACCTACAGCGGCAGCGGCAAGTCGTTTTATCTGGGTCACTGGGAAGGTGACTGGCTGCTGCTGGCTGGATATGACAGAACTAAAGATCCGGTTCCTGCGCGTGTCGCGGAGACGATCAAGTGGTTGAATATCCGGCAGAAAGCAGTAGACGATGCCAGACGCGATACGCCGCATCATGATGTCCGGCTGTTTCATTACACGGAAGTGAACCTCGTTCAAAAAGGACTGCGCGGCAGTCCGTGTATGACCACGGACGTTCTTCCGCATGTCAACGTGGATTTTGTATCGTATTCTGCTTACGATGTGGCGTTTGACGATGCGATGCCGAGTGCACTGTATGAAGCTCTCGATTTTATTAAAAAACATCTTCCGGAAAAAGAGGGATTGCCGGATTGCCGGATTTTCATCGGAGAGTTCGGATATAAGGGATCTGAGTTTGCTCCGGTTGTACAGCAGCAGAAAAGTATTCAGTTCGCGCAGCGCGCTGTCGAGTGGGGCTGCCCGTTTGTTCTGTACTGGCAGCTGTACGACAATGAAATAGTTGACGGAAAATATGAAGGATACTGGCTGATTGATAATCAGGGGAAGAAGCAGCCGCTTTTTTATGCGCTGGAAAAGTATTATTCCGGAGCCCGGAAATATGTGGCAGAGCGTCTCGAACTGGACGGCCAGCTGCCGGATCAGAAACAGTTTAACAAAGAGGCTTGGAGCATTTTGACCCAGGTGAAATAAAAGGCCTGTCCGGTTCGCGGAACATCATTTTTTGCGCAGCAGTCTGCAGGAATGGGTGTGGACGCTCCGGACAGACTGGCTGATTATCAAAGATAATTCGCAACAGGAGGGCTGACATGAGTCTAATAAACCGCAATCGCCGGGAATTTACAAAAGCTGTAGGTACCGGTGTTTTATCATCCGTTTTTTTCCCCCAACTTGCTGCCGGAGTTGCTGCCGGGAAGGCAAAACCGAATTTGCTGGTTATCCTTCCCGACCAGTTGAATCGGGATGTCCTGAGCTGTTACGGCGGGCCGGTTTCCACGCCGAATATTGATCAGCTTGCAGCAGAGGGGGTTCGGTTCACACAGGCCACCTGTCCGACTCCGTATTGTTCGCCATCCCGGATGTCGCTGGAAACCAGTCTTTACCCTCATCAGCATGGCGTCGTGCAGAATTGCGGATGGAAGCAGAACGGGATGACCACCAACGATATAACGCTCGCCAAAATTCTGAATCAGGCCGGTTACAGCACGCATCACTACGGCAAGTGGCATTTGGAAACCCTGAATATGGGAGATACGATGCCGTGGTATCCGGATCAGTACCGTCAGTTCCCCGAATACCGGGATGAAATGATGGATAGTTTCCTGAAACATAAAGGAACAGATCCCCTCGGTTATCAGGATTGGTACGGCCTCATTCTGCCGGTGGAACTGACCGGCGCAATGAAACAGGCGATCCAGTATAACGACCTTGAGAACAAGTGGAAGGTAGGATCGTTTGCCCAGTTCGCTATGAAACAAGGCCGCTTCAGGCTGGGAGAACCGGATGTTTTCGATACCCGCGTGGCGGATCGTGCGATCAGAACCATTGAGCGGTGCGCGGCGGAAGAGAAACCGTTTATGATCACCTGCGGGTTTAATGTGCCCCATGACCCCTACATATTGCATTCGCCGTATTATGAAATGTTTGACCCCGACAAGATTGAGCTTCCCGCGAATTTTGACAAATTGGAAAAACTGTATGAAAAGAACTGGTCGCGGAGGGTCGTGACTCAGATGCGCGGCCCGAACGGCGAAGAGATCGGTCTTCGGGAATTCATGCGGATATACTACGGCGCTGTTAAATTTCTGGATGATCAGGTCGGTCGTGTTATAGAGACCCTTAAAAAAACCGGCCAGCTTGATAACACAATCATTGTTTTTATACCCGATCATGGAGATATGGTCGGGGGCCATGGCATGGCATGGAAAGAAACAACAGCATTCTATGAAGAAGTGGTACGTCTTGCACTGATTATCCGCTATCCGTCAGTGTTTAAACCGCACGTGAATGAAGTTCCGGCGGAAACGCTCGACATTATGCCGACCGTTCTGGAACTCCTGAAGTTTGAAGTTCCGTCTCATTTGGAGGGGAAAAGTCTGGTTCCCTATATGACCGGCGTTAAAAAAATAACAGAAGCATACCCCTACACATTCAGCGCACGGATTGACGGCCATCCGGAAGGTGCAAGAGAAATTCTGCCGGCAACAAAAGGCAGCTTCATGATTCGGGGCGAAGGTTTCAAATACATGGTTTATCCCGACGGGACGGAATATCTGTTTAATTTAGATAAAGATCCCGGTGAAATAAATGATGTGGCTGGAGATCCGGAATACCGGACTGTTAAAAAGAAAATGGCCGAAACGCTTGCCGAATGGCTCAGAAGAACCGGTTGGAAAGGTCTTCCATCCGGCGGAGCCCGATAACATCCGGGGAAGGAAAATATGAGGAAATTATTTATAGTCGCGTGACTTGAGGTCTGTGTCTCACTGGCCGATGCAGGCGTTCGTCTGCCGGCCGTTTTCTCTGACGGAATGGTATTGCAGCAGCAGGATCATGTCGCGGTATGGGGCTGGGGCGGATCCGGGTGAAAAAGTCGCGGTTAACCGTGAACCGTTCGTACCACCACTTCGAGCGAAGTGATCCATCTTTTTTCTGTGTTAATTCCACACTCATTTTTGCCTCCGTTTGTGTTTTTGAAACAATTCGACCGCTTCTAAACAAGCGGGCGAATCAAACGGCCAAACCCGAAGTTTTTCCCGAAGTCTGATCCGTACGAGGCAGATATAAAAAGCACTTTTTGTAAAGTGCTGTAAATGAATTAGTTAGATGGTCGGAGTGGCGAGATTTGAACTCGCGGCCTCTTGCACCCCAAGCAAGCGCTCTAGCCAGACTGAGCTACACCCCGAAAGCGTGAGAAGCTATCACGCACTCTATAGGCGGTCAACGCGAGACTGCCGGAAAGAATGTTTCGGCGGTCGGATCGCTATTTTCCAATGCTTGGAAGGCTGGCGCGGACGCCGGGTTCACCGGCTTTTTGAAAGACAAGGGGGATATCCTTTGCGGCTTTTTCCCACGGATTGAAGGCGAGCGGGCCGAAGCCGCTGCCCAGCCCGGGAGCCTGACGCAATCCCTGATTGAGATAGGCTTTGGCGACGATGATGCTGTCGAGCGGGCCGTAACCCAGTGCGCGGGCGGTGGCGATAGCGGATGACAGCACGCAGCCTGTTCCGTGCGAGTGTTTTGTGTCGAGTCGCGGGCTCGAAAGCCAGACATGGTTTTTACCGTCACTCCAGTAGTCGCTGGAAAGTTCCATGTCGTGCGAACCGTGTCCGCCCTTGATCAATACTTCTTTGACACCGGTGGTAAGCGCTTTCTGGGCGGCGGCTTCAATGTCGGCGGGCGTGGTGATTTCCATGCCGAGCAGGTGTTCGGCTTCGGGGATGTTGGGGGTGATCAGGTGTACGACGGGGAAAAGTTTTTCTGTGAGCAGTTTCCACGCGGAGGCTTCGAGCAGGAACGCGCCGCTGGATGAAATCAGTACCGGGTCGCAGACTGTGAAGGGCGACTTGGAGGTCTTGAGGAAAGTTGCGACCATTTCAACGGCAGCGGCGGTGCCGAGCATGCCGAGTTTTACGGCGGCGGGCGGCAGGTCGGTCTTGAGCGCTTCGAGCTGCGCGGAAAGCATATCGGGCGCGACCCATTCAAGTCGGCCCGTGCCGATGGTGTTCTGGGCCGTCAGTGCGGTGATAACCGAGCAATCGTGTGCGCCGAGCAGGTTGATAACTTTGATGTCAGCCTGAACGCCGGCGCCTCCGCCGGAATCCGAGCCCGCTACTGTCCAGACAATCGGTTTTTTCATGGTGTTGTCTTTCCGTTTACAGCCGGCGGCGGATTGCTGACGGCTTTTTCGTTGAACTGGTAGATCGTCTCGCCCGGATGGGCGAAGCCGATCTCGTGGGCGATCTGCTGTACAAAAAATTTGTCGGTGCCGAACCGCTCCTGTTTGAGACGCAGTTCTTTGATGGCTTCTTCTTTGGCGCGGATATCCGCATCCAGCGCATTCTTGGTTGCCTGATAACTGCTGAACTGCGACATCTTGGGCAGGAAGGCGAAAACAACGCCGGTCAGCGCGAGTCCGATCGCGGCAATCGCGGCATAGCGGTAAATTTTATTCCAGTACTTCTGAGGACTCACGGCGCGCAGTATAGGGGGAGAGGGATGAATTATGAAATCTGAAATATGAAAAATTCAGACCCGTGCGGCGGAATAAAAAACGCTCCGGGAAATCCGGAGCGTTTTTGCTTCCATGGATTGGAAACGTTTAGCAGCCGTAGCGGGCTGCGGTTCCCAGCATTTCTTCAATGCGCAGCAGCTGATTGTACTTGCTGATGCGGTCAGAGCGGCTGAGTGAACCGGTCTTGATCTGGCCCGCGTTGGTTGCGACGGCGATGTCGGCAATCGTGTTGTCTTCCGTTTCGCCGGAGCGGTGAGAGATCACAGCCGTATAACCCGCTTTGTGCGCCATTTCGATGGCGTCGAGCGTTTCGGTGAGCGTGCCGATCTGGTTGACCTTGACCAGGATCGAGTTGGCGCAACCCGTCTTGATTCCTTTGGAGAGATACTCGACGTTGGTTACGAACAGATCGTCGCCGACCAGCTGGCACTTGCCGCCGAGCAGATCAGTGAGGATTTTCCAGCCGTTCCAGTCATTCTGGTCCATGCCGTCTTCGATCGAGTCGATCGGGTATTTGCCGGCCAGCTCAGCGAGATATTCTGCCTGTTTGGCGGAGGTGCGCTTCGCGCCGGTTTTGCCTTCAAACTTGGAATAGTCGTATTTGCCGTCCTTGAAGAACTCGGAAGCGGCGCAGTCGAGGCCGATCATTACATCTTTGCCCGGTTTGTAACCGGCGTCTTTGATCGCCTGCATAATGCTGTCGAGCGCCTCTTCGGTGCCGCCGGAAAATGTCGGAGCGAATCCGCCTTCGTCGCCGACTGCGGTGCTCAGGCCTTTTTTCTTCAGGATGGCTTTGAGTGCATGGAACACTTCAGCGCCGCAGCGCAGACCTTCGCTGAAACACTTTGCGCCGACGGGGCGGATCATGAATTCCTGGAAGGCGATCGGGGCATCGGAGTGCGAGCCGCCGTTGATGATGTTCATCATCGGAACCGGCAGGACTTTGGCGTTGGTGCCGCCGATGTAGCGGAAAAGGGGCATGTTCAGGTAATCGGCGGCGGCGCGGGCAACTGCCAGCGAAACGCCGAGGATTGCGTTGGCACCGAGGGCGCTCTTGGTTTTGGTGCCGTCGAGATCAATCATGAAACGGTCAACACCGACCTGGTCGAGCGCATCCCAGCCGATAATGGCCGGAGCAATCTTTTCGTTCACGTTGGCAACGGCCTTCTGCACGCCTTTGCCGAGGTAACGCTTCTTATCGCCGTCGCGCAGTTCGAGCGCTTCGTTTTCGCCTGTGGAGGCTCCCGACGGAACGGCCGCGCGGCCCAGTACGCCGGATTCGAGAATCACATCCACTTCAATGGTCGGATTACCGCGTGAATCAAGAATTTCGCGGGCGATTACTTCTACAATAGCTGACATTTCTGCTCCTTGGGTTAAGGGGTTTGTTTCCCTGAAAATGAGCCGGAACTATACGGACGCCCCCGCACCGCCGCAACCTGAAACAGCCGGAAAATCAGGCGTTAGAGATAGGGGGGGATGGATGCTGTGGGAGTGTGGGAGTGCTTATCCTCTGACATCCGACCTCTGATCTCTGCTCTCTGACCCCTGACCTCTGACCGCTAAGACGCGAAGAAACGAAGGCCGGGAGAATTTTAGACAGGATAACAGGATTTACAGGATGATTACCGGGCAGGGCGACTTTGGCCCTCTGGATCTTTGCCCCTTTGGACTTTTGACTTCTGACTCTTCTCTCTCAAAACACATTTGGCTTGAAAGATTTGTCTGATAAGCTCGCGTCTTATTGAAGGAGTGTTTTTTCTGCCTCCGGCAGATCCGCCGAAGGCGGAAACTGCTGATCACGGGTTGCCTAGCGGATTCTAAAATTCATCGGCTGACCTGTTTTTCCGGGTTCAGTTCATGAAAATTCCTGATCGTCCGGTCGGCTCCGGCGTTCCGCAATACTTCATCGGAAAACGATGTAGTGACGCCAATGCACTGGGCTCCGGCGGCCTTGGCCGCCTGCACGCCGTTGACGGCATCTTCGAACACCGCGCATTCCTGCGGTGAAACACCCAGACCCTCTGCTGCCTTCAGGAAAATATCCGGAGCCGGTTTTTTGTGCCGGATATCGTTTCCGGTCACGAGCGCTGTAAAGACCGCAGCATCCAGCCCGATGGCCTGCAGATTGACTTCCATCTTAAACCGGTCGGCGCTGGTTGCCACCGCCAGCTTGAATCCTGCTGCGGCGGACTTGTGAATAAAATCCACCACACCGGCCACCGGCTGAAGCCGTCCCTGCACACATGTTGCGTACAATTGATAAAGTGTCTCCTTGTCGCGCGGCATCACCAACGTAAGGCCGTACTGCTCAGCCACACCGGCCAGATAACGCTCTTCGCCGGTTCCGATAAACGGTTCGAAATCGGCCGGAGTAACCGTCGTTCCGTAAACCGTTTTAAACAGCAGACAGGCAGCTTCGGCAATAAACGCCTCGGAATCGCACAGCACGCCGTCCATATCAAAAATAAAAGCCCGGATCATAACGAAACTCCACTCCGAACCTGTTCGCGCAGGGCGATCAGGTCTTTCATTACAGTAAACTGATTTTCAGCATACTCCCGGGTGCCGAACAGATCATGAAGCCGTTTGTAGATCGCAAATAGGCGGTCGTACAGTTCCCGGTTTTCCGGAACCGGTTCGTAGCGTTTTTCCTTCACGCGGGTCATTGCCTGAGCCGCTTTCCCGAAATCCGGAAATACACCGCCGACTACCGCGCCGGCCATCGCCGCGCCAAGAGCGCAGCTCTGCTCGTTGTCCGAAACCTCCATGGTACAGCCGAGCACATCGGCATAGATCTGCATCATCACCGGACTTTTAATCGATATCCCGCCGCAATTGATGACGCGCTCAACCGGTACACCGTATTCTTTGAAACGCTCAATGATCATCCGGGCTCCAAACGCTGTCGCCTCGCGCAGTGCACGGAAAATTTCTGCGGGCGTGGTATGCAGTGTGAAGCCGATCATCAATCCGGTCAGCTTCGGATCAGTCAGCAGCGAGCGGTTGCCGTTATTCCAGTCGAGTGCAAGCAGTCCGCTCTCCCCGGGCTTCAGCTTCGCGGCCTCGCGATCCAGCGCGGCATGGTCAAGTCCGGCGGGCTGGAGCTTGTGAACATACCAGTTGAAAATATCGCCAACGGCCGACTGGCCGGCTTCCAGGCCGTAGCATCCGGGCAGTACCGACTCATGCGCGATGCCGCAGATGCCGGGAATGTCAGGAAGTTTCTGATCCAGCGAAGCAACGGCAATGTCGCAGGTGGAGGTGCCGATGATTTTGACCATTGTTCCGGGAGCAACACCGGAGCCGACCGCGCCGGCATGTGCGTCAATGATTCCGGCAGCCACCGGAATCCCAGCAGGCAGTCCAAGCTTCTGCGCCCATTCCAGGCAGAGCGTTCCGATTGACTGACCGATGTGAAAGGCTTCGTCCGGCAGTGTCTGCCGGACCTTGGAAAGCACGCCGCTGTCGAATGTCCCGAGAAATTTTTCATCGGCGTATCCGCCCCACTCCGGGCTGTAGAGCCCCTTATGCCCGGCGGCACAGAGGCAGCGTTTAAGAAGTTCCGGACTCTGCGTGCCGGTTAAAACAGCGGGAATCCAGTCCGGCAGTTCAACCCAGGTATGCGCAGCGGCAAAAACATCCGGCGCCACACGCGAACAGTGCAGAAGTTTGGCCCAGTACCATTCGGAGGAATAGGCTCCGCCGCAGGCCGCCAGATACTGCGGGCGCATCGCTTTCGCCTTGGCTGTGATTTCACCGGCCTCCGTATGTGAGGTGTGGTCCTTCCAGAGCCAGGCGTACGCATCGGAATTATCTGCAAACCGTGAATGAAGCGCCAGCGGCATGCCGCTTTCATCCACCGGAATCGGTGTACTCGCCGTGGCATCCACGCCGATCCCTTTAATATCCGCCGGATTAACGCCCGCTTCGGCCAGCGCCGCTTTAACGGTGATCTTCAACCCTTCCAGATAATCCGCCGGGTGCTGCCGCGCGACGTTTGAATCGGCTGAATCAATGACCACGCCCTTGTCTCCGTGCGGATAGTTAAAGACCCCGGAGCCACGAATTGAGCCGTCTGCCGTATCCGCTGCAATGGCCCGTACCGAGTTGGTCCCGTAATCAATTCCAATTGTATATGAAGCCATCCCGGCTGTCCTCTCACCGTTTGAGCGCATTGGAAATACACCCGTCAAATTTCGCATTATTCCGTAATCAGTTGTGTGCGTCAAGTTTTGCAATTTGGGTTTCTGATATCCCCCCCCTCCTTTATAAATCCAATCGCATTCCAGGTTGTTTACGCCGCATTGACGAGTTTCAGTTTCTTGTGTTCCCGGAGCAGTTCCATGTTCAGGTAGCGGGTCTGCCACTTGGCCAGCCATACGCCCAGATCCCGGCGGGCTTCTTCCAGACTCCTCCGGTCATACAGCCAGCGCAGTTCCATCAGACAATCGTCATCGGCCTTGCGGGGCAGGTGATCGAGCGCGTTGCGTAAAAAGTGGACATATCCTGTCTAAATTTCTCCCGGCCTTCGTTTCTTCGTGTCTTAGAGGTCAGAAATCAGAGGTCAGGGGTCAGATATGCAACCCTGAAGCCTGTGGTCTGCGGCTTGAAGCCTACTTGAATATATCCTGCCAGTTGCCTGTTGTTGACGCTTTGGCGTATTCGGTGGAGCGGTTTTCGAAGAAGTTGGCGTGTTCGACGCCGTTGAGCATGTAGTCGAGCCACGGCAGCGGATTTTCCGGCACGGTGTAGATGCTTTTCATGCCGATGCCGATCAGCCGGCGGTTGGCGATGTAGCGGATGTAGGCTTTCACTTCGTCGGGCGTGAGTCCTTCAACGGAGCCGAGTTCGAAGGCGAGGTCGATAAAGCGGTCTTCCAGTTCCACTGAGCGTTCAGCGGCGCAGTAGATCTCGTATTTCAGTTTATCGGTCCAGAGTTCGGGATGCTCTTTGATGAATGTTTTGAAGAGCAGTGCCATGGATTCAACGTGCAGACTTTCGTCGCGGATGCTCCAGGTGACGATCTGGCCCATGCCTTTCATTTTGTTGAAGCGCGGGAAGTTCATCAGGATGGCGAAACTGCTGAAGAGCTGGATGCCTTCGGTAAAGGCGCTGTACACCGCTATGGTCTTCGCCATGTCGAAAGGCGTGTTCATGTTGAAGTTGAGCAGATATTCGTGTTTTTCCGCCATGGCGGCGATTTCCATGAAGACGGTGTATTCCTCATCGCCGAGGCCGAGCGTTTCCAGCAGCAGCGAATAAGCGTCCTGATGGACGGCTTCCATCGCGGCGAAGGCGCTGAGCATCATGCGGACTTCCGGCACCTTGAAGGTCGGCAGGAAGAGGGTGGAGTAGCCGCCGGCGACATCGACGTCGGCCTGCGTGAAGAACTTGAAAATATTCAGCAGCAGGTTTTTGTCCTTCTGCGAAATGTTTTCGCTGAAGTCCTTCAGGTCGTCGGCCAGATTGATCTCGCCCGGAATCCAGTGCATCTGCTGCTGTATCTTGTAGGCTTCAAACGCCCAGTCGTATTCAAACGGTTTGTAGTAAGTTCGTTCTTCTAAAAGCGGCATGACTCAGTTCTCCATTTATCTTTCATCGTTCACAATTCATCATTCTCTTTCACCCTTCACACGACAGGCAGGTGCTTTCCTTGTTGTAGTCGAGAATGTATTCGCGCGGCTTCTGATCCGATACGACATCGGCGCGCTTAATTGCTTCGCTGCGGACGTAGTAGAGGCTCTTTAACCCCTTTTTCCAGGCCAGCATGTGGGTATTGTGCAGTTCCTGCTTGCTGACCAGCGCGGGGAAGAAAAGGTTCACGCTCTGCGACTGGCAGACGTACTGCTGACGGTCGGCGGCAAAATCGATCACCCAGCGTTGGTCGATTTCCAGCGCGGTTTTGAAAACGTCACGCTCCCAGTCAGTCAGGAAGTCGAGATGCTGGGCGCTGCCGCCCTGTGTGATGATCGATTTCCAGACTTCGGAATTATTCTGTCCGTGGCGTTCGAGCGCCTCTTCCAGATATTTGTTTTTCATCAGCGCCGAACCGCTCTTGGTTTTCTGTGTAAACGCATTGGCGCGGAACGGCTCGATGGACGGGCTGGTGTTGCCGCAGATAATTGAACTGCTGGCGTTCGGCGCGATGGAAAGCAGATGGGCGTTGCGGACGCCGTACCCTTCGGCGTCCGGGCATTCTCCGCGTTCTGCGGCCAGCTGTTTGGTCGCGGTCAGTGCCTGCTCCTTGATGTGCTTGAACATCTGCATATTGAGCCCTTTGGCCATTGCGCTTTCAAACGGAATGCTGTGCGCCTGCAAATACGCGTGGAAGCCCATGGCACCGAGTCCGATGCTTCGCTCGCGCTGCGCCGAAAAACGGGCGCGGCCGATTTCGTCCGGCGCGTTCTGAATAAACGATTCGATCACGTTATCGAGAAAGCGGACAAGGTCGGCAATAAACTGCGGATGCTCTTTCCATTCGTCGTAGGTTTCCAGATTGACCGAGCTCAGACAGCAGACCGCCGTGCGCTCCTCGTTGGTCGGCAGGGTGATTTCGCTGCACAGGTTGGACTGATGAACTTTCAGTCCGAGTTTTTTCTGGAATTCGGGCAGGGCGTCATTGACAGCTTTGTCGAACAGGATATAGGGCTCGCCGGTTTCGATGCGGTTCTGAATCAGCTTCACCCAGATGGTTTTAGCGGAAACAGTTTTCTTCACCTCTTTGGTATGCGGATCAATGAGATTAAAGCTGTCATCAAAGCCGGGCATGCGCGTTGCCTGGTCAATCAGGTTCATAAACTCTTCGGTCAGCACCACGCCGTGGTGCAGGTTGGTGGATTTACGGTTCACATCGCCGCCGGTCGGTTTGCGCACATCGAGGAACTCTTCGATCTCCGGATGGTTGACCGGCAGATAGGCTGCGTAGGAGCCGCGCCGCGTTACGCCCTGACTGAAAGCGAGCATTTCCGAATCAACCACTTTAAGGAAAGGAATTACGCCGGTTGACTCGGAGCCGTGCGACGTTTTGGAGCCGCAGGCGCGCACGTCGCCCCAGTAGCCGCCGACGCCGCCGCCGAACGACGAAAGCCACGCGGTTTCGGTGTAGTGACCGGTGATGCCGCCGCGGCTGTCCGGCACATAGTTCAGAAAACAGGAGATCGGCAGACCGCGGTTGGTGCCGCCATTGGTCAGAATCGGAGTGGCAAACATGAACCAGAGCATGCTGGCGTAGTCATAAATCCGCTGAGCCATAGCAGCATCGTCCGAAAAAGCGGCGGCGGCGCGGGCGAAAGCTTCCTGCGGACTTTTTTCAGCGGGGAGCATGTAGCGGTCTTCGAGGGTTTTTCGTCCGAATTCGGTCATCAGGCTGTCGCGGGAATAGTCAATTTTTACATTCATCATCGCCTCATGTGTTATTATCGATTTTTAAAACCTACCATAATTGTCACATTAATCACCATCATCCATCGTGTCGGCAAGCTAAAAAATACAATATGTGGTGTAACAGGATAATAACCGGTACAAAATATAGGTATTTAGATAGATCAGACAATCAAAGTAAGTGGTTTGGATTTTGGCGGAATACGACTTCCGGGCGCGTTTTGTGAAAATGAAAAACCGGAGTTGAAGTCTGTTCGATAATCCCGCTAGCCTCATGGATCGCCCGCATAACGAGGTACAATATGGCATCTGACAAAAATTTCGTGGAATTTATCACAGACCAGATGCGAAATGCCGGTTCTGTTTCTCACCGGAAAATGTTCGGCGAGTATGCAATCTATTGCGACGGCAAAGTCGTGGCGCTGGTTTGTGACAATCAGCTTTTTGTAAAACCAACCGAAGGCGGACGGGCGTATGCCGGTCAGGTTGTTGAAGCCGCGCCGTATCCCGGAGCCAAGCTTTATTTCTTGGTAGAAGATTCATTTGAAAATCCGGAATGGATCAGCGGGTTAATCAAAATAACCGCGCAGGAACTTCCGGTTCCCAAACAGAAGCGAAGTAAAACATGCGGCGCACGCAAGCAGGGGGGCGGTTAATGAAACTGTTTGACGCCCATTGCCACCTTCAATCTCCGGAGCTTTTTCCAATGATTGGAAAAATCATGGAGCGCGCGGCGGCTGCCGGTGTCGGGAAAATGGTTTGCTGCGGCACTTCGCCGTCCGACTGGCTAGCGGTGAGTCAACTCGCGGAGCAATTTCCTCAAGTCATTCCGATGATTGGAACTCATCCGTGGTTTGTTTCCAAGGATTGGCAGAAAAATTTCCGCGCACTCGAAAAACTATTGCGTGAAAATTCGCACGCGGGCATCGGCGAAACGGGACTCGATTTTCAGGAGCGCTTCACAAACCGTGCGGAGCAGGAGGCTTCTTTTGCGGCGCACCTTGATCTGGCGCGTGAACTGAACCGCCCGGTTGCAGTTCATTGCGTTCACGCATGGGGGCGGCTGATCGAAATTCTGCGCGGGCATCCTGCGCCGCGTGTTCTGCTGCACGCGTTCGGCGGTTCGGCGGAACTGATTCCGGAACTGAGTGAGCTGAACTGCTGGTTTTCGTTTTGCGGGTCGGTGGCAAACCTGAAGGCCAGACGGATCAGAATGTCAGCTGCCGCTGTTCCGGATGATCGTCTGCTGATTGAAACTGATTCGCCCGATTTTCCGCCGCCGGGTTGTCAGTCGCCCAACGAACCGGCCAATCTGGTGTATGTCGCCCGCGCTGTTGCGGATCTTCGCAGTGTCTCATCTGAAAGTCTGACCGCGCTGACTTTCTCCAATGCAGAGCAATTTTTCGTATCTGTCTAGTTGCGGACGCTTGCAGATTTCGCATATAGTACGTCCCCTTATCCGGAGTCTGCTTGCATGAACCATGAAATCATGACGATTGAAGAGGTTGCTGCGTACCTGCGTGTGTCGGAACGAACGGTGTATGACTGGGCACAAAAAGGTCAGCTTCCCGGCGGCAAGCTCGGAACAACCTGGCGCTTTAAACGCAGCGACATTGAAGTCTGGGTGAACCGCCGCATCGGGAATTCCGCGGCTCCGGTGGCCCCGGTTGCGCCAGGCATGGAAGTGCTGAGCCGGAGTCTTTCGCCGGAGCGTGTTGTTTTTTTTGATACCGCTGAAAAAGCGGCCGCGCTGAAAACGCTGTGTGCAGCGCTGGGAACCTCTCCTTTGATTCATAATGAATCCGAACTGGAGAAGGCGGTTTTTCAGCGCGAGGATCTGATGAGCACCGGGATCGGCTTCGGCGTCGGCGTGCCGCATGTACGGCTCGCTTCGGTGGATGATCTGGTGATGGCGCTGGGCATAGCACGCAAGCCGCTGGACGACTATTCCTCGCTCGACGAAGTTCCGGTTCAGATTGTCTGCATGGTGGCGGCCTCCAGTACGCAGCATCCGCAATATATCCGCGCGCTTTCGGCGATCAGTTCGCGCCTTAAAGACGAAACGGTGCGCAAGGCGCTTATTACCGCGAAGGACGCTGTTTCGGTGTTTAATATTTTCATCGGCAGTGAACCGGCTTAATGCCCGTGATTTTACTGATAAATCGCTTGGTTAAAACGGGTTGCTTCATATAATGCGTAGCAGTTAATCACAGTACATAAACGGAGGCCCTCTATGGACTCAGGCGAAAGAACGAAATCGGAAGTGATCGTGCGCGCGAAAGGCGTCACGATCGGAACTCTCGGCATCATTATCGGGTCGGCTGTTCTCGGTGCGGCGGCGGCCCTCTCTGTGTTTCGCGCCATGCAGGGCGGGGCCGAAACCATTTCTATGACCGGCCTGCTGAGCTTTCTCTTTACCATGGGACTTTCGGTGTCGGCGATTGTGCTGGCCGTCGCCGCCATTGCGCTCAGCCGCACAGCTGAGCGCACCATTGCAAAAAAATCAGAGGAAATGAGCGCCATGCAGGCGGCAATGATTACGCAGACCGTGGCTGCGATCGACCGTATGGAATCGTCCGTCATGCGCATTGGCGAAGAAATAGCCGACACCATCTACGACAACTTTGAAATGCTCTCCGAAGAAATTCAGGAAAATCTGCCGTCACGCGATGTTCTGCGCGCCGACGTTACCGAAGCGATTGAGCGTTCACTGACCGAAGCCATGATCGCGGTCAAACAGCAGGGAAAGCCGGTGCAGGAAGAGCAGGCACAACCCGTTGAAGAAGCTGTTACCATCGAAGAAACTCCCGTAGCGGAGCCGGAACCCGTTGTCGTTGAGGAGGAAACTCCGGTCGCGGCCATTCCTGCACCGGAATTGCCGGTTCAAGCGGCGCCCGAACCGGTCACCGATGAAGTGCGTGAAAAGGCTAATAAAAAATACGGTGAATTTAAAGATATCGTCCTGCTTGGTGTTGCCAACTATCCGGGTGTCATCGCCCGCAAAATCGGTGAAGGTCAATATCGCACTGAGGGTGATGAACTGGCTGATGGCGCATTTGTCATCAACAACGAAAAAGTGGCGGTTTGCACCTTTTGCATAAACGACAGCATCACCGATCGCTTCATGGGTGAAAAAGGAGACAGCTTCAATGTATTCCTGCGTTCGCTCTTTAACGAACTCAAAAAAGGCCATTTCACCCGGGTCTTTCTGGTATTCGATGGAAAACTCACAAACGCCAGTCCGTATGCCCGGGCGCTGAACGGACTGAGTGGACACATTGATGCCGAAACCTTTGCCTGCTTTGAATTATTCGAAGGTTCACCCGATATCATCATTCCTGAACTGACCGAGCGTGTGAGCCAGCTGATGGATGCCGTCCGTGAAACCGCCGCCGAGGATGATGATGTACCTGCCATCTCCTTCCGGCAGATGGGCGCTTGAGATAGCGGGACGCATGCCGAAAGAGCCGGTCTTCCAAGGTTTGGAAGAACCGGCCTCTTTAATTTAAACGCTGGAAAGACAGCTCGCAATTTTTCCAGAGTTTGGAAACACTGATTCGTCGCTTAATGAAAACGATCTGCTCATCCTCTTCTTCGTACCGCGAACTGCTGCGCATTGCTGTGCCGCTGATCATCACGTCGGCCTCGTTCACGGTTCAGAACTTCTGCGACCGCATGTTTCTGGCCTGGTACAGTCCGGCGGCGTTGCAGGCTGTTGTCCCGGCAGGTATCCTGTTTTTCACACTGGTGTGCGGATTCATGGCCACGGCGGCTTTCGCCAACAGTCTGGTGGCGCAGTATTACGGCAGCGGCGACCTGCACAGTTGCAGCCGTTCCGTGGCGCAGGCTGTTCTGCTGGCGCTTTTTTCATTTCCGCTGATTCTTCTGCTGATTCCTGCCGGACTCTGGATGCTTTCCGTCAGCGGACATGCACCGGCTGTGCTGGTAGAGGAAAAAACCTATTTTTTTATTCTGATGCTGGGCGGACTGCAACTGCCGCTTTCTGCGGCAGTCAGCAGTTTTTTCTCAGGCCGCGGACTGACCAAGGTAGTGATGCTGTGCTCGATTGCAAGCGCCGCACTGAATCTGGTGCTGAACTGGCTGCTGATTTTTGGTGCCGGGCCGTTTCCTGAAATGGGCACAGCCGGCGCGGCGCTGGCCTCGGTTATTTCCGGATTTGCTTCTCCGGTTATCATGCTGGCTCTCTACTTTTCGGCGAAAAACAACCGGCTCTACGATACGCGCCGTCTGTTCTATTTCGACGCGCCGCTCTTCCGGCGGCTGCTTCGTTTTGGTGTTCCCGCAGGTATTCACATGACCTTCGATGTCGGCGCATTTTCGCTGTTTGTGCTGCTGGTCGGTCGACTGGGCGAAACCGCTTTTATGGCCGCCAATATTGCTCTGAGCGTTAACATGATCGCTTTTATGCCGTCGATCGGTATCGGGCAGGCGGCTGGCACGCTGGTGGGGCAGCATCTGGGGCGGCGCGATTTTGACGGTGCCTCTGCGGTCGGCTGGCGGGCCGTTCATGTCGGCTGGATTTACACCGTCATCGCCGCGCTGAGTTTTATCCTGATGCCCGAGGTTTACATCCGCCTTTTTGCACGCGGCGATGTTCCGTTCGATGAGATTTTCAGCCTCGCCCGCCTGCTGCTCGGCTTTGCCGCCTGCTGGGGACTGATGGATGCCACCAATCTGATTCTTTCCGGCGCATTGCGCGGTGCCGGTGATACGCATTTCGTAATGTGGTATGAAACCGCTATGGCGTGGTTGTTTTTCGCGGCAGGCGAACTGATAATCGTGCTGGTTCTGAAGCGCAGCGTGTTGACCGCCTGGGCCTGGGCGCTGGTCTATATCTGCCTGCTGGCCTTCGGTATGATTGCACGGTTCCGTTCAAAGCGCTGGCAGCTGATCGAACTTATCGAGCGGCAGAAAACCGGCACCGATTGTATTTGATTGGTGGGCGGTACAAGACTCGAACTTGTGACCTCTTCCATGTCAAGGAAGCGCTCTAACCAACTGAGCTAATCGCCCGAAAAGAGAACCGAAAAAATATAGAACTCGCCGGAACGTGTCAATCCGCGCGACTGCTTTTTATTTTGATGTGCGCACGGCCGCGTAAAAACGGTCTTCGTAGCGTTCGAACAGATTGTTTCGCTTCAGCAGATCGGCCAGTTCAGGAACTTTGGCGGCATTCCGTGAGGCATCCAGAAACGCCTGCTCGATTTGCTGGTGCAACTGCGCTTTACGGTCGCGCTGCTGCTGGCGGATGTCCTGGATATTGCCGGCTACCGAGTGCTGAACCAGTTCAACCATCAGTTTCAGCAGGCAGACCTCCCAGGGCCGGTCTACGCCGACCAGCACCGCGTCCAGCGGATCGCTGCGCCCGGCGACTTCTTTTTTTACACGATCAATGACGATCTCCAGCGGATCGCTTATAATGTAGTCGTTGACTTCCTGCTTCTGCACCTTAAAGCCGTACTTTAAAATCTGCATTTCCTGCGCATTTTTATGCAGCCAGTCAGCGTAGTTACGGGCTTCGTCACCAAAACCTTCAAGCATCATTTCGGCAATAGACTGCGGTGTGATGATTTCAGGACGGAACGCTTTCAGTTTTCCTTCGCGCACCCGAACCTTGTTGACTGAATCCATCAGTTCCGTCACCAGATAGTAATTTACCATCGTGGTGCCGAACGTCTCCAGACGGCGCTCCGGCACCGAGATCACCTCGGTGTTGTTTACCGCGTACCAAAAATCAAACTGTGGATTATTTTTCATCACCGGAATTATAACAGAAAAGCCCTTGTATCGAACCAGATAAGTTTAAAATATAATTACATCATCAACTTTGCCTGTTTGCAGCGCAACACGCTGTCATGACACTGTTTTCTGCGGGCTTCTTTGGCTGATTTCCGCCGGTTCAGGATTTTTCGCCGGAATATTTATCAGCAGATAGAAATTTTGTGTTCCTGCAGACAGATTGTTTTTCGTTTCACGCAAAACAACGGGATCGCAGAGGGGTTCCATATGAAGATGAAACCGATCCAGTGCAGAACCCATGGCTTCAGTAATTTCAAGAATTACAGGTTGCGTGTGATGGTGTTGTGTGGTAGCCGTCCTTGCTCTCGTTTTTAGGGCAGGGTCTGCGGCGCGTTAAATTTGAAACTCGAAGCGAATAACAATTCAGAACAGGAGAAAATTAAGTGAAGGGTTCTAAGAGAGAGGAGTGGTTTTTTAAGTTGCCGGTGGAGGTTCATTTCGGTTTAGGGGTTGCAGGACGAATTTCTGAGTCGATAGAGGAATCCAAGCGGATTGTATTGGTGACCGATCAAGGGGTGGCTGGACAGGCATTTATGCGGGGAATTGAATCCCAACTCCTGCCGGTTGCTATATTTAAGGATGTTCATCCCAATCCAACGGTAGACGATGTGGATATTCTGGCTGGTATCTTGCGTGATCAACAGGCCGAAATATTGGTCGCAGTCGGCGGGGGCAGCGTCATGGATTGTGCTAAAGCAGCATGTTGTCTGGCGCGGACCGATGAGCCGGGCATGCGGGTTTTCCATACCGGCCGCAAAAAGTTTTCCACCCCGGGCGTTCCTCTTATTGTCGTTCCGACGACATCCGGAACGGGGTCTGAAGTTACGCCGATAGTGGTAGATCGGGGAGCACACGTCTGAACTCCAGTCACTGGCTCAGATCTCGTATGCCGTCTTCTGCTTGAAAA
>CAIKGD010000039.1 GCA_903826865.1 uncultured Verrucomicrobiota bacterium
GCGGTGTGAAATATTTTTCCGGCACGGCTGTCTATACCAAAAATATTGATCTTCCGGCGGAGCTGTTCGGCGACGGTAAATCGCTCCGGCTGGATCTGGGCGCGGTGAAGAACATTGCCGAGGTTTTTGTGAACGGCAAGCCGCTGGGTATCCTGTGGAAGCCGCCGTTTTGCGTGGATATTACTGAGGCGGTCAAACTCGGTACCAATAAACTCGAAATAAAAGTCACCAACCTGTGGCCGAACCGGTTGATCGGCGATGAACAGCTGCCGCCGGACTGTGAGTGGACAGCGGCTGATGCCCTGAAGGCCTGGCCGCAATGGATGCTGGACGGCAAGCCGAGTCCGTCCGGACGGCTGACCTTTACGACGTGGCACCACTGGAAGAAGGATGATGCGCTGCTGCCGTCCGGCCTGCTTGGCCCGGTGACGGTGCAACCGGCGGTGCAACTGGATGTGAAGTAACCCGGCCGTAAGCCATGAAACCCAAGTTCAGACGGGGCTTTGTTGTACAATCCCGTCTGAACTGACGGTCCGATGGCTGGCACAGTCCAACATTCGGGAAAATCAGGTTTGGCGGAGAGTGGCGAACACGCTATGTTCCAAATATTCCATCTCTGACAGGAGTTTTATGAAAGTTTTAGTTGCCGGCGGTGCCGGGTACATTGGAAGCGTAACGACCGAAATGCTCTGCGATGCCGGGCACGAGGTGACGGTATTTGACAACCTTGAACGCGGACACCGCGCCGCGATTGACCCGCGTGCGAAATTCATTCAGGGCGACTTGCGCAGGCCGGAACGGATCGAGGACGCACTGAAGCAGGTGAAGCCGGAAGCGGTTATCCATTTTGCCGCCTACATTGAGGTAGGCGAGTCGATGATTAATCCGCTGCCGTTTTTTGAAAACAATGTCTGCGGTTCGCTCAACCTGATGAAGGCGATGGTCGCGGCGGATTGCAAAAAACTGATCTTCTCCTCCACTTGCGCCACCTACGGAACTCCGGAGCGGGTTCCAATGGATGAAACCCTCCCGCAGCGTCCGGAAAGCGTTTATGGCGAGTCCAAACTGCTTTGCGAAAAAATCTTTTCCTGGGCACAGCAGATTCACGGTGTCGAGTGCGTTTTTCTGCGCTACTTCAACGCCTGCGGTGCCACCGTCCGCTACGGCGAAGACCACGCGCCGGAAAGCCACCTGATTCCGCTTATCCTTCAGGTACCGCTCGGAAAACGGCAGAAAATCTTCATCTTCGGCGACGACTACGACACGCCGGACGGAACCTGCATCCGCGATTACATTCATATCCGCGACCTCGCGCAGGCCCACATTCTGGCGCTGAAACCCGGTCTCACCGGTGCCTTCAACCTCGGCAACGGCGACGGCTACAGTGTCAAAGAAGTGATCGAAGTCGCCCGTCAGATAACCGGACATCCGGTTCCGGCGGAACTTCAGCCGCGCCGTGCCGGCGACTGTACGCGCCTCATTTCCGATTCCGCCAAGGCCAGAACGGTTCTCGGCTGGAAGCCGGAATACGCCGATCTGCGCTCCATTGTCGAAAGCGCCTGGAACTGGCACAAAGCTCATCCGGACGGGTACAGGGATTAATTACTACGGTTGAACGCTGATCCGGTAGAAAGCCTTGCTGCTTCCGGATGAGGGATTGGTATAGACATTCTCGGGCGGGGTGGCGGGAAGGTTGCTTGCCCCGGCGAGAGCACTGAAAGGTTCAAGCAGATTGGTGGTTCGGCTGAGACTATAAGAATGATTCGATACGCTGGACCAGCGGACTACCGCACCTTGGGCATTTACATCGCCTCCGGTGATCCGGAAGCTGGAGACCGAATTGGTCGGGTCGGTGCCAGCGACATATTCCTGCCAGGTCAGCAATCCATCGCCGTCAATATCCGCCGCCGCGTCCGCGCTGAAGTTTGTCAGCCCGTATTGTGCCAGCCACCATTCCGGAGTTGAGGTGTTCGTCGTAATATTCTGCGCGAAGTTTGCCGTGACGGACCGCGCCCCGGTCATTGTCACAGTAATTTGCGTATTGTTCGTGATCATGTCGCCGGACCAGCCCATGAAATGGTAGTAGGCGTCCGGCGAGGCCGTAATCGGTATGCCGGCACCGTTTGTTTTCCAGCCATCGGAAACATTTACACGGCCTCCCGTCGTTACTGCTGTATCCAGCCAGTAATTGGTTGTCCACAGCCAGATCAGGGTCGAATTGGTTGTCAGCGTGAAACTGCCTGTATTGGTGGAAGTTCCGCCGGCGGGAACACTGCCGGTTCCGGTCCAGCCGCGACAGATAAACTGTGTGGTTGTTCCGTTTATAACCGGCGAATTGGTGATGGCGGCGCTGTTCGTCGAGCCGTAATTAAACCAGTTTGTTCCGCCCGGCGGATTGGCCTTCCCGTAAGGCGTCGAAACGGTCAGCGAATGCTGTATGGCTTCGACGGACACATTACCGGCGGAATAGAGCGTGTTGGTATTCCACTTCAGTCCGGCTGAGAGCGTTGGCAGACTAACTGTTGTAAACCGGTGCGTGCCGAGCAAACTTTCGTTATCCAGTAAATTGAAGCTGATCCCGTCGGTTGGTGCAAAAGTTCCTTCCGGCAGGAATTGCAGCGTTCCGTTCAATGCGGCACCGGTCAGGTCGTTGGTGAACGTAAGCGGCGATATCCCGTTGACGGTTATTTTGCCGCCGTTCATTATCAGAGCCCCCTGCATCAGCAGTTTCCCGGCGCCGGACACATGCAGTGTTTTACCGTTCAGGTTGATGCCCGGTTTCAGATGCAGCGAGGTGTTACTGGTCAGAACCATATCCGTGTCGGAGCCGAGCACCAGTTCGACGTTGTTAGTGTGTTTGCCTTGCAACACTTCCACGAGGCCGGCACCGCTGTCGGCTTCGATCCGCAACTGGCCGCCGCCGGAAAGGGTATACGGGTTCGCGCTGCGGAAGCGCAGACCTTTCATCCGGTAACTTTCTCTGGGGACAGTGATGGAATCAACCGCAAATGTTCTGCCGGCACCGTTGGTATGCACATACGGGCCGAACCGGAGCTGGGTGATCGCCTGTCCATCCCAATCGGGGTTGCCGACCATCGAAAAAACAAAATCCTGAAACTCACCGTTGTTCGTGTACGACTGATTCATCCTTCGTGCAGCAGCAAACGCATCTGCCTGCGCTGTTGCCCACCAGAAATAGACCGTACAGTTTGCATCGGAACGCATGCGGATTCGCACTTCGGGAACGGTTGATCCGTAGAAGAACCGGTCGGAACGGGTTATTAAAACCGGGGTGCTGGTGGTATTGGCCGTGCCCTGTAAAAATCCGCCGCTTACAACAGTATTCGAGGCACTTCCAACCACCCAGCCTTCCTGATTTCCGTCAGTATTGAAATTCCAAGTTTGGGTGGCCGGCGGGATCGTGATGGTCGTTGCGGCCGCAGCGGCGCTGCCGAACACAGCAATTTCTTCCGTGGTATCGGCGCGGCCCCAGTAATACCAGTTCAGCAGATCAGCCCAGTTTCCGGAACTGGAGCGTGTCCATGAACATTCGCCGCCGGACGGCTGATTCACAGTCATAGCGGTGGCCTGAAAAGAGACCGGCGCAGAACTGTTGGTTTCAATAAAATTGCCAAGCGCATCAAAATGGAGAACCCGTCCGCCCGATTCACGGATATATATATCGCCGCCAGCGGTTTTCCCCATCCCGTTTGGGCTGGTTAGCGCTACCCCTGCAAACGAGCTTCCCAGGGTGAAGCTGCCCAGCGGTGCATTCTGATAACCGGTTCGTTCATACCGTAAAACCTGATTTCCGCTGATCATCAGATATTGATCCGGCGACAGATTGCGGAAGTCATTCAGCCGGTGGAACGTCAGCAGATTGGAGTCGTGGCCCCTGTCTGGAAACGTTTCACCCGGCAGCTGGAAAGCTGTTCGCGCAATCACGACCATGTTCGTGTCATCAAAGTCAAAGTTCAGGTAGCCGAACCCCTCGGTGTTCACGAGCGATGAATAAAGGAATATTTTTTCCACCTTCCAGTTGAAAAGATCTTTGGATGTGAGTACCGCCGCTGTGTTGCGAATCATATCCAGAGCGACACCGGAGTTTGCGTCCGCCGGCAGAACCGGGTTGCTCAGAATATAGAATTTCCCGGATACGGGGTCATATGCTGCGCCGAACTTCTTTTCGCCGCCCGGCAGAGCCGCAAAATTATTGGTCGGATCAAACATAACGGTACCGGTGGTCAAGTTAACTCTTGAAACTGCGGTATAAGCATACTGACTGACCTTAGGCAGGATAAAGACGCCCATATCCGGCGAAGCCACAATCTGCCCTTCGCTGATCGTAGTATTCCCGCAGAACCAACCCGTGCGGTCGCCAGGGAATCCGCCTTTTGACAGCCAGGATGTCTCATTAAGTAGATTGGAATTCGTCGGGGTTGAAAAACTGGACAGGCCGCCGGAATTCCACAGGCGGTTGCTCAATACCACAGGATTATTTGGTGTTCCAGGCCCCCCGAACGAAAAGGTGGCTGAGATCCAGGACGTCCCGTTGTTTGTTGACTGCATAATCACGGCAGGTATGCCGTCAGAATCATCATTCGCACCGAACAGATACAACGCGCTGTTAAGTGAAAACAGACTGCCGCGCAGAATGCCGTTATATGTTCCGAGTGAAGTCCAGTTTGTCCCTTTATTGGTCGAGCGGAAAATCGTGGTTTTTCCAGACGTATCCGAACCGGAATCCCAGCCAGCCAGCGCATGAGACGCGATGTAATTACCATTGGGGAGCACCACAATTTCCGGATCGGAGATGAACTCTCTAGGTGGAGTATGAAATTCCCACGGCCAATCTTCGGAATAATCCAATGGCTGATAATCAATCACCGTGCCCGGCACGCTGCTGAAATCGACCGATTGTGAAACAGCCGGAATCCCTGCTGTCAGCAGAAACGCGGAAAAAATCCGGCAGAAACCGGCAAAAGACCTTTTTTTCATTGGAAACTCCCAAACTCACTAACACTATAATAATACCATCTTTTATCGATTACAGTGTGTGGAATTTAGTAAAAACGGCCTGAACAACCGGTTTATATGAAAACAAACATAGAACTCATCTCCATCGGCAGCGAACTGTTGAGCGGACGGACACTCAACAGTCACGCCCAGACGCTCGGCGCGGCACTGGTAAAAATCGGACTGCGCCTTTCACGCGACACCACTATTCCCGACGAAATCGAAACCATCCAATCCGCCGTGCGTGAAGCACTGGAACGGGTTGATGTCGCCGTCGTCAGCGGAGGACTGGGCCCGACCTCCGACGACATCACCCGCGACGCGCTCGCCGGGCTCCTGAACCGCCGGATTGTTATGTCACAGCCGGGGATGGATGCCCTGCGCAAACGGTATGCGGAACGCGGCCGCGCCGTATCGCCTGCCGCAGAGCGGCAGGCGCTTATTCTCGAAGGGGCGGAAACACTTGTCAATTCCGCCGGAGCCGCGCCCGGCGAACGGCTGGAGCTGCCGGGAAATAAAATGCTCTTTATTCTGCCCGGCCCGCCGGATGAATTTGCCGCCGTGCTGGCAGATCACATTATTCCATGGCTGAAAGGACAGTTTAAGGATGCCGTTGCGCTCGAAGTGCGCGTGCTTACCACGCAAGGCATCGGCGAATCTGATATCGTCACCCGTCTCGAAGCTGCGAATTTCCAACCTTTGAACGTTACTATCGGTTTTTATCCCGGCGGCGGAAAAGTCGAAATCCGCCTGAGCGCTTCCCGTGCGCACATCGCCGCGCTCGAAACGGCGGCACTGGAGTTACGCGGCCTGCTGGGCGACAGCCTGAATTAAGCCTTTGATCTTGACGGAGCAGCAAATATCGCTAGTCTGTCGCGCTTTTCAGGCAGGAACAGGAATAGATATGCAGGTCAAAAATACGGGGTTTTTATTGGGATTGGCTGTCGCGGTGTTTGTACAGGCCGAAGCCTCGACGTATGTCTCGGATAGTTTTACCGGAACGACGGCTGAGAACTGGACTATGGTGACGGGAGCTGGCGATGGCCCGGCACTTACTGCCGCTACAGGTGTTGATCCTGCCGGGCAGGGCTGGATGCGTCTAACCGGAGACAAAGACTGGCAGTCGTCGTTTGTTTACTGCAACACAGCACTGCCAACCTCCGCCGGACTGCGGTTTACTTTTGATTTTGTAATATGGGGCACGGATGCCACCCGAGCAGACGGGCTGGCTCTGGTGATTTTCGACTCAAAGGTCACGCCGGGAGCGGGTGCTTATGGCGGTTCGCTGGGCTACGCCCAGCGGTCGGGTATCAACGGACTGGCGGGAGGCATCGTCGGATTCGGATTTGACACCTTTGGAAACTTTTCAAACCCTAATGAAGGACGCATCGACGGACCGGGACAAAGAGCCAATTCAATCGCCATTCGCGGTTCCATGGGAGCCACCCGGACGAATGGTTATGCATATATAACCGGAGTAACCAATCTCAGCGCGTTTTCCACTAAAACCAGTTCCCGTACCAATGCCGTTGCACATACCGTGCGCATCACGATCCCGACTGATAAAAAAATATCCATTGAATGGAAAGTCGCGGGTACTGAGGATTGGACGACGCTGATTGATGAGTACCAGTGTTCGTTATCGTGTCCCGCCGAAGTAAAATTCGGGTTTACGGCAGGCACAGGGGCTCTGAGCAGTAATCAGGAAATCCGCAATTTGTCGGTTACCAGCGTGCCGGAGCCGGCCAGCGCGCTGCTGATTGCCTCCATTACAGCGGCCGGATTCTGGATCCGGCGGCGTTTCATGACGTGAACAGAAAAAGAGATGCTCCTGATGCCCCGCCGAACACGCATGGTATTCGGCGAAAAGTTTTCCAACGGATGGCCTCCGAATTTTAGCTTGGCGAAACCGGACAAAGGTCTAAGCTGATTTACGAAGCAGCCGGAAGGAAAATTCATGAAACCGAACCGAAAAATCGTGCCGAAATATGTTGGGGGTCTGCTGGGCGCTATTCTTATTGTGATGGTTGTACAGTATTCTCTGCTGACCGGTCTTGTGCGTCCGGTGCATCTGATTTTTCAGATCATGCAGCTTTTCTGTTACCTGCTGCTGGCGGTGGCTATTTTCCGGGGATTCATTGAACGTTCGCGGCTGGTCTGGCTGATATCTCAACTGATGCTGGCGGCTTTGTTTTCTTTTTCGGTGCTGTTCACAGTCATCAGTGCGGTGCTGTCGTTTAAAGCCGAAGGGCTCTGGCTGCTTTTCGGCGGAGCCTTGCTGACGGCGGTTTTGAACGGACTGCTTCTAGGTGTTCTGTTTTCACTGCCGGTTTGCGATTATTTCCGGTCGATAGACGACTCTCGCTAAACGCGATTTCGTTCATGGCTGACTCTGCCGCCGGTAGGCCCGCGGCGAAAACCCGGTTTTGGCTTTAAACATCCGCGAAAAATAGTAGTTCGATTCAAACCCTGTTTTTGCGGCTATTTCCTGAACGGGGATGACCGTAGTGCTCAGCAGAGATTCTGCTTTACGAATGCGTATTTGCAACAGGTACTGATTAGGTGCCAGACCGGTGTGCAGGCGGAATACACGGCGGAAAGTGGAGTAACTGGCGCCCAGCCTGCGGGACAGCGCGGCGAAGTCGACCGGTTTTCCGGCGTATTCAAGAATATGACAGCAGGCTTCGCGAACCAGTTTCTCGTTCGCCTCTGAGCGGATGGTTTTGCCGTGAGAACGGGCATACACATGAGCCAGAATTTCAGTCGTTTTGGCGGCGATAATATGCCGGTAACCGAACGGTTCGGTTTGCATCAGTTCGGCAATTTCCATGTAGAGCTTTAATAAAGGCTCGTACAGGCCGATATGAAGCACCGGATCTTCAGGTTCAAAGAACGGCGGACTCATGAGGGTCTTGGCATACTCGCCTTTAAATCCGACCCAGAACTCGTCCCAGCCGGTTTTCGGATCAGGGTGATACCGGTGGCGTACTCCGGGGAATAAAAGAAATGCTGTGCCGGGAGTAACGGAATGAGTTCCGCTGATATCTGAGATGAAAGTACCCTTTCCCCGGGTGATGTAAACAATCTCAAATATATTCAGAACCCGTCCTCTTTCCGGATCGAGCATATATTCCGGCGGGTGTTTTTCCGGTGGATAGGGACTGCCGGAAGCAACCATTGTAAACCCGCAGTCGGTGACATACAGTTTCCAGTCCATTGCTTTCCGGCTTGTGGGCAGGTAGCGCGAATAGGCATTTTTATCAGCCGGTATCATGGATTCAGTCCTCGTTTTCGCCGGAATATACAGCACGGGTGACCGGCGATCAAAAATTAATCTAATCAAAATGTGCAACAATTTGGTCAGCGGGTGCATTTACAGGCACGGCCTTTCCGCCTAGTTTACAATCCGCATTCAGGCCGTAAGTGCTGAACGGGGAAACACTTTATTTTAGAGAAAAGTCAATAACAGGAGAACCCGATGAAAAATAAAACCCTGATACTTGCAATCATTTGTTCCGTGCTTTTCGGAACACACACACAAGCCGCCGATGCGCTGGAGCAAGGATTTTTCTCTCCGCCTGAGTCGGCAAAGCCATGGCAGTACTGGTTCTGGATGAACGGCAACATCACGAAGGAAGGCATCACAGCGGATCTTGAGGCGATGAAGCGCGTCGGTATCGGCGGGGCGCTGATATTTGATATTGCCCTGGCCTCCACCAGAGGCACCCCTCCAGGATCGACACAGTTCATGACAGACGAGTGGCGTGAGATGATGATGCACTCGGTGAAGGAAGCCGACCGGCTGGGCTTGAAAATCCGCCTGAACAATGACGCGGGGTGGAGCGGCAGCGGCGGCCCCTGGATCACGCCGGAAAACGCGATGCAGCAGCTCAGCATCAGCGAAACCAAAGCGTCCGGCCCATCGCGCTTTTCGGGTGTTCTCCCCCAGCCGAAGACCCGGCTTGATTTTTTCCGCGACATTGCCGTGCTGGCTTTCCCGACGCCGGCAGGCGAGGAAATCACCATGCAGTCGCTGTCGCCCAAGGTGACGGCGAGTGCGGGCGAAGTTAAAGGCGAAATTCTTTTCGACAACAACCCGGATACGGAGGCAACCCTCCCGCTGCCGTCGAAGGGCAAGGAGTGTTATATCCAGTTCGAGTTTGACCAGCCCTTTGCGGCCCGAAGCGCCACGATTCTTCTCGGCAAGTATACCGGAGGAGTGCAGGGCATCGTTCAAGGGTCCGAGGACGGGAAGAGGTTCAATAATTTGCAGAAGATCGGTTTCCCCATGAGAGTTAACTCCAATCATACAGATACCTACCCGGAGACATTTTCCGTGGGAAACGATCCGGCCCCGCTGCGGTTTTATCGGATTGTTTTTGCGTCCAAAGACAGCCTGCCCGTGGCGGAAGTTTCGTTAAGCTCCGGCCTGCGCACCAGCGAGGCGGTTGTGAAGAGCGGCATGACGAAAAGGGGAGGGCTGGAGAAAATCGTGGTGGAAGCGGGCGCGCTCGCTCCCGGCCTGGCGGTGAAAGAAGATCAAATCCTCAACCTTACCGGGGAAATGAAGCCGGACGGGACGCTCGACTGGGAGGTGCCGCAGGGACAATGGACGATCCTGCGCATCGGCTATACGCCGATCGGCATGGACAACCACCCCGCATCCGATAGCGGCCACGGGCTGGAATGCGACAAGATGAGCACGAAGGCGCTGGACGCGCATTGGGCGGGCTTCATGGGAAAAGTGGTGAAGGATTTCAGCCCGCTGGTCGGCAAGGGAAAAACGATCATCGGGGCGCATATTGACAGTTGGGAAGTCGGCGGCCAGAACTGGACGGCCGAATTCCAAAAAGAATTCCGGCAGCGGCGCGGCTACGATCCGCTGCCCTGGCTGGTCACGGTCACCGGTCGGGTGGTGGACGACCGGGAAGTCACGGAACGCTTTCTGTGGGACATGCGGCAGACCGAAGCGGAGTTGATAGCGGAGAAATACTACGCGCATTTCCAGGAACTCTGCCATGCGAGCGGTCTGACTTCCTCGCTGGAGCCTTACGACCGTGATTTGTTGTTGAAATGCGGTGCATCAGCGGACGTTCTGATGGGGGAATTCTGGGTCGGCGGAAAATTGAACGCTTCGATGATGAAGCGCGCTTCGAGTGTCGGGCACATCTACGAGAAACCGATCATCGGCGCAGAAGCGTTCAGCCTTGCTCCAAGCAAAGACCACAGCCGCTGGCTGGAAGACCCATATGCTCTCAAGGCGCTGGGCGATCTCGCGTTTTGCGCAGGCATCAACCGCTTTGTTTTGGCCAGCCCGGCTCAGCAGCCGTGGACAAACCGCTGGCCGGGCATGACGTTCAGCAAATTTGGAACACATCTGGATCGCAATATCACCTGGTGGGAACAGGGACGCGCATGGCTGGAATACATCGCCCGCAGCCAGTTCATGCTCCAGCAGGGACGCTTCACGGCCGATGCCGCCGTGTTCTGCGGCGAAAGTCCCCTGTCAGATATGTCGGAAATCGATCCCGCCCTGCCGCCCGGTTACGCCTATGACGGCATCAGTGACGATGTATTGCTGAATCAGGCGGCGGTCAAAGACGGAAAGCTCGTGCTCAAAAGCGGCATGACCTACCGCGTGCTGACGCTTTCCCAGCCGGAGAATACCATGACTCCGAAAATGCTGCGCAAGCTCCGCGATCTGGTCGCTGAGGGGCTGACGCTCGTCGGTCCGCCGCCGGAACGCTCGCCCGGCCTTGAAGGCTATCCGAAGTGCGATGAAGAGATTAAATCGCTCGTTGCCGAAATGTGGGGCGATTGCGACGGCAAGGCTGTCACTGAACATCGCCTTGGCAAAGGCAAAGTCGTCCGGGGTCAGACAATGGCGCAGGTGTTTGCCGCGCTGAACGTGGAGCCGGATTTTGAATTTGCGGCGGATGGCGGTTCGCAACTGGCCTTCATTCATCGTCTCACCGGTGACGCGGATTTGTATTTTGTCTCCAACCAGCGCGATCAGACGGATACGGTGGATTGCACGTTTCGCGTCAGCGGCAAAGTGCCGGAACTCTGGTATCCCGATACCGGAAAAATTGAGCGCTGCGCAATCTGGCGCGAAAAAGACAGCCGAATCACGGTGCCTTTGAAGTTTGATCCGGCCGGCTCGGTTTTTGTCGTATTCCGTCAGCCCGCAGCGAAGAACGGTATCAGCGAAGTGCGACTGAACGGCGCAGCACTCTATCCGCCGGCACAGCTCGAAAAGCCTGCGGAAAGCGGAATGTACATTAGCGATACCTTCACCGTAACGGTCAGGGTAAAACCCGGCATGGCGATCACTCTGCCGGCTGAAACGAACGCCGGTATTGCAAAGGTAGAGGGTCAGAGTTTCATAGTCTTTCCGCTGCCGGGGCATGAAGTATGGAGTAAGAAGGATTCGGGTATGGGGATTTCAGCCGGGGTGAACGGCATTGCCGTTTTCGAACACTCGGCGAATTATCTGGTACCGATTCTTGTGCATCCGGCAACCCTCGCCGGCTGGACCGATCTTGCGGTGGTGTATCGTGATCGCACGCCGTCGTTGTATGTGAACGGCGAACTGGTTCATACGGGGATGAAAAGTTCGAAAACCGTTCATCCGTGTGCTGGAATTAAATTCACCCGTCCGCTTCCTCCGTTCAAAGGCTCTGCGGAGGCACTTTGTGTTTACGGACGCGCTCTGAATGCGGATGAAATCGCCGGCTCGCAAAAGAAGCCTGGCAGCGGACTGTTCGACGGATTCGATTTCCGGATTGTAAACGGAACTGCGGCCGC
Organism: uncultured Verrucomicrobiota bacterium; assembly: GCA_903826865.1. GTDB lineage: Bacteria > Verrucomicrobiota > Kiritimatiellia > Kiritimatiellales > Tichowtungiaceae > Tichowtungia. Next base: position 11,824 of record CAIKGD010000039.1, read on the forward strand.
CGAATTCCGGCAAAGCGGACGATATGAATTCGTGTCCGCCAACGGCACTGCGGCGGTTGATGTTTCTGTTCCGAATCTGCTCGAAGTATCCGGCCCTTGGGCGCTGAACTTCCCGCCGAACCGGGGCGCTCCGGCGACGGTTACGCTCGACAAGCTGATTTCGTGGACGGATCACGCGGACAGCGGCGTGAAATATTGTTCCGGCACGGCGACTTACGTTAAGGAAGTTGAGATTCCGGCGGCGATGATTGGCGGCGAACATCAGCTCTGGCTGGATCTGGGGCAGGTGAAAAATATTGCCGAAGTTTCCGTGAACGGAAAGCCGCTGGGCATTTTGTGGAAACCGCCGTTCCGTGAGGACATCACCGGCGCGGTCAAGCCCGGCAAAAACAAACTCGAAATCAAAGTCACCAACCTGTGGCCGAACCGGCTGATAGGCGACGAGCAGTTCCCTGACGACTGTGTATTTGATCCGGGCGGAGCCATCAAAGAATGGCCGGCCTGGCTGACCAACGGTCTGCCGCGACCGGAACCGCGCCGTCTGACCTTCACCACCTGGAAACATTGGAAGAAAGGCGACAAACTGCTGCCGTCAGGACTCATCGGTCCGGTAACGATTCAGGCGGCAGAAGTGAAAAAAATCAATCTGTGATGCGGATGCAACAAGAAATTAGAAAATGAAAAATAAAACCCTGATACTTGCAATCATTTATTCCGTTATTTTCGGAACACACGCTCAGGCCGCCAATGCACTGGAGCAGGGATTCAAAACTCCGCCTGACTCCGCCAAACCATGGGTTTACTGGATGTGGATGAACGGCAATATCACGAAGGAAGGCATCACCGCCGACCTTGAGGCGATGAAAAAGACCGGCATCGGCGGCGCGCAGATGTTCAATCTTTCCCTTTCCATCCCGCCGGGACCGGTGAAGTTTCTGGGGGAAGATTGGTACGCGCTGACAAAACACGCCGCCGACGAGGCCAAGCGGCTAGGGCTCGAACTGTGGCTGCACAACTGCCCGGGCTGGTCAACGAGCGGCGGGCCGTGGAACACGCCGGAACATTCCATGCAGATATTGGTGTCGAGCGAGAAGGATGTTTCCGGTCCGGGAAAAGTCAGCGGAGTTTTGCCAAAGCCGTTTTCGCGGCTCGACTGTTATCGCGATATTGCCGTCTTCGCCGTGCCGGCTGCGGGAAAAATCATGAAGGACTGTCAGCCGCTTATCACTTCCGGCCCCGAACAGCGCGAGGCGGTGAAACTGGGGGACGGAGACTTGGATACCGTTGAGGAACTGCCGTTTCCGCAGCCGGGAAAACCGCAGTATTTTCAATTCGCGTTTCCCGAGCCGTTTTCCGCCCGTTCTTTCACCGCTGTTGTCGAGGGGGAGGTGTCCGATTATCAGGCTGAAATTCAGGTTTCACAGGACGGCGTGAAATTCGAGCCGGTTACGAAAATATCACTTTTTGTCCAGGCAGGGAGAAAACTGGTTTTCGGCTTTGGTTTTAAGGAGGTGACCGGGCGGTATTTCCGGATTGTTTTCACCAAGGCCTCCGGCAGCCCGCCGAAAATTATGCTGGCGGAAGCGGAATTCAGCGCGGACCGGCGCATGGACAACTGGACTTCGAAGGCCGGGTATTCGCCGTTTCCGCGTGAGCCGCTTTCTGGCGGCGGGGTTTCCGGCGGCGGAATGATCCGGCCATCGGACATCATTGATCTGAGTGAAAAGATGAAGCCCGACGGTTCATTTGAGTGGGATGCGCCGGCGGGAAAGTGGCGCATCATTCGTCTGGGACATACGTCCAAGGGATACAATAATGGTCCGTCACCCGAGGGTGGTCGCGGGCCGGAATGCGACAAGCTGTCCGCCGAAGCACTCGACGCGCACTGGGCCGGTTATATGCAGAAAATTCTGGCTGATACCGGCGGCACAACCGGCGGCATCGGGGGAGTGCATCTCGACAGCTTTGAGGCCAACAACCAGAACTGGACGCCGGAGTTCCGGGCGGAATTCAAGAAACGCCGTGGGTATGACATGGGCCCGTTTCTTCCGGCGCTCACCGGCAGGATTGTTGACAGTGTGGAGACCACCGAGCGGTTCTATTGGGATTTCCGCAAAACCATCGTCGAGCTTTTTACACAGAATTATTTCGGACGGTTCACGGAACTGTGCCGGAAGAACGGTATTCATTCCAGCATGGAAGCTTACGGTATTGGCAATTTTGACGATATCCTTTCCGGCCAATGCGCCGATATGCCGATGGGCGAATTCTGGCTGGGAAAACCATTTATCACGAGGATAGCGCCGATCTCTGCCGCCCATACCGGCAACAAACCTGTTTTTGCCGCCGAGGCGTTCACCTCGCAGCCGGAGTTTTCCTCGTGGCGGGAGCATCCTTACGCCATGAAAGCCCGCGGTGACTTTATGTTCAGCGCCGGCGTCAACCGCTTCGTTTTCCACACGTATGCCCTGCAGCCGTGGACGAATCGGTTGCCCGGAATGACCTACGGTCAGTATGGTATTCATTTCAAACGAACGGTTACCTGGTGGGACGAAGCTCCGGCCTGGATAGACTATCTGTCGCGCTGCCAGTATCTCCTCCAGCAGGGACTGTTCGTCGCCGATGTCGGATATTTCGTCGGGGATAACACTCCGAATTATCCCAAGTCGGCGGAGATGCCGGCAGGATACAAATACGATCTCATCCATCCGGTCATTCTGGCGCAGATGAACGTTGCCGACGGACGGCTCAGACTGCCGCATGGAATGAGCTACCGCCTGCTGGTGCTGTCGGAATCCGCGCGAACCATGACGCTCGAAACATCCCGGAAAATCAGAGACCTCGTTGCGCAAGGCGCGACGGTTCTGGGACCGAAGCCGCTGCATACGCCGGGTCTCGCGGGATTCCCGGATTCTGAAGTTGAACTCAAAAAGATCGCGGACGAAGTCTGGGGACCGTGCGACGGAAAAACAGTGTTTGAAAACAAATTCGGCAAGGGACGCGTCTTTTGCGGGAAAGACATGACCGATGTCCTTGCCGCGATTGATTGCAAACCGGATTTTTCAAAAAAGAGTGAGGCGGACATCTACACCATCCACCGGAACACCGGCGAAGCTGATATCTATTTCGTCGCGGCAAACTCTGACAAACCTTTGCTGGTCGAGTGCACATTCCGTGTTGCCGGCAAAGAACCGGAATTTTTCCACCCCGACACCGGAAAGATTGAGCGTTGCGCGCTCTGGAGCGAAAAAGACGGACAAATCACGGTGCCGATCAACTTTGATCCTGCCGGTTCCGTGTTTGTCGTGTTCCGCAAAAAAGCGGGCGATCATCTTGTTGATATACAAACTGCCGGAGCGGCGAAGACACCGGCCGTTCTTGCCACGGCGGCGGGGTGTGATGTCATCGCGACGGAACCCGGCAGTTTCACGCTGACGGCGGCGTCCGGCAAAAAAACATCAATCCGTGTCGAATCGGTTCCCGCGCCGGTCGTGCTTGCCGGGCCGTGGGACGTGAGCTTTGCACCGGGCTGGGGCGCACCGGAACACACGGTGTTTGATAAACTCATTTCGTGGCCTGAGCACAGCGATCCGGGAATAAAATATTTTTCCGGAACGGCGATGTACCGGAAAACATTTTCCATTTCCGCCGACTGTATCTCGAAAAACCGGAAGCTGTTTCTCGATCTCGGCGAGGTACAGGTGATCGCCCATGTATGGCTGAACGGAAAAGATCTCGGCACGCTCTGGAAGCCGCCGTTCCGCGTGGACATAAGTGATGCCGCGAAATCCGGAGAGAATGCGCTTGAGGTGAAAGCGGTCAACCTGTGGCCGAACCGGCTGATCGGCGACGAGCAGTTTCCCGCCGATTGTGTTTTTGAAACAAACGGCGGAATCAAGGCGTGGCCGGCCTGGCTGACCAACGGCCTGCCGAGACCGGAACCGCGCCGTCTGACGTTCACCACCTGGAAGCACTGGAAGAAAGACGACAAACTGCTGCCTTCAGGACTGCTCGGGCCGGTGACGATTCAGGCGGCGGAAGTGAAGAAAATCGAACTGTGATGCACACCGCAACAGGAGATCAGAAAATGAAGAACGCAACCTTAATACTGGTGATTGTCTGTTCCGTACTTTTCGGAACACACGTTTACGCCGCCGATGCACTGGAGCAGGGATTCAAAACTCCGCCTGAATCAGCAAAACCATGGCAGTACTGGTTCTGGATGAACGGTAATATCACGAAGGAAGGTATCACGGCTGACCTTGAAGCGATGCATCGCGTCGGCATCGGCGGGGCACTGATCTTTAGCGTGTCCGCCTTCATTCCTCCGGGGCAGGTGGATTTCATGACGGACGAATGGCGGGGAATGTTTTTCCACGCCTTGCGCGAAGCGAACCGGCTGGGCATCGAAATTACCATGAACAATGCGGACGGCTGGGCAGGAAGCGGCGGACCCTGGAATACGGTCGAGCATTCGATGCAGATTCTGACCTCAAGCAAAACGCGCATCGCCGGTCCTTGCAAGTATGCACAAAAACTGTCTGTACCACCGGCCCGCAAGGCCGAGCTTGAGGCGGATGGATCTGAGTCAGCGGTACCGTATTACCGCGATATCGCGGTCTTTGCATTCAGATCGCCGGAAAGTGAGACCACGACGATGCGGGAATGCACACCGGTTGTAACGGCAAGTGATCCGAAATTTGACGGTGCACAAGTCGTGGACGGGAAAATGCATACCGGTTCGTCGCTTCCGCCGCCGGAGCCGGGCAAGCCGCAGTTTATCCAGTTCGAATTCGCGAAGCCTTTCACCGCGCAATCGCTCTCCATATACACAACGCCGGGACCGTCGGGAGAACTCATGGTTTCTGAGGATGGGGCGTCCTATACCCGTGTGACGTCAGTCCTGAACATCCAGAAAAATACTACTGACTCAATGATTGAACTTTCGTTTCCGCCGGTCTCCGGGAAATTTTACCGGATTGTTTTTGCGAAGCCGGACGGCAAGGGAAGGCGGATGAGTTTCAACGAAATCGAGCTGTATCATGATCTGCGGGTTCCGAATTGGAGCTATAAGACAGGCACGCTGAAGGGTTGGGTCAGCGGCCTGATTGAGACGAACTGGCCGTCTTCCGGGGCGATCCGGCGTGCCGGCATCGTGGATGTCACGAAATATCTTGCAGCGGACGGCACCCTCAATTGGGACGTGCCGGAAGGAAACTGGATCATCTTTCGCATTGGTCACACGACGACAGGCAAAGTTAATCATCCGTGCACGCCAAACGGCACCGGGCTGGAGTGCGACAAAATGAGTAAAGAGGCGCTGGACATTCATTTTGCGGGCTTTTTTGAAAAAATTTCCAAAGAGGCCGGGGCGCTGGCCGGAAAGACGCTGGTTGCCACGCATATTGATTCTTACGAGGAAGGCCCCCAGAACTGGACACCGAAATTCCGCGAGGAATTCCAGACGCGCCGCGGATACGATCCGCTTCCGTTGCTGCCGGTCGCTTTTGGCTGTGCGGTCGAATCTGCAGAGGTAAGCGAACGGTTTCTCTGGGATTTCCGCAGAACGTGCGCCGACCTGATGGCCGATAATAACTACGGGCATCTTCGAACGCTGGCAAATAAATACGGGATGAAGTTGTCGAGCGAGGCGTACGGCGGGAGTTTCGACTATTTCCAGTGCGCGATTCGGACGGATATTCCGATGGGCGAGTTCTGGGTCGGCAAGCTTTCCCGAAGCGAGAGCATCAGGCAGATGTCGTCAGCGGCGCATGCGGCGGGGCGGAAATATACCGCTGCGGAGTCGTTCACCGCCGGTCTGGAGGTCGGGGGCTGGCAGGAACATCCTTTCTCCCTCAAGGCGCTCGGCGACAGAATGTATGCCGACGGCATCAACCGGTTTGTGCTTGCCAGTCCTTGCCATCAACCGTGGACAAACCGCCTGCCCGGCATGACGTTCGGTCCGTATGGAATTCATTTCGAACGAACGACCACCTGGTTTGAACAGAGTACGGCATGGCTTTCCTATCTTTCGCGCTGTCAATATATGCTTCAGGAAGGACTGTACGCCGCCGATTTTTGCGTTTTCACCGGCGAACATTCACCGAACCGCCTGACCCTGCCTGAGTACGCGAAAATTTCCGGCTACAGCTATGATTTTCTGAACAGCGAAATCCTGCTGACCGCGACGGTTCGCGACGGGGCCATCCGGCTTCCTTCGGGCATGAGCTATCGCGTGCTGGTGCTGCCTGACAGTAATGGATATCTGACACCCGCTGTGTCGCGCAAGATCCGCGAGCTGGTTCGTGATGGTGCTGTTGTCCTCGGCCCGAAGCCGGTGAAGTCACCCAGTCTTCAGGGGTATCCGGATTGTGACAAAGAGGTGAAGGCCATTGCAGATGAGGTCTGGGGCGACTGCGACGGGAAAGCGAAACAGGAACATTCGTACGGGAAAGGCAGAGTTTTTTGGGGTAAACCGCTGGCGGCAGTTTTTTCCGCAATCGGCCTTGCGCCTGATTTCGAGTGTAAATCCGCTGCGGGCGAAACGAAAATAAACTGGATTCACCGGCGTGCCGGCGATGCAGAA
>CAIKGD010000040.1 GCA_903826865.1 uncultured Verrucomicrobiota bacterium
AAAAAGCCGCCCATCCGTTGACGGAATGTGCGGCTTTTGAGGCCTTTTTTTCAGGCCTGTGTCAGGTGAAAGTCAGCTCAAACGACTTTGGCGATGGCCTGGCAGACGTAATCGATGTTTTTACTATTCAGCGCAGCGACACACATGCGACCGGTGTCGGTGCCGTATACACCGAATTCACTGCGCAGGCGCACCATTTGGTCTTTGGACAGGCCCCCGTCAGCTATTCAAAAAACAGGTGCGCATGGTGGATCGACGTATTACGAACATCTGGCATTTTATGAGGCCATACGGAACGGCACACCGCCGCCAGTCTCTGCGGAGGAGGGGTTCATGGCTGTAGCTGTGGGCGTTGCGGTCGAGCTGTCTGTACGGACCGGGCAACCTGTATTTATGAAAGACATTCTGAGCTGAAAGCACCGAAAGTTGATCGATAGTCTGTTGGAGTATCTGCAGTAGACGTTTATTGGCGGATGATGGGTTCATCAATTTTTACGTATCGTCATTTTAATGAAAATTTAAGAATATGACGGGCAGAAAAGTCAGGATGATTGATATTGCACGGGAAGCTGGCGTGACTCCGTCCACTGTTTCTCTGGCGTTAAGCAATCATCCTAGAATTGCTGCAGCAACAAAGTCGCGAATACATAAAATTTGTGAACAACTGGGATATTATCCGGATCCGGCTGCTCGGGCATTGGCGCATAGAGCGGCAGAAAATGGCGAATCTCACTATCTGGGGACACTGGCTTTGCTGGAAAGCGAGAAACGGTTTCAGTTTGCCAATCAGTTCCCTGATTTTAAGCAATGGAACCAGCAGTTAACTGATATCTGTTTGCGCGCGGGTTATCGACTGGAACATTTTGTAGTCGGACCCACATCGGGGAATCAACATGCGCTCAATCGAATTCTGCAAGCCAGAGGGATTCGCGGACTGTTAGTGTATGGATGTCATCAAAATGTACAATGTTGGGAGATTGATTGGAATCGGTATGCGACTGTAACGTATGGCAACGCATCGCACGAACGTTTCGCCCACAACATTATAAGTAATTCTTATCAGGATGTTTATGATGCGGTGGTCAATCTTCGGAGCCGGGGGTATAAACGCCCAGGGTTTTTCACAACAACTCCTTATTTTGACCAGGGGGAGGTAGCATTTTCCTATGCCTTTGAAGGCTGGGGGAAAAACCGTAAAAACTCGAAATTGATTTTGGAACAGCCGCTGAAACAAAATGATCAGCGTGAAAAGTTTATGGCCTGGTTTAGGCATTATGCGCCGGATGTAATTGTGACTAATTACGACGCAGAGATGTTTAATATATTTTCCGCTGAGGGAGTTCGTGTGCCGGAGGATGTAGGATGTCTGTATCTGGATGTCTGGCCGTCGATGAGGCATCTTTCCGGCTTGTTTCAATTTCGCGACGCAGTCTATCAAATAATGGTGGACTTGTTGCACGGGATGCTGATGCGACATGAGTTTGGCACTCCGGCGCAGCCGTATTGTGTGCAGATCCCGTCTCTTTGGAATGAAGGAAAAACTTTGCGTCCATCTCCGTCAGCATGATTCCAACTGAGTTGTTACCGGCCGGAGGAGTTTTTGGATTTGATCGCTTAAACAAGGAAAATAAAGAATGCGATAGTCCTAAGTGCAGGTGAGGCTGTCCAGATGTCCAGCTCATCTGTTACACCGCCGGGCAGAATGGTGATAATTAAAACGGATGCACTTTTCCATGAGGAACGAAGCCTTTCGACGGCGGCTCTGACGAATACGGGAGTCATCCTCGCAGGGGAGCAAATGAAGGTAGAACATGAAAAAAGCAACTCTGATACTGCAAACGTGAGAAAAAAGAGCAGCTCGTTTGAATGCTCCTGTAAAATCGTGATAGACGAAGAAAAGGAAATATAAATGGCGTTAATTGACTGGATTGTATTGGGACTTCCTCTGATTCTTCTGATCGCAATCGCGGCGTATACCAGCCGGTATCTCAAAAGCGTGGCTGATTATATGGCTGGCGGGCGTTGTGCCGGAAGGTATATGCTTTGCGTCGCTCGTGGCGAGATGGGTCTTGGGGCGGCAGTTTTTGTCACCCAGTTTGAAATATTCAATAAATCAGGGTTCACCCTCACATGGTGGAACTGGATCACGATGCCGGTGTTACTGATTATTGCTATTTCCGGGTTCGTGGTGTACCGCTTCCGGGAAACCCGCGCTCTGACGCTGGCACAGTTTCTCGAAATGCGTTACAGCCGTGCGTTACGTATCTTTTCCGGCCTGCTCGGTTTTTTTGCCGGCATTATGAACTTCGGCATTATCCCGGCTGTTGGAGCACGCTTCTTTGTATATTTTCTCGGCCTGCCGCAGAATCTGACACTGCTGGGCGTGACGTTTCCCACGTTCATTCTCCTGATGGGTATGTTCCTGATGGTTACAACCTATCTGACATTAGCCGGCGGGCAGATCACGATTATGATCACCGACTGCACATCCGGATTGATGGGACAGTGGATGTTACTGGCCATTATTGCCACCCTGATGGGCATGTTCACCTGGTCACAGATCAGTTCGGTTATGTTGACCCGGCCCCCCGGGCAGTCTCTGATGAATCCCTTTGATTCCAAGGGACTGACCGATTTTAATATGTGCTACATCCTGATGAGTATTTTTGTGGGAGTGTACAGTACAATGGCCTGGCAGAACTCCAGCGCCTATAATTCCGCCGCCCGGACACCTCACGAGTCACGCATGGGAAACATCCTGGGCCGTTGGAAAGAATTTGTGAATCTAACGGCCGTCACGATGCTGGCGCTGGCGGCGATTACTTTTTTGAACCACCCGAATTTTTCAGCAGGAGCCTCCACCGTCAACGGAATTCTTGATGGCATCTCCAACCCGCAGATCCGCGAGCAGGTTCGGATTCCGACGGCGCTTTCCACTCTCCTGCCGGCAGGGATCAAAGGGTTGCTGTGCGCAGTTCTGCTGATGGGTGTTTTCGGCGGAGACACCATTCACCTCCACTCGTGGGGAAGTATGTTTGTGCAGGATATTATTCTTCCGTTACGCAAAAAGCCGCTGTCGCCGGCATTACATATTCGTTATTTGCGTTTGGCGATGCTTGGCGTTGCCGTCTTTGCTTTTCTGTTCGGAGCTTTTTTTACGCAGACTGAGTATGTAATCATGTGGTTTCGGGTAACCATGTCCATATATATCGGTGGCGCGGGGTCGGTGATTATTGGAGGGCTTTACTGGAAGAAAGGAACTACGGCGGGCGCCTGGGCGGCTTTGCTGACCGGCGCGGTACTTTCCGTAGGCGGCATTATTGTCCGGCAGATTTATCCCGGATTTCCTCTCAACGGCATGGAAATTTCCTTCTGGGCGACTTTAACGGCGATCATCGTTTACGTGGGAGTCTCCGTATTGACTGTCAAAGAAAATTTTAATCTTGACCGGATGCTGCACCGCGGAGTGTATGCCATGAAAGATGATGAAGTTGCAGATGTAAATCCGGTGGTAAAACAAAAATTCAAGATTTCGAAATTGATTGGCATCGACGAAAAATTTTCCCGTTCCGACCGCCGGGTTTCCGGCGGAATTTTCTGGTGGAGCATGCTGTTATTGTTCGTTTTGATTATTGGAACCATCTGGAACCTGATTGCTCCTTGGTCAAATTACGTTTGGGCAGTCTTCTGGCGGTGGACCGGATTGCTGCTTCCCTTAACCATTGCAGTTTGTACAACCATCTGGTTCACCTTCGGAGTTTTGAAGGACATGGGCAGGTTTTTCACGGCGTTGCGGAATGAACGGGTTGATGTGCATGATGACGGAACCGTAAAACATGATTCTGCCGATTAATCAGGAATCTTCAAGCAACTGAGATTGCTGATATATGATGAAATTTTATTAGGGAGTGCTTTGGAGAGAGTTGATTTGGCCGATCATAAGATAAGAAGATGCCCAAAATATGCGACCACGATAATGTATTGTAACAGAAAGAAGTATAATGACATCCAGACAACTTATCCTAGATATGCTTGACCGCAAACCCGCAGCTCGACCGCCGGTTATGCCGCTTACGATGATGTTCGCCGCCGATCTTATCGGCGTTCCCTACCGGAAGTATGCCACTGATTACAAAACTTTGGCGGAAGGGCAGCTCCGCACAGCTGAAATTTTCGGGTTCGATCATGTTTCTGTCATTTCTGATCCTGCGCGTGAGGCAGCTGACTGCGGTGCGACCATTCATTTCTTCGATAATCAGCCGCCTGCGCTTGATGAAGAAAACGCGCTTTTAAAAGACAAGGCGTCACTGGCTTCCATGAAAATTCCCGATCCGTTTGGCGGCGGCCGCATGATGGATCGCATTCAGGGGGTTGCTCTGCTTCGGGAAAAGGCGGGCAAGAACTTTGCCGTGGAAGGCTGGGTCGAAGGGCCCTGCGCCGAAGCGGCTGATTTGCGCGGCATCAATACCCTCATGCTTGACTTTTATGATGATGAGGACTTTGTGCGCGATCTTTTTGCCTTCGCAACGGACATGGCCATAGTCTTTGCAAAAGCACAGATATCCGCCGGGGCCGACGTGGTCGGTGTCGGCGATGCCGCCGCCTCGCTGGTCGGCCCTGATATTTATGAAGCATTTGTGCTGCCGGAAGAAAAACGGCTCTGTGAGGCCATTCATCAGGCGGGAGCGTATGTCCGGCTGCACATTTGCGGCAATATCACCAACTCCCTCAAACACATCAAATATGCCGGATTCGATATCATCGACCTTGACTACATGGTTGAGATTGCCACAGCACGCAGTCAATTAGGAGCAGACCCCATTCTGCTCGGTAATATTGATCCTGTTTCTGTTATGCTCAATCAGACTCCGGAAAAAATAAAATCAGCGCTTACGGCCTGTCACAATGCAGCGGGAGAACGCTATATCGTTGGTGCCGGATGTGAGATTCCTCGCGGTACACCGCATGAAAATGTAGCGGCTCTTCGGGGTTTTTCCGAGGCTTTGAGTCTGCTTAATACCCGGGCGAAGTAAGCAAAGATAATTTATCCATGTGGGTTGTTCGATGAGAATCCGCAACTTACCGGGACTTCCGATAAAATTGATCTTAGGTTCTTACGTTTAATTATTTCGTCGTTTGATGGTAGAAAAATAACATGAAAACACGCTGGTCAGCAAAGCGGATATGGTGCTCTCAGAACGGTATGCATGAATACAATCAAACAGTTCTGTTTAAAAAAGAGTTTGAGCTTAAGACCGTCGGTGAGGCTTCGTTGCGGATTACAGCCGACAGCTGGTATCGTGTGTCTGTGAACGGCAGGTGGGTTCACGACGGCCCGGCAAGGGCGTATCCCGAGCATTTTCTCTTTGACACCTTTGCCGTCGGTGACCTGCTCAAAAAGGGTGCAAATGTAATCGAAGTGATCGCCCGGTACTACGGCATCGGTACATTTCATCAACTTCCGCAACAGGCCGGCCTTCTTGCGCAACTGGACACAGAGGAGGTTCGTGTCGCCACCGACTCATCCTGGCTGGCTTCGCCGTCGCATGCGTGGCAACAGTGGACACCGAAAGTTTCTATCCAGATGGAACCGGTTGAAGAATATGATGCCCGCCTCGAAAAGGTGCTTGATTGGCAGCCTGTTGTGACTGTGAAACGCCCGGGAAGGATTTTCCCCCGCCAGGTTGGATTGCTGACAAAAAGGCCGCGCCGTTTTAAAAACTTGCACAGCGCGACAGTCGTTAAGCGCTCCAGACCGCAGTATACTGTGCCGGTAACGCAGATTGCACATCCGGGAGTTATTGAAGCGAACGGCTGTACTACGCGTCCGGTTGTGCTGGGTTCTATATTGACCGTCCATAAAACTCAGCAGTTTGATTTTGGTCTTGAACGCAAGAAAGATGACTTCACCAATCCCGGAGCAAGGAACTGGATGGTGGCAGTTTGTGGCTATACCGTGAAGTCAGGCAAAGTAATTCTTCCGCGAGGCTCCCATCAGGTTCTTTTTATCTGCACGTCATTTTTCGGTCATGAAAAGGATTTGGCATTTCCATTCCTGCAAATGTCCGGCGGGCAGTGGGGTGAGTGGAAGGTCTTTGTTCTTGATGAGTTTCTATTCCGGTCGAATGACCGGCTCTGGTTTTCTTTTCCTAATGATCAGTTGCAGAAACTTCACGCCGGATATCAGCAGAGGGTTAAACGGTTAGCCGCTGCCTGCAAAACCAGAAAACAGGTCGACGAGTTGCCGGGCTGCCGCTTCAGATATCTTTCGGAAGAACAGATTTTTATGGGAGATTTTGCGGCGGAGTTCGCTGCCCGCGAACCGGCTGGTTCTGCCGACCATCTATTCGATGGAAAAACTGTAAAGCCGGCTGTAAACGGCGATGTTGAGCTCTGCTTCGATTTAGGCGAACAGTCCTGCGGATATTTTGATTTCAGGATCAGGGCAGATGAAGGTGTCATCGTTGATCTGAATGCAATTGAAAACATCCGGGAGGACGGGATTTTGCAACACGTGCAGGCCTACAACCGTAACGGCATGCGCTACATCACCAAAAACGGCATCAACAGCTTCGTCTCGCTCAAGCGTCGTGCCGGGCGGTATCTGTTTGTAACTTTGCGCAATCAGAAAACCCCGGTTGAAATAAAAACCCTGCGAATCATCGAATCAACCGCTCCGGTTACAGCAACAGGATTTTTTGAGTGTAGCGATATTCTGCTGAATGAAATATGGAAGATATCGGAACGAACCCTTCGGCTCTGCATGGAAGACACCTTTACAGACTGTCCACTTTACGAACAGACTCTTTGGATTGGCGATGCCCGTAATGAAGCACTCTACGCTTTCACCGCGTACGGCAACTTCGATGTCTCCATGCGCAGTCTGGAGCTTGGCGCACAATCACTTGAACGCTTCCCGATTGTCGGCTGCCAGGTTCCCTCCTCATGGGACTGCATTCTGCCAGCGTGGAGCTTCCTCTGGGGTATACATGTTTGGGAACACTATTTTTACAGCGGCGACCGCCAGTTTCTTCGGAAAATATGGGCGGCTGTGCAGAAAAATATTGATGGTGCGCTCGGTATGCTGGACGGGAACGGTCTTTTTAGCGGCACCTTTTGGAACCTGTTTGAATGGGCGCCGATAGATCAGAATCATGCGACGGTACTTCACAACAGCATGCTTCTTGTCGGGGCGTTGCGTGCCGCCGAAAGTTGCGCCGCAGTTCTGAAAGACGAAAAAGCACAGAAACGGCTGGTCACCGCTCGCCGAAAACTGGTTCAGGCAATCAATAAAACCTGGGACAGCAAAAAATGCTGTTATCCAGACAGTATTTATGAAAACGGCAACCCAAGCCCGGCCGTTTGCCAGCACACCTCCATGTTCCCGATCCTGTTTGATATGATTCCTGCAGGAAAAAAAGAGGCGCTTCGGCAGAACCTTCAAAACCCGCCAAGCGGAATGACAACGGCGGGGTCGCCGTTTGCCATGCAATTTATGTACGAAGCCCTCGAAAAACTGGGCGAGTTTGATTCGGTTCTCGATTCCCTCCGCACCGGGTTCCGGCCAATGGTTGATGCCGGAGCAAGCACCGTGTGGGAAACCTTTGCGGGCAGTACTTGCTCTCCGGAAGGGTTTTCAACGCGCAGCCATTGTCACGCGTGGTCGTCGAGTCCAATTTACTTTCTTAACCGGATCGTGCTGGGCATTCGCCAGACGGCGGTCGGTGGCAAAGCGTTTGAAATAAGTCCGTGGATTGGCGGATTGACATATGCGCAGGGTGCTACAGCAACTCCGGCAGGTCCGGTCTCCGTAGGTTGGAAAATTAAAGGTGGAATTTTACGGATTGTTATCACTGCACCCAAAGGCATCAAAACACAGTTCATACCCAACGCCAGTCATAAAGAGTTCGCGGTGAAGGTGGAGCGTCTGTTTCGAAAAACGACAGTGTAGCTTTATAAAAAAGGAGTTTCTATGAACGCACGGGAAAGAGTTTTAGCCGTACTGAACCGCAAAGCACCCGACCGGATTCCGGTTGATATCTGGCTGGTACCCGAATTGATTGAAAGATTTAAAGTCAACCTGAATATAGACGACGAACTCGATATCTATCGCAAGCTCGATATTGATAAAATCGCATGGATAGGGATCCCTTATAAGGGGGCGGTACCTGAAGACCCGACCGAACACACGGAGGTGAATCATTGGGGTGTCAAATTTAAAAAGGTTGATGCCAATGGAAGCGCCCATTACGGTGAAGTGGCTTTCAATCCGCTTCTTGAACTCAATTCGGTTGAACAGCTTGAAGACTATCCGTGGCCGAAGCCCGACGATTTTGATTATGTGACTGCTGCGGCGGAAGCGAAAAAACTGGCCAAAGAATTTGTCACTCTCGGCCCGTGGATTTCACTTTTTGAAATCTATTGCCAGATGCGCTCCTTGGGAGAAGCGCTCATGGATACCGTCGCCGAGCCGGAATTCCTGCATGCCGCGCTCGACCAAATCGCTTGGTCGCAGGGCGAAATGGTGCGGCGGTTTCTAGAGGCGGCCGGCGGGGCGATAGATATGGTGTTCATCAGCGACGATATCGGTTCGCAGACGAGTCTGCTGATGTCCCCGGAAGCTTTCGACGAGTTCATTTTTCCTCGGCTCAAAAAATGGTGTGGTATGATTCATTCGTATGGTGCCAAAGTATTTTTCCATACGGACGGAGCCGCAGAGCCGCTGATTCCTCGCTTAATCGAGGCCGGAATTGATGTTCTCAATCCCATTCAGCACGTTTGCCCGGGAATGGATTGCAAAGAGATCAAGGCCAAATACGGAGACCGGCTCATATTTCACGGCGGAGTCGAAAATCAGAAAATTCTTCCCTTCGGCACACCCGATGAAGTCGCGGCGGAGACGCGTAAATGTATCGATGAACTTGGCCCGGTCGGCTATTTGCCCTGTTCCTGCCACTTCGCTCAGGCCGACACCCCGATTGAAAACGTCATGGCGCTTATCAAAACTGTCCAGCAATATAGTCGTTCATGAAGAATTTAAATATTTCAATACTAGGGGAGATATACAAGAAGATTGGAAAGGTATGCAAAAAAACTAGTGATGGTAATCGCCTCACCCGTTTCCTTTTTTTTCAGGGACTGCTCGATCATTCTGCTCTCAACTATATATTGAAAACCAGATACCTCCGGGGTTGCTTTCTGGGTCATCCAGATCGCAGTGTTTTTACCTCTCCAATTGCGTTAAAGGGTTCCTTTTCTATTGCTGCCAGAGCCCTTGTTCATGTATTTCTTTCCACTGATTTTGGATATGGGGGTGTTTCTCCCGCTCAGGCCCTTTTTGAAATCTAATTCAGGGACAATTTTGGATTTAGTCGAAATAAAGTTATTTTCCCATAATAATTTGGTTTTGTTAGGTTTTTTATAAAAAGCCCCGGTAGCTCAATTGGATAGAGCATCAGATTTCGAATCTGAGGGTTGCAGGTTCGACTCCTGTCCGGGGCACCATTGCCGCTTTGAGGCAAATGCCCTGAACGAGAGAATCGAAAGGTCTGCTGGCCGGGTTTATCTATGAATGACAAAACAAACAAAGCAGTTCAGCCCGGACGCCGGATCCGGCGGTTTCTGCTCGCAACTGTTTTTCTGTTGCTGACGGTTCTCGTTGCCGTAGCGGTTGCGGCGACCAATGCTGAAGTCATGGGATTTGTTGTTTACAGGGTTTTGCAGAGGACGATCAAAACAGTTGAGGTGCGGGATGTACGCCTTGGTTCGCTGGCTTATTCTTTCCCGTCCAGCTGGACGGCAGGAAATGTGCGCGTCACGGTTTTGTCCAAGGGAAAGCTGGCCGGATTGTTCATCGCTCGGATGGAGATTAAGGATGCGTTTTGTCTGCTTGCTTACGGTAAAAAAATGACAGTGAGTCTTCGCGGGGTACAGGCGGCGTATGATCAACTCAAAGTAAGCGGCGCTTCGTGCGACACCGATCTAAACCGTTCACCGGGAGGGGTGCTTTATCAGGGCCGATTTTTCTTGGAGCAAGTTTCTAGCGATCCGCTTCGTGTGTCCGAAGTAAAAGTGGAGTTTGCCGGTGATAAGCGATCCGTGAAGTTAAGCAATATGGCGGCTGTGGTTTATGGTGGACGTTTATCCGGCCGGGCTCACGCGGTTTTCAATATTCCGGCAGACTATGATGTGAACGTGATGCTGCAGGAGGTTGATACCGGTGAGCTGGAGCGTGCTTTGGGCGGTTTTTTCCGTGAGTTAAGCGGTAAATTATCCGGACGGTTGCATGTGGCGGGAACCGGCGAATTCATTGATGTATTTGATACCTCATGGACTATGCCGTCCGGCGGGGCGGTCAGTGCAGAACTGCTGGCTTCGATTACACGCTATATTCCCGATTCAGCACAAAAGAAGCGGATTGATGCCCTGATCCGTTCCGGCGGAAAGCTTGCAGTAGAATCATTTTTGTTTACACTGAAAAACGATTCACCTGAGCAGTTAAGCGGGCAGATCAGTATAAAAAGCCGTGAAGCGAATCTGGAATTGAATGTAGATCACGAAACAAAAGTAGATGCGCGGATTGATTCGCTGTTGCAGGCTTTACGGGCAATATTTAAATAGATGAGGGAATTGCGGGAGGGGCTAATGAAATATCTTTTTTTTGCAGCCGTATTGATTTGCTGCGCCGGATGTACAGTGAAAGCCGTGGGCGATCCCAACCGTCCGATTACGATTAATGCGCACGTTACGATTGATATTAAAGGGTTGGAGAAGACAGCGTCCAGCATCGAAGATTATGTGAGCAGCGGGAAATAGAAAGCGGAGGGTATGATGAAAAAACTATTCATGTCGTGTGTATTGATTTGTGCGGCGGTGACGACGGCTTCTGCTCAAGCGACGTATGACATCAAGGAAATGACTCCGGAAGTCAAGTCAGCCCTTGATAGCCGCAAGGCGCGTTTTGCCGAGCTGAAGGCGCTGAAAACGCAAGGCGCTGTCGGAGAGAACAATCGTGGATATGTCCAGATGCTGGGTGGCGGGAAGCCGGTTGAAGCGCTGGTTGCCGCCGAGAATAAAGACCGCAAGCTGGTATACGAAACGATTGTTGTGCAGAACAAACTTGCCCCCGGTGCCTTAGCTACAGTTGAAAGTGTGTTTGGGCGTGTTCAACGCGATAAAGCCGAGTCTGGCGAAAAAGTTCAGGACGCATCCGGCCGCTGGAATTAAAATATTTCTAACCTTTGTCCAGCAGATCAGCGGCAACTTTGATCACAACTTTCTTAACCGGTTGCGAAACGTTTCCGCTCATCAGGCCGGGCATGTGGGCGTCTTCCGGAAAGAAGACGAGAAATTCGCCGGGGCTCAGCGTGATTCGCACTGGTGCGTCTGCCGGAACCTGATAGAACTCGGCATCCTTTTCGGGATTATATGGCTGGCTGACTTTCAGTCCATTTTTCGGGAAAATTTCGAGACATTCGCTGCCGCTCAGCAGCACCTGAATATCCACGTATTTACGGTGCGTTTCCAGTTTGGCGGCATCACGCGCTTTGGTGTTGTAGCAGTCCACACCGGCGTATAGGCGGTCGCCCTGCATGAGCACCTTTCCGGTTTCGCTTTCCGGTGTGAGCGTTTTCAGAAATTCAAAGGCGGCGTTCCATGCGCTGCCGAACGGGTAGAGGGTATGGTTTTCAAAACGGTCAATAATCATTTTATTCGCTTTCTGTTCGTATAATCCGTTGAGGATAAACCGGAGTTACGAAGATGGCTTTGCCGGCGCGGACAGCCGGGCAGTTGTGTTCGCAGCCTCCGCAACCGCGGCACTTTTCGGCAATGACGACCGGACAGGCGATGTCGCCTTTCATTTCAGTTTCGATCGCCTGATAAGGACAGAACTCATCGCAAACCAGACAGTATTCATTGTCGGCCCACGCCAGACATTTATCCTTATCAACCTTCGCCGTACCGATCTTGGTGTGCCGTTTTACGTCCTCAGTCAATTTGCGGATGGCACCGGTCGGACAAACCTCTGTGCAGCGGACGCAGAATTCGTTGCAGATTCCTTTGTCAAAATAAAGTTCGGGTATAAACCGCTCGCCCAGTCCGCCGTCCGCTTTGACGCGGATGATTTTTGCGGGGCAGGCTTTGATGCAGGCGTAGCAGCGCGTACAGGTTGTGGCGAACTGTTTTGCCGCTCCAGGAGGCAGAATGGAGGGCTTTGCAGATTGGTTTCCAAGTTTCGGAAGAAGAAGCGCCGCCGGGATACCGATGCCGAGTCCGGCGAGGAACTGCCGCCGGTCGCGGTTGAGAACTGTTTTATTGCTGCGCAGGCTGGCCAGATCGAAGCAGTAACCGAGCGGGCAGAGGTGTGTGCACCAGACCTGCGGCTGGAAAAAGCTGAGCAGGAGCATCAGCGGAATCAGCAGACCGGGAATCCATGCTGCGGCTTCGCGCAAGGCTCCTGTGCGGCTGAAGGTGGCGAGCGGGTCAAGGAACAGCAGCGCAGGCAGTCCGCAAACCGAAGCGGAGACGATAATCCAGAAAACCAGCGCGTTCAGCCGCACAGGCAGGATTTTCTTTTTGAGGCTGACTTTTTGCGGAAGTGCATACAACGTGCCGAGCGGGCAGAGCCATTGGCAGAAAAAGCGGCCTTTCCAGAGAGCGAGCGCCAGTACGGCCAGCGGAGGAATCGCCCAGAAGAATCCACTGTACCATGTGCGCTGGGCAATGGATTCGGCAAGGATCGCCAGCGGACTCAGCGCCGGAAGAATGCGTGTTGTCCAGACCGGCAGCGGGCCGCCAATGGTAAAAAACAGCGCGGTTGCCAGTATAAGAAGTCGGATGATCCAGCGGGTTGTTTTAATAGGGAATCCTTTTTGTCCGGAATTTGGCGTGCAGTGTAGCGAAGTTTTTCCGGAGGCTGAACAGGAAATAATTTTTCTTTTTCTAAAATAAACGGGTAGGCTTCTGCGTCATTAATCAATTAAGGCGGTTTTTGCCTGCGGGTTTTCCGCAGGTTTGGTTTGTTTTACGGAAGTCGCTTAAAACAGGTGGGGTGAATTATGCATCGTAGCCGGGTTGTTATTCTGCTGATGAGTCTTTCTTTCTTCCATTCATTCGCTCAGGAGGAGTCCGGGCGTCCGGCGATGAGTGAAGAGGAGCGTGCGGCGCGGCGGGCACAGTTTATTCAAATGATGCAAAACCGCGCCGGCAGCGGTAACGGCACCGCCGCGATTGATCAGGCGGTGTCAACTCAGCGTCCGGCGGAGGGCGCTCAGCTGGAAACCACCCGGCCGGCGACCCCGGCAGGCTCCGAAGTAACGGTGAACTGGGAAAACGTGACCCTGAAGGACTGCATTGAAGTCCTTTGCCGCGACCTCGGAATGGAGTTCGTCATTTCTCCTTCGGTGAATGTTTCACAGGAAGTCAGTGTGCGGGCCGGTGATGTCACTCGCTGGACGGTACAGGACAAGCAGGAGCTTTTTGACGCGATTCTTGAAACAGCCGGAGTGCAGCGGGTGCAACGCGGCCGGGTATGGGTCTTTTCACCGTCCGATATCCGTCCGGTGGTTGAGGCGTTTACAGACGGAAAATACGGCGACGGCAAACCGGTGATCGGCGTAATCAAGCTGAAGAGCATTGATGCATCGCAGGCGGAGCAGTTCCTGAACACGGTCGGCGGCAAGCCGCCGCGTGTTTTTGCGATGAAAGGTTCCCGCATGATTCTGGTGCTCGGAACGCAGCAGTTTCTGTCGCAAATGGAAGCGCTGGTTAAACTGATTGATTTTCCGGCGGGCGTTCTGAAACCCTACACACTCGAAAATGCTTCTTCTGACGATATGGTCAAAGAACTGGCCGCTATTTTTTACGGGCGGAGCGGCGGAGACGGAGAGTCGATCCGTTTTACTTCAGTGCCCCGCCTGAATGTAATTGTTGCCAATAATGTTCCCGATGGAATGATTGATGAAGTGACGAAATGGGTTCAGATGCTTGACCGGTTTGACGATGAGAATGATCGGGCTACCCGTGTTTACCGCCTGCAGGTGATTGAGGCTGACACCATTGCAAAAACGCTCAGTTCTCTGTACTCCACCCTTTACAAGCAGACGCAGGCTCAGAAGAAACAGTCGACGGCGAGTACGGCGGTTGCGAAAAGGACAGCAGGTTCCGGAGGCGGCAGTGCTGCAAAGCCGGCCGCTGCGGCCAAGCCAGCCGCTGCGGCCGCTTCGTCGTCAGCGGGCGGAGCTGCGGCTGCACCGGCCAAGGCTTCTGGAACCGGTGGACCGCAATCCTCGCCGGACATGGAAGAAGAAGCTGTGATTCTCTCCGACAAGGACACCAACACACTGATCATCAATGCGACGCCGGATCAGCACCGGGATATTGAACGAACGATCAAAGAGCTGGATCGGCCGCGCCGTCAGGTGCTGATCGAAACCGTGCTGGTCGAAGTGACGCTGGATGAAGGCACCGATCTCGGAGTTGAATGGGCGGTTGCCAAGGGGCTTTCTTCCGCCGGACTTCAATCCGGGCTAAACAACAACTTAGTCGGGTTGCTGAATAATGTGGCTACCAATGCGGTGGACGGATTGTCCTATCTGCTTAAATCCAGCGACAAGAAATTTGCTTTTATTCAGGCGGCGCAAAACGACAACCGCCTGCAGGTTCTTTCTTCGCCGACCGTACTGACCCGCGACGGAATGGAAGCAGAAGTCTCCTTTGGGGATGAGGTGCCGATTCAGGAAAAAAGCACGTCTGGGACGACCAGCACCCGGGACAACTATTCGTACAGCTATCACGATGCGAAAATTACGCTGACGGTTACGCCGGTGATTGACGACAACAAAAAGGTCACGCTGAATCTTGCACAGACCCTGCGGCAGCTGCCCCCGGATTATACGGTAACAGTTAATGCCAACGGCGATCTTCCTCCCCCGATTTTCACAACGCGCGAGATTCATTCCAACCTGCAGGTGGAAAACGGGCAGACGCTGGTTCTCGGCGGTTTGATCCAGCGGAAAGACCAGAAAATAAGAACCGGAATTCCGTTGCTCTGCCGCACTCCGTACATCGGATGGCTTTTCGGCCATACCCAGACCAAAAAAGTCGGCTCTGAAATTCTGATGATTCTCACACCGTATGTGGTGGATACACGCGATGAAACCGATCTGCTGACTCAGGATTTCCGCTCGAAGATCATCGGGGCGATGTCAAAGAAAAACATCCGCACCCTCTACAATCTGGAAGAAAAGGGAAAGCCGGCCGAGTCAAAGGTCGATACCATCGTTCCTGAAGCGGAAGGAAACTGATATGGCATACCGGCAGCTGGGCGATATTCTGGTGGCGCAGGGAGCCGTCGGACGCGACGATATTCAGGCGGCTTTGCGCGCACAGCATGAGGACGGCGGAAAAACCCGGCTTGGCGGGCTGTTGATCGAGGCGGGAAAGATCACTCCGGCGGCGCTGGCCGCAGCGCTGGCCGCCCAGTTTGATCTGCCGCTTTGTTCCTGCGGAAAACCGGCCGAACATTTAATGATCGACGAAAATCTCCCTTTTGCCTTTCTGATGGAACACCGGATTCTGCTGCTGACCGGCGAAAACGGGCAGGCCGGTTCTGCCATCACCGACGACCCATCTGACTGGTCTGCCGTTGAAGCAATCAGGTTGCAGTTCGGAAAAGAACTGCCGTTGCAAGTGGTTTCGGCGGAGCAGATGAATGAAGCGCTCGATAAAGTGAGGGGTTTTGCCGACAACAACCTCAACACCCTGATGAAAGATGCCGAGATTGTTGAGGCCGGCGACTGGAGCGATGAGGAAGAACATTTACGTGATCTGGCGCTGGAGGTGCCGATTGTCCGCATGGTGAATCTGATCATCGCGCAGGCGGTGGAACGGCGCGCTTCCGATATTCACGTCGAAATCGGCGACTACCGCCTGCGCATCCGCTACCGCGTGGACGGCGTTCTGTACGAAGCAGAGCAGATTGATAAAAAACATCACGCCGCCGTCGTCTCACGGTTGAAGCTGCTGGCCCGGCTGGATATCGCAGAGCACCGTGTTCCGCAGGACGGACGTATTAAAATGGTGATTCAAGGGCATGATCTCGATATGCGCGTCGCCACCACGCCGACAATTTACGGCGAGAACGTTGTTATCCGTCTGCTGAACCAGCAACAGGTCGAACTTTCGTTCAACAGTCTGGGAATGCCGCTTCGTGAGCAGCAGGGCTTTAAGCAGATGATCGAAAATCCGCAGGGCTTCATCCTCGTTACCGGTCCGACCGGCAGCGGGAAAACCACCACGCTGCATACCGCTTTGACTCATTTGAACAGCGAGAAAGTCAAAATCATCACGATTGAAGATCCGGTTGAAATCCGTCTGCCGTCCATTAACCAGATTCAGATGAATTCGAAGATCGGCATGACCTTTGCCAACGGCTTGCGCTCGATTGTCCGTCAAGACCCCGACATTGTCATGGTCGGGGAAATCCGGGACAGCGAAACCGCCGATGTGGCCATTCAGGCTTCGCTGACCGGACATATGGTTTTGAGCACACTGCACACCAATGATGCGGCGGGCAGCGTTGCACGACTGTCGGAAATGGGGGTCGAAAATTATCTGATCTCTTCTGCGCTGAGCGGCGTGCTGGCCCAGCGCCTCTGTCGCCGGATCTGTACGCACTGTTCGGAGCCGTACACCGTATCGGGCACACATCTCGTTGATTTCCCTGAAGTGACGGAAGCGGAATACACGCTTCATCGCGGGAAGGGCTGTGAGCATTGTGACGGCACCGGCTTCTACGGACGCATGGGCCTTTATGAACTGCTGGTTGTGGACGACGAAATGCGTTCGCTCATCCAGCGCACCGCCGAGGCCGGACCGATCCGCGAGCTGGCCCGCTCCAAAGGCATGCGGCTCCTGCGCGAGTCCGGCTGGGATGCAGTGATGTCCGGTGCCAGCACAGTTGAAGAGGTGCGGCGCGTAACCCGTTGGGGTTGAACAGAATTATGAATTGTGAAAGCTGAACTATGAAATTGGTGTTTATAAACTTGGTTAAAATATCCATTTTCATCTTTTATCCCGCATCTTTCATCTTTCTGCCGACGGAGTTGGCAAAATGATCCGTTTTACCTACAGAGCGGTCACGGCTGACGGAACTCCGCACAACGGTTCGCTGGAGGCTTCCGGTAAAACGCAGGCGGTGCAGTCGCTCCAGAAAAACGGACTGGTGATTTTGAGTTTATCTGCCGCCGGTGAACAAAATGCTTCCGGTGCGGCTTCCCGCTCACTGACCGGCCGCATCAGCGCGCCGCAACTGGTGGACTTCGCTATCGAAACTTCTGCACTGCTCGACGCCAAAGTTCCGCTGGAACAGGTGCTTAAAACGCAGGCCGATCTCTGTACGCACAAACGGTTCAAAGAAATTCTCACCTCGGTCTGGCAGGATGTGAACGGCGGAGCCTCGTTTGCGGATGCGCTGGCGCGGCACCCGAAAATTTTTGAACGGTTTTTTGTCAACATGGTGCGCGGCGGCGAGGCTTCCGGTGCGCTGGAGCTGATTATGCGCCGCGTTGCATCACTGCTGGAACGTCGTATGCAACTGCGCAGTAAAGTGACCGGCGCGCTGATCTATCCGTCACTGCTCGTCATCATGGGCGTTATTGTTGTCAGCGTGATGATGATTTTCGTAGTTCCTAAAATGACTTCACTGTTCGGCGATACCGGACGGCTTTTGCCCGCTTCCACGCGGGCCGTAATTGCAATGAGCAATTTCACCCGTTCCAGCTGGTGGTTTTTTCCGCTGGCGTGTGCCGGTCTGTTTGCCGTTTATAAAATGAAGACCCGCACTGAAAAGGGACAGGCGGCGTTCGGCCGTGCCATTCTGAAAATTCCATTACTGGGAAATCTGATTGCGCAGGCTGAGACCAGCCGCTTCTGCCGTATGATGAGTTCTCTGCTCGACGGACAGGTTCCGATTCTTTCCGCACTTTCCATCACCGGCGGCACGCTTGGTAACGCGGCACTGCGCCAGCTGATGAAAGAAGTCTATTCCCGTGTGCAGGGCGGCCAGCCGATGGGGCCGCTTCTGAAGGAGAGCCCGGAGTTTCCGGAACTGGCTTCGCGCATGATTACTATGGGCGAAGAGTCCGGTGAGCTGCAAACCATGCTCAACAAAGTGGCGGACCGCTACGAAGAAAAAGTGGCTTCCACCACCGAGCGGCTGGTCGGCGTGATTGAGCCGGTTTTTATTATTCTAATGGGGATCGTAGTCGGGTTCATTGTGGTCAGCATGATGCAAGGCATCATGGCCATGAGCACGTCGGCCGGATAAAACAAGCAGGAGGATAAGGCGATGGAAAAAAGAAAACAGGCCAAGGCCGGGTTTACACTGGTGGAACTGCTGGTGGTATTAGTGATCTTGATGGTGATCGGAACGATTGCCGTACAGAACTTCAGCGGGGAAGAGGATAAGGCCAAAGTCAAAGCGACCAAAGCGTCCTTTACTTCGCTCGAAAACGCGCTGGAACGCTTCAAACTGGATATCGGCCGTTATCCGACCGCAGAAGAAGGTCTGGCGGCGCTCTACGAAGCCCCTGACGGACTTGAAGACTGGGCCGGAAAATATCTGACCAAGCGCCGGTCTCTGAAGGATGCGTGGGACAACGATTATGTCTATGTGATTCCCGGTTCTAACAACGAACCTTATGAGATTATTTCGCTGGGTGCGGACAAGGCGGAAGGCGGCGAAAAATACAACGCCGATCTCTCCAGCCTCGATGAAAAATAACGAGAGCGGAGAAGTGATGTGCCGGAACCGGAACAGAGGCTTTACGATGATCGAATTGCTGGTGGTGCTGGCCATCATTCTGATCATGACAGGCGTGGCCGTAACCACGCTTTCTGGAGCCGGTACCCCGAAACAGCAGTTGCGCCGTGAGGCCCGCGACCTGACTGGACTTTTTAAAGAAGCTCGACTCGCCGCCATGGAACGCAAACTGAAAGTGGATGTCTATGTTGAGCCGTCCGCCCGTGCGGTCTGCGCAGTGGAAACTGATTATGCCCGCAAGCTGCTGACGGACAATCCGGGTTTTTTTTCGGATGGAACCAGCCTGAAAGATATGGTGCCGGAGACCAACCGCTTTTTCCGCGTAACAGCATTTCCGGAAGAAATCGCTGTGGAGGCGTTTGCTTTGACGGATATTGAGCCGGAGAAAACCGGAGAGGAACCTCTGTTTGAAGCGGTACCCAAGGGCATGCCTGCGACCGGGATCGAAACCGCTGAAGTCAGCCATCCAGTTTTCAGCTTTACTCATCTGGGCGGCGCTTCAGGCGGCGGGGTCAGCGTGGTACGCAACGGTTTGAGAATTGATATCGCCTGCGATCTGCTGACCGGACGACCGGAAATTGTCCGGCGGAGGGCGGAGCAGTGAAAAAAAAACAGACATTGGGAACCGGCCGCACCGGGTTTTCTCTGCTGGAGGTGCTGGTGGCGCTGGCTATTTTCGGCATTGCCGCCGGCGGGGTACTGGTGGCGCTGGGGCATCATTTGAAAAATGTGTCGTTCCTGCAGAATCATTCGCAGGCCGTGCGCATTGCTTCACGCGAGATGAATGTGCTGAGGCGGATGACCGCTTTTGAGGAAAGTGAAATGCAAGGTTCCGAGGGCCGCTTTGTCTGGACGACGAAAGTGACCACTGAAGGACTTGGTGAATGGCCGGGCCTGGAAGAGGCGGCCGGCACCCCGGCGCTTCTTTTGGTAACAGTGCAGTGGAGCGACAGCGAGGGCGGACCGGCGGTCGGCAAGGTGCACTTAGACGGATTTGAAGTGTGCGGAGCGGAGGAATAATGCGGCACGGTTTAACAGATTCCGGCGGCTTTACGCTGATTGAGCTGCTGGTGGCGCTGGCGCTGCTGGGCATTCTCGGTGCGTCGCTGGCCGGCGTACTGCGTAATTCGATGGACTCGGTGGATCAGGCGCAGGCGTCGGTTGATCACTTGACCCGTTTACGTTCGCTGGATCTGGCGCTGGGCGGTGCGCTGCGCGATGCGGTGACGCTGACGCTTTCTTCGAATGAACAGAAAATGCTGGCCGATCAGGATTCGTTCGATAAAGAGGCAGGCACGATCCGTTTCCGCGGCGATGAGCTGTCGCTCGGATTTTGTCTGCAACGTCCGTTCTTCTCTACCGAGCGCGATGGCTATACGCACTGGATCGCTCTGGATATCCGGGCCGACGAGAAAACGGAACATAAATCACTCTGGCTCCGCGATGTTTCATTTATTCCCGGCAGCGATAATCCGGTTGGCGCTGACTGGGGCGGACAGGACGGCGAGGTGGACGAACGCCTGCCGGTGCAGGAGGTTTGTCTGGTGCGCGATGCGGCGGAGCTGATTTTCCGCTACTGGATTCTTCCGGAGGACGACACCAGCGAATCTGAAGAGATGGAACCGGATGATATTGCCGGCGAGTACGCGCTGGCGGTCCCGGATTATATCGAACTGGAAATTAAAATGCCGAAGGGTGCACAGGAAGTTCTGACGTTCGATTACAATCTGCGGGAGGGTCTGCTGTAATGCGTGCGGCAATTTCCAGTAATCCCCGTTCCGGATCGGCTCTGCTGATTGTGCTGGGCGTGATGGCGGTTCTTTCCCTGCTGGTGGCTGAATTCGGCCGGGGGCTGAGGGCGGATTTGCGCGCTTCCGGCGGGTTTTATGAAGAGGTGCAAAATGACCAGCTGGCCCGCAGCGCACTGGCCGCAGCACAGATTGAGCTGCTGAAAGCGGGCACGTTGATGTATGCTGACGCCACCGGGAATGTATATTTTGTGACGAGCGATGAAACGTATGAAACTGAAATTGCTGATCTGGCGCAGTACCGGCAGGGAATGGCTCTGGGACGAGGCCTTTTTTCATACCGCTTTGTAATGAAGCCTTATGCGCTGGATATCAATGAGCTGGGTGCCGCCGCGCTGAGACGGCTGCTGGAGACGGCCTGCGGTCTTGAAGAAGGCGATGAACGGTCGGCGCTGGTCGATTCCATTCTCGACTGGGTTGATGCCGACAATAATCCGCGGGCCTACGGTGCTGAAGAAGAGATTTATCAGGAACTCGATCCGCCGCGCCATTGCCGCAACGCTCCTTTTGAAACCATAGAGGAACTGCTGCTGGTGAACGGCATGACCCGGGATCTGCTGTTTGGATACGGACATCCGGTAACCATTGAAGACGGGTTGCTGCTCGGCGGAGGCCTTTACCGGTTTTTAATCGGCGATAACTGTCCGGAAGCTCAGGCCTCCGTTCAGTATATCCAGCGCGGGGTTTTGCCTTCAGACGACCCGCGCAAACCGGAAGCCGAGCCGGTGATGGAGGGCTTTACAAAAATCACTGTGCTTCCGCCTGTTCTTTATCTGGTCGCCGAAGGATTTGTTCCCGGGGCGATCACCAAAGGCGATAAATCGGTTTCGGCGGCGGAAGATCCCTTTCCCGCCGATTCCGCATCCCGGCACATTATTCTGGTGAAACTGGTACTGCCGGATAACGCTAAGACGAAGGAATATAAAGTGGCTGATTTTCAGGAAAACGCTGCCGGCGAACTGCTCGGGCAGGTGCTGGCGTATGGACTCCCGGAGGAAACTAATGAACTTTAAAAATATGCCGGAGATGAAATGGCTGGCTGGAAAATCGAGCCTGATTCTGATTTTCCGGGACAGCATGGTAGATGCGGTTTGGCTGGAGCAGTCTCTGCTCGGCCCGGCTGTTCATCTGATGGAACGCTTCCCGCGTAACGAACAGACCCCTGAGCTGGTGGCGCAACGGTTGCTCGCGGCGGCGAAGACGCCTGCACGCGTACTGGTCTGTCTGCCGCGCTCTATGGTGATGCAGCGGACGCTGTTTTATCCGACGGCAGTTCTAAGCGATCTGGCGCAGATGCTTCAGTTTGAAGCCTCCCGGCACGTTCCTCTTCCGGAAGCCGACCGGCGAACCGCGTTTATGGCGGTAACGTTTCCCGACAGCAAACAGCTCGGCGTCAATCTGCTGGCCGCCCGGAATTCGGAAATCTCTGCTTTGCTGGCACCATGGATCAGCGCCGGGATTCCGGTCGATGAGGTCTCGTCTTTAAGCTCTCTGCTGACTCCGGCGGCCGGCGGCGTGCCGGTTTTACAGATTCTGACGGACGATATGCATATGGAGCTGGCGCTCTTTGCAAACGGACTCTTGCAGGACAGTCTGCTGCTCGACCGGCAGTCTGCCGGCTTCAGTAAAGAGACACTGGTGGACGCGGCGCGCAGAATGGCGGTCCGGCATCGTGAACTGCTGGGAGCGGAGGGTATCGGGAAGATATCCTGTTCCGGAACGGCGGAGCTTCCGGAAGATTTTAAAAACAGTTTGGAAGTCGCATTCGGAATGCATCTCCATGCACTGGAGATTCCGGAAGTTTTGCGTCCGGCCATTTCATCCTTGCCGGCTGAACCGGTGCTGACAGAGGCGTTGTGCGCGGTGGTTGCCGTGCCGCCGGCTTCGCTGAATCTGATTGACCGGTCCGGACGGAAAGTTCCGTTGAGCCGCCGGACGCTGATTATTGCCGGACTGTGCGCTTTGCTGGCGGTGGAGCTGCTCGTTGGCTGGCTGATCCGGACGGTTTCGCCCGCCATAGCGTTGAAGTCCACCGAACATGAAACAGCCGACCTGAAACGGCGTGCGGCCCCGATCCAGCCGGTGAAAAATCAAAACCGCGATCTGCGTAAAGAACTTGAGCAGCTCAACGAGATGGGGAAATCCCGCGTGAGTATCATGAGTATGCTGAAGGTGCTTTCGGATACACTTCCGGAAGATACGTATTTGCAGGGGATTACTTATTCGCGGGGGGATGAGATTCAGATTAAGGGGCGCTCCAAAACGCCGGATCAGCTTCCGCATCTGCTTCAGAGCCTTCCGTTCGTGAAGACCATCGAGGAGTCAAACACCGGTGAAAAAACAGATGAATATTATGGATTCAGTCTCTCAGCAGCTTTGAGGAGTGCGCGCGATGAATAATTTTTTAAACAAACTGTCCCGCCGTGAACGGCTTTATGTGCTGGCCGCTGCGGCCGCCCTGTTCGCCGGCGGAATTCTTTATCCGGTCTTGCGGGCGTCCGAAAAATACCGGCAGGGAAAACTCGAAGAACTGGGAGCTGCCCGGTCGCTGCGTGCAAACTATCAAACCATGATTCTTTCCGCCGATCAGATCCGGGCGGAAAACAGCGAGTTGAAAGAAGTGCTTAGCAAGGCGGATGGACTGCTGTTCGAACGGGCCGGCAACGATGTGATGATGGAGGTTTCTCTCATCAAGCTGTTGACTCAGATGGCGCCGGATTTGAGTCTGGATGTTTCCATGTCAAAGCCCTCACTTCACGGTGTGAAGGGACAGCTTAATTTTTCAGTCCGCGGGAGCGGGCGATATCCGGAAATTCTGAACTTTTTCAATAAGATTGAGACCCATCGTCCGTTGATTGTCGTGGATCATTTTAACATGATGGTGCAAAACAACCGGCGGCAGCCTGGCCAGAATCGCCAGTGGTCCCCGCAAATGGCGGCGGCTTTGCAACGGGGGGCTGCGGCTTCGGCAGCGGCGACGGCAGAGCCGTCAGAGCCCCGGATGAAACTGCAAATGGATATTCACATCAACTGCCGGACAGCAGTGGAGGGCGGTAAATGAAAATTTCAGTTCAGCGGTACATCATTCCGGGACTCGCCATTCTCTGCGGCATTGCCGCAGTAGCAGTGATTCCGGCGGTACATCTGCCCCGGACGGATTCCGGCGCACGCAAAGAGAGCCTGCGTGCGGTTCCTGCTCCAGATTTGGAGGATTTGAATGAAGCTTCTCCTTCCATGGCGGAAGTCGTTGCTAAACATTTGTTTATTGCCCAGCGTAAAGCGACCGGCCAGAATTCATTTCCCGACCTGGTGGTGAAGGGGGTTTTCCTTGGAACGGAGAAGAGCGTGGTCTTTTCGCTCAAATCCAAACCGCAGGCGAATTTGAGGGTATGGGCCGGCCGGATGGACGGCGCCTTGAGCCAGATCACCGATCCGCGTGATCCCCGCCAGCCGATCGCCGCATTTCTCCGCGAATGGAGCATCAAAGATATCGGTTTCAGCGGAGTAACGGTGGAGCATTTTATCACTGGCGAGACGGAAACGTATGCAGTGAACTATACGCCTGTAAAAAAGGTGAAAGATGATGCATCCCGCGGCTATGGACAGGGTATCATCCTGCAGGGCGGCGAGGCGGGGACGGGAGCCGGTGCACGGGCGGCAGCCGGGAATAATCCGGCGGCAAAGGGCGCGCAGCTTCCGCCAGGTGCTCAGCCGGTGAACATTATGGCGGATCGCGTTTCGGTAATGATGCAACGGATGACCCCGGATCAACAGAAGCAGTTTCTGAAGCGGATCGGGAAGGACAGCTCCGAAGCAAACCAGAAGAGCGGTGCTTCAACGAAATCCTTTGCACAAAAAAACAAGAAACCTCAGACCAGCAAAAAGACTAAATAATTTTACAGCGGTCAGTAATGCGCAGCGAGCGGAAATCCTTCACGCTGGCCTTTTGCATGGCGTCATCCCGCTCGATCACGGTGCCCTTGATTTCTGCATCCTTAGAGCTTTCTTGAAGCGCCATGTCAGTCCCATCAGGTTGGTTCACCATATTTTTACGGCTTCTTCGGAACCGAGCCCTTCACCTCAATCCCGAGATTCAAGAAGGTTTTTTTTCCTTTAGCGGCTCTGAACGTACTGAAAGAGGATGTTCTGCTCCACGAGCATAAGGTAAGCCGTACACGTTTGCGGGAAATGCTGCGAAAAGTGTTTGAGATCGTGGAGGATCGCGGTATCTGGCCAGGAAGTGATTCGGAGTTCGGGGATGTCATTCTTTTTTGTCGGAAGCGGTGATAGTCAATGCACTGATGAGAGGTGACTATGTATTACGATTGGAAATTTGGAAGGCTCGTACCGTATACGGAAGCGTTCTGCAAGGGAACGCTCACTACGCTATCGCTTACCCTTATCGTTATCCTGGTTGGTACGCTCATCGGTGTGTTATTGGGGTTGGTTTTGCGCCGCCGCTTTGCGCGTCTCATTCTATACCCCATAGTTGACGTTTTTCGCGCACTGCCCCCTCTCGTCTTGATTCTCTTCATGTACTACCTTCTTACGCAGCAGGTTATTGGTGTGGCGGTACCAGCCTTCTGGGTGTGCGTGATCGCGATGTCGCTGAATCTTGCGGCATTTACGTCAGATCTTGTTCGAGCCGCGATAGAGAATGTCCCTGCCGATGCCGTGGATGCCGGACGTGCCTTGGGGATGTCCGAACGGCAAATCACCAAACACATTGTGTTGCCAAGCGTGATGCGAGAGCTAATCCCCAGCATGACGCTTCTCTACATCGCGATGCTCAAGATGAGCTCTCTCGCATCGGTCATAAACGTCCGAGAGGTCGTCTACACGGCGCAAACAGTGATCTCCAATGTCTCACGATCTCTTGAGGCCTGGGTTATTGTCGGCTTGATATACATCGTCTTGGTTGTCCCTTCGTCCCATGGCGCTCGGGCGATCGAACGCTGGGCGAAGCGTGGAATAGTGCGAGGTTAGGAATGGAAAATACACAGAATAAAAGGCCGTTCTTGAAGGTGGCAGACGTTTCTAAATCGTTTGGAGAAGTTCGTGTTCTGGATGGCCTGAATCTTGAGCTTGCAGGGGGAGAAATTCTTGGGGTCATTGGACCTAGCGGCGGGGGGAAGACCACGCTGTTGCGGTGTCTTGATCTTCTAGAGCCGTTTGATGCAGGCACTATCGAGTACGCTACTCTTGATGCAAAGGCATTACCGAACGGACGTATTTCGAAAGGTTCCGGCGAAGATGGCGGAGAAGCGACCACAGTTGCCCTCCGCCAGCAGATCGGGTTTGTCTTTCAGACCTTTAACCTATGGGGAGACAGGACTGTCCTTCAGAACCTCACGCTCGCGCCTTGCGTGGTGAAGCGCACGGATAGAGCTGAAGCCGAGGCAATAGCCGAAAGGCTTCTCGCGAAGTTTGGGCTGAGCGAGAAGAGAGAGAACCGTATATGGCAGCTATCTGGCGGGCAACGGCAGCGTGTGGCCATCATTCGGGCCTTGATGATGGAACCGCAGATTCTGTTGTGTGATGAGGTCACATCCGCTCTTGACCCGGTGCTGGCGTATGATGTGCTTCAGATGATAAAGGCTTTGAGCGAAGAAGGGCTCACGATGATCGTGGTAACGCATCACGTGGATTTTGCGGCTACGCTGTGCGACCGCATCGCCTACCTGAATGATGGAGCAATTCAGCAAATTGATACGCCAGAGCGAATCATCAAATCGCCCAGAAATGAGGAAATCGCCAATTTCCTGAACATCCTGCGAGTAGCGGGTTAACCGCACCATGCATAAAGGTAACTTCGCCGACAATAATAAAAATTTGTCTAAGTATAACAACCTCATAAAGAACGTCTTTTGCCTTGATCGCCTACTCTTTTCCCATACAGTTCGACCCGTTGGCGCGTTCTATAAAGACGCATGAACCGAGGTTAAAGTTCGTTCAACAATACTTGTTAGGCCACACAACCAACATCGGAGATATCATGGCATCCAGCAGCCTACCAGCAACGACTGACGAAGATATACAAGGCAGAACAGGTGTCCACTTAGTTGGACTTAAGGTGCACCAATATCTGAAGTGGATTTTCCGCGAGAAGCCAACATCTGATATAGGAATTGATGGAGAAATCGAACTTAGATCCCCGTCCGGGGAAAGCCATGGGCGATTAATCGCCGTTCAGATCAAATGCGGGCCTTCGTACCTTCGTGAGCAAACGTCAAATTCAATTGTTTATCGGGGTGACTACAAGCATCTTCGTTATTGGTCTAACTACGCCGTACCCGTGATTGTGGTTCTCTGTGATCCTGTTGAAAGCATCTGCTGGTGGCAGGCTGTAGACATGCAAAGGATCCATTTCCATGAGAAGGGCTGGAGCTTAGAGGTTGAAAAGAAAAATGTGTTGGGTGAATCCGCAACTGAAGCGCTAACTACTGTCGCAGCTCGCTTGCAAAAGAAGGATATCATCGAGCTTGCACTTAGAGACTGGATCGGATGGCGATTCGAGCATCAGATGCGGCTTGCTTCGCTCTTCGCTAGTCCTCGCGACTATCACTGGTTTTCTCACTTGGGCGCGATCGGTGATGAGTTCTATATGATCGACTACGTTCTCGCGGATGTACATGGATTCCAACTCGATGCCGTCAAGCAGTTCATGCGCCACGCCCAAGGCAATCATAGCGAGTACAAGTACGAGCATGTGCTGCTTGCGTTCGTTAGCGAGTCCATTCACCACCTACTTTCAATTCCTGAGCCACCGACTCTTGCAGGAATACGCATTGAATACGTTCCGCTGCTATTGCAACTTGATGGTGAGCCGAGACTTCGTGAAATGGGCAAGGATTCGAAGTTGGTGGCCTTCTATGAGCATGGGGAAACGATAGGAGAGTACGCTGATGATGTAACCCTGATGCGCAAGTCTTCGGACGGCCGCTCATCGGCCTGACTTGCCTAATTCCATGAATCGGTCCACGCCCCAAGTCGGTCAATTTATTGCAATATTGGTCTAGTGATTTTTATTTCCAAGCGAATATAATTCAAATAACAAAATTTGGAAGTTCTGGAGATCAAATAACCGTCCGCATCGCGGCCCTATTTATGCCCCCGGTCGGGATCAGGGTCAACTTTTCAGAATGTTTCACCCCGCGCTTCCAAGGTTTGAAAGAATCCGGTAGAAACTTTCCAATCTTTGGAACATTACGCTGTGTACGGGTTTATAAAACGATAGGACGGGCATGGATCAGGTAACTCACAACAAAATTGTTTCTTTTATCTGGGGCATTGCGGACGACGTTTTGCGTGACCTATTTAAGCGCGGCAAATACCCGGATGTAATTCTGCCAATGTGCGTGATCCGCCGCATGGATGCCGTGCTGGAGCCGACCAAGCAGGCGGTACTCGACACCAAAAAGATGCTGGACTCTGCGCACATCACCGAACAGCGCGCCGCGCTGTGCAGCGCATCTGGTCAGGCTTTTTACAACACCTCGAAGTTTACCCTGCGCGATTTGAAGTCGCGCGGCAGTCAGCAACAGCTTTTGGCCGACTTCGAGGACTATCTCAACGGCTTTTCCCAGAACGTTCAAGACATCATCGAAAACTTCAAATTCCGCAACCAGATTCCGACGCTCTCCAAAGCCGATGCGCTGGGCACACTGATCAATAAACTTCTCGACCCCGGAATAGACCTTTCTCCGGCGGGCATTGACAACCATTCCATGGGAACGGTGTTTGAGGAGTTGGTTCGCAAGTTCAACGAGGAAAACAATGAAGAGGCCGGTGAGCACTGGACGCCGCGTGATGCCGTGCGCCTGATGGCGAATCTTGTGTTTCTGCCGATTGAAGATCGTTTGAAATCCGGTTCTTATCTGCTTTACGACTGTGCTTGCGGCACGGGCGGTATGCTCACCGTGGCGGAAGAAACGCTCACGGGAATCGGGAAAAAGCACGGACTCCAAATTCGCAGTCACCTGTATGGGCAGGAAATCAATCCTGAGACCTACGCCATTTGCAAAGCCGACATGCTGTTGAAGGGCGAAGGCGAAAATGCCGATCACATCGTCGGCGGTGCGGAATGGTCAACACTTTCGCACGATGCTTTCCCGGCGCAGGAATTCGACTTCATGCTCGCCAATCCGCCTTACGGCAAGAGCTGGAAGAAAGACCTTGAAGCGATGGGCGGCAAGGACGGTATGCGCGACCCGCGCTTTAAAGTGATGCACCAAGGTGAAGAAATGTCACTTGTGACCCGTTCCAGCGACGGGCAGATGCTTTTCCTCGCCAACATGGCGGCCAAAATGAACGACAAATCGGCGCTGGGCAGCCGCATTGCCGAGGTTCATAACGGCAGTTCGCTTTTCACCGGCGATGCCGGGCAGGGCGAAAGCAACATTCGCCGCTGGCTCATTGAAAACGACTGGCTGGAAGCCATTGTTGCACTGCCACTCAACCTTTTTTACAACACCGGCATCGCCACCTACATTTGGGTGCTCTCCAATAAGAAGCCCGCGCACCGCAAAGGCAAGGTGCAACTGATTGACGCGACGCAATGGTTCAAACCCTTGCGGAAAAACCTCGGCAAAAAGAACTGTGAACTGTCGCCGGAAGACATCGAACGCATCAACCGCGCCTTCCTCGACTTCAAAGAAACACCAGAGTCTAAGATTTTCCAGAATAAAGCCTTCGGCTATTGGAAAGTCACAGTCGAACGACCGCTTCGCTTGCACAGCCAACTTTCGCTTAAAGCGATTGAAACGCTACGCTTCGCCTCCGGCGATGAGGAGATTCGTACCGCACTCTACGAAGAGTTCGGCGATGACCTCTTCTCGAAGTTTTCCAAAATTTCTTCTGCGCTGGAGAAACGGCTTGCCGACTGGGGCGGGGATGATGATGAGGCAGAGGATGAAGAAGAAGGCACCGCCAAGAAGGGGTTGCCCGAAAAGAAGAAAAAGAAGCTGCTTGATGCCAAGACATGGGAACGCGACGGACGCCTCGTTGAAACGGCCACGATGTTGCGTGCGACGCTGGGCGATAAACTTTTTGAAGACCACAACATTTTCCGTGACCGCGTGGATGCCGAAATCAAAAAGGCTGGGCTGAAATTGCCCGCCGCTGATTTGAAACAGATTCTCAAAGCCGTCAGCTGGCGCGTCGAAACCGCTCCGCCGGTCATCGCTAAGTTTCATAAACCCGGCAAGGCAAAGGCTGATCCGCTGAATGGTCTGTTCTTAGCGAGCGTGAACGGGAAGCCAGGTATTGTTGAATACGAAACCGACTCCGACCTGCGCGACACCGAGCAGGTTCCGCTTTTGGAAGAGGGCGGTATCGAAGCTTTCATCCGGCGGGAGGTTCTACCTTACACGCCGGACGCATGGATCAAGGAGGGTGCCACCAAAATCGGCTACGAAGTCAGCTTCACCCGCCATTTCTACAAACCCCAGCCGTTGCGCACGCTCGAAGAAATTGCTGCCGACATTCTGGCGGTTGAGCAGGAGGCGGAAGGATTGCTGGACGGGTTGCTCAAGGGAGGCAAAAAATCATGAGCACCCGCGATGATCTGCTGGCATCCATAGCTAATACAAGCAAAGACTATCAGGTAGGGGTGCGTCCTGCACCAACTCCTGCCCATGTTGATCGGTGGGTAAATCAATTTGATTCCGCTGTTCAGCTTCCAATCTTGACGGAGCTGGATCACGTATTAAAAAAAACCTACTTCAACCGGGAGTTAGTAGCATGGTTTCTTAAAGGCCTGATTATAAATAAAGACCTAGCGGGTAATGATCCATGTAGCTTTTGGCGAGGAATTAATTTTTTAGATATTCAGCAAGGCGGAAATAGCCAGAGGGACATGCTCTCACTTTTCGATTCCTTTCTTTATGAACACTGCGGCGTTCATGTCGCCGGATGCGGGGGAACTGAGCCCGTATATGTGTACCTTGATGATGTCATTTTTACTGGCGGGCGGGTTTTGCAGGATATGTCATCATGGATTAAGACATCTGCACCCGCAAAAGCGAAAGTTCACATCATCACCATTGCGTACCATCGAGGCGGGCAGTATTACGCGAAAAATAAGATTGCCGAAGTCGCCGATGCGGCCAAAAAAAAGATTGAATTAGTGTGGTGGCGATGCATAGAGATCGAAGACACTAAAGCGCGTATAAACACATCAGATGTTTTGCGCCCCACGATGCTTCCACCCGCCGACACATTAGTTGCGGCCTATGCTGCGGGAATGCAGCACAAACCAATTTTTCGCACTCCTAGCAGTGTGGGGATGAATGAATTTTTTTCCAGTGAGACTGGGCGTCATGTTCTCGAACAGGAGTTTTTAAAAGCCGGCGTGAGAATTCGGCAAATGTGCCCTCATTTTATAGCGTATCAGCGACCTCTTGGCACAATGGGATTGGAAACCCTCGGTTTCGGTTCGCTTATTGTTACCTATCGCAACTGTCCGAACAATGCGCCCTTGGCGCTTTGGGCGGGTGACCCTTGGTACCCCTTGTTTGAGCGAACAACCAACAGTGCTACGGCCATAAAGCGTCTTTTTGGGGGAACATCTTGATGAGTTCCGATCAGTTACGCACTTATTTGCGGACAGAATGTGCTGTTTTCCGCAAGACGGCTGAGGCGTTTGGCGGGCTTTCCAACATGGCCCCGGGATTTCCTGTCCGGGTCAATGGGGAGCGTATCCTCACCGTTGAGGCGCTTTATCAGGCTTGTCGTTTTCCTCACCGGCCGGAAGTCCAGCGGCTGATTCTTGAGCAGTCCAGCCCGATGACGGCCAAGATGGTAAGCAAACCTTATCGCAATGATTCACGCGCGGATTGGAAGAAAGTCCGTGTTAGCGTGATGCGATGGTGCTTGCGCCTTAAACTTGCTCAGCACGGGGCGAAATTCAGTCAGCTTCTGCTATCAACAGGTGACTTTCCGATTGTTGAAGACTCGCGCAAAGACGACTTCTGGGGGGCGATTCCCAGCGATAGCAAAACCCTTGTTGGCATGAATGTGCTTGGTCGCTTGCTGATGGAGCTTCGCGAGAGCATCAAAAACGGCGATGAATTGCGGTGCGTTGTTCCACCTGAGATTCCGAATTTTCTACTTTTCGGCGAACCGCTCCAGATTGTTGATTTCCGCGCAGACAAAAGCGCTCCCCCGCCTGCGCCAGCCATTTCACAGCAACTGCCTCTTTTTGATGATGCCTTTAAGTCTGTACCAAAAGTCCGTAAACCTGAAGTCCGTTCGATCCCAGCTTCTAAAAAAGAAGCCGCTGTTATCGCCGACTTAAACCCCTATCCCGAATACAAAGACTCCGGTCTGCCGTGGCTCGGTAAGGTGCCGCAACATTGGGAAGCACGGCCCGCATTTGGTGCCTTTGAGCCCAACCGCGAGCGTAATTTTGGCATGAAAGAGAAGACTGTGCTGTCCCTCAGTTATGGGCGAATCATTATCAAGCCGGCAGAAAAACTGCATGGTCTTGTCCCCGAGTCTTTCGAAACCTATCAGATCGTGAATCCTGGCGACATTGTGATCCGTACGACCGATCTGCAAAACGACCACACAAGCCTGCGAGTCGGAATGGTGCGGAACCGTGGAATCATTACTTCCGCTTATTTGGCGCTGAAGTTAAAGGCGGGCGTCATTCCGGAGTTTGGCTTCCAATTCCTGAATGTTTGGGATACGAGTAAGGCGATCTACGAGTACGGCTCTGGCCTTCGCCAAAATCTCGACTTCTCACATTTTAAGCGAATGCCCGTTGCGCTTCCCCCACCGGAAGAGCAGGCGGCGATTGTGCGGTTTCTGGACTGGGCGAACGGGCTGTTGGAGCGGACGATCCGCGCCAAACGCAAAATCATCACACTGCTCAACGAACAGAAACAGGCCATCATCCACCGCGCCGTCACGCGCGGCCTCAATCCCAATGTCCCGCTCAAAGACTCCGGCATCCCTTGGCTCGGAAAAATTCCGGAACATTGGGAAATGCCACTTAACCAGCGTATTTTTAAAGAGAAAATTCGATCACATGGTGATTTGCCGGAAACTCAACTCTCACTATCACAGCGAGCCGGGCTGATTGCATCAAAGGACATGCAGGAACGATCTTTACAAACTTCTTCTTATAACAACTGGAAGGTGACCGTTCCCGGCGACTTAGTCCTGAATCGTTTTAAAGCGCATTTAGGTGTGTTTTTTGCATCCACACTTCGCGGGATTGTTTCTTTTCATTACGGCGTGTTTGCTCCACAGCGTGTTTTACATGCGAAATACTTTGAGTTGTTGTTCCACACCTACCCTTATAGAGCTATCTATGCCGGTTGCTCAAATGGCATGACCGTTGGCCTTCAAAACCTCTCCAATCAGAATTTCTATAATGTTCGATGTGTAGTTCCGCCGGTTGTTGAACAAATTGCAATTGTTGCTTATGCAGAACGCGAGACGCGGATGTTGAACACCGCCATTAACCGGCTCGAACGGGAGATTGAACTTTTGCGCGAATACCGGACGCGGCTGGTTGCCGATGTGGTGACGGGCAAGCTGGATGTGCGCGAAGCCGCCGCCAAGCTCCCGGCCCCGCCCGCCGATGCCTTCGCCGAATCTGCCCCCGACGATCCGCTGGAAGAAATCGACGACGAACTGGAGGAAACGAACAATGCCAACAACTGACTCCCTATTAGATCCACGCGTCCAGCAGTCCCTGCGTTCTTCCCATGAATCGCTCATGAAACGTGGCGAGCTGATGACGAAAGAACGTCTGTCCGAATGTTACGCCCTGTTTCGTGAACGATTCGGCCCGGAGCGCCTCAAGAGTCTGGACGGCGAGGTTTTGTTAAATACGATACACGCCCACGGAAATCAGGACAGCTTGGTGTATTGGCTGGAATTTAAGAGCGACGCCGAGTTTCCAACCCGCCAGTTCGGCAGCATTGCAGGCGGCAGTGCGCTAAAGTTCGGGCTCTACAAAAGCAAGGATTCTGGCGAATGGATGGCCGGCCATCCCACCAACCAAGTCACTTTGCCGTTAGCCGAGGCCATCGCTATTGCGCGAAAGCACCGTGACCAGTTGATCGCCGCCGTGGCCGTAATTCAGGATTTGCCCAGCGGGGCGGACGATCAGGAATATCTCGCTTTGCAGAACAAATTGGATGAAATCGCGCCGGATGTTTGCCGCCTTGCTTGGGGGCACAAATATGTGAGCCTACTTTTTCCGGACAAGCTGGACGATTTTCACGCTGAATATTTCCAGCGGCACAATCTCATCAAACTGCTACAACTGCCGCCCTCGCAGCCCGGCCTGTATGTTTCGGCGGGCCGGTTTGTCAGCTTCGCAAATCAAATGGGCTGGCCCATGAATCACCTCACCGCTGTGCTCAATGCGCGGAACGGCACGCCCACAAAATACTGGCGCATCGGCACCAGGCTGGGCGAAGGGGGCGATGCTCAAGATGTATGGCCAGCCATGGAAGCCGGTGGCTATGCGGCCGTTGGCTGGCCGGAACTGGGAGATTTATCCAACGCACTCGCGGGTGATAACGTGAAAGAATCTCTCGTGGAAATGCTGGCCAAAGCGTACCCAAGCTATTTGGCAAATGTTGCTTCGCGCAAAGCCGGTGAGATTCGGAACTTTGCCAAAGACATGGCTGAAAATGATGTGGTGCTTGCCGCGGACGGCGAGTGGATTCTTGGCGTCGGGTTAGTCAAAGGCCCATACCGATATGAGCCGACACCGCCGGAAGATGCGCCGCACCGTCGTCAGGTCGAGTGGCATGTGACCCCGAAATGGAAATTGCCCGTCACGGAAGGATTGAGAACCACTGTCTGGAGATTGAAAAAGGATAGCCGGAACTTTGTAGCCGTGGAGCGCCAGTTGTTGGAGCCGTCGTTGCCGGTGTCACCCGCGCCCATTGTCCCAACGCCGCAGCAACCGAAACCCGTTCGCAAAACCCTGCGCTTGGAAAGCGTCATTCCGGGTAAGTTGCAGGCGATCTTGGAACGTAAAGGACAGGCTATTCTCTACGGTCCGCCGGGCACCGGAAAAACCTATTGGGGCAAGCAGACGGCACTCGACTTGTCAGCCATCGGGGCATTCGGGTCTCTGTATGCGGATCTTACTGCCGAGCAGAAAGTCGCCGTCAACGGGGCCGGCTCAAACTCGGGCCTGCTGCGCTGCTGCACGTTCCATCCGGCATTCGGTTACGAAGATTTCATTGAGGGCTTCCGTCCTCAGAAAAGCACAGGCGGGCAGTTGATCTTTGAAAAGCGTGATGGCATTTTCAAAACACTTTGCCGCGATGCCGCCGCTTCCGATCAGAAGTTTGTTCTGCTCATTGACGAAATAAATCGCGGGGACATCCCGCGCATCTTTGGTGAGTTACTTACGCTGCTTGAAAAGAATAAACGCGGGCAGGAAGTGATTTTGCCTTTGTCTGGCGATAAGTTCTCCGTGCCAGCCAACGTCCTGGTCATCGGCACCATGAATACGGCGGACCGTTCCATCGCCTTGCTCGATACCGCCTTGCGGCGGCGGTTCGGGTTTGTGGAGTTGATGCCGGATTCGTCCACGTTGTCAGGTGCGATTGCAGGCGAGGCAATTCCTTTGGGCCAGTGGCTCGATGCAATAAATTCCCGCATCCGTGAACACATCGGCAAAGACGCCCGCAATTTGCAAATCGGCCATGCCTACCTGATGGATGATAATGGAAAGCCGGTCACGGATTTTTCAAAATTTTCCCGCATCATCGCCGAGGACATCATTCCGCTACTGGAGGAATATTGTTACGAAGACTACGGCGCACTCACGGAGATTTTGGGAGGGGCTATGGTGGATGGTGAACGGCAGCGTGTGCGAGAGGAATTGTTTTTGCCCGCGCGACGGCAGGATTTGATTCAGGCGTTGCTGGCACCGACTCCAGAATTGTCCACGACAATTGAATCGGTCGCTCAACTAGTACCAATTCCCGAACCGGAGGACGAAGCCGAAGAACCTGCCAAATGACAACGCAGAACGTTAATTTGACCGAGTGGGAGACGCGGGAGCCGTCCAAAGGCAGCCCCTTGGAGGGGCCGGTATTGGCCGGCCATCCAGCGGCCCGGCATTTGGCCGAAACGCTCACCCGCCGCGGACGGATTGAAATCCTTGAGCTGGCGCGGGGCTTGGAGTTGCGGGCATCATCGTATGTCGGGCGTTTCGCTTTGGGTGAATTACTCGTCACTATTAAGCCCAAGATTTCCGGCGTGCCGTTAATGAATCTGCTTCGCTATGCCTACCGGCTCCGTCATTTGGATTTGTTCGACGAGGTTGGCTATGCAACCTCACAGGCCAGCTTCGAGGATTTATTGATTCATCAGTTGGCCGCCGAATCGTCCGAATTGCTTTCCCGTGGTCTCCACCGTGATTATTTGCGTACTAACTCCATGCTGGCCAGCCCGCGAGGGCGGATTGATTTCGGCGGTTACATGCAAGTCGCCGCTAATGCTGGGGTAGCTTTGCCCTGTGTCCATTATCCCCGCAGCGAGGATAACTGTTTAAATCAGGTATTGCATGGTGGACTGGAATTAGCTGCCCG
This sequence comes from uncultured Verrucomicrobiota bacterium, assembly GCA_903826865.1. Classification (GTDB taxonomy): domain Bacteria; phylum Verrucomicrobiota; class Kiritimatiellia; order Kiritimatiellales; family Tichowtungiaceae; genus Tichowtungia. The sequence goes on from CAIKGD010000040.1 coordinate 36,204, forward strand.
GATGACGTTGGATCGTGAATTAAGTGGTCGCGTCCGGCGTTTGGCAAAAAGTTTTACCGGAAGGATCACACCAAAGAATTTGGACGCTACTGGCTTTGCCGGGGCATGGCATTCACTCGACCGACGCACCAGTGCCTACCGACCTGCGCTTACCTTGATTCAGATGCTTCTGAATACTCAGGGTGCGTCCTTGACGGACACCAAATCACCCATGCCCGCTGCTGGCTTTCTGTTCGACATGAATCGCTTTTTTCAGACGCTCCTTTCCCGCTTTCTTGGCGAGAACCTCATTGATTACGAGGTTCAGGATGAACGAGTGTTGCGCGGAGTGTTCAGTTACGACCCGGCCAACAATCCTCGTAATCATCGCTCGCCATCGCTTCGTCCTGATTTTCTCGTGCTACGTAATCACAAGATTGAAGCCGTTCTGGATGCCAAGTATCGTGATCTGTGGGAAAGAAATCTGCCGCGTGAAATGTTATATCAGCTTGCCCTCTATGCCTTGGGGCAGGAGAGCGGTAATCGCCGCGCAACAATTATTTACCCCACCTTGGAAGATGCCGCTCGTCAACAGATTGTTTTCGTTAAGGATCCGCTAAGCGGTACCTTGAAAGCAGAGATAATTCTGCGACCGGTTCACCTGCTCAAACTCGACCTGCTTTTGCGCGACAAAGGTGTTCATGCCCAGCGTAACCGAATCGAGTTTGCCAAGCAGCTAGCTTTCGGAGAGTCATCTGATATTTCAACCAACTAAACTGGATTAACCATGAGCACAACCGACATCACCGAAAAAGGCCTCGAAACCCTCATCATGCGCCATCTGACCGGCGGGAACGGGTTTGATGTTCCGGCGGGACGTGTGGACGAGACTCCCGAAAACATCGCCGCGCAAAAAGCAGGCGGTGCCGGGTATTTTGCAGGTAGCCCGAAGGACTACGACCGCGCCTATGCACTGGATACAGCCCAGCTTTTCGCCTTCCTGTTCGCCACGCAGCCGGAGGCAGTTAAAAAATTACAGCTTGCGGGTCAGGACAACATCAACCGCCGCCAGTTCCTCGCCCGTATTTCGTCGGAGGTCGGTAAGCGCGGCGTGATCGATGTTTTACGCAAGGGCATTGATCACCATCCGGCAGGCCACTTTGACTTTTTCTACGGGACGCCATCGGAAGGCAACACCAAAGCCGCCGCGCTCAACGCTAAAAACCGTTTTTCGATCACACGTCAGCTCGCCTACAGCAATGATGAGACGCGCCGAGCCCTCGACCTCGGCCTTTTCATTAACGGCCTGCCCGTCGCCACCTTCGAACTGAAAAACAGCCTCACCAAGCAGACGGTGGAAGATGCCGTCGAGCAGTACCGCCGTGACCGCGATCCGCGCGAACTGCTCTTCGGGTTCGGTCGGTGTGTGGTGCATTTTGCAGTGGACGACAGCGAGGTGCGTATGTGTACCGAGTTGAAAGGTAAAGCCTCGTGGTTCCTGCCGTTCAACAAGGGCTGCAACGACGGTGCGGGCAATCCGCCGAACCCGAACGGGCTTAAAACCGACTACCTCTGGAAAGAGGTTCTCACTCCGGCAGGGCTGACCAACATTCTTGAAAACTACACCCAGATCGTTGAAGAAAAGAATTCCAAGACCGGCAAGAAAAAGTACAAACAGGTGTTTCCACGCTACCACCAGCTCGGCGTGGTTCGTCAGGCGCTGGCTGATGTGCGGGTCAATGGCTCCGGCAAGCGTTACTTGATTCAGCATTCGGCGGGCAGCGGCAAGTCGAACTCCATAGCATGGCTGGCACACCAGCTGATCGGGCTCAAACGAAGCGGCAAAGAAATCTTCGATTCCGTTATTGTGGTCACGGATCGGCGTTTGCTTGACGACCAGATTCAAAAGACCATTAAGCAGTTCATGCAGGTGGGCTCGACAGTGGGCCATGCCGAAAACTCCGGCGACCTGCGTACGTTCATCGAAGAAGGCAAAAAGATCATCATCTCTACCGTGCAGAAGTTCCCTTTCATTCTCGATGAAATCTCCACCGAAAGTGGCAGGGCGTTCGCGATTATCATCGACGAAGCGCACTCCAGTCAGGGCGGCAAGACATCGGCGGCGATGAGCAAAGCGCTAGGCGATGAGTCGGAGGATGCCGATCCGGAAGACGCTATCAATACCGCCCTTGAACAGCGCATGGCGGCGCGCAAGATGCTCACCAACGCCAGCTACTTTGCTTTCACCGCTACGCCGAAGAGCAAGACGTTGGAACTGTTCGGCGAGCCGTTACCGCCGGATGCCGAGGGCAAAGTTAAACACAAGCCGTTCCATAGCTATACGATGAAACAGGCTGTGGAAGAGCGTTTCATTCTGGATGTGCTCAAGTGCTACACGCCGGTCGAGAGTTACTACAAACTGGTGAAAAAGACGGAGGACGATCCGGAGTTCGATACCAAGAAGGCGCAGAAGAAACTGCGCAAGTATGTCGAAAGCCATGACCACGCGATTCAGCTCAAGGCGGAAATCATGGTGGATCACTTCCACGAGCAGGTGCTGGCTGCCGGTAAGATCGGCGGACAGGCGCGGGCGATGGTGGTGTGCAATGGCATCGAGCGGGCCATCCAGTATTTCCACGCTTTCAAAACCTATCTGGCAGAGCGCAAGAGCCCGTATCAGGCCATCGTCGCTTTCTCAGGCGAACCCGACTATTGCGGGGTCAAGGTCAGCGAATCATCGCTTAATGGGTTTCCCGGCAGTGGCATCGCGGAAAAATTTCAGAACGATCCGTACCGTTTCCTGATCTGTGCAGATAAATTCCAAACCGGCTATGATGAACCGCTGTTGCACACGATGTATGTGGATAAGCCACTTTCAGGTATCAAAGCGGTGCAGACGCTTTCCCGGCTCAACCGCGCCCATCCGCAGAAGCACGATTGCTTCGTTCTCGATTTCCAAAATAATGCGGAGACGATCACCTTTGCTTTTCAGGATTACTATCGCACCACGCTGCTCGCCGAGGAAACCGATCCCAATAAGCTCCATGATTTGAAAGGTGCTCTCGATAATGCGCAGGTCTATTCACCGGAGCAGGTGCAGAAGATCGTGGAGCTGTTTCTCAGCGGCGCCGACCGTGATCAACTCGACCCGATTTTGGATACTTGTGTGGCGGTTTATAAAGAGCGGCTCGATGAAGACGGACAGGTAGAATTTAAAGGGAAAGCCAAGATATTCTGCCGCACCTATGATTTTCTCGCTTCAATCATGCCCTATACGAATCGCGACTGGGAAAAGCTCTCCATTTTTCTAAATCTGCTGACGCCCAAATTGCCCGCGCCGAAAGAAGAGGATCTTTCCAAAGGCATTCTTGAGGCCATTGACATGGACAGCTATCGCGTCGAGAAGAAGGCCGTAATGAAAATCGCGCTGGCGGATGAAGATGCACAAATCGAACCCATTCCGACGGATGCCGGTCGGCGGAAGTCCGAGCCCGAGCTCGACCGGCTCAGCAATATTCTCAAAACCTTCAACGAACATTTCGGAACGCTGTTCACCGATGCCGACCGCGTTGCGAAGCGCATCCGCGATGACATCGCCCCGCAGGTTGCCGCCGACGTGACGTACCAGAACGCCAAAGAAAATACACCGCACACGGCGCGTATGGCCCACGATCAGGCTCTTAGCAAAGTCATGCAACTCCTGCTCAAAGAAGACACTCAGGTATATAAACAGTTTGTCGAAAACGAATCGTTCCGCCGTTTTGTCAGCGACATGGTCTACGAACTGACTACCGGTGCGGCGGCATAATCAGGAGGTGTCATCGTGGAAGGAAAGCGATGAATAAAAAATTCCACAAGGAAGTATTCGACCAGCCGACTCAGTTGAAACTCGATATTTTCCGAAAATATATCCGGGAATGGCTGCCGGTTTTCCTGTCGAAAAAATACGCGAACGGTTCCGCCGTGTTTAAGCAGATCAATCTGTACGATTACTTCGCCGGCCCAGGAACCGACGCAAAAGGCACCTTCGGATCGCCTTTGATTATTCAGGAAGAGGTTAAGGCATTCTGTGCCGCAAAGAGTGCTCTTAAGGCGGATGTGCCGGTCAAAATGTTATTTAACGACATCGAAGAAGAATTTATTGAAGAACTGAAACAGAATGTTGCGAGCCATCGCTGCCAGAAAAACTGCTGTTCATTTGAGTTCAGTGCAAAACCGTTTCAAGAACTGCTTTCTGACCATTTGCCGGAGATGCGGCAGAAAGGTCATGCCAACCTCATCCTTCTTGATCAGTTTGGTGTCAAGGAAGTCAGCCCGGAGATCATTCGCAGTCTGTTGGATTGCGGTACGACGGACATCATGTTTTTCATATCTTCTTCGTACATCAATCGGTTTGTCGCTACGGTGGAGTTCCAAAACCGATTTTCAATCGATCCGGCGCAGCTCAAAGATATCGAGTACAATGCGATCCATCGGTTCATTTGCGAATATTTTCGCAGCAGTCTGGGCGGAACCGATGCGCTGGTTGCCCCGTTTTCAATAAAAAAGGGGCGCAACATCTACGGAGTGATTTTTGCCAGCAGGGATATGCTTGGCATGGAGAAATTTTTGAAGGTGTGCTGGACTCTGGATGCCATCGCAGGGTCGGCCAACTACAACATAGATAATGAAATATGCTACAAGGGGGATTCCCTTTTTGCCGAGTTTAATAAACCGACCCGAGTATCGGTTTTTGAGCAGGACATTCTGAATTTTATTCAGACCGCCCGCCCGGACAACACTGCACTTTATCGCTTCTGCCTTGGAAATGGATTCCATTCCTCAAAGGCAAATGACATTCTTGGGGAGTTACAGGATAAGGGACGCATCGAAGTCAGAGACGCCGGTTCTGGCGGACTTGCTCGGAAGAAGAGTTTTTATCTAAAGGAACCCCAAAGACTGGTGGTTTACGAGGCAAAGCAATGGCAGCAGGATCTTCTATAGAGTGGACAGAGTCCACTTGGAATCCGGTGACGGGATGCACGAAAATCAGTGCAGGCTGCAAGCACTGCTATGCTGAACGCATGGCAAAGCGTCTTCACGCAATGGGTCAGCCGAATTATCGCAATGGGTTTAAAGTGACGTGTCATCCGGATGTTCTTGGAATGCCGTTGCGGTGGAAAAAGTCCCAGATGATTTTTGTGAACTCCATGAGCGACCTGTTCCATAACGATGTCCCGGCGGAGTTCGTTGACGAAATTTTCTTCACCATGAATGCGGCTCGCCTGCATACGTTCCAGATTTTGACCAAGCGGGCCGGGCGTATGGCGCAGTTGGCCAGCCGCTTTAACTGGACTTCCAATATCTGGATGGGTGTGACGGTGGAAAATGCCGATCACGTTGACCGGATTGATCTTCTGCGCGAAGTCCCCGCCGCAGTCCGGTTCCTGTCACTGGAACCTTTGCTCGGGCCTCTGCCGAATCTTAACCTCAAAAAAATCGATTGGGTGATTGTCGGCGGCGAATCCGGTCCCGGTGCACGCCCGATGGAAAAGGCTTGGGTTACAGACCTTCGCGACCAATGCCTTAAAGCGAATGTGCCGTTTTTTTTCAAGCAATGGGGCGGGGTTCAGAAAAAGAAGCACGGACGCCTGCTCGGAAAACGCACATGGGATCAAATGCCTGCGGCGACTACATAGTATTTTTTCACTTGCGGCCTTGCTTTTAAAATACCCAATAAAGCCTATGAATTGGCACTCTGGACAATGAAAGGCACTTCGTACAGCCGGGCCGGTAAGGCGATCAATACGGCGGCACGGTTTGCGTTGCGTAACAAGGACACCGGACTGCCGGAACTGCATAAAGGCAAATGGACGTTGCAGGTTCGCCGGGAAAAACTGGGCACGAATCTCGTATTCGTTCCCCGTCTGCGCCAGCACGGTAAACATGCTGATGAATTTGTCGCATTCATCACAACGCTGCTTTAACCGGCGCACAGGAGAGCGGACTCACCACCCGCTTCTCCTGCTTTCTCTCTTTTCGTCCCCCTGAATCCTGCTCACTGGAGAGTCATGAACACCTTTGCAATTGATTTTGAAACCTACTACGACCGCGACTATTCCCTGAAAAAGATGGACGCCTATTCCTATGTCCATCATCCAAAATTCGACTGCTACCTCATGTCTGTTTATGGCAATGATTTCAAATGGATTGGCCACCCGAAGGATTTTAATCAGTGGCATCATTTTGAAAACGCCATCCTCGTTGCTCACAACGCCGCCTTTGACTCTCTCGTTTTTAAACGCCTGCAAGAGAAGAGCATCATTCCTCAAATTGAAAATCAAATCTGGCGTTGCACCGCATCACTTGCTGTTTACCTTTCCGCACCCCGTTCCCTCAAAGGTGCCTGTAAACAACTGCTCAACATCGACGTGGATAAAACCCAGCGCAGCAAAGCGAGCGGTCAATCCGGCGCTGATCTGTTTGGGAACGAAGCGATGTTCACTTACGCGCTTGAAGATGCGCGACTCTGTTTTCTGCTTTGGGAAAAATTTAATCACCTCTGGCCGGTGGATGAGAAGGAATTGGCGACATTGACCTTTGAGTGGGCACAACAGGGGATCAGTGTCGATTTACAGACCTTGGGAAAATCTATCCAGACCTTGGAAACACAGCGCTTTAACGCAGTCCAGAATCTGCCTTGGGTGGATGATCCTGACTCCGATACGCCGTTGTCTCGTAGCAAACTGGCCGTTGCTTGCCGTGAAGCTGGTATTCCCTGTCCAGTGTCGCTGGCAATGGATGATCCGGACTGCGAAGAGTGGGAAGAAAAGTACGGCCCTGAATAACCCTCGCCCGCCGTCCGTGCCTTCCCTGTGGGTGCGGACGGTTTTCTTTCTCCGTCTCGATTCAATCATCAATCGGAAATCGGAAATTCCCCATGTGGCCCATCCTCACAGTTGCTTACCTCGAATCGGTCATGAGCCCTGCGCTCTACGCCTCCTACCTGCAATGGCGCACAGACAACCCCGGCAAATCCGGGCGGCTGTATGCGCTCATCCTGCAAATCGCGACCGAATTCCGGAGCGCCCTGCGGGCCAATGGAACACCGGTGCCTGTCGGCGACGAAACTGCGGTTCCGTCCGCCTGCCTGCGCCATGCGCAGACCATCATTCTCTACGAGCTCAAACGGGAAATCGGTCTTCCTTTTACAGAAGGGGAAAACAATATGGTGCTGCGCTCCGACATGTTCTTGCGCAACGTCTGGACTGGAAACATCCCGCTCAGCCGTGACACCGGCGGACTTTCCCCCAGCTACGTTGCACAGGCAGCCGCCATCGAAAACCCCTGACCGAAAGGACTCACCATGAAAACTTATCGCCATTCATCGTTCATAGTTCATCTTTCATCATTCGTGCTGGTGCTCGCACTTTGCGCAAGCAGCAGCGCGGCAGGTATCGCCACCACCCATTCCCTTGCCACCGGCACCGTGACCATCACCAACACTGAGAAACGCTCTTCATGGGTGCCCGTTGCTTTACTCTTCCGTTTTTCGGCCCCGGCATCCGGCGCGATCACCGTCGAACGCCGCACCGGCTCAACATCCTTTCTTCTGACGAGTTGCGCACTTTCCAACAATCAGCACGCAGTTTGGATTCCGGAAGCCGACATTCCCTTTAACGAAAACGACGCTTTGAACATCACCAGCACCATCACCAACGGCACCGTTGAAATCATCCGAAAGGGCGAATAAATGAAAAATCTCTTCTCAGTTGTCATCTGTCTTTTGGTCTCTGTCCTCTGGCAGAGCGCCAGCGCCCAGCAGTGGATCATCGACGGCCAGCGTATCCAAGCATTGGAAATCCACGTCTCCGACCCGCAGGCCGTTTACACCGACGGCTCCCGTCAGATGACCGTCCCTTTGCCGTTCGCTTCATCCGTGACCGCGACATCCGGAATGCTACGCGCATCCATTCCTTGGGCTTATGATCATGAGGTGCATGACTTCTTCAGGATTAGCGAACCGGATCAAGCGGTCGTTCTATCCAGCAGCGGTGAAATCGATTTAAAAATCGGCAAACTGCTTGTCCGCGAATCCGGGTTCTATCAGACCGACGAAGGCACCACGATCAATATGGAAGAGCACATGCTTTACGGCGGTTGGCTTATAGATCAGGTTCTGCCGTATCCCGAGGCAATCATCAGCCGCGGGTTCGCCGACGGCAAATACATGATTGCAGGCGCACCTTCAACGCAATCGCTCACGTTCGCCCAAAGCCTCACTGCAACCAATGGAGCACTTCAAATCTATGCCAAGGATAGTGAAGAGCATCATGGCTATTTTAAATCGCTGAGTTTTCAGGACGGGCTGCAATTTTCAACAACGCACAGCGATGCTTTGTTTTTCGGTCAGAACATGAGTGATGGTCTTTTAATCTCCCCCGACACCATCATGCAAAGTGGATACAATACGACCATTGATTTTGAAACCGGCAATCTGACCGGGGCGGCAGGGGTAAAGTGGCATGTTACTGAAAATCCCACAGAGGCCTTGGGCATCGTAAATAAAGGGTATGCCGACGGGCGCTATTTATTGCGCACAACCGGCATCACCACGAACCGGGTCATTCAGGCCGGCAACACCCTTGTCATTTCCAACGGCCTCATCACCGCCATTCTCCCTTGAGGGCAGGGCTATGAAATCTCCCCCTGACAACCGACACCTGACACCCGACACCTGCGGCAGCTCGCTGCCGGACGGTTGCCAGCAGCGCTTCGACCGCATTGATGAAAAGCTCGAAGCCATCCACGCTCAGGCCAGTAAAACCAATGGCCGTGTCACCAAGCTCGAAAAATGGAGCCTTGTTCTTTTGACGGCACTTGTCGTTTTTCTATCCACCAACCCGCAAGGCTTGCTCACGGTGCTGAAAACCATTGCCTCATTTGTGCGCTGACCTTGAGTTTCCCCGGCGCACTGGAGCGTCAGTGCAACAAGCCGCGGTTGATTCAGCCTCTTAGTATAAGGAGGAATCATCATGCTACATACAATGCTCATCAAACTGGGGCTGTCTCTGTTTAAGTTACTGCCCTTGGAACAAATCGTTGCCAAAGTGCTCACCGCCGCTATCCAGCGCATCATGCTGTCCAAAAAGACGGCCGCGCAGATCGCGCAAGTCCGCAAAACCGTTATTCACTTAACGGAGCTTGTGGAACTCATCGATCCGATGCTGGCCGACAAAGCCGTCACCGGTGACGAAGCCAAACAAATGTTTGACGCGGTCAACCAGACCCGGCTAGAGATTTTGAATCTCTGGGCCGACGGCGAATCCGCCAAGCAGCTCGAAGCCCAGCTGCCGAAGTAGAGCGCGCCTCTCCGGAGTCGCCGCAGGATGGTCGGGGATTTCCCGCCCATCCTTTTTCTTAAACTATGCCGCCAGCGATGCTTTCTGCCGGTCCTGATCCTGTCGAAGCTGGGTGGCTATTTCCTGCTCAATCTCGGCCAACCGTCTGAGGATTGCGGCCTTTTCCATATCCTTGCCGTACTCGAGAAGCCCTTGTATCTTTTGGAGCATTTCCTGAGTGTTCTCGTTCGGCTTCTGAGCTCCGTCCTCTGTCTTCTGATCTCTGTCCTCCGGCATCTCTCCCGCCGTCAGCATCTTCGGCATCGCCGTTTCCAGAGCCATTTTAAATGCCTCTCTTCCGGGCCGGAAATAGTGCTTCAATACGACATCCACCGTCGAGTGGCCGGTGACGCGGCGAACCAGTTCCATCGGTACACCCGCTGTCAGCGCCATCGTAATCCATGTTGTCCGCAGCGAGTGGAAATCCTTCACGCTGGCCTTTTGCATGGCATCATCCCGCTCAATCACGGCACCTTCGATCTTGGCGTCATTGATCGCCTTTTTGAAACGCCACGTCAGACCCATCAAGTTGGCCTTGTACATTTTCGCCACATCGGGAAAGACATAGATGCTTTTGCGCGGTAGTTTTTCCAGTTCGGCCCGCAACAGCGGGAAGAGCGGAATTTCCGCCAGCTCTCCGGTCTTGGAGGTCTTCACCGAAATAAACCCGTTTTCCAGATCGACCGATTCCCATTTCAGCATGGCGCAGTCACCGCGCCGCATCGCCGTGCACATGGCCGTCAAAACAACAGGCCGGATCAGATCATCGCAATGAGCCAGAATAGCGTTGAGCTCTTTCTGTGTGAACGGCTGACGGTGCATAGTATTGGTTTCATGGAAGGGAATGCCGTTGAAGGGGTTTGTCAGCACGCCCGCTTCCGTCCCGAGCTTTTCGAAAATGCCTTTCAGCAGCGAAAGCTTCGTGTTGTAGGTGGCGCCAGCCATTCCCATATCATCCAGACTCTTCATCCATGCCAGCGCCATCTTGCGGGTAATCTGCGACATCGTCGGGGCTTGGGGAAACGTTGCTTCCATGAACTTCCGGAACTGCCGGATGGTTGTCAGCTGATTTTCTGTCCGGAGCGGACAGCGTTTCTTTTTAGTCGGCAGCAAATTCCACCGCTCAGCCATTTCGGCCAGTGGGATTTGTGTCAGTTCTTCACCGGCTTTGATCTCATAGAGTTCCTGCAGATGATGCGCAGCGGTTTTCCGACTGCGTGCGTGCGCGATCAGTTCTTTGATTTTTGCGTCGGCCAGTGTGCGCGAGCATTCAAACGCCGTGTCTCCTGTTTTGCGCAGGGTCGCCGGAACTCGGCCTTTAACTTCAATGCCGAGGTTCACGCAGTGGTTTTTCCCATCGACTTCGAACCGTCCGTACCACCAGTTTGACTTCAGCGAACCATCTTTATTTTTTTGGATTTCCAGTCCCATCTTTTCTGCCTCCCGTTGATTTTGCGTTCATTTGCAACGCCCCCATACAAAGAGGGCGAATCAACCGGCCAAACCCGTAGTTTCCCCCGTAGTCGGGCCGGGCAAGGCAGAAATAAAAAAAGCACCTTCTGCAAGGTGCTGAATATCAATGATTTAAATGGTGGGCGTTACAAGATTCGAACTTGTGACTTCTACCGTGTGAAGGTAGCGCTCTAACCAACTGAGCTAAACGCCCTCAAAAGTGTCGTATCTTTTACTTACCGAAGAACTGTTCGTAAAGGATTTCTTTTATCTGTTCGAGACCTTCGCCGAGGCCAGCGGAGATGGCGAGCGGCTTTAAACGGGTTTTCCTTTTGAAAAATTTCAGGTTTTCGGCGGCGGACGGCATGTCCATTTTATTGGCCAGCACGAGAGACGGACGGTTGACCAGATCCGGATTGTAGGCTTTCAGTTCCCGGCGCAGGCTGCGGTAGTCTTCGACGGGGTCTCGTCCATCTTCGGCAGCCATGTCGATGATGAATATTAAAAAGCGTGAGCGTTCAATGTGACGCAGGAAGTAATGCCCGAGACCGATTCCTTCGCTGGCACCATCAATCAGGCCGGGGATGTCTGCGATCCGGATTTGGTTGAAATTTTCGTAAACGAGAGTGCCGAGAATGGGGTTGAGGGTGGTGAATGGGTATGAAGCGACTTTGGGATGGGCGTCAGTGAGTTCGGTGAGGAGAGTCGATTTGCCGGCGTTGGGATAGCCAACCAGCCCGACGTCGGCCACGAGCTTTAGTTCAAGGCGGTAGGCGCGTTCTTCGCCGGGCGTGCCGGGCGTACATTTAGTGGGGGCCTGATTGATTGATGATTTGAAGTGCGGATTGCCCAGACCGCCTTTTCCGCCCCGGGCAATGACCAGTTCCTGTCCATCTTCGAGAATCTCGCCGACGAATTCTTCCGTGTCCGGGTCGAGGACGACGGTTCCGCAGGGTACGATGAGGATATTGTTTTCTCCGCACCGTCCGGTGCAATCGCTGCCTTTGCCGTGGCCGCCGTTTTCAGCATTCTGGTGGGGGTGGTAATAGAGCGGATGCAGCGAATTGGCGTTGGTATCGCCACGCAGAATGACACTGCCGCCATGGCCGCCGTCGCCGCCGCTGGGGCCGCCGAATTGCGCAGATTTTTCCCGGCGGAAAGCGACAATTCCGTTGCCGCCGTTACCGGCCTGCACGAAAATTTTGACGCGATCTCTGAATACGATGGTTTTCACGGCGGATACCTTAAATAAAGCAGGCGAGCTTCAAAAGCTCGCCTTTTCTTTTTCCTGTCATTGGAAAAAATAATTATGCAGTTTGCATTTCGCGGATGTTGACGCGGCGGCCGGCTTTGTCGAACTCGACAATACCGTGTTTGAGCGCAAAAAGCGTGAAGTCACGCCCCTGACCGACGTTAGAACCCGGAACGAATTTACTGCCGACCTGGCGAACCAGAATGCTGCCGGCGGTCACTTCCTGACCGGCGTAACGTTTGACGCCGCGGCGCTTTGGCTGGCTGTCGCGACCGTTAGTAGAAGACCCTTGTCCTTTTTTATGTGCCATTGCTCTGCTCCTTCAAAATTAAGCGAGAATCGATTCAATCTTTATCTTGGTAAGTCCCTGCCGGTGGCCGATTTTTCTGCGGTAGCCTTGGCGGCGTTTCTTTTTGAACGACACCACTTTGTCGCCGCGATAGTTTTCCACCACGGTAGCGGTCACTTTGGCTCCGGCCACGACGGGAGCGCCAATGGTAAGTTCACTGCCGTTAGAGACAGCCAGTATCTGATCAAATTCGACCGTTTTACCGGATTCAGCGGTGTCCAGCAGTTCGACACTCAGAACGGTATCTTTTTCAACGCGGTACTGTTTACCGCCGGTTTCAATTACTGCATACGCTTCCATAACAAATTCCTTTTTTGGTCAAAGACGGGAGAAGGTAGGCCAGAAGGAGTGGGCTGTCAACACCTTATAGCTTATCTTTTGCGCGGGCGAAAATTAAACTTTTTACTGCCGCCGCAGGCCGGTTCCCGCTATGGTTCACATCATGAGGCTCAAGAACCGCGGCATTTGCCGGGAAACTCAGGCAGGACGGCATGGCAGAATGGAAGTTAAAAAAGCGCACCGCCGGTTGGCTTGCGGATGATCTGCTGAGACATACGGCGATTCTATTTGCCGGCATGATGGTGGTACATGTCTGCAATCTGGCCTATCAGATGGCAGTCAGCCGGGTTCTGCCGCAAAAGGAGTACGCGCTATTGGCGGCTTTCCTCGGTGTACTGGCCATCATCAGTTATCCGCTTTCCACTCTTTCCACAGGACTCAGCCATTACAGCAGCTTGCTTCAGCAGGAAGGGCGCACCAGTGATGTGAAACGATTGCTGCGTAAATGGTTGCTGTTAACCAGTGTCCCGGCCTTTTTGCTGAGCGCGGCGGTTGTTTATTTTAACGGGCCGGTGGCGGGATTTTTGCATCTGACCCGTTTTGCTCCGGTTATCATTGCCGGGGCCGTGCTGCCGGCGCTTTTCTGGCTGCCGGCTCTGACGGGTGCAGCTCAGGGGTTGCAGCTTTTCGGCTGGAGTTCGGTTTCTAATATTCTGGGTGCTGTTCTTAAGCTTCTGATGGGTGCCGGACTGGTCTGGTTCTGGTATCCTGCCTGCGGATGGGCCATGCTGGGGCACAGTACAGGTATTTATTTGTCGGCAGCTGTACTGGCCTTCGGATTGTTTCTAGTCCTGCGTGCCGGCACGGTAACCGGTACGCTCCTGCCGAGCATGCGTTTTTATTTGTTACAGAGCTTCTTTGTTCTAATGGCCTTTGCGGTGCTGATGAATGTCGACGTGGTGCTGGTGAAACACTATCTGCCGGAAAATACCGAATTCGCCTATGCCGCCACACTGGGCCGGATTACGGCGTTTCTTCCGGCGGCCATAGTGGTGGCGATGTTTCCTAAAGTGGCATCGTCCGGAGGAACAACGGCGGAGCATAGACGAATATTTTTTCATTCGTTCGGCTATACCGTCCTGTGTGTGACGGCGGCGGCGCTTGGGTGCTTTCTTCTGCCGCGACTGTTACTGCATATTCTGTTCGGAATTCACACCGCTTCGGATTCAACGGTACTTCTGACCCGGTTGATGGCTGCTGCGATGTCGGTCTCCGCACTGCTGAACGTAGTGGTGCAGTTTCTACTGGCGCAACGCCGGTTTAAAGCAGCAATCTCTGTGGTGCTCTGTGCATTGCTTTATCTGCTGGCGGTACATTTTTTCCATAACGCTTCATGGCAAATCGCCGTTGCGTCCGGCGTTTTCAACGCCGCCGCACTGCTGACCGGGATCTGCGCGGTACTCCGGCTGAAGGTCACTCAGTCGTAAACACTTTCCGGTAAAAAACCTGCCGGGCATTCGACGGCCATTCTTTTGGCAGGCGGATGCCCCACGGAACCGATTGCATGCCGACATGCTCGTTGGGCTTGCAGAACACATACGGCTCTTCCGGCGGACCTTTCACCCAGACACGGGCGCCAGGCTCCCATGTTGAATCATTAAAGTCCACCGCCTGCCAGCCGTCTGCCGGGGTGAACGAAAATTTTACGGTGCCGTCGGTGCCGATGATCTTGTCTCTGTATTTAAGGGCCACCTGCAACCAGTCTGGGTAGTTCTGGCGGGCGGTCTGAACAGCCAGAACATGCCGGCCCGGCGCAAGGTTGACCATCTTAAACTGCATCGCCTGCGGGTCGCCGAAGCGACCAATGACCGTGCCGTCCAGAAAAACCGTGGCAGACATATTGGCATAGACACCGAGCAGCGCCTGACCGTCCGGTATGGTTTTGCCGTTACGATAGTTTTCAAGCCTTTTGAGAAGTTGCGGCGCGAAAGGAACGTCTTTGAACTCGTCCAGATAGGCTTTGATGGCGTCTTGTGCTCCGATATAATCGCCCAGCCGCTCCCGGTCGTTGATCTCGGTCATCAAGGTCATTTTACTGAGCGGGTCAGGTTCCGGGTGGAGAGACTGTTTTCCGACATCGGAATCTGCCGCCTGCGGGCGTTCCAGATAATAAAAGGAGACGCTTTCAAAAGCGGCGCGGCTGGCGTTATCCGGCCCGCGTTCAAAAATCATATTGAATGAACCGGTGAAGCTGACCGGATCGGCCTGATGGATCCGGTACTGCACGCTACGAACCAGCGCTTTGAAAACGATACCGTTCAGCGGTGAGGCCAGCGCATTGCCGTAATACCAGCCGCCGTTAAAATAATCTTCCAGCCCGGTTCCCTTCCAGCCGGGCGTTTTTTCGCCATCCACCGTGATCAGTTCATCGCCCTCCAGCACCCACCAGCTTTGATCCAGACTGCGCACACCCAGAATGCATCCAACGTATTTTCCGGAGCCGTCTGTTTGCAGAATTGTGTGCGGTCGACCGACGGCCTGCGCCGTGCTTTTTTTCCAACCGCTGTGCAGATAACCCTGAGATTTTGCGGACAGCTCTGTCACTGCCGTGATTGTGACCGGTACGGCAGTATCGCCGCTGTTTTCAATTTCGACCGTAGCGGATGACTGGAACGGCATGGGAAAACGCAGACTCAGCGTTTCGTTGGTCATCCCAAAGTACAGGCTTTGATAGCGCATGCGGCTCCACATGCTGCCGCAAATTGCGCCCAGAGGTGCTTCTACGCTGGGTGCGGTATTTCCATCCCAGTAAATCCGGACGATCAGTCCGCGCAACGCCTTTTCAATGGCGGCGGGTGACGAAAAACCCGACCAGTCAGGCGTAAATTGAAGTTCGCGGATAACGGACGGACCGGACAGTTCCAGAATCTGCTGCTTTTTCTTCGGGCTTAGCGTGGCATTCCCGGTCGTCTTACGTTGCATCGAATCCGGCCAGATTGATGCGTGCGCATTCCAACTCGTTTTTACTTCGCCGATGGCGGCGACGGCCTCGGGGCTCAGTGGCAGTTTAAAGCTTTCTACCGTCTGCCCGGCGGGCAAGGTGTTATAGGCGATCTGGTAGTAGAGTTTTTCGTTCCCGATGGGGGCCTGCTCCATAATGATCAGCCGTTTTTGAAAAGGAATCGGCAGCCATGAGTACCAGCAGTACGGCTCATAACCTGCCAGCGGCGGGGTGAGCGGCTCCTGAGTCCCGCACCATTCATCCAGCGTGGTTTCAACAGAGGGTGATTTTTCACCGTCGAAATAGCACCGGATTTTTTTAAAGCCGTCCTTGGAGCCGGTAGACCAAAAACGCGAGATATAGCCGGGGCCCTTCAGATCGGCCAGTACCATCCAGCCGTCGGGCCCGGCTCGGAGAAAATGGCTGTAATCATCGTTGCCGCCGCTGCGGTCATATGAGGTGACGATGCGCGCTCCCGGCATTGTAAGATCAGACATTTGCGCGGAGTCGGCAAGCCGCTTCACGAGTGCTTCATAAGGCACAGTGCTCTTTTTAGTTCCGCCGGAACAGCCTGTCAGCAGGAGAAAAAAGATTGCGATATAGAGCGGAGCCGAGCGGAAGTGCATGAATTTATTCCTTATGGTGGCAGTTATGATACCGGGGATGCGGAGTACGTGCGGCGGCTTAGCCGCAACTTGATGTTTCCGAGGGTTCTTTTTCTTCATGCGAAAGTTCAATAATAACGCATACATCGTAAATGTCGCCGGGCTGGTCGAAGTTCGGGTTAACCTGCCTTTCATTGAAGCAGTTCCACCCCGCCATGCGGGCGAGTTCTATGAGCATTGAGGAATTCAGAAGGGATTTGTGGTTGCCGTTACACAACATGTATTCATTGTATTTAAACACATCCAATTTGCAGGAGGAGTCTGGAACAATGATTCGCATGATGCCGTGCGGAGCGAGTGCTTTACGGCAGTGCTGAAGTATCTTAATGATTTCAACCGGGGTGAAATGTTCGAGGACGTTATTGCAGTAGATGAAGTTCATCGATCCGTCTGGGAATGGCAGGCCTTGGCGTATGTCAACGCAGGCATCGGATTTCCATATCAGGAAGCCTTCAACATTCCACCAGTCCGAACGGTAGTCCGGTCCGCTTCCTAGGTTGACTCGGGAGCAAGCGGACCAGTCGCGGAATCTGAGCCGCCAGAGGTTGATGCGCAGAACAGGGGTGGCGAGCATGTAGTAGAGCGTCCAGAACCAGCCCGGGAGGTGCCGGTTGCCGCGCAGAACCTGCATCCAATGAAGTCTCTTGGGCATTACAGCAAAACAAGCCGGCTCCGGACTGTCCGGTTTCTTGAGTTCAACTTTCTCTGTGTTCATTCATGAGTTCCTTTGCGGCATTTCGTCAGTAAAACGGAAGATGAATAATACCTTGGAATCTGTAAAGCGCAAAGTCTGGTCTTGCCCAACCCGATTTGCCTGAGTATCGTCCTTCCCCGACTCTTCATTTATGTAATCAGGACACAGTGAAGCACTTATCGCTATTAGAACCGTTCAGCGCGACATCTAAATTTTATGCCGCCAGAGAAATGTGCAATTCGTGGAGCCGCAAGGGAGTGTAGGTATGGATCAAGCGCAGGGGAGATTTACCAGACTGTCGGAGGGACTTATCTTTTGTTTTTTTTTCGTGATATTTGCCCTGATTATTTGCCGGGTTGGATTTACCGGGGCAGTATTATTCACCACCGATGCGAATATCGGTCATTTGTCCATCTGGGCATCGCATTTACCGGCCGGATTTTTTGGCGGGTGGTCTGACAACCCCCTGTTTGGATTTCCTGATACGTCCGCTGTTAATTGGTTCGATCTGAATCTATGGCTGCTGCCGACCCGTTTTTTTACAAACTGGATGTATACTATTGATCTTATTCTCAGCTCGCTTTTTTTAGCCGGATTTCTGCGGTTACGCCGTTGCGGACTACCCGCCTGTTTACTCGCCGCATTGGCTGCCTTCTGGCTCGGCAGCAATTTTTCACTCATTTACGCCGGGCACATCGGGAAAGCCGGAGTTATTCTTTTTGCCTCCGTTGCACTTTTCTGTATTGAAAAAACCGCACAGACACGCCGGATATCCTGGGCAGTGCTGACGGGCGGAGCATTAGGGGGCATGTTTACGGAGCAGCCGGATGTCGCTTTGTTTATGGCGTTGATGCCTGGTTCATATCTGCTCTTCAGGTTGCGGTGTCCGTGTAAAAAACAATACGGGCAGGCTTTACTGAAATTGTTTTTACCGGCATTAATCGCGGCTTTGTTAATCGCTTCACATGCCTTATTCAGCGGTTATCAGCAGTCTGTTCGGGGAATTGCCGCCGTTCAGGAAAGTGCACAGGAGAAGTGGGAGTTTTGCACCCAGTGGAGCTGGCCGCCGGAGGAGTCGATTGATTTCATTGCACCGGGTTATACCGGATGGCGCAGCGGGGAGCCCGAAGGCCCTTATTGGGGCCGCATGGGTCGCAGTGCCGGTTGGGAATCGACCCGGCAAGGATTCATGAATTTTAAACTGGAAAACACCTATATAGGATTTATTCCCATTGCTTTCGCCCTGTTTGCTTTGGTGTCGTGCCGCCGGTCGCCGCAGCGCGCGGAAATTCTCTTCTGGGGCGGGGCAACCCTTGTTGCGCTGCTGCTGGCGTTTGGTAAATACTTTCCGCTCTATAATATTTTTTGGCATTTACCGGTGGTGAATAACATCCGCAACCCCAATAAATTTTTGCAGGTGTTTCAGCTCGGGCTCGGCATTTTGACAGCCTATGGAGTTGATGCGCTTTTCAGTCAAAAGTCTGAAGGTCTTAAAGTCGAAAGTCGAAAGTCGACAAAGACCGACCTCCGACCCCTGACCCCAGACCCCGGGCTTCCGGCTTCCGCCCTCCGAATCTTTTTTTGGTTTACCGCCGCAGTTATGGGCCTGTTGATGCTGTGGGCGCTGGGAACTTCTTTAAATCAGACGGATATTGCCGCCGGATTTTCTTCCCAAGGCTGGCCGACAGAAGCCGCACAAAGCATTGTTGCCAATCAGTCTCAGGCTCTTTGGTATGCGGTATTCATGGCGGGCGTAACAACAGCGGTTTTTGCCATTTATAGTTTTAAACGATTTGAGAACGTTCGCACAAAAAGTGCTGTAATTGCCGCCGGACTGGTGCTGATTGTTGCTGTCGATGCGGTGATACTGTCAAAAAATTACATAAAGACTCTTCCTCAAGGATATATTGAGGAGAATGCTGTAACCCGGTTGCTTAAAGAACAGCCCGGTTTGCAGAGAACGGCCACGGTTACACAGGACGGGTTTTACAACATCTGGCTTACTTATCTTTTCCCGTATCAGAAAATTGCGGCGTTTAATATCACTCAGATGCCGCGCATGCCGCAGGATTACAAGCAGTTTCTCGGCACCGTCGGGCGCAATCCTCTGCGGATGTGGCAGCTTTCCGGAGTCGGTTTTTTGCTCGGGCCTTCCGGTGTGGAAAAACAGCTGCCCGCTGACCGGTATCAGCCGGTATTGCGCTACGATGTGCTGGCCGGCAGTGACGGAAATCTTGTTGTACGCCCCAATGAAAAAGGGAGTCAGACTGTCGTCCGGAGTCTGGCTCCGGCCCCGCGTTATGCGTTAATTGGCGGTTGTGAAAAGATGAACGACGCAAGCGCACTGGCAAAACTCGGTTCCAATGATTGGAAACTTTTCGATAAAATCATCCTGCCTTTGGAAAGTTCCGCAGCCGATCCCGGCGGACACGGTTTCTGCGGGCAGGTTGAAGTGCTCAAATACCGGCCGGGGCGGATACTTCTCAAGGTGCAGGCTGATTTCCCGGGATTTCTGCGGGCAGCGGATAAATATGATCCGGACTGGAAAGCGCAAGTTGACGGAGTTTCTGCTGAAGTGCTGCGTGCCGACTTTATTTTCCAGGCGGTATATGTTCCGGCTGGTGTTCATGAAGTGGAGCTGAAATACAGTCCGGATAATAAACTGCTCTGGCTCCAATTGGCAGGGATGACAATTTGTGCCGGTTCTGCAGTCAGTCTGGTTTTCCCGCGAAAAAAGAAGAACGCATGAACCCGGAACTTTCGATTGTAATTCCGACGATGGGTCGCCCGATTCTGGTGCGTACGCTGGAGTCTGTTCTGGCAACGAAAGGCGCGGGTCGATTGGAAGTTATCGTAGTCGGTGAAATCCGCGGTGATATTGGTCTTTAGTTGGGGAATATGGTGAACAATCAAAAAGTCGCAATTGTTATTCCGTTCCAACAGTGGGACGAGTGGTTGAAACAATGTCTCGAACATTGCGCGCGGCAACAATACCGGAATTTCGAGTGCTGGCTGATCGCAGATGTCCAAGCACCGGATAACTGGCAGGATTTTCTACAGAAATTGTCATTTCCAAATGGAGTGACCATTCGGGTTTCGGGTGCTGTGAATCCTGCCAGAAAGCGGAATATAGCCATGCGCGAGAGCACGGCGGAAATCTTTGCCTTTGTGGATGCCGATGCCTATCCCGAGGAGAACTGGCTCGCGACGGCGGTTAATTTTTTACAAGGCGATGTTTGTGCGGTAGGCGGGCCTAATCTCACGCCGTTAGACGATCCGTTGTTGCGCCGCGTTCCAGGGTGTATCATGCAGAGTGTTTTTGGGTATGGGCCGGCATATATCAGGCATCGCCCGGTAACACGTCGTTTTGTAAATGAGTTGCCTACCTGTAATCTGGTTGCTCAGAAAAAATCAGGACTATTTTTTCGCGAGACTCTAGACACCAGTGAAGATATGACCTTTTGCGCGGACATTCTTCGGTTTGGCGGGAAAATTTTGTACGATCCTCAAGTGATTGTTTATCATCATCGGAGGTGTCTGTTTAGACCGTTTTTTTGGCAGTTCTACAGTTATGGCCGGGATAAAGCCCGTATTACGGTGCGGGGTAGCGGCGCAGGCTATTTCTGGCATGCCGCACCTGCCCTTTTTACACTCTATCTTGTGCTGATCGGCCCGCTTCTGACGATTTTACGAGGGACACCATGGTTGGTTTTAACAGTCAGCCTTCCCTTGCTACTCTATGTGCTTGTTGTTACCGTTGAGAGTATCCGGGTAACACGGTGCCTGCCTGAATTTTTCCTCAGCCTTGTTATTTTCCCGGCGGCACACCTCAGTTACGGATCAGGATACTGGATGGGATTGATCCGTTCCGGCACGGCCTAACCATTAGGATTTGCATCCGGAACAAAACGAGCCTCTGACAGCAGCCTGACCCACTAGAAACGGCAGTTTCCAGGATGTGAGCAGACTGGGAATCAGTTCACATGCATTCCAGCATACAGGGCAATTTTCCTGGCGGATCATCTTTTTCGCTTTGGATGCTTCGGCTCCGTCCAAAATGTTTCGCAGGCCATCGCTTACATGGCCGAGGCGGAGACCCCAGATAATACATGGGAATACATTGCCATACGGATCCACATACATTGAATTAGAACAGGCTCGGCAGTTGAAAAGCATTTTTTCCGGACGCTGAAAATACCGGGGAATCCGGCTGACAAAATGCGGGCGGTAGAACGACTTCATCCGGCTGGCGACCGGTTGCTTTTCATAGATCGAGCTTTTTAGAATAAAATTAACATCCTTTTTAATGGCTTCTTGTGATGCGTCCAGATCATTCACTTCACTGCCGGATTCATTCTGCTGATAGAGCAATCCTTTATGTTCCGCATTAAATGTTACATCGGAAATCCGGAAGCCGAGAGGCAGAACGACTTCGCGGAAGAACGACTCAAACTGTCCTGCACTATGAGCGCTCAGCGTGTAGCTGATTTTAACATCAAAGTTTTTTTGTTTGGATTTCAGCTCTTTCAATGTATTCAGTGTTGCAACAGCTCGGTTAAAGGCTTCTTTTTGTCCTCTCATTCGGTCATGGAAGGCCGGATTCCCGTCGAGGCTGACACCTGCGGAAAACATTATTGCCGGAAATCGACCGGCTGTAGAATCCAGAACAGCAGCTATCCGGTCAGGAGCCATGCCGTTGGTTGTGACTGTGACGGCATTAAGTTTTCGGCAAAGCGAAGCCGCCGAAGAGAAGATTTCCTCCATATCCTGACGTAGAAAAGGTTCTCCTCCGGTAAAGTCCAGATAAAGAAGCTGATTCTGTAGTTCAGAGAATATAGAACGGTATACATCAACGCTCAGTTCCTCGTGGCGTTTTTCCGGATGTTCGCGGTAAATTTTCCAGATGCCGCAAAGCATACAGGCATGATTACACTGGTAGGTAACAGCCATCGTCAGTTTCACAGGAAGGACACGTCGTTGCATCTGACTTCCAAGTCGCGAACCGATAAACACCCGTGCAATGTCTGTATAAAAACTCATTTTAATTTATGTCCTTTCACTGAGGCCAGAAAGCGGACGGCTCCGCCAGAAAATGTTCCATTGCAGTAAGCCCATCCGGTGTGCCCATGTCAAGCAGGGGCGGCGCAGCGCGGAAGACGCGCAACAGGCCTGAGGAAGCCAGTGACGGGAAGATGTCCGTTTCAATCGAAATATTTTTATTCGGCTCGATCATTTCCAGCGTGCGGCGGCTGATGCAGTAAACGCCGGTATTGATCCAGCCGTGCTCGCGTTCAGCCTTTTCGAGGAAGGCGGTGACGCGACCGGTTTTATCAAAATCGACGGTTCCGTAGCGGCCGGTCTTTTCAATCTGGGTCACACCGAGCGTTACGCCGGAAGAATTGCCGATTGGGGATTGGGGATTTCCGGATTCCGATTCTTTCCCTCTGATCTCTGCCCGCTGCCCTCCGTCTTCCGTCCTCCGTCCTCCGTTCAGGTGTTCCTTTTCCAAGGCTTGGAAGTCGAGGCCGGGCGTAAGGCTGTCGCCGTTTAAAACAAAGAAAGGGTCGCTATGAATCCACGGCTCGACAAACTTGATGGCGCCGCCGGTTCCGCGCGGTTCCGGTTCGATGGAAAAAGTAATCTCCATGTCCTTTGGTGCGCCGGTGTTTAACCAGTCACGCAGTACATCGGCCATGTAGCCGGCAGCGAGGTGGACGCGTTTGATTCCGCCGCGACGCAACCATTCGAGCTGCCAGAGCAGAATCGGTTTGCCGGCAACCGGCACCAGACATTTCGGGCGGTCGCCGTAAAGCGACTGAATGCGCGTTCCTTTCCCTCCGAGCAGAATGACGGCTATAGATTTTTTTTCGGAGTGTCCCATCTTCGATCTCGTAGAGCCTAGGATTTTTTGCTTTTCCAAAAGAGTATGTCGCTGTAGGCAGGGGCTTCCGGGCCGTCGTAACAGGAATAAACTATTTTTGAATGGTCGAATCCTTTTTCAGCCAATCTTGTACACAATGAAATTAGATTATAGTTTTGTCCGCGGGATTCCTGATTTTCCACTTCAACCAGCAGATATGCGACATCACAAAGATATTTTCCGAATCCATCTATTACTTTTTGTTCACTGCCTTCCGTATCGATTTTTACAAAAACCGGATGTCCCTTTCCCCATTCTATTTCGCCATTCTCAATCAGCGATTCCATGCGCCGGGTCGGGACAGAATATCGAGCTGTATTCGAAGTGATATTAACTTTGTCTGATTCGATAGTTCCCCAATCAGCATCATTCTGCGGGAGGAAAAAATCCGTTGTTCCGTCCGTATCAGAAAGAGCAATCCGGAATACCTTTCCGGCAGGGGAGAGTTTCTGATTCGGCTCAAAAGAAAATACTTCGGCATCTGGTGCCGTACCGAGAAGCAGGCAGGTCATCTGACTGACGTTTGCGCCCACGTCGATGATGGTTTTCGGCAGCGGCAGTCCGGATTTTTGAAAGGTCTGATACACGTTCCATGCGGCAGTCATGCTGTTAACGGAGTCGGGGATCAACGGACACAGGCGGAGTCCTGTTGCACGGCAGAGCTTTTTCCCTGCTATGAGATGGCTGTACGCTCTGGCGAGTCCATGGGGAGTGAAATGGAATAAGTGTAGTTGCATTCTTTATCCTTTAGGTTTTTCTGCGTCCCTTAACGGGCGACAATTCTAGATATTTGGAATGAATTTTTGAAGATGAATTGAGCGATTATTTTTTGTGATGCTTCATTTTATCAACGAGATTTTTAATTTTTAGAATGAGATAATCGCTCTGCCGGTTAAAGGTTAGCCATCTGAGCTACAAGATTAGCGTAGTCATAGCCCAATTGTTTAGGCGTTAGTTTGCTCACGCGGCAAGCGGCCGCCGATCCCATCGTCAGTTTTAAATCTGGCGCGGTTGCCGCGTGTAAAAGGCAATTGGATATCGATGTTATGGAGGATGAAAAT
Organism: uncultured Verrucomicrobiota bacterium; assembly: GCA_903826865.1. GTDB lineage: Bacteria > Verrucomicrobiota > Kiritimatiellia > Kiritimatiellales > Tichowtungiaceae > Tichowtungia. The sequence goes on from CAIKGD010000040.1 coordinate 60,236, forward strand.
AAAAACCCATTGACTCCGTGTATGACCAGTTCACGACTGCCAGAGCAGTCGGCTGCGATAACTATTGATCCGCAAGCCATGCCGCGCAACAGGGATCCAGGCATAACTCCGTTCCCATCTAGATCCGGAGCGCGCATGGCCACTACCACATCGGCTGCGGCATGGTAAGGTAATACTTCCGGTACCCATCCCCGAAATACGACGCGGTCTGAATCAACGACAAGCTTTCGAAGCTCAGGTTCTGCTGGACCAACTCCAACAATGTATAAATGCGCCAAAGGATGCATTTTTTTAGCTCTGACTAGATATGTCCAAGATTGTAGCAACATATCCAGTTTCCGTTCGTGCGCTAATCTTCCAGCATACAAAAAAACCATGTATTCTTCAGGGATTTCAAGCTTTCTTTTTGCTTCCGACGACGATAGTGAAACTTTTTCTGCACAATCTCTAATAATGGCAACCCGAGATGCTTGAGCGCCCCGAGATAATGCATCAGACGCTACTGTTTCACCCCGGCACAGTAACGCGGACATGTGTGGAAGCTCAATACGATCCAATGATAATGATAGCCAAGGTGGCAGCCCAAATCTATCACCATACGCTTTACCTGCTGGTACCGATAAGACCAATTTAAAAAAGAGGGCGACAAGTGGAAGTGCTTCGGCAAAAAATACAGCCTCAGCGCCCCAAGTACGCATTTTAAATGCGGTCCATGGCAACGTGGCGTAAAATAATAACGTACCCAAGAGCGGGTTCTGGCGGGAAACAAAACCACCAAACATATGAACAGAATGCCCTTGATCTGCCAGTTTAGACCAGCAAACTGGCAATTCTGGAGCCATCGCGATTTGCGAATCCGTATCGTAACGGCATACCCAAGCTAAACGCACGGCAAATCCTCTAGGCGGCTAATGGCTCTATCATCGATGTACAAATTTGCGCATAGCTTTCCCATGTGTAGTTCGTGGAACCTGAATCCAGATTGTTCTAGCCACGCCTTGGTTGCAAGATAATCAGACCAAGGACGCGCAGTCCAAACTACGACGACATGCCCGGCATCAACGAGCGCATTAACACGTGATACAGCATTTGGAAACACGTCTCCTCCGCCTTCAGGCAACAATGTTCCGTCGATGTCTATTGCAATAATCATTACTACGCCTCCGAAACATCCATGAGCGCCCTATATGTGCAGATACCAGAACGGTGGTTGCGAAAATGTTGTTTGGTGCCGCTAAGCTCACACTTGAGTACATCTAAAAACGGTATTCCTGCAGCATAAGAGGCTACGATACCACTGCCAATCCTGCAGTTTACCTCGGAGACAAGAAATTTACCCGATTCTGCATCAATGAATCCCTGAACGGTAAGTGGGCCGCGCAAATCGGATCCGATGGCATGCATAATCTGCTCAACCACTTGTCGCTCGCCGATTCCTTCAACGGTAACCGATGAGACTGAGCTCCCCCCAAATGTAATTTTCCGAAGCCGTGGTACGCAATATACCAACGTACCATCACAGCCCACAAACGCGTCAATTGAGTACTCCGAACCGCGCATGACTCTCTGCATAACACAATCTTCACCAAAAAGTTGCCTGTAAGCACGCAACTGCTCTTCATTGCCAATCTCCATTGCGCCGCGAGATGAGCAGCCATGTCTTGGCTTGACAAACATCGGCCAACCGCTCGCGGGAGGGACTCCAATGCCAATATTAGATAAAAAACCAGATGCTTTATCGTTGAGGAGGTTTGTTACGTGGTGCGATGAACATAAACACAAGTTTCCCTGAGCATCTAAAGTATCTCTGGCTTTTGATAGCGCCAGCATTCCCCGGTCTGAACAAGGTAATAGGATAGTTCGTTGCTTAGTGGCGGAGATGAGAGTGTTTACCCAGTTGACACTTTCGAATTTCGGGCCAACGATTAGCCGGGCCAACCCGCTGGCAACACAGTAAACATCCGCGGATCCCTCTAATTCTATAGTAGCAAGATCCAGATCAAAACCGGACGATTTAGCCTCATTGTGCATATGGGTCATCAAGCCGGCGAGCCATCCGCCACCAAGGATGATAATCGATATTTGTGGACTATTTTTTGTAGTGCTCACGCGACATATCTCCAGATTGTTTATAATTTTCTCCGAAAAAGCGCCGGATGGTGTCAATAACCCGGCCGATTTCTTCGTCCGTGATGTTCGGCGAGCAAGGCAGCCAGCAACCCTCGCGGCTGGCCTCGTCTGCACCGGGATAGGCTTCCTTTGAAGCATAAGCGGGCTGGTTGTGCAGCGCCGGCCAGAAGGGGCGGAGGGTGATGCCCTGAGCTCTGAGATCGGCCGCCAGTGCGTCACGCTGTTTGCTCTTAAAATCGGGCCACATCAGATATCCGCCATTTTCCGGGCGGGGTGTGAAGATGATTTCCGGAATATCGCGCAGGCCTTCCATATACAGCCGGTCGACTTCGCGGGAACGTTGAATGCGGGCAGGCAGTTTTTTAAACTGTGACCGGGCCAGAGCTGCCTGCATATCGGTGACTTTAAAATTAAATCCGGTTACAGGATGAACATCACTGCTGCGTGACAGCCGTCCATGATCGCGGAGCCGGATTAGATTGTCGCGTACGGCTTCGCTGCGTGTCAGAACGAAGCCGCCCTGACCGCTGGTAATAATTTTGGTTGGTGCGAGCGAGAAACAACCGGCGTCGGAAAGAGTGCCCAGCCAGCCTTCGCCGCTTTTTGAAGCCAATCCTTCGGCGGTATCTTCTACGATAACCAGATTGTGTTGCAGGGCGATTTTGCGCAAAGCAGGTAATGCCGCAGGACGCCCGTTCAAGTGAACCGGTACAATGGCTTTGGTGTTTTTCTGCACCCGGCGGGCTGCGTCAGACGGATCTATGTTGAAAGATACCGGATCAACATCAACAAGAATCGGCTCGGCACCGGCCAGGCGGACGGCACTGGCGGTGCCGATAAAGGTGACCGCCGGTACCAGCACGGTATCTCCATGCCCGATTCCCAGCGCTTTCAGAGTTAGCGCAATGGCTGTGGTACAGCTGGGCATGGTTACGGCGTACGGAACGCCAAAGTAAGCGGTTAGCTCTTTCTCGAAAGCCCGGTTTTCGGGACCCTCATTAACAAATCCGCGCACGACGGTTTGCCGTACCGCTTCGCTGTCAGCGCCGTCGAGAACAGGAATGAACCATGGGATTTCGTGATTTGAGATCATGGTAGAGTTATTCCGATGCTTGGAAAATAATGCGGCTGCCTTCGGTGCTGAAGCCGAAAGAGACCTCGTTGAGTTCTTTAAGTACATCGCGCACGGCGGCCCTTTTCCCCGGTTCAGCGTAAAGCAGCAGAAAGCCGCGCCCGCCCGCACCGAGTAATTTTCCGCCGCGTGCGCCGGCGGCGCGGGCGGCTTCATAGGCCTGATCAATCTGAGAATTGCTGACGCCGGCGGCAAGCGAACGCTTCAGCCGCCATGACTCGTTGAGCAGGTCGCCGAATTCCGTAAGCGGCACGCCGTCGGAAAGAATGCTTTCGGCGTGATCTACCATTTGCATCATGGTCAGCAGTGCCTTTTCGTTTTCGCCGGCGCGCTTTTTCTGATCCTGCAGGATTTTTTCGGAGGAACTTTCAGTGCCCATGTAAAAAAGAAGCAGGTTGTTTTCGAGTTCCTGCAAGCGTCCGGCAGGGATGCCGAGATTGAGCACCTGCACCGGGCGATCTTTGTAAAAATTAATGCGTCGGAATCCGCCGTAGGCCGCTTCATACTGATCCTGCCAGCCGCCGGCGTCACCGACGCGTTCGCGTTCGATCTGAATCGCCTGCTGAGCCAGATCTTCCGGTGCGGCCCGCTGTCCGCGAAAAGCGTAGAGCGCATTGAGCAGGCCGACTGTGAAGGCCGAAGAGGAACCAAGTCCCGTCTGGCCGGGCAGATCGGCAACGTGGGCGATTTCAACGCCTTCCTGATGATTGAGCATTAACAGTGTTTCGCGAATGAGCGGGTGCTGAAATTCTTCAGGCTTGAGAACCGATTCAGTGCGCGAGTAGCTGGCCCGGAAACGGTGCTTGAAGAAGGTTGTCAGGTGATGCACGGAGATGTAGCAGTACTTGTTGATGGTGCTGGCGAGCACTGCACCGCCATGCTGCCGGAAGAACGCAGGGAAATCGGTGCCGCCACCGAAGAAGCTGATCCTGAATGGGGTGCGTGCGATGATCATGAACAATTTACCTTCTCAAAACTGATCTGCTGAATATACACAACGCCCAATTTACCTTCAAAAACAGGAACTCCAATCCCTTTTTATCAAAACTGCCTCAAATATCCTTAGTCTCGACGCAGGGAATTTTACTTCGTAACCGAAGAGAACCGGCAGAAGTTGTTTATTTTCGTATAGTGAATCCCCAACTTAACGGCTGGCCGAATGACAGGAGATACACGATCCACCAGTACCAACGATACTTCTGCATACATGCATGCATTTCAACCGGATATTTTCCAAGGTCTGATCGAGAGACGAACCGGAGTGCGATATTTTTGAAGAAGGCGATCGAGTGATCCTGATTCCATCCCAGCGCATTGAAAACCCAGTTTCCGTTGTTTGGAATGGTGATAAAAACAACCGAGTTTATTTTTGTTATCGCATCGGCCAGAACGTTCATCACCTCAAAGTGATAGTTAATGTGCTCGAGCACTTCCATGCAAAGAATTACCTCCGGTTTAAACTCAGCAATGATACCAGCTAATCTGGCTATGCTTTCGGCTTTGTTCAAATCCAGCACATAGTCCACCTCAGGCTTATCCTGATAATCGACGATACGATATGCGGATGCCGCCAATTGAATTTTGCCATATTCAACAGCAAACGGACTTGTAACAGCGCAGTTCGGCATTTTTTGTCCGCCGATATCAAGCACCTTTTTTCCCGCGGAAAGAGTACGGGCGTAAACCAGGCGATCAATTGCTGGTATTTCTGTTTTCATACCCTGGCCGTTCCTTCTTTGCGGGCTTTGAGAAACCACTTTGCGGTGCGGCAGAGGCCTTCTTCAAGTGTTGTGTTGCAGGAAAGTCCAAGAGCATTCAGCCGCGACACGGCAAAAATTTTATCCATTTGTCCGTCTGGTTTGGAGGTGTCCCAGATGATTTCTCCCGCAAAGCCGGTTGCTTTTTTGACGGTTTCGGCGAGTTCGCGGATAGAGATGCGCCGGCCGGCGGAAATATTAACCGGTTCGCTGGAATCATAATTTTTGATGAACCACGGTACGACGGTGGCGACATCACCCGCATAGACAAAGTCGCGGACAGGGCGTCCGGTACCGAAAGCAGAGATCGTTTTGTCTCCGCGTTCCTGCGCCTCAATATATTTACGGATCAGCGCGGGAATGACATGTGATTCTTCGAGGTTGAAGTTGTCCCATTCGCCGTAGACATTGCCCGGAATCAGCACGATAGAATTGAAGCCGTGCTGAACGCGGTAGGCCCACGACTGGGTGACAAGCATCCTTTTTGCAACGGAGTAGCCGGCGCTTTCAATTTGTGGATATCCTTTCCACATCTGATCCTCACCGATAGGTGATTTGGCATCCGACGGGTAGGAACAGCCGCCCATAAAGGTGATGAATTTTTTTACGCCCGCTTTCCATGATTCATGGAGAGTATGGGTGTTTATCACCAGATTTTCGTAAAAGAAATCAGCCGGACGTTTTTTGTTGGTGATGATGCCGCCTGATCTGGCCGCCATATGGACGACGCAGTCGGGACGGATGTCTTTCAGCATAGCTGCAGGCGCGCCGGGTTCGAGCAGATCATAGTCGCGGCGGCCGAGGCCGATCAGCTCGGCTTCCGGAAAGGCTTCCTGCAATCGGGGCATGACATGATGCCCGAGGAAACCTGTGCTGCCGGTGACGAGTATTTTTTTAAACATGCCGAGTTCCGTCATAGATTGGTAAAATCGTGGCGACGGATCACCTGATAGCCCTTGATCAATTCGCTGATCGCCTGCTGGATTGAAACCTTCGGCTTGAAACCTGTTTTTTCAATTTTTTCATTGCTGACGATATAGTTCCGCTGGTCGGGATCTTTACCGATTTCTGATTCCATGATGCAGAAGTCCGGAGCCTGCTTCTGGATTTCAAGGCAAAGCTCCATCTTCGAAATATTGGCGTCGCTCAGGCCGACGTTATAGGCCTCGCCTTTCATCGCCTCAAAGTTTTTTATCGTGTGAATGAAGGCGGTTGCGACATCCTGTACGTGGATGTAGTTTCGTTTAAAATGAGCCTCAAAGAGGATGACAAAGCGGTCGGTCACTGCGCGGTAGGTGAAGTCGTTAACCAGCAGGTCGAGACGCATACGGGGGCTGATACCGCAGACTGTGGCGAGGCGCAGCGAAACCGCGCGTCCGGTGGCCAGCAGGCATTCCTCCAGCTCTACTTTGAGTGTGCCGTAGAGTGAAACCGGACGCATCGGGGTTTCTTCGGTACAGAAGATGCCCTCTTCACCGATTCCGTAGCCGCTGTTGGTGGTGGGAGAGATGATGATTTGTCCTTTGCCGCTCAGATCAGCCAGCATTTTAATGGCATCCAGATTGATGGATCGCGCCTCAATCGGCCTTTGGTTGCAAACGGGCGCGCCGACCAGACAGGCCAGCGGAATGATGACATCTGCTTTAGCCAGATGCTTTTTGACGAGATCCGCATTGCGCACGTCGCTGCGGACAATTGTCAGATCCGGATTGTGGCAGCAGTCGAGCAGGGAGGTCTGCTTATACATAAAACTGTCGATCACGGTTACCTGATGACCCAAAGCCAGCAGCCGGGGAGTCAGTATAGAACCGATATAACCGGCTCCGCCAGTAATGAGTATCTTCATAGATTCGGCATCCTTTCAAAAATGTTTCCCGGAAACATATCGGAAAACAGGGGGGCACGGGAATTAAAATCTTCTTCCGGCACCGTTTCTTTCAAACGGGTTTCTTGCAGTGCGGAGTAAGATCGGGTAAAACGGTCGTTAGTGGGAATGGACATAAAGATTTCTGTTGCAGTCCCGGTTTTCAACAGAGAGGACTTTTCGCCGGAATCTTAGCGGGAGCGGCACGCCGGAGAAAAACTGCGAGGAAGAGGTATTTCTGTCGGGGGCGAGGCTGGAGAGGTATGAATATTTTTGTAACGGGCGGTGCCGGATATGTCGGCAGTGTGGTTGTGGATTTATTAGTCCGGCACGGCCATTTGGTTACAGTCTATGACAATTTGGAGAGAGGGCATGCCGGGGCGGTACATCCGGATGCGGCATTGATTACCGGTGATTTGCGGGATAAGGAGGCTGTTGCTAAGGCGGTTGCAGACAGTTGTCCGGAGGCGATTATTCATTTCGCAGCGTACGCATACGTCGGTGAGTCCATGCAGGATCCGCTGAAATACTTCGAAAATAATGTTTCCGGCAGTATTAATCTGATTCAAGCGGCAAAAAATGCTGGCGTGTCAAAATTTGTATTTTCATCAAGTTGCGCCACCTACGGCATTCCCCGCGAACTGCCTGTTACGGAAGAAACGCCGCAGAACCCCGTCAATCCATACGGCGAGAGCAAGCTGATTGTGGAGCGCATACTCGACTGGACACACCGCATACATGGAATGGATGTCGTGGTTCTGCGTTATTTTAATGCGTGCGGAGCAGCGGGAACTCTCGGAGAGGATCATTTCCCTGAACCTCACATTATTCCGCTGGTTCTGAAAGCTGCTGCCGACAGTTCTCAGGTTTTTAAAATATACGGCGATCACTACGAAACCGGAGACGGTACCTGCGTCCGTGATTATGTTCATGTAAAAGATCTGGCTCAGGCGCATTTGCTTGCTCTGGAACCCGGACTTAGCGCTACTCTGAATCTTGGCAGCGGACGGGGATTTTCCGTCTGTGAGGTTTTGAATGTTGCGGAGACGGTGACGGGCAAAACGATTGCCGTGCAGGTTGCAGCAGTGCGTCCCGGAGATCCGCCGGTACTGGTTGCTGACAACCGGAAAGCTTTATCGGTGCTGGGGTGGGCTCCCCGGCACGGGGATTTGGCGGAAATCATCGGCGATGCATGGAACTGGTCCGTGAAAAATCCCGGCGGGTATTCAAATTGCAAAAGGATAAAATAAAGGAGTTCTCGGCTATGCGTGTATTGAAGTCTGAGCCGGAAATAGGATTGGTTATCCCGTGCTACAACGAAGAAGACGTTTTAGGCAGTCTGGTTGAGCGGCTGAACCGGCTTCGTGCGGAGAGCAGATTTAAAATCAAAATTCTGTTTGTGAATGACGGGAGCAGCGACCGGACGAGAGATATGCTGCAGCAAATCTGTACGGAGCACAGACACATTTCATGTATACATTTTTCCCGGAACTTCGGTCATCAGGCGGCGGTCAGCGCCGGGCTGATGCATGTTAAAGGGGATGCCGCGGTTGTCCTTGATGCAGATTTACAAGATCCGCCGGAGGTGGTTCCTGCCATGGTTGAAAAATGGCTGGAAGGGTATGATGTGGTTTACGGCGTCCGGTGTAAGCGGAAAGAAGGCGTCCTGCTGAAAGCGTCGTATTTTCTCTTCTACCGTATAATGAAAAAGATAGTTCCCTTTAATGTTCCGCTGGATGCAGGGGACTTTGCTCTGGTGGATCGCAGGGTGATTAATGCAATCAATCAATTGCCGGAAAAAACCCGGTTTGTGCGCGGGCTCAGAGGGTGGGTCGGGTATAAACAGATCGGTCTTCCGTATGAACGGGACAGCCGTCAGGCCGGTGATTCGAAGTATTCTTACCTGAAATTGTTCAAATTGGCACTGGACGGCATAATTGCTTATTCCACCGTACCTTTGAAAATAGGTATATGGATCGGTGCGGGTTCGGCCGTCAGCGGTCTTTGTTATTTTTTATACGTCATCTATTCGAAATTGGTGATGGATTCGAATCCTTCCGGCTGGGCTTCGCTTGCCAGTATTATACTTGTCTTAGGGGGAGTTCAGTTGCTGGTGCTCGGCATAATCGGCGAATATATCGGCCGGATATTTGACGAGGTGAAAGCGCGGCCAGCCTATATTATTGAAACAACAGTCGGAGACGATGCGTGAAGCCGACTTTCGACGCGTATGATGAAAACTATGACGATGTGATAAATAAATCCATCGGGTTCATGGGGCAGAGCCATGATTATTACACACAGGCCAAAGCAACTTGTATTCTCGATATACTTCAAAGAAAACTCGGGGACACAAAAAAGCTGCATGTTCTCGATGTCGGTTGCGGGGTAGGCAAAACAGACGGATTCCTTTTTTCTGATCTGGGGGAACTAACGGGCGTTGATGTTTCCTCTGCCAGCATAGAAAGGGCGCGCCGGCAGAATCCACAGGTCCGTTATGAATCGTATGACGGCAGCAGGTTGCCGTTTGAATCAGGAACATTTGATGCCGCCTTTCTAATCTGTGTATTGCATCACGTTGTACCGGATGATCGCGCTGCGCTGTTGCGGGAAGTCCGTAGAACTCTTAAGCCGGGTGGCGTGTTGCTTATTTTCGAGCACAACCCATTCAATCCTCTGACGCAGCTGGTGGTTGCGCGGTGCGAGTTCGACTGTGACGCCCAGTTGCTTTTCCGGAGGAATTCCGCGCGGCTTTTGCAGGACGCACAGATGCCGGTTTTTGAACAGCGTTATATCCTGTTTTTGCCGTTCCGTCTGAAATGGTTCAGCTGTATTGAAAAACGATTGCGGCACATCGCCGCAGGGGCGCAATATTATGTGGCGGGGTATAAATTGTTGTCAGAAACGGATTCATAAATGAAACGAGTCAAAACCGGATTGCTGTTTTTATTGGCGGGACTGGCGGTTTTTTTCAGGCTTTGGAGGCTCGGCGCGCCGCCGTTTAAAGCGGATACGATGGATTTTTATAAACGTGCGCTGTGCAACCAGAGCCTCATCGAACTTTGGAAGAATCCGCCTTGGCTGAATCAGATTCCGCTGAATGAGACGCTGCCGCTTCTGCTTGTGAAAGCCGGTTTACCGGCAACACCTTTTGTAGTGCGGCTTCCGTTTGCGGTGATGGGTGTTCTGGCGCTTTTCTTTATCTGGCGGTTCGTTCGCCGCTGGTTTGGCGAGGGCGCAGCTCTGTTTGTACTTTTTCTAGCGGTTTTCAATTCGTACGGACTGTACCATGCGCGGGAAGCTTACCATTATTCCGGAGCCATCTGTTTTTCAGCAGCCCTTTTTGCAGTATTCTGGCTGATAAAGGAACATCTGCAGAAAAAAGAGCAACCGGGATACAGACTGTGGACGCTCTGGTTTCTGACGGCGGCAGCGGCCTGTCATATGCATATGTGTGTCTGGCCTGCAGCCGGCCTGCAGGCTCTGCTGATTTTCATCTTTGGTCTGTCCTCGTTTGCAAAAAATGCAGAACTCCGCCGCAGATTTCTCAGTTCATTTTTTACCGGATTTCTTTTGCTCGGACTGATAATGAGCCGCTGGATTTTCCGTGCAGTGCAGGAGGCAATCAAAAATTCAGTCGGCGGAGGACACCACATCGGGGCGGATGCGAAGGCGGAATTTATCCGGCTTTTTCCTGCCTATTTCGCCGGAGAAAACATCTTTGCAATTATCCTGCTGTTTATTTTTATCGGTTTGGCGGTGCTGGCTTTATCCGGTGTTTCGGATTATACCCGCCGGTATCGTTCTTTGGCTTGGATTTGTGCGCTGCACATTGTTGTGCTGATGCTGTATGTAGCGGTCGTGGGCGGCGGGTTGGCGAAAATAACCTATTTTTCAGGCGTCTGGCCGAATTTTATTCTGCTTGCGGGCGTTGGTGCATACCTCGGCGCTCAAGTTATTTTCAATAAAAGCGGTGCAGCACGTGGCGTTCTGAGAACCCTGCTCGCCGGCGGTTATTTGTCACTTGCCGCCTGGCCGGTATACGCCATCATTTATTTAGAAGGAACCCCCACGCCTTATTACAAAATTAACGATTGGGTATTGAAAAATCTACCGGCAGAAACACCGGTTCTGACTGTTCGCTGGCTGGAGCCTTGGAATGAGCTGGCGATACATAATCCCGGGAATATCAATTACACCTTTACGGTACCCGATTACCCGCTTGAAACCTACCGGCAGTTGAACTGGAGGAGAACAGCAGAACAGTTTTTTGAAAAATATCCGGACGCTGCTTTTCTTGAAATGAATCGCGGCTGGTTCGAAAAGGAAATGGGACCGTGGACTTTTCCGCAACATTATTTTGCCCATCGCGTGTTAATCACTAACAGCCCCGCCATGGCATTGCGCCGGATGAAGGTATTTCCTCAGACTGAATATTCTGATGCCAATACGAACTATGTGGTTGCTGGAATATTCTATAACACGACGGAAGATCTTATTGCGGCCGCCAGACGCGACGGGCGGGATGTTTTGCGTCTTTACGGCGAAGGGTGGGGCTATGCTAAACCCGGCTGGCAGCAGGGACATTTTGAGGATTATCGCATCCTTAAGCAGGCGGCTTCTATCAACCTTTATAATCTAAAGGAAACCCCGCAGAACGGAACTCTTGAAATTTCAGCCGCGACGGCGGAGCGGCCCAAAACCGTATCGGTGAACGGGACAACGACTGCCTTTGCATCCGGCCGTATCAAAACGTGGATGGTGCCTCTGACTTTGCCGCCGGGACGAAATGTTGTTCCATTTACCAGCCCGTCCGCCGACCCGCTCTTCGTTCTTGATATTCGCTGGAAGCCTGCACAAACCGGATCAAGCGTGAATGAAAATTAATCGATCCGTCTGATTTATCCGGATGCTTATTTTGTGTCCGCATCGAATCCGATTAACTCTTTTGCAAAATAGTATGGACGGTGCCGGGTTTGCCGCAAAACAGCGCCCAGGTAAACACCCATCAAAGATAAAAACATAAACAGCAAAGCGAAAGTCGCGCAAAACAGCGCAAAAAACGCCAGCCAGATTGAAACGCCTGATCCGCAGACTGCACGACCAGCAAAAATCCCCGCCAAAAGCAAAGCTCCTATCCCGAAGCAAGCGGAACAAAAAAAGCCGAAATACAGCGGTATGTCTGAAAAGCCGGTGACTCCTCGAAAAAACTCACGATAGGGATTCATGCTGCGTAGAAGCGGAAATTTGGTTTTTCCGGCAAAACGGGCTTCGCGTTCATAGAAGACCTGCTCTTGACGAAATCCGGTCCACCCCACCAGTCCTCGCAGGTAGGGGTCGCCTTCCCTCATGCTCAAAACAAGATCAAGCACTTTGCGCGATATCAGCTTAAAATCCCCCGTGTTGTCGATCAGCGGATATTCTGAAATGCCGCGCAGAGCGCAATAGGCTTGCCGCGTAATCCACATTTTAAGCCGGTTTTCACCATGCCGTTTGGAACGTGTCGTATGCACTACTTCGGCACCTTGGCGCCATTTTTCGATCATGGAGGGAATGAGTTCCGGCGGATCCTGCAAGTCGGTATCCATGTAGATCACAGCATCGCCCTGCGCGTGCTCGAATCCGGCCATTACACACGGGGTCACGCCAAACCGCCGCGAGGTGTTGATGATTTTTATATTTGGATCCTGCTTGCGATGAGTCAGTAATAAATTCAGAGAATCATCAGTCGAGCAGTCGTTAACAAAGATAATTTCATAGCGGAGCGGCATTGCGCACAGCACCGTCTGTACGCGGCGTATCAGCTCGGGAATATTCTGAGCTTCGTTGCGGAATGAAAAAACAACGGATATTAACGGGTTAGCTGCATTCATAATCGCTGTACTTTTCTGTATTTTTTCGTTTCAAGCGATGCTGGGCCATCGTCTTTATGTGACGGGCGGCCGAGGATCCGAAAAGCGACCGGATATGTTCCAGATAACGCGGGTTTTCGTTATACGCATGAAAAGCGTAATCACGGAAGGAAAGCACTTGCTTGGCCGTCAGATGCCGCGTGGGCAACGGAATCGCATCAAACGCGTAGGGAGAATAAGCGGCCCAGTTATCGGGCAGCAGCCAGCCTTTTTTGCAGGCCTCCTGATATAGGGCGGAGCCGGGATAAGCAGTCGCCGCATAGATGTTCAGCCATTCCGCATTGATATGAAAAGCCTGATCCAGCGTGTCTTGCATGCTGTCGAAATCATCTTCCGGAAGTCCCACGATGTAATTGGCCAGAATATAAAGTCCTGCCGACCGTGTCATGGCAACGATCCGGTCGGTGGCTTCCAAATCGTAACGTTTGTTGACATCCTTCAGCACCCGGGCGTTGCCGGATTCGAACCCGTAGGCAACCCAACGGATGCCCGCCTGTCGCATTTTTTCCAGCATGCGCGGCGTAACGGTGTTGACACGGGCATACGCCCAGCAGTTCAAATCATACCGTCTCTCAATGAGACGGTCACAAATCTCAGCCACCCGCTCTTCATTGATTCCAAACAATTCGTCTATAATTTTTATATGGCGGACACCGTAGTGTTGAACGAGGAAATCCACTTGTTCGACCACTCTGTCCGCACTCAAATACCGGATGCCTGATTTTCCGAAAATCGAATTGATACAGCAGAACGAACAGGAGTAAGGACACCCCAAGCTGCTGTAGACCACGCCGTAAGGCTGGCGCTGATCCAGGCAGTCTAGACAATGCCAATTGTGCGCCCGGTAACGCGAAATCGGCAATAAATCCCACGCAGGAAGCGGCAGCGCATCCAGCGGTTCAAATAATGGTGCAACCGGCGTTTTGCACAAGGCTCCGTTTTCGCGATACCACAGTCCGGGGATATCTTTGAAAGCATCCCGTTTTGTGCGCAAGGTTTTCAATAAAGCCGGCAAAGTATAAAAGCCTTCTCCTTGACAGACAAAATCAACCGGCTCTTCCCGTAAGGTGTTCTCGGGCAAGGCGGATGGATGCAAGCCGTGCAGAATGGTCTTTAAAGAGGGATCACGGGATCGTAAGGCCTGTAGTAATTGACCGGCAGTGGTCATTCCCATTGTGGATGCCGATGGATTACTGCCGGAAACAGAAACCACCGCCAGCGTTGGTCGGAGGGCGGCCACTTGTTCGGCGGCTTGCTCAGGGCTCCAGCCTTCGACTTCCGCATCCAGCAGACAAACTTCATTGCCCTGCTGGCGCAGATAGCCGGCCAGAAGAGCCGACCACAACGGCGGCTCGATCGCAGTTAAATCAAAGCCGGAAAGATCGCCGTAGATTCGACGCTGATCGCCCGGTTTTATAATGACAACGTCCATAAAATCTCAGGAATTGCTACCGAAGATACTGTTCAACGGTCCGGCGGATATCATCAGGGCCGAAACCGCACGCCTGCCGCAAATAGGCTCGGCTGCCTGCTTCAAACAGGTATCGGGCCGGTACCCCAAAGGCATCCACAGTGATCTTTTGACGGCTTTGAACCACCAGTCGGTTCACCAGCCCGTCCAGCCCGCCTTTTCCCGTAAAACCTTCTTCGATTGTGATAATGTGTGAATAGTTGAGCAGTTGGTTCTGCAACGCCGTTTCATCCATGGGCTGGAACATGAAAAGGTCAATCAAGCCCACCCGGTCACGCCAGCCCGGCGTATTTTGGCATAACTCCAGCACGCCGTGCGTTAAGCTGCCAGTGCTGATCAGTCCTACACGATCGCCGGTTTGCAATACTTCAAAACCTTTATGAAAATCGAAGGCATGGCTGTCAGGGTAAATTCTGGGCAGCGGCTTCCCGTCCAGGCGGCAATATTTCGGAGTGGGCTGCGATAATGAGTAGGGGACAAAGGCCCCTGCCATGACCCAATCGGAGGGAGAAAAAAGCTCTAAATTTGGCAACGTTCTCATCAAAGCCAAGTCCTCTAAGGCGTGATGCGTGGGGCCGGATACTTCGTAGCTGAATCCGGCTCCGACGGACAGCATCGTAATATTCACCGGGCGAAGCTGGGAAAGAAGCGCCAGATTGTTGCGGATTTGTTCAAAACACCGCATGCTGACAAACGGAGCAATACCCAGAACAAACACGCGACACCCCTCCAGTGCCAAGCCGGTGCCCACATTGATTAAATTCTGTTCGGCGATCCCCACGTTCATGAATCGGTCCGGAAAATCATGCCGCAACTGATCTAGGCTGGGAGCTCCCAGATCTGCGGTCAAAAAGTAGATGGACGAATCTTTAAGCATTTTAGCGGCCACCGACGAGATGATCGCATCACGCATGGTTTTAAGTGAGGGGAGTGTCATGCCAGTGCCTCCACCGCCGCCTGAACTTCTGCGCCGGACATCGTTCGGAGGTGGCAGAGAGAGTCTTTCTCCAGTAACGGCACCCCTTTGCCTTTCACTGTATGAGCAATCAAGACCTTAGGTTGACCGTTCCTCCGTTTAATCAATTTTTGCATAACGGTGTGCAAGGCTTCCACATCATGCCCGTCAACTTCTTCGCAGTCCCACCCGAACGATTTGAATTTGTTCCCCAGCGGTTCCAATCGGATAATTTTTGCACAGTAATCCAGCATCGCGATTTTATTGTAATCCACAATCAGCAGCAAATTGTCCAATTTATGTTCAGGAGCCAGCAACAGAGCCTCCCAAACCGATCCTTCATAAAGCTCCCCATCTCCCATAAGAACCAAAACGCTGGCCGGATTTTTGGTGTGCCGCAGCGCCACCGCCATACCACATCCCACTCCCAAGCCATGCCCCAGCGAACCGTTGACCGTCTCAAATCCCGGCACCATCGGATCCGGAATGCCGCCCAAAAAGGATTCCACTGTGCCCGCCCGTTTTAATTCCTGCTTATCAAAATAGCCGACATCGGCCAGAATGGGGTATAAGGACACCGAGCCGTGTCCCTTGCTGATGATCAGGCGGTCCCGGTCTGCGGAATACGGGATTGCTGGATCAAAGTGCAATAGGTGGCCATAATAGAGAACGGTGAATATTTCCACCGGTGAAAGGGATGAGGCAATTCGCGTGGCGGGCGCAATCTGGTGTATATGCAGGGTCTCACGACGCACCCAGCACGCTTTCTGTTCAAGAAAGTTTCGCAACAGGGTTCTGTCGTCTTCTTGGTCTCTTTTTGATTCACAAACGGTCACTAAATATCTCACACTGATTTTTCTTAAGTGGTCGCAATGCCACCGAGTTAAAAAAAATTCCATATTTGTTGATAATGGGCAAACTAATTCCGTATAGTCCGCACAATTCAAATCAAGAGCGGGCTTGCACCCTGTGCCTGAAGAGTAAATTCGTTAATATATAGGAGTTTTTGATGGAAGTGCATCCTTTTTACAGCAACCCGCTGGATTTGGCGGTTAATACGGTAACGAAAACTGATATTCAGGAACTGATTGCTTGGTTGCGCACATATCCCCGGCTGACTATGGCGGATGAAACGCGACTTTTTGAAGAGGCTTGGTCAAAATGGCAGGGGGTTAAGTACTCGGTCATGTGCAACTCCGGGTCGTCTGCAAACCTTTTGATGTATGCCGCCCTTGATGCTGCCGGACGCGCAGGTAATCGGAAAGTTGCGGTACCCGCTACGGGGTGGGTGACAACCATTACTCCCGCCATCCAGCTGGGATTCAAACCCGTCATGTGCGAAAGCCAGTTGCAAACCTATGGGTCGGATTTGAATTGTCTGGAAAAAATATTGCGCAAGCAACGCCCGCAGACCGTGATTGTGGTGCATACTTTGGGGGTTCCGAACGACCTGACGGCGATTCTTGCTCTGCAGAAAAAATATGAATTTACACTTCTCGAGGATTGTTGCGCCAGCCACGGTGCGTTGCATAAGGGCCGAAAAGTGGGTACGGTTGGCAATATGTCCTCATTTTCATTCTACTACGGGCATCATATGTCCACCATCGAAGGTGGAGTGGTTTGCACCAATGATGAAGAGCTGTATTGGAAACTGCTGATGATGCGCAGTCATGGCTGGTGCAAAGATCTGCCGAAAAAAGAGCAAAATCGCCTGATACGTAAATATAAGGTGGATGATTTTCATAACCCGTTCACTTTCGTGCATCCCGGCTATAACCTGCGGTCTACCGATTTGAACGCCCGGCTTGGAATGATTCAATTGCACCGGCTGAATGATACTATTAACCGCCGGGTGCGCAATCACCTCGCTTACCAGAAACGGTTGCAAGGTAAAATCGGGTTTGCACCGGGACTGCCCGGCGATACGATCAGCAGTATTTCTTTTTGCGCCATGGCCGACTCTACTGCTCACCGTAAACAAATTGTGCGCCGCATGGAAAAAGCAAAAATAGACACGCGTATTTTTACGGCGGGTAACCTGGGGAGACATCCGTTTTGGTTTGAGAAATACGGGGAATTCCGCGCACCGGTTGCAGATGCGCTCTATGAAAACGGATTTTTCCTTCCTAACAATCAGGCGCTGAAACCGGCCGACGTTCAGTATATTTGTGATGTGGTGACGGGGGCGTGATGCTGCCGTCCGCCAGAAGAACATCAAGGGTCATTCGTTTCTATTTGTTTCCGGTAGATGGACGGATTGAGTCTCAAACGCGGCACTGCTTGTGGTGCGGTCTGCTCAGGGTTTGTGGTCCGATGGAGTGACGTTTCTCATCAGTACAGTTCGGGAGGGCGATTATGTTACGGTTCATAAAAGATGCATGGCAACAGATGGGATTTTATTCAAAACTGTTTGTTTTGCTGTTCATTTGCCTTCAGATTCCTGCCGCATATTTGGTCGTCAATAATATGGGTTGCGGTTTTACACTCGATAGAAGCGCTTACGAACATATGGCGCAAATCAATAGAATTTACGAGGGTAAGCCGCTCTATGTGCCGTTTACATTTGAATTCTGCCCGATAACCTATACCCCGCTTTATTGGGTACTTTGCAGCTGGTTTTGGAAAATATTCGGACCGGGGGTTTTTTTGCCGAAATTTGTTTCACTCTGTTCGTCTTTGGTGGTTTTTTATTACATGGCACGGTTTTTGTGGGTCGGAACGTCGCGGGATTCCTTTCTGACGATATTCGGTTTGGTTATGCTGTCGCTAATAAACTTTTTCACCAGTTGCTGGCTGATTGATATCAATATCAACGCGCTTCATTTTGCATTCACTTTGGCGGGGTTTTATTGTCTGAAAGGGAGCGCGGCAAGGTCGGCAATGCTGGCCGCACTGTTGCTATCGCTTGGAGCGTTGACGAAACAGACAGGATTAGCCTACGTCGCCGCCGGTGCCGCCTATATACTGATCAAGTCCCCTAAAAAAAGTCTGTTCTATATGGTCACGGCGCTGATCGTGTGTGGCGGCGGGTTGGCTTATCTTCAACTTAGTTCGGGCGGAGCTTTCTACGATGTAGTCGTGAAAGAAAATCAAGGACCGGGGTGGATATTTGACCGGTTGTTAAGTGAAGTGTGGGGCCTTCATTTTTTAGGACAGTTCGGAATCCTGTTTTTGCTCAGCCTCTGGCCGGTTTTTTCGCACAAAACGTTTGCCGGTGCCTGGAAAGAAATAATCACCCCGGAATATACCATGACGGCGGCAGGGCTGGTTGTCGCCAGCATTGCACAGCCGAAGTTAGGTAGCGGGAATTTGCATGCGGTTATCGCCATGGCCGGTCTGGTTATTTGCGGATTCCGGGGCATTAAATTAATCATGAATCAATTGGGTGATAAATACGCTCCGCTTAAGTTCCGGAACACAACCGTTTTGTTGCAGGCAACCATACTGCTGATACCGGCATGGATGCAGACACACGTTAGTTTGATTGATGATGCTGACCGCCAGAAATATCACCAGATCGAGAAGGTATTTAAAAGCGGCAGTACGATAATGTATCACTATCCCTACCCCTATATTCCGCCCGCAACGGATTCTCCTGAGGGGGGGCATTCCGGGAATGAAAATTGCCGGTGGATAAATGGACAATGGAGCCATGAAAAAAAGCCCGCATTTCTGAGCCAGCCCTATAAAGAGCAAAAATTCGATTACGTTATTCTTGGGGCATCAATTATTGAGCAGAGTGATCCTTCCATTCAGGCGATCTTGAATAATTATGATGTTGTAGCTGCACTGCCGCCTCATCCTGATTATCCAAATTCTTTCATGATGCGTTACGCTACTTATATCTTGAAAGCGAAAAGATTGTCCGGTCGTTGATCGGCCGAATGCGGTATGCAGGCAAGTGTGCAGAGCCTGTGTTGCCGAACAGCTTCGAGGAAGCAGTTGCATGATTTATTTTTCACCGCTGTTTTGTGGTATAGAGAATCTCTCCACGGGTGAAAATTAAACTGTGCGGAGCGTCTCGACTGCGGTTTTGCGGACGTGCGGCGGCAGGTCGAACTGCCAGGTGACGAATTTCTCCATCACGCGCTCAATCTGTGCGAAGTGCGCCGGATTGACGCGGGCGGTCAGCACCGCTGCAGGGGTTTCCGCCTGCTGCCACGCTTTGAGCAGCGCGACGGCTTCGGGCGCGAGCGGCGAAGCGGGAATCCGGTGTTCCCGTGCATAGCCCGGATCAATGACGCCGCCGTGCTCGGCCGAAAAGCGGTACACCTCGCGGGTCGTATCGTTCAGCTGTACCAGCTGCCCCTGGAATTCGGCAAATTTCAGATCAAACCAGACGAGAAAAGCGGGCTGGTGTCCGTACGATTCAGCGCAAGTAAGCATCTCTTCGAAAAACTCAAAGCGGCCCGGTTCGTGACCGTGACGTGGCGTGGTTTTGGCGAAGAGCGCGGAAATATAACCGGCGGCGGCGCAGGCGCGCCAGTCGGTGCGGAAGACGGTACGGGCGTGAAGCATGGAACACTCTTTGGCGATATGGGTGCCGCGCTCGGTGCGGTCATAGAAAAGCAGTTCGCTGGTTGAAAAAAGGTCGTACTGTCCGCGGAAAAGACTGTTTTTGCGCTGGTCGCCTTTGATCGTCGTGGAGAGCTTTCCGTAATGCGCGGTCAGCCAGGTGACGATGCGCGAGGTGTTCGAGACCTCTGTCCAGTAGAGTGGAATAGCTGGCGTTTTAACGATCATGGCGGACTGACGATTCACTGACCGGACGCATCCTAGCCGCAACCCGTCCGGCCGCCAAGCTTCGGCTGGTATTTTTGGTGTACTTTTCCGGCGAATGATGTTTCCTTCTGCGCATGTTACTGAACAAAACCATACGGCTGTTTCTCGACAGCATCGGACGGCGCGAGGAATACGAGTTTTACCTCAACAAATTCCAGTCGGCGGGCACCGACTGCTTTGCCCTGCTGGTGCCGGATCTCGAAAGCCTTGAACAGGGCGCCGAAGCGCTCGCCTTTGATCTGCGGTTTCTTCTCCAGCTCGGGCTGAAACCGGCCGTTGTGCTTTGCGGTGCCGACGCTGAAACCGAATGGAATCTCCTGAAAGACAATCCGCTTTTCGAGCGCACCGTCTTTCCGAAGCTTGGGCGGCGGAAAGCCGGCATCCCGGTTTTCGTCGAAGAAAAATTCCAGTGTCTGGAAAGCCTGCTGCAGAAAGTTCCGGCCATTGGCCGACGGGTTCATTTTATCCGCGCCGGCGGCGGACTGAGCGCGGAATACTATTACGTCCAGAAACCATCGGTTGAGCTTCAGCCCGAAGACCGGGCGCTGGTGGAAGCTGCCGCCGCGCTGCTCACCGCGCGGCCCGGCACTCATATTTCCGTTACCTCGCCGATCAACCTGCTGGAAGAAATTTTTACGGTTAAAGGCGCAGGGACGGTATTCCGGCGCGGCTCAACCATTCTTTCCGGCCGGGCACCGGATTCAGACCGGCTGCTGGCGCTGCTGGAAGAAAGTTTCGGCAAAAAACCGAAGGCGGACGTTCTGGCGAAGGTCACACAGCTTTATTTTGAGGAAAACTACCGCGGCGCTGCGTTGCTGGAAGATCATCCTGAAGGACTCTACCTTTCTAAATTCGCCGTCGGTTCTGAAGCGCGCGGTGAAGGGCTGGCGCAGGAACTTTGGGATGAAGTCTGCAAAAACCATCCGGCGTTTTTCTGGCGGTCGCGCAAAGGCAATCCGATCAACCAGTGGTACGACCGGCAGGCCGACGGACGGCACACGGCGGGCGATTGGCTCATCTTCTGGCGCGGCATGGATGCCGCCGCCATTCCCGGTCTGATTACCTTCTGCCTGTCCCGCCCGGCGGACTTTGTGGCCGTACCGTAGTTTGGTGGTGGTGCGGGCGCTTCCGCCGCCGCTCTGCTAAGGCGGGACAGGCCGCGCACGCTTACTTTAACGTGCCGGGACGGCACGTTCCACCTCATAAACACATTGCGGATTGCCGGAGCTGCCGGATGCCGTTACATTCTCCGGCTTCTATGAATAAAAAATATTTCATCTTCGACATCGGCAACGTGCTGGTGAATTTCGACTTTCAGGTACTGCTCCGGCAGATCGCCGCCGACTCCGGCACGCCGGTCGAGCAGCCGACCGCCCGCGACCTCGAAATGCATCACGCCGTCGAAGAGGGCGTCATCAGCGACCAGGCGTTTGTGGACTATCTGAACGAAGCCAAAGGGCTTTGCTGGAAGGTTGATGATCTGATCGGCATCTGGCGGAAAATGTTTACCGTCAACGAAACCGGCTACGGAATGTTCCGCGAAGCCATTGCGCACGGCCTGCCGGTCTATACGCTCAGCAACATCGCCGAGCACCATATCGAAGCCATTGAGCGCAACTGGCCCGGATTTTTCAACGGCGCAACCGGACTCTTTCTTTCCTATCAGGTCGGTGTCCGCAAGCCGAACGTCGAAATCTATCGCCACATGCTGGATGATCTCGGCGCCAAAGGGGAGCAATGTCTGTTCATTGACGACCTCGCCCGCAACGTCGAAGCCGCCCGCGCCGCCGGTATTCATGCACTCCAGTTCATTCCCGAAAACCACGCCGCCATCCGCGACGAGGTGCTGAAGTTTTTTGGGTAGAGTGAAAGCGGCGGTTCGGATTTTATTTTAGTTTGTCCAGTATTGCTTCTCTGAATTTTTCTTGATCCAAAACCTTGATGCCAGTCGCTGCATTTCCATTGATGTATGCAACGTTAGGACGAAAGCCTGTCATGGAAAATTCGCCATTTGGAACAATGCTGTGGTCGACAAAAATACTGAACTCTTTGCTAGTTGCATCTATAACATCAAATATCCGCGAACCACCATCGTTTAACACTTTCATGACCACACGACCTTGCTCATCGGTGGCTTGGTGAACAGGAAGATGAATGCAAATCTCTCCCTGAGTGAAGATCCCGTCCTCTTGGGTCTGCCTGTCTTTCACATTCCCACATGATGAGACCAGAAACATCAGAGTCAGAGTTGCTGTTAGTTTGTTCATATATGCCTACTCCGAACGTTAAACATGAGCCGACTTGGGACACAAACTCTAGCACTCCTTGTTTTACTTTTGGTGATAGCCGAGTCGACATGGCCGCCGGAACGGGACGCAGTGTAGCAGGCTTCCGAACCTTGGAAAGATTTTTCCTGTAAGGCGGATGCCGACCGCCGGGCGGCATCAAACGCGCCGGGACGGCGCGTTTCCCCTGCTGGAGGGTTTCGCTCCGTCGAAACCGTTTTGGCGGCGACGGAGCGCCGCCCTCCATTTGCAACGCGCCGGGACGGCGCGTTCCACCTGATGCGGTTGCAAGGCCGCCAAGATGGCGGCGGTACGTACCGCAGGCATCCCTGCCTGCCTTGTCTTTTTTCCCGCTGCACTATTCGCGTTCATTTGCGTCCATTGGCGGTTTAGGTTTCCAAACATTGGAGGAACCGCTACATTCCCCGGCTTCATGATAGATTTTATCCAAGTCAGTAAACGGTTCGGCACGCAGGAGGTGCTGGACAAGGTGTCGTTCCGCATTAACGCGGGCGAGCACGCCGGTGTGGTCGGCCCGAACGGCGCCGGCAAAAGTACGATTTTCGGTCTGCTGACCGGCGAGCAGTCGGCGGACAGCGGCGATATTACGCTGCCGAAAAACGTGCGCATCGGCCATTTGCACCAGCAGCTTCACGCCCACGCGCAGGACGGCTCGCTGCTGGATTATTCCTGCAACGCCATTGCCGAACTCAAGCCGATGGTGGCGGAGATTCATCAGATTGAGCACGACCTGCAAACGGCGTCCGGCGAAGATCAGGCGCGCCTGCTTCACCGGCTCGGCGACTTGCAGCACGAGTTTGAGCATCTGGGCGGCTACGATCTGAAGGCGCGCGCCGAAGCCGCGCTGAGCGGGCTCGGGTTTAAGGAAAGCGAGTTCGCCAATCCGTTCCGCTCGTTCAGCGGCGGCTGGCAGATGCGCGCCGAGCTGGTGCGTACGCTGATTGCGCGGCCCGATATTCTGCTGCTCGACGAACCGTCCAACTATCTCGACCTGCCCGCCGTCGAATGGCTTCAGCGCTTTCTGCGCGGATTCGAAGGTACGATGCTGTTGATTTCGCATGACCGCTATCTGCTCGAAACGCTCACCGACCGGACGCTCGAAATCCGCGGCGGGGCGGTGACCAAATATTCCGGCGGCTACAGCTATTACATCCGGGAGCGTGAACAGCGCCACATGCAGCAGGAAGCGGCTTACCGCAACTACGTGGAGCAGAAAGAGCATCTCGAAAGTTTCATCAACCGCTTCCGTGCGCAGGCGACCAAAGCGGCGCAGGTGCAGAGCCGCATCAAAATGCTCGAAAAAATCGAAGCGGTAAAAGCGCCCGCCGCGCCGCCCAATTTTTCAAAACTCCGGATTCCGCCGCCGCCGCACTGCGGCGCGCATATTATGTCGGTCAAAGACCTGAATTTTTCCTACGACGGCCGGCGCTGGATTCTGCGCGACGTGAATCTGGAGATCGGCCACGGACAGAAAATCGGGCTGGTCGGGTTTAACGGGATGGGTAAAACCACGCTGCTGCGCCTGCTGGCCGGTGTACTGACGCCGCAGTCGGGAACGCGGCAGACCGGACATAAAGTGGTGCTGGGCTACCAGTCGCAGGACTTCGCCGAAACCATGCCGCCCGATCAGTCGCTGCTGACGATTGTCCGCAACGCCAACCCCTCCGTGCCGGAGCGCGATGTGCGCGGACTGCTCGGTTCATTCGGTTTCGGCGGCGACGCGGTGAATAAACCTTCTAATGTGCTGAGCGGCGGCGAAAAAATCCGCCTCGCCTTTGCGCGCATTTTTATCAATCCGCCGAACTTCCTGCTGCTCGACGAGCCGACCACCAACCTCGACATCCACGGACGCGAAGCGCTCGAAAAGGCGATCCGCGAATACAAGGGCACCGTCTGTTTCGTCAGCCATGACGTCGCTTTCGTGCGCGGCGCGGCGGACCGCATCATTTCGGTCGCCGACGGTTCCGTTACCGGCTATCCGGGCGGATACGACTACTATCTGGAGAAGACAGCGAAACCTGAAACCGGAAATTTTAGACCTGAAATTGGAAAGCAGGAGCCTTCAAAAACAGAAGATACTAAAGCCCAAAGCCTGACGCCTAAAGCCGCACGCGCCCAGCGCGCGCAAGAGCGTGAAGCGCAGAAGGGGCTGAAGAAGATGGAGGCGGAGATGGAAAAGCTGCACGGCGAACAGCGCGCTTTGTACGATCAGCTTGCCGGCGGAAACCCCGATCTCGACTACAGCGCGCTTAACATCCGGCTCGCCGAGGTCACCAAAAGACTGAACACACTCGAAGCCCGCTGGCTGGAGGAAGCCGACCGGCTTGGGACGTAAAATTTTTCTTTTCCCGGCGCGCAGAATTTTTATTCTCTGCGGCAGAATTTTTAACAGGAGGAGTTTCCGATGTCTGAAAAAACGATGGAGTTTAAAACCGAGCTGTCACAACTGCTGCACCTGATCACCCATTCGCTTTACTCGCACCGCGAGGTGTTTCTGCGCGAGCTGATCAGCAACGCCTGCGACGCGATTGATAAGATCCGTTTCGAGGCGCTGACCGATGCCGCGCTGCTCGACGGCGATAACGACTGGAAGATCACGCTGGCCGCGGACAAAGAGGCGAAAACGCTGACGGTGTCCGATAACGGTATCGGCATGAACGAGGAGGTGATTGTCCGCAATCTCGGCACGATTGCCCATTCCGGCACGAAGGCGTTTCTGGCGAAGCTTCAGGAGTCCGGCGCGAAGGACAACCCGGAGCTGATCGGCCGGTTCGGCGTCGGGTTCTATTCCTCGTTCATGGTGGCGGATAAGGTGACGGTTGAATCGCGCATGCACGGTGCACCGGCGGTCCGCTGGGTTTCCGAAGGCACCGGCTCGTTCACGGTTTCAGAGGGAACCCGCGAGACCCGCGGCACCTCGGTGACGCTGCACCTGAAGGAGGATGCGGCGGAGTATCTTGAGGAATACCGGCTCCGTTCGCTGGTTAAAAAATTCTCTGATTTTGTCGAGCATCCGGTTGTCATGGGCGAAGAGACGCTCAACACCCGCAAGGCGATCTGGCTGCGCGGCAAGAGCGATATCACCGCCGAAGAGTACAACGAGTTTTACAAACACATTTCGCACGACTTCAACGATCCGGCGGAAGTGATTCACTACAATGCGGAAGGGGCGATTGAGTTTAAGGCGCTGCTCTTTATTCCGGAGAAGAAGCCGTTCGACATGATGATGAGCAATGAACCTAAAGCGCACCTGAATCTTTATGTTCAGCGCGTATTCATCAGCAACGAGTTTGAAAATCTGCTGCCGGCCTACCTGCGCTTCGTCAAAGGCGTGGTGGATGCCGCCGATCTGCCGCTGAACGTCTCGCGTGAAATTCTGCAGGAGAATCCGCAGCTCGATAAAATCCGCCGGAACCTGACCGGACGGATTCTAAAGACGCTCGGCGATATGAAGCTTCAGAGCTATGACAAATATCTGGCGTTCTACAGGGAACTCGGGCCGATGCTGAAGGAAGGGTTGCAGACCGATTTCGAAAACCGCGAGAAGATTGCCGATCTGCTGCTGTTTGAATCGTCCGCCGCGGAAGCGGGTAAAGTCCGCTCGCTGGCCGACTATGTCGAAAGCCTGAAAGAAGGGCAGAACGAGATTATCTACCTGGCCGCCGAACACCGTGCCGTTGCCGAAAAGTCGCCGTTTCTGGAAGGATTCAAGGCGGACGGCAAAGAAGTGCTGTTCATGCTTGATCCGATTGATGAGTTTGTTCTGCCTCAGCTCGGCGAATACAAAGGCAAAAAGTTCAAGGCCGCCAACAAAGGCGACCTGGGCGACAGCGAAAAACTGAAAGACGAAAAGAAAAAGTTCGAAGGGTTCATCGGCTTCATTAAAGAAAAGCTCAAAGGTGTCAGCGAAGTGCGGCTTTCCACCCGCCTGAAGGAAAGTCCGGCCTGTCTCGTCGGCGACGAATACAGCATGAGTCCGCACATCGAGGCGATGATGCGCCGTATGGGTCAGCCGGTTCCGGAAATGGAGCGTGTGCTGGAGCTGAATCCGTCGCATCCAGTGGTGGCGGCGGTGCAGTCCATGTACGAGGCGGACAAAGAAAATCCGAAGCTGGGCGAAAGCGTCGAGCTGTTGCGCGACCTCGCGCATGTTGCCGAAGGCTCGAAGGTGGATGATCCGTCCGCTTTTGCCTCCCGGATTGCCGGTCTGATGGCCCGCGATCTCGGCGCTTAGTTTCCAGTCGTTGGATATAAAAACGCGGCGGACAAAGTTTTCCTGATCCGCTCTAAAGTGCGGCAATGGCGTCAATTTCGACCAGGACGTCTTTCGGGAGCCGGGCAATCTGCACGGTCGAACGGGCGGGTGCCGTTACGGTGAATGCTTCGGCATAGACAGCGTTCATGGCGGGGAAGTCGTTCATGTCTTTCAGG
The DNA here is from genome assembly GCA_903826865.1 of uncultured Verrucomicrobiota bacterium. Lineage (GTDB taxonomy): Bacteria > Verrucomicrobiota > Kiritimatiellia > Kiritimatiellales > Tichowtungiaceae > Tichowtungia. Next base: position 86,976 of record CAIKGD010000040.1, read on the forward strand.
AAGACGGTGGTTTTTACGACGCTTCCAAAATCCGCACCGCCGGCTTTCAGGACGGCTTTCAGGTTTTCCAGCACCTGCCGCGTCTGTGCTTCGATGCCGTCAGGAATCGTGCCCGTGGAAGGATTTAACGGAATCTGACCGGAGCAGTAAAGTGTGCCGCCAGCCTTGACAGCCTGGGAATAGGGGCCGACCGGATCGGGAGCGTTTGACGTGCGGATGATTTCTTTTTTCATGCGTTCCTTTTACTGCGCTTTATGCGGTTCGTCGAGCTGTTTGCAAAACCCTGACTATTCCGATTTCTTTTGTTGACGTATACCGGTTGGGGGTATATCAAGAAGGTATGAAAAAGACGGAAAAGGTCACTACGCACGAGGAAACACTCAATCGTCTCGCGCGCATTGCCGGACAGGTGAAAGGCGTCCGGAAGATGGTCGAGGAGAAGAAATACTGCATCGATATTGTCACCCAGATTCAAGCTGTCCGATCCGCTCTGCGCTCAGTTGAAATGCAGATTCTCAAGAAACATATGCATCATTGCGTCAATGAATCTTTCACGTCCGGTTCCCAGAAAGAGGCGGACGAAAAGATGGACGAACTGCTGCGCGTGATGAAAAAACAATACTGAAAAGGAGGAATCATGAAGAAGAGTATCCTGATGGCGCTGGCGCTGGTTGCGGCAGCGATGGTCTATGCGGAAGGCAAACCGCAAACAACCTGTCCGGTTATGGAAGGAAATGCAGTAAATCAGAAGCTGTTTGTGGATGCAAACGGCTACCGCATCTATGTCTGTTGCGGCGGGTGTGTCAAAGCGGTCAAAGCTGATCCGGAAAAATACATCGAGAAGATGAAAGCTGAAGGCGTGGAACTTGAAAAAACGCCTGTAAAATGAAACGGGTTCTGATCAGTCTGCTCCTGCTGACGGCTCATCACTGACTCAAGAAGAAATATTTGGCCGAATCTACCCAGTATTGTGGTTTTGAAATGAAGAAGTGGTGTTCAGTGGTTCTCGTCCCGGCTTTGTTGGCCGTGCTGCCGTTTGTGACAGCGAAGCCGTACGATGTTCATGAGCGTGCGGTTTCTGCAGTATCGTACTGCTGCTGTTCACCGGAGAAGATGCACAGCGAAAACGCGGCCTGTAAATGTGACGGCTGTAATCAGAAAAATACGCCGTGTTGCGGTTGTCTGCAGATTGCGCCATCTCTTTCTGCACTGTCTGCTGAAACAACTTTGCATTTGCCGCTATTTATTGCCGGACGGATTGCCGTCTTCGATCTGTTATATGCCGGGCGGACGGATTCGCCGCTTCTGCGACCTCCGATTTATTCCTGCATTTAATTTTTGTTATTAAACTTAGAATTTGAAATGGAGAAAAATCATGAAAACAATTCTTATGACCATACTGGTTGCCGCGACCCTGATGGGAACCGCGATGACCTTGCAGGCGCAGGAAAAATGCAAGAGTTGCTGCAAGTGCGAAGCATGTAAATGTGCGCCTTGTGACTGCTGCAAGTGCGAAACCTGCAAATGCACGAAATAACAGACCGAATGTCTGTTAAAAAGGCGCCCCGGGATAACCGGGGCGCTTTTACTTTTCCGGCTCGACTCCGCTCGCGTTTGAAGGCGAGAACCTCACTTTCAGAGATCACGCTTCATCCGGGCAAAAAAAATCTTACTTATGGCTGACCGGATGAAACTTGATCCGGTGCGGTTTGTCGGCTTCGTCACCGAGCAGGCGGCGGCGCTGTTCGTGGTAGGCTTCGTAGTTGCCTTCGAACCAGGTAACCTTGCTGTCGCCTTCAAACGCCAGAATGTGCGTGGCTATGCGGTCGAGGAACCAGCGGTCATGGCTTACGACAACCGCACAGCCGCCGAAGCTGATCAGTGCTTCTTCGAGCGCGCGCAGCGTGGTGACGTCGAGGTCGTTGGTCGGTTCGTCGAGCAGCAGGAGGTTGCCGGCGCGCTGGAGCAGTTTGGCGAGGTGCAGACGGTTGCGCTCACCGCCTGAAAGCACACCGACTTTTTTCTGCTGTTCCGGGCCTTTGAAGTTGAATTTTCCGCAGTAGGCGCGGCCGTTCATCCGCTTGCCGCCGAGGTCGAGCCACTCGTTGCCGCGGCAGATTTCTTCGTAAACGGTATTGTCGGGATTGAGCGCGTCGCGTGACTGGTCAACATAGGAAATTTTTACGGTCGGACCGACGGACAGTTTTCCATCGGTCGGCTGCTCCTGCCCGGTGATCATGCGGAAGAGGGTGGTTTTGCCGGCGCCGTTTGCGCCGATGACGCCGATGATACCGCCGGGCGGCAGATCGAATTCAACGTTTTCCATGATGACGCGTTCACTGTAGTTTTTGGTTAGTTTTTCGGCGCGCACGACGAGGTTGCCGAGCCGCTCGCCGGAAGGAATCTGAATTTCGACATTGTCTTCGCGGGTGTCGATTTCCTGCTGGGCGAGTTTTTCGTAGTTCTGGATACGGGCGCGGCTCTTGGCGCGGCGGCCTGACGGATTGGTGCGGATCCATTCGAGTTCGCGTTCGAGCAGCTTGCTCCGCGAAGCGGCCTGCTTGTTCTGTGTGGCGAGCATATCCTGCTTCTGAGAGAGCCAGGCCTCGTAGTTGCCTTTGTAGGGGAAGGCGCGGCCGGCATCGAGTTCCAGAATCCATTCGGTGACGTTGTTAAGGAAGTAGCGGTCGTGGGTGATGACGACCAGCGTACCGGTGTAGCGCTTCAGATATTCTTCAAGCCACGCGACAGACTCGGCGTCGAGGTGGTTGGTCGGTTCGTCAAGCAGCAGTACGTCGGGATTGGAAATCAGCAGACGGCAGAGAGCGACGCGGCGCTTTTCACCGCCGGACAGTTTTTCGACAGAGCTGTCGCCGGGCGGCAGACGGAGCGAGTCCATCGCCATTTCGACCTGGCTTTCGAGGCTCCAGAGATCCTGCGCGTCAATTTTGTCTTGCAGTTCGCCCAGCTCGTCGTTGAGCTTATTGCTTTCCTCACCGGAGATATCAGTTCCCAGCAGGTCGCAGACTTCGTTGTAGCGGTCGAGGATCGCCTGCGATTCCGCAACACCTTCCATGACGTTGCCCATCACCGTTTTGGCGTTGTCGAGCTGCGGTTCCTGTGCGAGGTAGCCGATGCGGGCCCGCTTGGCGATCATCACCTGACCCATAAAATCTTTGTCCACGCCCGCCATTATGCGCAACAGCGACGATTTGCCGGAGCCGTTGCCGCCGATCACACCGATTTTTGCGCCGAAAAAAAAGGCCAGCGTGACATCGTCCAGCACGGTCTTTTTATTGTGCTGTTTAGTCAGATTTTGCAGATTGTACACATATTCGCCGGCCATAAAACTGTCCTTTCAGTGATAGAGGAGAGGAGAATGTAGAGAAATTTTTGAGTGAATCCACACTAATCATCACCAAATCAGATATCGCAAACCCGTAGACCCCTTCGCCCCGGGGGTCAAAAGAGACCTTGGAAACTGCGGCTTCGCTCTTGCCAAGGCGGGAGGGCTTCCGTACTCTCTGGCAGAATATGAAATTAAAACAAAACGGCGCTTTTATCGCGGGCTTTCTGGGTGTCTTCACGTTACTCACCGTGACCGGCTGTTCAACGTCCAAGCCGTATCAGGAAACCCGCAGCGGCAACTATTTTTATCTCAATCCGTTCAGCTACAAACCCGCAACACCTGAGGAACACTGGAACTATGCCGGATCGCTCAAGGAGCGCGGCCGCACTGCCAGTGCGCGGAAACAGTATGAGATTTTCGTAAAACGCTGGCCGGAAAATGTTCATGCGGCCGCAGCCAAGCAGACCGCGGCGGAACTGTATTTTGAGAAGGGCAAAAACAAAAAAGCGTTTACCGCCTATGAGGAACTGATTCAGCAGTACTACACCGGCATCAAAGATTATGATGCCATTCTCGACAAGCAGTTTATTATTGCCGAAAAAGAGATGAACCGTAAACGGATGCGCTGGCTGTTCGGCGGCTACCGCGCACCCGAACGGGCCGTGCCCTATTTTGAATCCATCATTAAAAACGCTCCGCAATGGAAGCGTGCGCCTGAAATGCAGTATATGATCGGGCAGGCGTATCAGAAGAACAATGATCAGGAACTGGCAGTTGTTGCCTATGCTGCAACGGAATACCGCTACCCGGACAGCCCGTTCGCCGAAAAAGCCGCTACTTCAAAAATTGACAGTTTCAAGGAACTGGTTGATTCCACACCGTACAGCGTGGACATTCGCGAGCAGGCGCAGCTCTCTGCCGGATTGTTTCCGGAGCTGTACACCAATTCGCAGCATATTGCCGAAGTGCAGGCGTTCGGTACTGAACTGCACGGGCTGGATGCGAAACATAATTATGAAGTCGGCCGGTTTTATGAGCGGGTTCCCCGTCCGCCAAAGACTGATTCGGCCTCAATTTATTATAACAAGGTGCTGAAAAAATTCGGCGATACCGGCTGCGCAGCCAAATCTGACGAGCGCTTGCGCGTGATCTTATCTCGCGGTGCGGTGCCGGCTGACGGAACGAAATCTCCTGTTCTTGCAGCAGTTGACACCGAGGGCGAGTCCGGCGGCGGCGGACCCGTTGCTGCCGCAGCGGCGGCAAATGCTGCACCAAACAGTGAAGCCGCTGCACGTATTGTTGTAACAGGTGGTGGGGCAGCGCCGAGTACTGCAGCAGGCGGCGAAGTCGCCGCCGCAACCGTTGTCAGCGGCGAAAAGGCTGCGGCGACTGGAGGTGTCGTGCGTGTTGAATCCAAGCCGATTCCTGAGCGGATAGCCAGCGATGCCGAGGCTGTTGAAGTGACCGCTGACCGGATGGAATATTCGGGTGATCTGCTGATCGCGGAGGGGAATGTCACGGTGCAGCAGCAGGGAACCAGTCTGCAGGCAGACCGTGTAACGGTGAATTCGGAAACCGGCGAAATCAGCGCGACCGGCAATATCCGGATGATCCGCGAGAAATCCAGCTGGGAGGGTCAGAATCTGGTTTATAATTATAAGACCCACGAAGGCGATTTCGGCAAATCAGTAATGCATTTCGAGCCTGCCTATATCACAGCCGGGAGTTTCGAGCGCATTTCAACCAACGAATTCCTTATGCGCGATGTCATGATGACTACTTGCGAAGGGGATAAGCCGGCTATTTATGCCCGGGCCAAGGAAGCGCGTGTCTTTAACAGCGGTGCGCCGGACGATCCGTTTATCAAAGCGAAGCACGTAACTTTTTATATCGGGCCGGTTCCGGTTTTCTATACACCGGTCTGGCAGCGGCATCTGGGGTACAGCATGTTTACCTGGTATTTCGGAGTGGGAGACCGTGTCGGCGGATTTGCCAAGCTTCGTGCCGAGTTGCGTCCGACCAAATGGCTGACGGCCAATTCGCATTTTGATCTGTATTCCAGACGCGGCCTTGGCTTGGGACAGGATTTTGACTGGACCACGGTTAACGGCCGCGGAAAAATAGAACTTTATTCCATCAACGACAGCGATCCGGTTGATAAAAATGATCCACTGCCGGAACAGGCCATAACCGGCACCAGCCGGTACCGGGTGAAATTGGAGCATCAGGAGCGGTTTAACGACCAGACTTATTTTATGACCCGGATCAACCAGCTCAGCGATCCCGGCATCATTGAGGATTTTTTTGAAACTGAGTTTGAGCATGGGGCTAATCCGGAAAACTTTGTCGTTGTTCAGCGCGCCACTGAAAACTACGGAGCCGGTATACGCGTTGATCACCGCCTGAACGATTTCTTTACCACGGTAGAACGCCAGCCCGCAGTAAGCTACGATCAGTACCGCGCCAAACTGGGCGATTCACCGTTCTACTTTGAAAGCGAAAACCGCGCCGCGTTCCTTGGATTGCGTAATGCGCAGATGCCGGGACTTACCAATATACCGGATGATTATAGTTCCGGACGTCTCGATACTTACGACCGGATATTTCTGCCGCTCAAGTACCAGGAGTTTCTTAATGTTATTCCGCGTGCCGGATACCGCGGCACCTGGTACAGCGAAACCCCCGACGGTTCGGCCGGTTTCCGCAATATCTACGAACTTGGTACGCTGACCTCTTTTAAAACCTATAAGCATCTTACCGACAAGAGCGGGTTCTACGGCGACGGTTTGCGGCATGTGGCTGAGCCCTACGCCGACTACAGCTATCGCGCTACACCTAACCTGCGTCCGGCAGACCTCTATCAGTTCGACGATATTGATGCGCTCGACAAGCAGAACGAAATTCGTTTTGGGGAACGTAACTTTCTGCAGACCAAGCGCGGACTCAAACGCATTGCAAACTTTCTCGATGCCGATGTCTATACGACTTACCGTATTGCCCGTTCCACGAATACAATATTCGGCCCGCTTGTGGCGGATGCGCAGATGAGTCTTACAGATAATTTCTATATCCAATCGGATATCGCATACGACTGGTATACTAAGGAAGTCACGCCGCTCAACGCGCGCTTATGGTATGTCTCCGACGATCAGAGTGAATACGGGTTAGAGTACCGGTACGTCAAGGGCGACCGTTCTCTTGTAGCTACCACCATCAGACTTTTCCCCAACGCCGCCTGGTCCTATGAATTTTTAGCCCGCTATGACACGCTTACGGCCGATTGGGAGGAACAAAAGATACTAGTCAACCACAAGTTCAACTGCATTGGACTGGGTGTCGGCTATAAAATCGACTACGACAACAGATCGATGTTTTGGATTCAGTTCTGGCTGACCGCTTTTCCTCAAAGCGCCCTCAAACTCTAATGCGTAAATTTACAGACTTGGTAAAATTCTGCGCAGACAAAACAGGAATCATCTGAAACGGTGGTTTAGCTGAGTTGTAATCTCCTCTGTGCTATTGGGAAGAGATTTTTTGGTCGCGCATCGCTAAGGTTTCAAAACCCGGATGAAATATTTCCAAACCTCTGGAAAGCCGGTAAGATGTTGTCCTATGCGTAGATTTTTTGTCCCGATTCTGATCTTGTTGGCCGGAGTCCTGCCGGTCCGGGCGGATTCTGATCGCTTGCTGAATTCGCTTAAACCGGCGGGCTATGTCAGTGATTTTGCCAATGTAATGTCACCTGCTGACCGTGCTGCAACGGAAACACTGCTGACTGAGGTGGAACAGAAAACCGGCGCGCAGGTGGCAATCGTTACGCTGAAATCTCTTGAAGGCGGCCAGATCGACGATTTTGCCAACCGGCTTTTTGCCCAGTGGGGAGTCGGGCAGAAAAGAAAAGATAACGGGATTCTTCTTCTCGGCGCAACTCAGGAAGGGCGTGGTAATCGTCTGCGGATCGAGGTGGCCTATGGATTTGAGGGGATACTAACTGATGCCACGGCAGGCCGAATTCTCGACACGGTTGTGGTTCCTGACTGGAATCATGGACAGTATGGAGCCGCGATAGCCAACGGTGCTGTTGCCATCGCGCAACGAATTGCTGCCGCCCGAGGCGTCGAACTGACCGGTATTCAGAATCAGGAACGCTACAGCAGTTCGCAACCGCAGAACCGGAAGGATAGTGGATTTATTCAGCTGATCTTTTTTGTAATTATAATCATCGCTGTGATTCGTCATCCGTGGCTTTTGCTTTTGTTTATGGGCGGTGGAGGCGGACGTGGTGGAGGGGGCTTTGGCGGAAGTAGTTCCGGCGGCTTTGGCGGTTTCGGCGGAGGTATGTCGGGTGGCGGCGGAGCTTCGCGCTAATGGTGAAGCAGGGAGTGTTTTATGAAAAAGATGAACCCAGAAAAATTTACCGAAAAACTAAAAACCGTTTGCGGAGAGAATTTGCAAGCCGTGGTGCTTTACGGTTCTGCCGCAGCGGGCGACTACTCAGCAAAGGGATCGGATTATAATCTGCTGATTGTGCTGAACGATCTGCATCCTGTCGCGCTGCGGAGTCTGGCGCATCCGGTGGCTGTATGGGAAAGGGCGGGCAACCCGCCGCCGCTGCTGTTCACACGTAAACGGCTGGCGGATGCCGCCGATGTGTTTCCGGTCGAATTGCTCGATATGCGCGATGCCCGCCGCGTGCTGTACGGCGATGATGTGATAGCGGAAATTCATCCCGACACGGCGAATCTGCGCTTGCAGGTGGAGCGTGAACTGAGTTCCGCGCTGATTCAACTCCGCCGCAGTTATCTTTCCGCCTGCGGCAGTCCGCGGCGGCTGGCAGCGCTGTTGACCGGTTCCTTTTCCGGCGTGCTGACGCTTTTCCGCGCCGCACTGCGCCTGTATGAAAATCCAGTGCCGACAGAAAAGTTCCAGGCTTTGGAAAAACTCAACCGGCATGTGCCGGTTGAGCTCAATGGGTTCCGGCAGATTCAAGCGCTGAAAACCGGCACGCTGAGAATAAAAAAAGTGGACGCCGGGCAACTCTTCGAAGAATATCTGAAATCAATCGAAGCCGTGGTGGATGCGGTTGACCGGATTTAGAAACGGAGGAAGACAATGAAAAAAACATGGATTGTACTGGGAGTTATTTTGCTGGTGGTTGTGATGATCGGCGGATCAGCCGTCGGATCGCGCAACCGGTTTGTTTCACAGGACGAAGGCGTGACCGCACAGTGGGCCAATGTCGAAACGGTTTTGCAGCGCCGCTTTGATCTGATTCCGAATCTGGTCAATACGGTTAAAGGTTATGCCACCCACGAAAAAGAACTTTTGACCAAAGTGACCGAGTTGCGCAGCCAGTGGGGCGCGGCCGCCACGCCGGATCAGAAAGTAAAAATTGCCGGTGAAATGCAGGGCGCGCTCAGTCGCCTGCTGCTGGTGGCGGAACGCTATCCGGATCTCAAAGCGAATCAGAACTTTCTGGCACTGCAGGACGAGCTGGCCGGAACAGAAAACCGTATTGCGGTGGAACGCCGCCGCTACAACGAGACGGTTCAGGCCTATAATACTTCGATCCGCCGTTTCCCCGGATCGATCTGGGCCGGACTGTTTAAGTTTGAACGGCGCACGCCGTTTGAATCTGCACCGGAAGCGTCCGCCGCGCCGCGCGTCGAATTTTGACACCGGTTTTCCCGTGATTCCGGCAGGATGATTTTTTTATGGAATTGGAGCTTGTGCCGGGGATGCGTGTCGGTATGATGGGCCGCTCTTAAAAATGAGCGGATGTGAGACTATTTTACTGGACGCTCAGTTGGAGGCCGTGATAGATAATCACGCTTTTCGCGCCGTATTAGGTAATGGACACCGGTTCACAGCCTATTTTGCGGTGCGGGACTGGGATAAAAAAATCCTGGAAGGTGGGGATTTTGTGAAGGTGGAAATGTCACCTTACAGTATGAGTACGGGGCGGATTATAATTTAGGTGAACTATGAAGGTTAAGGCATCAGTTAAGAAAATCAGCGCTGACGACATCATTGTCCGTCGTAAAGGGCGCGTTTATGTGGTCAACAAACGCAACCCCCGGCACAAACAGCGTCAGGGTTAAAGAAGGAGCAGTTTCATTATGCCTCGCATACTTGGTGTTGATATTCCCGGCAAAAAGCGTCTTGAGTACGCATTGACTTATATTTACGGTCTCGGCCTGACCACTTCGCGTGAAGTGATCGCCAAAGCCGGTCTGGATCCTGCCAAAAAGGCGGATGACCTGACCGACGAAGATGTCACCAAGCTTACGGCTGTGGTACGTGAAGGTTATACTATCGAAGGGGATCTGCGCCGGGAAATCGGACAGAACATCCGCCGTCTGATTTCCATCAACTGCTACCGCGGCACCCGTCATCGCCGCGGTCTGCCGGTTCGCGGTCAGCGCACAAAGACCAACGCCCGTACCCGCAAAGGTGTCCGCCGTACTGTTGGTGCGGTGCGCGGAAAAGAAGCCCGTTCGGCGGCTAAGACGACAACGGCACCGGCTGCGAAAGCACCGGCTGCAGGCAAATAAATTTTAACTGAGGAATTCGATTCATGGCCGAAGAAACCAAACCTGTAGAAGAAGTCGTCGAAGCGGTGGAAGCCGATGTCGCGGAAACTAAAAAACCCTCGCGGCAGAAAGATATTTTTGCGCAGATCGAGACTGCTCCTGAAGATGACGGCAAACCGAAACGCCGGGCAAAAGGCGCCAAAAACGTGCCTTACGGCATTGCCTTCATCAAAACCACTTTCAACAACTGCATCGTGTCGCTTACCGACATGAGGGGGCAGGTGATTTCCTGGAGCAGCGCCGGTCGTTGCGGGTTCAAAGGTTCCCGCAAGAGCACCGCGTTTGCCGCCACCACGGTGGCGCAGGAAGCCGCCCGTGCTGCCATCGGGCACGGAATGAATGAAGTTGAAGTCCGGGTGCAGGGACCGGGTGCAGGCCGCGAGTCGGCGGTGCGCGCGATTCAGGCGGCCGGTCTTCGTGTTTCAGCTATTAAAGATACCACACCGGTTCCGCATAACGGCTGCCGCCCGAGAAAACAGCGGCGCGTTTAAGCGGACGGAACAAATACATCAACACCATACGAACCGATTAATGCCCGGTTCTGGGAGGAAAAGACAATGCCAATCAGACTAGGTCGTTTCGAAATGCCTAAGCGGGTCGTCAAAGACGAAACCGCATCCACCGCCACTTACGGCAAATTCATTGCTGAACCGTTTGAAGCCGGCTACGGCCGCACCATCGGTAACTCCATGCGCCGCGTGCTGCTCTCCTCTTTGGAAGGCACGGGGATATCGTCGGTTAAAATCCACGGGGCTCCGCACGAATTCTGCAACCTGCCGGGCGTCGTCGAGGATGTAACCGACATCGTTCTTAACCTGAAAAAAGTTTTGTTCAGATCCTATACCCGCGAACCCCAGCGCCTGAAGATCAGTGTCAAAGGACCGGGTGAGGTTACGGCGGCGGATATTCAGGGCAACGAAAGCATTCAGATCATCAACCCTGATCATCACATCGCTACGCTCGACACTAATGGCAAGTTTGAAGTTGAAATCGAAACCCGTGTCGGCCGCGGCTACTGCCCGGCGGAAGGCAACAAGAAGGAAGATCAGGAAATCGGTGTGATCCCGATCGACTCGCTCTTTTCCCCGGTTTCCCGCGTGAAATACGACGTAGAACACTGCCGCGTCGGACGCCGCACGGACTACGACAAACTTATCATCGAAATCTGGACTGACGGACGCGTGACACCTGATGATGCACTGACTATGTCCGCCGCCATCCTGCGTCATCACCTCGACATCTTCGTCAGCTACGACAAAGATCTGATCGAGTTCGAAGCCAGCGAAAAACAAATTGATATCGAAAAAGAAGATTTGCGCCGCAAACTCAATATCAGTGTTAACGAAATTGAACTGAGCGTTCGCGCTGCCAACTGCCTCAACAACGCCAACATTACCACCGTCGGTGAACTGGCGCAGAAGACGGAAGCCGAAATGCTCAAGTACCGTAACTTCGGTAAGAAATCGCTGAATGAGATCAAGCAGAAGATTCTGGATATGGGTCTGTCGCTCGGCATGACCTTTGATGCTGATCTGCTTAAGCCGCCGGTCAAAGACGCTGAATAGTTTAGAAAACGAGGATCATCATGAGACATCTTAAGAAAACAGTTAAACTCGGCCGGACCGGTGCCCATCGCGATGCGATGCTGGCTAATCAGGTGTGCAGCCTGATTGCCGAGCGCCGCATTAAAACCACTCTTGCTAAAGCCAAGGCGACCCGTTCGCTGGCCGAAAAAATGGTCACACTCGGCAAAGCAGGAACGCTGGCGGCCCGCCGTCAGGCGCTCGCCGTGATCAAACAGCCCGCACAGGTTAAAGTGCTGTTTGAAAAAATCGCGCCCGGCTTCACCGGTCGCGCCGGCGGATATACACGGATTACCAAACTCGGCCCGCGGATGAGTGATGCATCCGAAATGGTTATTCTTGAATGGGTTGAAACTTCTGAACCGGTCGAAAGCGTAAAGTAAGACTGAGGGAGAATTCCTTATGAAAAAAGCCTCTTAAGCAACAGCTTAGGGGGCTTTTTGGTTGTCAGGAACGGTTTTTTGTCAAATGGAAAGGGTTTCGAAAAAATGAGTCGCAGTGAATTTATTCAGACGGTTATTAATAAAGCCAAAGCAAACCAGCGTACGATCATACTTCCTGAAGGAGCCGATGAGCGCGTAACTGCCGCCGCTAACATGATTACCGAAGAGGGAATCGCAAAGGTTATTGTTCTGGGAGATGAAAAGACCGCCGCGCGCGTCGGCAATGGTGTAACGGTCATCAATCCGCAAACGTCCGATAAGCTTGAAGGTTACGCCGCCGCCTTCTGTGAGTTGCGCAAGAGCAAAGGAATTACCCTTGAGCAGGCCCGCAAAGACGTCAGGCACATCAATTATTTCGGTATGATGATGGTTCAGAACGGCGAAGCCGACGGGCTGGTTTCCGGCGCGGCGCATTCCACCGCCGACACGGTGCGTCCGGCGCTGCAAATCATTAAATCCGCCGAAAAAGGCGCCATTATTTCCAGCGTGTTTTTCATGTGCGTAAACAATGTACCTTACATTTTTTCCGACTGCGGTCTGGTTGAAAATCCGGATGCGGATCAGCTGGCGCAGATTGCTGTGCAAAGCGCGCGGACGGCCCTGCAGTTTAATATTCCGGCCAACGTCGCACTGCTTTCCTATTCAACCAAAGGATCGGCCTCCAGTCCGCTGGTCGACAAGGTGATCGAAGCTACGGCAAAAGCTAAAGAGCTGCTGAAAAAAACAATGCCCGGTGCGCCGGTTAAGCTGGACGGCGAATTGCAGGTTGATGCTGCTATTGTTCCCAAGGTGGCTAAAAGCAAAGCGCCGCAAAGCGAACTGGCCGGCGAAGCGCGCGTACTGATTTTCCCTGATCTCAACGCCGGCAACATGGCCTACAAGCTGGTGCAGCGTCTCGGCGGCGCCGAAGCGTACGGCCCGGTGCTTCAAGGACTAAAAAAGCCGGTGAATGATCTTTCCCGCGGGTGCAGTTCAGAGGACATTCTCGGAGTTGCAGCGATTACGGCGGTGCAATCACTGAAATAATTAATGTAAACAGGTTGAAAAATGAAAATTCTGGTCATCAACTCAGGTTCTTCTTCCATCAAATACAAGCTCTACGAGTCCACCGGCGATAATCATGATTTCAAGGTGCTTGCGCAGGGCGGAGCAGAACGGATCGGCATTTCCGGTGCCAGCGTAGACTGCAAAAAAACCGGTTGCGAAAAAGAGCATCAGTATCTGGATCTGCCGGATCACAAAAAGGCGATCAACGCCATTTTTCAGATGCTGACCGAACCTGAAAAGGGAGTTTTGAAGAGTCTGAGCGAGCTGTCCGGTGTCGGGCACCGCGTGGTGCATGGCGGTGAGGATTTCACCGGTTCCGTTCTGATCACCGGCGATGTAGTTGCCGCCATTCGTAAAAACTCGGTGCTCGCTCCTTTGCATAATCCTCCGAATCTGATGGGTATTCAGGCCATTCACGAACTGTATCCCGATATGCCTCAGGTTGCCGTGTTTGACACAGCGATCCACCAGACCATGCCGCCTAAAGCCTATCTGTACGGTCTGCCGAAAGAGCAGTACACAGTCCATAAAATCCGCCGCTACGGGTTTCACGGAACCTCGCACGGCTATGTTGCAAAACAGGCGGCCAAGGAACTGAACCGCCCGTTTGAGAAACTTAAAATCATTACCTGCCATCTTGGTAATGGAGGCTCTATTACCGCTTTCGACGGCGGGAAATCGGTGGACACCTCTATGGGGCTCACACCGCTCGCCGGTATTCTCATGGGCACCCGCTCCGGCGACCTTGATCCCTACATCCCGCTGCACATCATGGAAACCCAGGGGCTCAGCAGTGAACAGGTCAGTGCTATGATGAACAAGCAGGGCGGTCTGCTGGGACTTTGCGGCCAGCGCGACATGCGCGATGTTCTGGAGGGTTACGAAAAAGGCTACGAAGGCTGCATTGAGGCCCTTGATATTTTCGTATATGCCATTCAAAAATATATCGGAGCCTATGCCGCCGCCATGAATGGCGTGAATGTCATTGTTTTCACGGCCGGTATCGGCGAAAACGTCCCGCAGGTTCGCGAAAAAGTTCTGGCAAACTTCGGTTACCTCGGTCTCAAAGTCGACAAACGGGCTAATAAGGCCAACAAGACGGTTATCACGTCTGCAATCTCCAAGGTTAAAGCGCTGGTTATTCATACCGACGAAGAAAAAGTCATTGCCTCGGACACCTTCGACATTCTTAAAGCGAAAAAGAAATGAGCCGGAAAGCGTCCACAGCCTACGTCTGGTTCGACACCGAGTTTACCTCTCTCGAACTTGACGAGGCGCTTCTGCTTCAGGTCGCTGTCATGCTGACGGATAAAGACCTCAAACGCATTACGCCGCCGGAAGAAGATATTAATTTCTACATTCGCCTGCCCGAAAATGCGCAACTCAGCCCGTGGGTGGAAAAAAACCTGCCGGAGTTGGTTAAGAAATGCCGGTCGAATACCGCTGTTCCGGTCGAAGAAGTGGACGCTAAACTGACCGCCTTTATTGACCGCTGGTGCGGAACACCGAACAAAACGGTTCAAAAAAGACCGCTCATGGCCGGCAACAGCATTCACACCGACTGGATGCTCGCGCGTAAATTTTTTCCGGCCTTCACCGGGCGGCTGCACTACCGTCTGCTGGATGTCTCTGCGCTGAAAATCCAATGGCTCGATCTGACGGACGGAGAAGAATTTAAAAAGGACGATCCGAAGACCATCAAAAAATATTTTCCGGAAGCCGATCTGCGCCGTTTGCGCCAGCATGATGCCTGCTATGACATCGTCGCTTCCGCCGCCGAACTCGCCTACTACCGGGCGCACATGAAATTTACTGCCTGATTTTGCGGGCAGTGAAATTATTCAGCCGGTTTTTCGAAGAGGGAGAGATTCCCTTTGAGTTTGTCTTCGAATTCGGCGAGGCGGCGGCCTTCAAGCGGATTCGGTTTACCAGCCAGCAATGCGTTGATGGCGGCGATCTCATCGCTTGAAAATTTGGCACCGCGCAGGATGTGCCGTTCGAAAGATTCGTAGGCCAGCGGACAGACCGCCTTGACGATTCTGGCGATGGCGCGGGCGTATTCCTGAATTTCCCACTGGGCGTGCGAGTCCATCCGCAGTTTGAGGAAATGCAGCATGTTTTTGAGATCCATCTGCCAGTACCACTCGGTGTACATCGAGAGCGGCAGATTGATGCGCGCCAGTTCGCGGGCGATGCCGTCATCGAGAATTTCTGTATAGTTGGCGAAGCTGGCGGACTGATCTTTCTTGAGCAGTTCGAGCACTTTGTTCTGCAGTTCAACCGGGACGGCCTCTTTCTCGCGACCCTGTTTGTTGTCGGTGCTTTGCAGACTGATCTGGTTGCGCGGCGGAAGATAGAATTCATCTTTCATGACGCTGTAGCGCCCGGAAATCTCATTCAATCGCGCGGTGCGGTGGCGGATCCACTGGCGGGCGACGAAGATCGGCATTTTGCAGTGGAGTTCGAAGATGACGTGTTCAAAAGGCGAAGTATGTTCGTGGCGCAGCAGGTAATCGATGAGACCCGAGTCCTGCCGGATAGTTTTGGTGCCTTCTCCGTAGGAAACGCGGGCGGTTTGAACGATGCGGGCATCGCCGCCCATGTAATCCACCAGCCGGACAAATCCTTTATCGAGGACTTTGATTTCCTGATCGAGCAGTTTTTCAGCTTCTGGAACGGTGACATGCGACATTAATGACCTCCATGGAGTACTGGGATGCCGGATGATGGAGTAATGAAGATTTTGATTCAAACAATTTGAAAAATTTGGTTGATATAAAAAAATAATAACGCATCATAAGCGCATCATAAAAATATAAAGTGTTCACATTGGTGATGCGTTATGGTTACATTTGAAGGAACTGGAGTAAAAAATCTGAAGCTGCGCGGTGGAATCTACTACTGGCGGCAGAAGATTGGCGGCGTTCAGTATTCGGAATCGCTCCAGACTGCTAAACGTGATGAGGCAATTAAACGAATGGCTGAAAAAGTACATACAGCGAAGAGCGGAGAGGTTTTAAAGGAGAAAAAAATGACAAAACAGCAGGATACAAGTACGGGGTGGGTTGATTACTGGCCGCAACTGAAGGTGCTCGACTGCACGATTCGTGACGGCGGACTGATGAACAACCACCAGTTCAGCGATGAATTTGTGCGGGGTGTACATAAGGCACTGGTTGCCTCCGGTGTGGACTACATGGAAGTCGGTTACAAGGCTGACAAAAAACTATTCAGCCCCAGTGAGTATGGTGCGTGGAAATCCTGTACGGAAGATACTCTAAACCGCTTTTTCGGCGACGAAGATCCCGGCGTTAAAATCAGTGTGATGGTGGATATCGGGAGAACCGATGAAGAGGATATCAAGCCTTGTGACCAGAGTGTGATCGATTTGATCCGTGTGGCTTGTTACATCCATCAGATTCCTGCTGCGCTCGATATGGTCAAAGCAGCCAAAGATAAAGGTTATGAAGTCTCTGTGAATCTAATGGCTATTTCCACCGTGCCTGAGTTTGAGCTGAACAAAGGACTTGAGATGATCGGCAAAAGCGAAACAGATATGGTGTACCTCGTCGATAGCTTTGGCTCGCTTTACTTTGAGCAGATCGGCGACTTGATGCGCCGTTATCTCGATGCAATGGGCAAGAGCAAGCAGGTCGGCATCCATGCGCATAACAATCAGCAAATGGCCTACGCCAACACGATCTTCGCCGCCATCCACGGCGCGACGATGCTCGACTCGACCATTGACGGCCTCGGCCGGGGCGCAGGTAACTGCCCGACCGAACTGCTGCTTGGCTTTCTGCGCAATCCGAAGTTCAAACAGCGGCCGATTATTGAAGCGGTTGAGAAACTGACATTGCCGCTTCGCGATCAGATAGACTGGGGCTACAGCATCCCGTACATGATTTCCGGACAGATGAACGAGCATCCGCGCTCGGCCATGAAACTGCGCGAGAGCGACAAGAAAAATGAATTTGTCCGTTTTTATGATGAAATAACCGGCCAATAAGAACATGTGAGCGAATATGAAAGCCCCTGCTTGCAAAAGGCAGGGGCTTTTTCTATCTTCACCCCTTCTCACGACGCCGGAGTGGCGGAATTGGTAGACGCACTGGACTCAAAATCCAGCGGTGCAAACCGTGAGGGTTCGAGTCCCTCCTCCGGCAGTTTTCTCCCTTTGACCCATGACGGGTCAAACTGATGTCACAAAGTCCTTTATTATTAGGGTTTTCTGTCTTGAACCATCCCTTTTGAGGGACTCGCCGAGACTGCAAAAGTCGGCTTTCGGGTGGCGTCAGGAGGGACACTTTTTCCCAAGGTTTGGAAAAACGGACTTTTTCCGGCGGGCTAAAGTGTCGTATTATCCGACATGCAAAATTTTATTCTGGATACCAACGTCCTGCTCCATGATCCCACCGCTATTCGCCACTTCAAAGCGTGCAATGTGATAATTCCTTTGAAGGTGCTGGAGGAAATTGATCAGTTTAAACGAGAGCTAAGCGAGCGCGGGCGCAATGCCCGTACGGTTTCGCGGGCGCTGGATGAGTTGCGCAAGCAGGGCCGGCTGTCGGACGGGGTGATGCTGGAGCACGGCGGCACGATTAAGGTTACTTTTGCCGACAAGGAAAATCCTTTTTCGGTCGGGCTGTCGGCGGACGATCTGATTTTGAAGATGGCCATGGATGTGCGGAAAGCGCAGCCGGATGAGCGTTGCACCGTGGTGAGCAAGGATATTAATCTGCGGCTGAAGGCCGACGCGCTGGGGCTGGAGGCCGAAGATTACGAGAATGGCAAGAACCGGGAGGCCGACGAAATTTATACCGGCCAGACGGTGCTGGAGGCCGATCCGGAGGCGATCAGTTTTTTTGCCCGCGAAGGCCATGCTGTGCTTCCCGGTGTGGAGACGCTTTTTGCCAATCAGTATGTCACATTGCGTAATTTTAGAGACCCCAGACAGACGATGCTGGCGCGCTATGATGCGGAAACGCACCGGCTGATGAAGCTGCTCACGATGGGCGAGGGCGCGCCGGTTGTGCCGCGCAATCGCGAACAGCGTTTTGCAATGGATGCACTGCTGAACGACCGGATCAAACTGGTGACGCTGTCGGGTAAGGCAGGTACCGGCAAGACCCTGCTGGCGATTGCCGCCGGCTACCATCAGGTGATGGATATCAAATATTATAAACGTCTGCTGGTTTCACGGCCGATTTTTCCGATGGGCCGTGATCTGGGCTATCTGCCCGGTACGATCGAAGAAAAACTCGATCCCTGGATGCAGCCGATTCACGATGCGCTGGAGCTGATTGTTCACAGCCGCTCCGGCGCGGCACCGAACAAACGGGGCGGCGACCTGTTGGCCTCTAATCCGCTTATTGATGTGGAACCGCTCACTTATATCCGGGGACGGAGCATTCCGAACCAGTTTATGATTGTGGATGAGGCGCAGAATCTGACACCTCTTGAGGTGAAGACGGTGATCACCCGGGTGGGACATGACACCAAGATTGTGCTGACCGGTGACCTTTATCAGATTGACAATCCCTATGTGGACAGTCTATCGAACGGCCTGAGTGCGGTAGTGGATAAATTCCGCGACGAGCCTTTGGCGGCCCACATGCTGCTGACGGAAGGTGTGCGCTCAGAGATCGCCGAAAAGGCGGCTAATCTGTTGTAGCCGGGATGCGTAAAGCAGATGTTGTGATTCAGTATTTACAATGCAACCGTGAATTTACTAACGTTTTCAGCCCTTAAAGGCAAAGAGGAGATGCAGATATGCTGTTCCAGCCGAATATGAAAAAAATTCTCGCCGGGCGGGGGTATCATCATTGCAAAAGTGATGATGAATTAACGCGGCACGGAGAGCATGCCCGCAATATTCAATATGCGTTCTCCAAAGAGTTCATTGGCGCTCATGAAAAGGTCGTGGATATAATTTTTCTCGCGGTGGACGTGGTCAGTGAAAAGCTGGTGATCGGTTTTTTCCGTGAGAATATTTCGATTGAAAACGGCGTTTTGGAAAACTCGGATGTGAGTATTCCTCTGGCCAAGTTTTCTCTCGAGGAATTTGAAAGACAACTGGATAAGCTGATTCCGAAAAGGAGTCCGCGTTGCGACGCAATTGTCGGCGGCAAACGGTTTTTTTTACCCAATCCCTGGGGAAATATAAAACAGGAGAAAGACAGTGAATTTTGAAAAACTTTTTGCCGAACGAATCGGCGGTGAACAGTACGGCAAATCGACCGAAATCTATAAATTTGAGAAAATAAAACGGGCTAAAGCCAAAGCGCGCAAACAGCACCCCGGCCTCGAAATTCTCGATTTCGGTGTTGGCGAACCTGATGGCATGGCTCCGGCTCCCATCCGTGAAGCACTGAAAGTGGAAGTAGACAGGCCGTCCAACCGCGGCTATTCCGACAACGGCATCCCCGAGTTCAAGCAGGCCGCCGCCGACTACATGAAAAAGTTTTTCGGTGTCACTCTTGATCCGGTCACTGAGGTCAACCACAGCATCGGCACCAAACCGGCGCTCGCCATGCTGCCGCTGGCCTTTGTGAACCCCGGCGATGTGATTTTTCAGACTGTTCCAGGTTATCCGGTGATGGCCACGCACACCAAGTATCTTGGCGGCGAAGTGGTCAATATCCCGTTGCTGGAAGATAACAGATTTCTTCCGGATATTGTGAGAATCGATCCGGCTTTGGCGGCCCGCTGCAAACTTTTCTACATCAATTATCCCAACAACCCGACCGGCGCGGTGGCAACGGACAAATTCTATGATGAACTTATTGCTTTTGCAAAAAAGTACAACATTCTGATTGTGCAGGATGCACCGTACGCCACGCTGGTTTACGACAGCCCTCGCAAATCAATTCTTCAGCGCCCCGGTGCCAAGGAGTGCGCCATTGAATTGCATTCGATGAGCAAGGCCTACAACATGACGGGCTGGCGCCTTGCCTTCTTCTGCGGTGCGCCATGGGCGGTGGATGCGCTGGCGATGATTAAGGACAACTGTGACAGCGGTCAGTTTAAAGCCATCCAGCACGCGGCCTGTGCCGGCATTGCCGATCAGCGCGTTGCCGAAGGTATCTGCAAACATTACGAACAGCGGTTGCGCCGCATGGTTGAAGTGCTCAAAGGTGTTGGTTTTAATGCCAAAATGCCCGGCGGCACATTCTACCTTTATGTTAAAGCGCCAAAGGGCGCAGGCGGTGTGACGTTTACCAATGCGGAAGAAGTTTCTCTCTATCTGATCGAAAACTTCGGTATTTCCACTGTGCCGTGGGACAATACCGGGCCGTTTATCCGTTTCGGCGCAGTGTTTGAATCCGCTGGCGAAGCCGACGACGAGCGCGTCCTGAGTGAGCTTGCTGCGCGCCTAAAAAAAGCCGACCTGAAATTTTAATCTTCGGCTGAATCGGAGGAAACGGCGATCCGGTCAAACACCCTGCGGGAATGTTCCGGCAGAGTTCCTTCGTTGTAAAAAGCGCGAATGCAATCCAGTGCTTCGTTAGCAGTTTGCATCTGTTTTTCCAAGCGCTGGAAAGCCAGATGATCCAGTTGTTCTTTCTGCATAATTTCGACCAGATGAGCGTTACCAAGCGCATTTGCACCGGCGTATGCCGGAAGCCGTCCGAGCACAAGTAATACATTGCGATGCAGGGCGTCCGGCTGAGCCGCTTGCAGTTCGTCGCAGAAAAACTCATAACAGACGGGTGGCCGGCCGATCTCGAGCGCACAGCCCGTTTCCCTCAAAAACCCGTAGCGGTCGCTATCCAGTTCATCTCTGCCGTGCACGGCACACAAAAACGGACTCTCCAGCGCCTCCTCGCACAGATCAGCGCGGCAGCAGCAGGCGGTGCAGAGTCCGCAGACTTCGCGGCATTGCGCGCTGACCAGTTCCTGCACCGCACGTTCCAGTTCCGAGTATTGGATTATCAGTTTTTTAAGTTGGGCGTTCATCCTGCTTGGACGGAAGCTATCGTTTTACAAACTAACGGACAACACTGGAATATCAATGGCGGGTTAGTGTCTGCAGAGTGTTTTTCAATAAAGAGTAAAAAAATAAATTCAAATTTTTTCTCTGGTTGTCGCTTGACAAGCATGTTCAGGAACATGCAAAAAACACACAATCGGAACGGAAACGAAAGGAAATACTATGAATTCTGTGAAAACGTCCCTACCTAAGATATCACCCTTACCATCCATCCAGCTTGAAAAAGCCGTGTTCAGAGGATGGCGGCGAACCCGGATGTTCATCTCCGCGCTTGTCATTGCACTGGCGGCGGCGGTGTTGCCGAGCAAGGCTGGCGATGTCGTAGGACATGTATTTTGCGGTTATCAGGGCTGGTTCAACACCCTGTCGGACGGCACTACAATCGGTTGGCGTCATTGGGCCATCGGCACGCCGGCTCCGGGAAACGTGACGGTTGAAATGTGGCCGGATGTCAGGGGACACTATGCACCCCTATACACCTCCGGTCTTGCACCCTTGGGTGACGGCTCCCCGGCTAAACTTTTCAGCAGCCGTCATCAGACGACAGTTGATACTCACTTTTACTGGATGCAAATCAACGAGATTGACGGAGCGGCGTTGCAACGCTTCGGTGTGGAGCTTTACAATACGACCACCCTCAGCAACCTCAATGCGGTGCTGACAAATGTTGTAACCTCGGCGCAAACGTACGGCCGTAAATTTTATATTACCTATGACGTGAGCGGTATGGGGTCATATGCGGACTGGGTTACAAAAATTCAGAATGACTGGCTGAGCAGCACGGTCACGCTGGCGGTCGCATCCGGCGTATATGCCAAAGAAGGAACAAAGCCGGTGGTCGAACTTTGGGGTATCGGCCTGAACGGGAATAACACGCCCACCTCAAGCGTCGAATGTCTGACCCTGATCAACTGGTTCAAGAGTCAGAACTGTTATGTGGTAGGCGGACTGCCCACCTACTGGCGCACCTCCACCGGCGACAGCCGGACCGGCTTCACCGCTGTCTATGATGCCTGTAATATGATTTCGCCCTGGGCCACGGGACGGTTTTCCACTGACGCCGGAGCCGACAGCTACATGAGCGGTACAATGGTTCCTGATTTTTCTTACTGCAACGCACGCGGAATTGCTTATCAGCCGTGCTTTTTCCCGGGATTCTCCTGGTCGAATTGGAACGGTGGACCCCGCAATGAGATTGCACGCAGGCAGGGAAAATTCATGTGGCGGCAGGTTTACAATATTCGCAGATCGGGCATCAACACGGCCTATCTGGCTATGTTCGACGAATATGATGAGGCTTCAGCAATCACAAAAGCGGCGAGCGACTCATCCATGATTCCGACCAACCAGTACTTTTTGACCCTCAGTGCAGACGGTCAGTTTGTATCGCCGGATTTTTACCTGCGTCTGGCCAGATCAGCTACACGGGTCATCAAAGGAATCGATGCCAACACCGCTATCGTGCCGATTGCTCTGAGCGCAAGTCCGGACTGGTTCCGGACGGGCTTGGAATATGATACGGCGGCCGCCACGCCCTACACCTATGATCCCTATACTTCCTGGACCAACACGGTGGACTGGAAAGTCAATGTCGGTCCGCACGTTGCCGGTGATGTAATCCCGATGTGTCTCAAAGTGCTGGATCAGTACGCCCATCGGGGAAGGGGCTCGATTCTTTGCAAAGGAAATGATGAGTCTGCTGCGACATCCTACTGCTACTTCAAGGTGTTTGATGTAAATATCCCCGTTAACAGCAATACGAAGCTGAGTTACTGGACTTATCCTCAAGGAGATCTCGGCCGGTTTGTCGCAGTTGATTTCGTTATGACCGACGGCACCTCCCTGCGGGACAGCGGCGCGGTAGACCAGAACGGTGTAAGTGTTCACCCTGCTCAGGGGAGAGGGACGTCGGGAGTCTGGAGTCAGACGGTCTGCAATGTCGGTCAATGGCTCAATGGAAAGACGATTGACCGTATTCAAATCGCCTATGATCATGGCGCGGATACCGGCCAGTTTGTTGCCTGGCTGGATGACATCGAGATCACCGATGCCTTCCCGTCCGGGAATTACAAGATCGTCAATTTGGAATCCGGCAAGGCTCTTTACGCCGCCAGTACCGCAAATAATGCCGGGCTTGGCGTATGGTCCTATCCCGGAGGAACAAACCAGCAATGGCGTATTGAAAACTTTGAGGCGGGCAGGAGTCTGCTTTACTGTACATCTGCCGCAGACAAGGTTGCTTATATGAACTCAACAAATAATAATGCACTTGCTAGGATTTATACTTATGCACCCGGCGTGTCGTCCCGGTGGTGGGATATGGTGCCTTATGGATGTCGCTACAGATTGAAGAACGTGTGGACTGGAATGTTCCTGAAGGAATACGCCACCACGAATGGCGCTCTTGTCAAACAGACATCTTCAGCGGTTGCCAACAGTCAACTTTGGAGCATTCAGACACCTTAAAGTGCCGAAGGCAAGATTCATAAGGGAACGGGGCGCAGGTTGCGCCCCGTTCCCTTTATGTGCGGGATGGCGGTTTTATATCCTTGAGCAGCATCTGAATTTCCTTGAGCCGGGCAACTGTTGTGCGGGCTTTGAGGCGGGGATAGCGGCTGCCGGG
>CAIKGD010000041.1 GCA_903826865.1 uncultured Verrucomicrobiota bacterium
ACGAATGTGACGTATGGTTCGACTTACGGAACGCTTGCGGCTACGGCGCGCACAGGCTACACCTTTGCCGGGTGGTGGACGGGTGCGGGCGGCTCCGGCACAGAGGTGACTTCTTCGACAACCGTTACCATCACGGGAGCGCAAACGCTGTATGCAAACTGGACAGCCTCGGTTACTTCGCAGGGGACGCCTTGTCCGTGGCTGGATCAGTACGGGCTGGTCACCGGCGGCGACTATGAAGCCGCCGCGCTGGCGGATACGGATGGCGACGGATTTGCGGCATGGCAGGAATACATCGCCGGATCGAACCCGACCAATCAGCAGTCGTTCTTCGGCATCAGTTCCGTCAACACATCAACCAATAGTGTTGTGATCCAGTGGGCTCCAGGTACCACCGGGCGGGTCTATGGCGTGCATTGGACCACTAATCTGCTGAATGGTTTCCAGCCTCTGGAAACCAACATCGTCTGGCCGCAGGCAAGTTATACTGATACGGCGCACAGCGCTGAAATCCGCAGTTTTTATAGAGTCAAAGTCCAGCTGGCACCCTGACATGAAAATCATTGATACACCGGAAGAAATGCAAAAACAGGCGCGCCTGCTGATCCAGTCGGGCGAAGATATCGGTTTTGTGCCGACGATGGGCTGTCTGCATGAAGGCCATCTTTCGCTGATCCGGATTGCCAAAGAATATGCCGATGCCGTGGTCGTCAGTATTTTTGTCAATCCGGCGCAGTTCGGGCCGAATGAGGATCTCGACGCCTATCCGCGCGACTTTGAGCGTGACGAAAAGCTCTGCCGCGAAACCGGTGCGGATTTCCTCTTTTATCCCACGCCGCAGAATATGTATCTCGACGGCCACAGCCTCTGGCTGTCCGAAGAGTCGCTCTCCACGGTGCTGTGCGGTGCGTCGCGGCCCGGCCACTTCCGCGGCGTCTGCACGGTTGTCGCCAAGCTGCTGAATATTGTTATGCCGGATGTGATGGTGCTGGGCGAAAAAGACGCCCAGCAGCTGCGCGTTCTGCGCCGCATGGTGCGCGACCTGAACTTTCCCGTAAAGATCATCGCCGCACCGACCGTCCGCGAAGCCGACGGCCTCGCGATGAGCTCGCGCAACAAATATCTGACACCGGCCGAGCGGAAAGAGGCGGTCTGCCTGTCCCGGTCTCTGGAAAAAGCCAAGGCGCTGTTCGCCGCAGGCGAACGCGATGCGGAGAGAATCAAGGCGGCGATGCGGGCGGTCATCGAAAAAACATCCGGCCGGATTGATTATCTCGAAATCGTTGATGATGAGACGCTTCAGTGTGTCAGTAAGCTGGAAAATCCGGCGCTGACCGCGCTGGCCGTCAAATTTTCCGGCGCGCGCCTCATTGATAATGCCGTGCTCCGGTGAAGTGTCTGCCACGGGCTGACAAATTAAACGGCGATTTTTAAAAATTTTCCTTTAAACAATCGTTCAGCTCATTACATTGGGGAGCCTTAAAACGAGGGCGCGATGGCCGAGAGGTTAGGCACGGGTCTGCAAAACCTGCTAGAGCGGTTCAATTCCGCTTCGCGCCTCCAGACTTGAAGTGAAGCACTCATCGAAGGAGATAAATATGGCAGTACCGAATGACCTTTATTATGCGAAGACTCACGAATGGCTCAAGATTGACGAAAACATAGCCACCGTGGGAATTACTGATTTCGCCCAGAACCAGCTCTCGGACATTACTTTCGTTGAACTGCCCGATGTCGGCCGCGAAGTCGAAGCCGGCGATGAGGTCGCTGTCGTGGAATCCGTTAAAGCCGCCTCCGACATTTACGCCCCGGTGGCCGGAACCATTGTGGAAGTCAATGCCGGGCTCGAGGACTCTCCCGATATGATCAATGCCAGTCCTTACGATGCCGGCTGGCTCTTCAAAATCGAAGTGCGCAAAGAAGAAGACGTCGACAACCTCATGAGCGCCGAAGAATACGCCGAGAGTTGCGACGAAGAGGCTGATGTCGAAGAGGATTAACAAAAGGGCGGCGCGGCCGCCCTTTTTCATATGAAAGCCTGGGCCGTGCAGTTTGATGAACCGGTTCCGTACCAGACCGGACTCGACATGCAGTACCGCCTGCTCGCGGCGCGGCAGCGCGGTGAAATACCCGACACCGTTCTGATTCTCCAGCACACGCCGGTCATCACACTCGGCAACCGCGGCCGCGACAACTATCTGCTCAAAACGCCGGAAGAATATAAAGCGCTGGGCATCGAAGTGTTTCATGCCGAGCGCGGCGGCGACGTCACCTACCACGCGCCGGGGCAGTGGGTGCTTTATCCAATCATCTATCTTGGCGGCACCGATGCCGACTCGCACGGTTATCTCTGGAATCTCGAAGAGGTCGCTCTGCGCACACTGGCCGATTCCGGCATTAAAGGATTCCGGCGCGAAGGCAAAAACGGCGCGTGGACGGAACAGGGGAAGATCGCCGCCATCGGGTTCCGGCTCAAACGCTGGGTGGCATTTCACGGAATGAGTTTCAACGTCAGCCTCGACCTTTCCGGCTTCCAGACCATCGTGCCGTGCGGACTGGTCGGCCAGCCCGTCGCCTCAATGAAGACGGTGCTCGGTGCCGCATGTCCGCCGATGGAAGCCGTCCGCGACCGTCTGCTGGCCAATTTTTCCGAAGTCTGCGCCCGCGATCTTGAACTTTTCAAAACGCCGGAACAGGCCCCGCTCAAACTGCGGGAAATAATCTTTTCATCCTGACCATTAGGGCATTTAACGGATGAGGTGCCGTTGCTGAGAAACCCACCCCGCCGTTCCGGCACCCCTCCGCCGGAGGGGATTTGAAAAGCTCCCCTCCTTTGGAGGGGTGGCCAAAGGACGGGGTGGGTTGCGCCCTTTCAATCGTGAAATACTATAGCTTTTAATTCAGGAACTTCGCGGTTTGATTCTTCAGCGGCTTGCAGGCAGACTCCCGCCTATGAAAAAACATATTCAGGCGTTCCTGTCGGAAAAAGATAATCGGCTTGTCCAGTTCATCAAATACGGAATGTGCGGCGGCGCGGCCACCGTGGTGGATGTCACCGGTTTCTTCCTCCTTGCCTGGCTGGTTTTCCCGGCGCTGACAACGAGTGATCCTTTTACCAGACTGCTCGGCTTTCTGCACTTCGACATCCGCACTGTTTCCGAATCCGTCCGCCTGCGGAACTACTGGATCGATAAAGGCATCTGCTTCATGTTCTCCAACTTCACGGCGTATATTCTCAACGTCCTGTTCGTCTTCAAAGCCGGTAAACATAAACGGCACCATGAACTGATGCTCTTCTACGCCGTCTCGCTGGTTTCCTTCTTTATCGGAACATTTGTCGGTGCATGGCTCATCAAAGGCTTTGGACTCGACACGACCTATTCCTACGTTGCCGCCGCAATTTCCTCCCTGCTCATCAACTACGCCGGCCGCAAGTTTTTCATTTTCCATGGGTAATCAAAACCAAAAGAATGGAGAGACGGGATCCCCGTCCAAAAAAGGCTCAGGTGGAACCGAACCCTCCAAGCCGGACCGCAAACATCCGGCACATCTTCCGGTGGCGGAGGTATCCAACCGCTCAAATATCGTTTTTGTTACAGTCTGTTCCAAAGATCGGAAACCGATCTTGGCTTCACCTGAAATGCATCAACTGATTCGTAAAACTTGGTTGTTGGCGGACACGTGGCTGATCGGATGTTATGTGATCATGCCTGATCACATCCATCTGTTCTGCGCTCCGGGGAAATATGATTATCCGCCGTTAAAAGAGTGGGTTCAGTTTTGGAAATCGTCGGTTGTTCGTGCCATGCAAGGTTACGGCCCGCTCGGCGGCACGGTCGCGGTGGAACGCGACCCTCCAGTTGGAGGGACGGCTTCCACGCCGTCCGGATTGTGGCAACGCGATTTTTGGGACACCCAGTTGCGGCGCGGCGAAAGTTACAGCGGGAAATGGGAATACGTCCGGAATAATCCTGTTCGTGCCGGCTTGGTCGCAACGCCGGAAGCATGGCCGTTTCAGGGAGAGATAAATATTTTGCGGTGGACAGAATAACGGTTGCGACAGAGCGCAACCCTCCCGGGAGGGCGCTGCTCCGTCAGCGCCGGGACTCCAAACGAATAAAAATCCTTTTAGCGCAATCCACTTTGTTGAGCGAGTTCCAGTTTTCCAAACCCTGCTTATCGATCCAGGTGAAGAGGCCGGATTCGGCGCCGAGGGTGGCGGGGGTATTCAGGACGATGCCATCCAGATTCTTGGAAACCAGTTTTTTGCGCGCCTTGGTTTCGCCGTCGTGTGTCTGGAGCGCAAAGCCGATGGCGATTTGATCTTTCCGTTTATTCGCGCAGAGCGCGGCGGCGATGTCGGGCGTCGGCTTGAGTTCAATCGTGATGTTGTTTCCAACCTTTGGAAACTTTTCAGCCGATTTCTCCAAGGGCTGGAAGTCGGCGACGGCGGCGGCAAAGATGATGAGGTCGGCGGCGGCGAATTTCTTTTGCGCGGCGGCCAGCATTTCTTCGGCAGACGTTACGCGGGTGATATTCAGATCGGGTAGGGCGTGCTCGCCGAGCGCGCCGCTCGGACCGCTCGGCGAGCGGTCCCTGCCTGGAAGATTCGCATCCGGCACCGGCCCGGAGATGAATTCGACCTCCATGCCGCGTTTAAGCGCCTCTTCGGCGAGCGCCTTGCCCATTTTGCCGGAGCTGGCGTTACCGATGAAGCGAACCGGGTCAAAGTATTCGTGCGTCGGCCCGGAAAGGATGAGAACCTTTTTCATGCGAGGGCTTTAT
This sequence comes from uncultured Verrucomicrobiota bacterium, assembly GCA_903826865.1. GTDB lineage: Bacteria > Verrucomicrobiota > Kiritimatiellia > Kiritimatiellales > Tichowtungiaceae > Tichowtungia. The sequence goes on from CAIKGD010000041.1 coordinate 4,786, forward strand.
TAATCGCTTCGAGAATGGCGGCCGGTTCGCTCATGCGCCCTGCGCCTTCGGTACCGCAGGCCATGCGGCCGGTTTCGGGGCCGATGCGCTGCCAGCCGCGTTTTTCCAGAGTCTGGACGTTTTCGCGGACGACCGGGTTGTCCCACATCTGCGTGTTCATGGCGGGGCAGAAAATTCTGACGCACTTTTTGCCGAGCGAGAGCGCGCTGGCGGAAACGATGTCGTCGCCGAAGCCGTAAGCCAGTTTACCGATGATGTCGGCGGTGGCGGGCAGGACGGCGAAGAGATCGGCTTCGGTGGCGGGATAAAGGTGCGGGTAGAGCTGACCCTTGTCGGAAGTCGGATGCGCCGGGAAAAGCTCTGTGCGTACTTCTTTCTGCGACAGCGCAGCGAAGGTGAGCGGCGTGACGAACTGGCAGGCGGCGGGGGTCATCGCCACCTGTACGTCGTGTCCGGCCTGTTTAAGCGCACTGACGACGCTCGCGGCTTTGTACGCCGCGATTCCGCCTGTGATTCCTATAAGTATTTTTTTCATTCAATCATCCAGTCTAAAATCGCCAATCGGCAATGCTCATACCACCATCATTTCTTTTTCTTTGGCGGCGAGCATGTCATCCATTTTTTTAATACGGTTGTCGGTCAGCTTCTGGACTTCTTCCAGATTTTCGTCGCGGTCGTCTTCGGTGATTTTGCCGTTCTTCTGGAGTGTTTTCAGCAGCTCATTGGCGTCGCGGCGCACATTGCGTACGGCGATGCGCTGTTCTTCGGTGGCGCGGGATGCGACTTTGGCCATATCTTTGCGGCGCTGCTCGCTCATTTCAGGAATCGGCACGCGGATAAGGCGTCCGTCGTTCATCGGGGTGATGCCGATGTTGGCCGCATTAATGGCTTTCTCGATGGCACCTAGCGACGAAGGGTCGAACGGGCTGATGACCAGCAGGCGCGGTTCGGGGGTCGAGATGGTGGCGATGTCGCGCCGACGGGTGGCGGTGCCGTAATACTCGACCGTGATATTTTCCACCAGGCTCGGGCTTGCCTTGCCGGTGCGCAGTCCGCTCAGCTCGTGGTGGAGAAACTCAACGCACTTGTCCATTTTTTCTTCAGCCGCCAGCAGTACTTCAATGCTTGATTCCATGTTCTTCTCCTTGAACTCAATGACAAACCAGTGTTCCGGCGTTTTCGCCGCGGAAGGCCCGCAGGATTTCACCTTCCTTGAAAAAGTTGAAAACGACGATTGGAATGTTGTTTTCCATGCAAAGCGAGAAGGCGGCGGCGTCCATCACCTTGAGTTGCTTGCTCAGCGCTTCGCCGTAAGAAATTTTCTCGAAGCGGACGGCGGTTTTGTCTTTTACCGGGTCGGCGGTGTAGATGCCGTCCACTTTGGTGGCTTTCATCAGCACGTCGGCACCGATTTCAGAGGCGCGCAGCGCGGCGGCGCTGTCAGTGGTGAAGTAGGGATTGCCGGTGCCTGCGCCGAAGATGACAACGCGGCCTTTTTCGAGGTGGCGCATCGCTTTGCGGCGGATGAACGGTTCGGCGACGGACGGCATGCTGATGGCGGTCATGACGCGCGTCTGGATACCGACATTTTCGAGGGCCGACTGGAGAGCGAGCGAATTAATCACGGTGGCAAGCATGCCCATGTGGTCGCCGGTGGTGCGGTCGGTTCCGCCCGCTTCGCCCGCGAGGCCGCGGAAGATGTTGCCGCCGCCGACTACCACGGCGATTTCCGCGCCGGCTTCAATCAGCTGTTTAAACTGACGTCCGATGGAGGCGAGGACGGCGGGGTCGATGCTCAGACCTTTTTCTCTGTTCTGGAGTGCTTCGCCGCTGAGTTTGAGCAGAATGCGTTTATACTTCATAAAGTTTCCTCCCGAATGCTGCGCGAACCATAAAAAATCCGCCGCGAAGTGTAAATTTCCAATGTTTGTAAAATCATTTCCGGATGCGGGTCTGCAAGTTCCTGGCCGGCTGGTAACCGGGTTGCTGGGTCAACACGATTTCGAGTTCACGCAAGGCGCGGTCATTGTGTCCCAGACGGTATTCCGCCAGCGCGCTGTTGTAGCGTGCGCCGGTAAAGGAGGGATTGAGCTGCACTGCGTGTGCAAAGGCTTCGGCGGCCAACTCCATCCGGTTTGCTGCGTAGTAGGACAGCCCCAGGTTGTAAAAGGCCTGTTCGTAAGTATCATCCTCTTCGACGGCCCGGATATACCATCTGATTGCGTTCTCAAAGTCGTTTTTCTTTTGATACGCCAAAGCCTTCTCAAAGTTTTTCCCGGCATTAATGCGGTTCGGGCTGTGCGGCGGTGTGAACGCCAGCTTTTCGCCGCTGTTTCCTGCGGCAATAGCCTGAAGCCGGGCGCGGGCCTGTTCGGCAAAGGCATCGGTGCCGGAGGCTTTGCGGAGGTAGAGTTCGAACCAGCGTTTGGCTTCGGGCTGGTTTTTAAGCCAGTATTGATAGATGGATGCAATATTGAAAAGTGCCGGCGCATAGCCCGGATTTTGTTTTGCAACAGCTTGCAGCCGTTTCAGTGCTGCTTCAGCACCGGCGGTATGCAGTTCGGCGAGCGCCAGCGCAGTTTGCAGGCAGGAATCGTTCGGGGTACGTCCGAGTGCGCGGTTCAGATTGTTCGCGGCTTCGTCCCACCGCTGATTTTTTGCGTAAAGCACGCCCGCAAAGGCGAGCGGGCGGGGATCGCCGGGTTTAATCAGAGAAGCTTCGCGGAAGGTGCGTTCGGCGGCGGTAAAATCATTCTGCACGCTTAACGCCACGCCGAGGTTGCAGAGCACATCGTACTGCCCGGCATCCATACGGATGCTTTCATTGAAGGCTTCAACTGCATCTTTTGAATTGCCCATTTCCCAGAGCAGTACGCCGAGCCGGTTGTAGGCCTCCGCATTTTCAGCGCTGCCTGCACGGCGGCGGATCGACTTTTCGAGCAGGGCGCGGGCCCGGACGAGGTTGCCATTGTTCCACGCTGCCAGCGCTTCATGGTAAAGCTTTTCACCCGGCTTGCGTTCGCAGCCGAAAAAAAGCGCACTTATCAGCAGGGCGGGCATAATCCAATGGAGCCAGTTTTTTTTCATACCAGCTCCTTCAGCCAGACGGTGCGTGTTCGCGGGCCGTCAAATTCACAGAAATAGATGCTTTGCCATGTGCCGAGCAGGAGTTTTCCGTTTTTCACGAGCACCTGTGCGGAGGAGCCCGTCAGGCTGGCTTTGACATGCGCGGCGGCGTTCCCCTCACTGTGCCGGTAACCGCCGCTCCAGGGCACCATGCGGTCGAGTGCGGTTTCCATGTCGACCGTTACATCGGGATCGGCGTTTTCGTTGATGGTAACGCCTGCCGTGGTGTGCGGAACAAAAACTGTAATGACACCGTTTTTCATCTCTTTTTCAGCGGCGAACTGCTGCACGGCAGAAGTGATGTCGATGAAAACGGTACGGGCTTTTGACTGGACGGTAATCTCGTTCATGCTTAGCCTTCACTCTAATCATCCGGCTATTTGAAGCCAGTCAAATTGTATAAAAAACAGGGACTTGACCATGAATACGCTCTATCCGTTGCGCTTCAGCCCGGTTTATAAGGATTACATCTGGGGCGGAAGCCGTATTCCTGAACTTTTTAACCGCAACGAGCCCGGCGGTATTTATGCCGAGTCGTGGGAAATATCCACGCATCCCGACGGCCAAACGGTGATCGCCAACGGCCTGCTGGCCGGGAAAACACTCAGCGATCTTCTGCCGGAGAATAAAACCGCGCTGCTGGGCACGAATATTAAAGGCGATGATTTTCCGCTGCTCATCAAACTGATCGACGCACGGGACACGCTGAGCGTGCAGGTGCATCCCAACGATGCCAATGCCGCCGCTGTTCACGGCGATCCGAAAACCGAAATGTGGTATTTCCTCGAAGGTGACGGCTCCGCGCAGATCTACTGCGGGCTCAAACCAGGAACCGGTAAAGCGGAGTTCCTGAAGGCTGTTGAAAACAAAACTTTTGCCGGTATCCTGCAATCTTTTCCCGCCAGAAAGGGCGAAGCGGTCTTTGTGCCGGGCGGGCGCGTTCACGCCATTGGTGCGGGCTGCCTGATTCTTGAAATTCAGCAGAACTCCAACACCACCTACCGCATTTACGACTGGGATCGCACAGACGCAAGCGGTAAAGGACGCGAGCTGCATATTGATAAAGCGCTGAAAGTGATCGACTGGGAAAACAACGTCGATCCGGTCTGCAAAAGGAACGGTACGGAAATCAAAACTTCGCCCTATTTCCGGCTTGATCGTTTTGAACTGACTGCCGCGAAGGAGTTTACGATGACCGGAAAATCCTTCGATGTGCTATTTATCGCCGAAGGTTCGGGGAAAATTTTGTGGGCGGACTGCGAAGAAAAACTTCTGCCCGGGCAGTCGTGGCTGGTACCTGCCGCGCTCGGAAGCTTCACGGTCTGCCCCGCCGGGGCTGCGTTGACACTGCTTTGCGTCACAGTTCCCTGATAATAAAAGTTTGGAAGCGGGCAAAAAAAAGAGCCGCATGAGCGGCTCTTTTCTGTTTCAGATCACTTATTTTTTTTAACTTTAACGGGCGCAATATCGGTTTGCACCGGCGGCGGAGGAACCGCTTCGAGCGTTACAGTGACCTGTTTGTCAGCACCGGTGAGGGTGGCGGTCTTGGTTATAAAACCTTCTTTGCGCAATTCGACGACCGTATCTTTTTCAATCAGCTGTTCGACCGGAGCAGCGCCGATGGATTTACCGGCGATCACAACTTCAGCACCGGCGGGGGCGCTATTGATCATAACGTACGGCATAGCTTTCAGCACGACATTAACTTTCGCAGATGATTCGGGTGTGAGCGTGACGTTCTGAGTATAGCACCGGTCAGCGCGGACTTCCAGGACGGTTTTTTCGCCAACGGAAAGTTTGACCGGTGCTTTGCCGATCAAACCGCCTGCACGATAGACTTGCGCATCAGACGGAGATGCCGCGACAGTGATGACCGGAAAGGGTTTGAGTTCGACAGCCACTTCGTACGGCGGTGCGCCGGCGAGCGTGATGCTCTTAGTGAAATGACCGGGCTTGCGCAGTTCAAAAGTGCGGCTGGTCAGGATTTCTTCTCTGACCGGTGCAGCACCGATGAGTTTGCCGTTTTCGTAGATTTCAACCCCGGCCGGAACGGCGGAGAGAGTTACGAAGGGGCGACGGGTCAGTTCTACGACAAGCGGGTCGGCGGTTTCCGGCCCAACGGTGATATCCTTATCGAAGTAATCTGCAGCCTTCAGGGTGTAGTTGCGCTCTTTGTCATACACCGTCACTTTCATCGGGGTGCCGCCTATCGGGTTTTCGGAGCCGGTCTGATAGATTTTAGCGGAGGGTTTGCTGTAGACCAGTACCGGTACCGGGCGGAGTTTAAGATCAATGGTACGGGCCGAGGCGAAGTCAAGCTTGACGGCTTCTTCAAAGTAACGGTCTTTGCGGATGCTAAAACCCTTTTCTCTGACGACAACACGGGTATCAAACGGCGTAGTGCCCAGCTGGTTTTTCCCGTCAGCGCTGTACACCGTTGCACCGGCCGGAACGGTGTTAATGGTAACCGGAGCGCAACTGCAGATTGCAAGGACGAGACTCAGCATAAAAAACAGACTGGCGTATTTCTTGATCATATGTGGACTCCTTTGTGGTTTGCAGATATGCCTTTTATACCGCAGTGGGCACTTTTAAGTCAAACGGGCGGAGCTTTTATTTTCGGCTGAACACAGGGTTTTCTCTTGGTCTTTGAGGGCGTTGACGGCCAGAGCCAGCACCATCAGCGCGCCGCCGCCCAGCAGGCGCGGCCAATCGGCGGTTTCTCCGAAGAAGAACATGGAAACAAGGATGCCAAGCGGTATTTTCAGGTTGTTGAAAACCGCCAGTGTTCCCGAGCTGACTTTTCGTGCACCAATGTTCCAGAGGAAAAAACCGAGGCCGGAGGCGATAGCGCCGAGATAAAGGAGAATTCCTGCCTGTTTCAGGGTGATGGACAGTGTGGCGGGCGGGGTTCCGGAGGCGGCCAGCGCGGCGGTGAGCGCCGCGCCGAGGTAGAGCAGGCCGAACACCTGCAGGTCGGTGCGGACTTCCGGCAGGCGGGCCATGGTGCGGCGGTAGAAAATCTGTCCGAAAGCGAAGCAGAGGTTGGCTCCTTGCATCAGCAGAAAGCCGGTCCAGAGTTCCGGAGAACTGAGCTTTTGGTATTCGATCACAACTCCTCCGGCGACGGCCAGTACGCCGGCGGCCAGAGCAATAAAACCGATCCGCTTATCGAAGAGATCATTGATGACGGTGACGTAGATGGGCGTAAAGACGGTAAAAAGCGCTACTTCGTAGGCCTTGAGATAACTGAAGGCGTGGATGTAGGCGACATACATCAGACCGTACTGTACGGCACCGGTTAGAAACAGACGGACGGCATCCGCGACACGCAGAGTGCGCAGGCGTAGAAACGGCGCGAAGACAGCCAGCGCGACAGCCAGTCGAATGAAAGCGATAGAGGACGAAGGCAGACCGGTCAGTCCGTCTTTAATCAGTCCGAATGAAAAGGCCCAAATGAGTGAGACGAGCAGAAGCAGCGGCATGGTTTTAAAACTCCCGGTGAATATCGAACATCGAATATTGAACAAGGAACGTTGAAGTTGATGAGTTTAAAAACTTCGACATTCGAAATTCCTTATTCGGTGTTCTGCGGTTTACTTAACGATGTTAAGTACGGATTTAAACGCCGGATCTTTGGCATCGCCGAGCAGTTCAAAAAGAACCATTTCCGTGCCGGTCAGCTTTACTCCTTCGGCCTCCATACGGCGCAGAGCGAGCGCCTTGTTGGCCGGATCGCGCGAGGAGACCGCATCGGCAACGGCATAAACTTCGCAGCCCGATTCCAGCAGATGCATCGCCGTCTGGTAAACGCAGACATGGGTTTCGATGCCGCAGAGAATAACGTGGCGGCGGCCGGTCTTTTCCAGTGACTTCAAAAACGCCGGTTCACCGCAGCAGCTGAACGAGGTTTTGGTAACCGGAGGCGTTGTAATGAACGGCTGGAATTCATCGCGGGTCGGGCCGAGCTTTTCCGGAATCTGTTCGGTGACGATGACCGGAACATTCAGCGCTTTCATTCCTTCGAGCAGGCGGCGCAGGTTTTTAAACAGTGCATCCGCGCCGTCCGCCAGCTCTGCGAGCCGGCCCTGCACGTCGATGAAAATTAAAACGGCATTTTCTTTACTCAGCATATGTTCCTCCCTGGCGGAGACTTTTAATTTTATGATTTCTGCCTTACGCGCCGCGGACGATGATTTCTTTGGCGTAAGGTTTCATGAGTTTTTCGAGCAGGCGGAGGCGGGCGGGGGTGGTGCGTTTAAGTTCGCGGAACTCCGGGCCGGGCAAATTATCTTTCGGGATGAAAGCTTGCAGGCAGTAGCGCCGGGCGCCTTTGATGAGTTCGCCGGCCTCGAGCATCTGTTCGTCGGTGTGGAACGGCTCGATCACGGTCGTGCGGAATTCATGATCCACGCCGCTGCTCATGATGAGTTTGACTGATTCGGCGATTTTTTCAGTGCAAGTGAAGCCGACGAGTTCAGGATAACCCGACAGCCCGGCTTTGATGTCCATGGCAATATAATCAATCAGCGGCAGACATTCTTTGAGCACTTCGGGCCGCGCGCCGTTGGAGTCTAGTTTGATTTTAAATCCATAACTGCGGAAGAATTCAATGAGCGCGACGAGGTCCGGGGTCAGTGTCGGCTCGCCGCCGGTGATGCAAACGGCGTCAGTCCATTCTTTTTTAAATTTGCGGCAGATTCCGTCGAGGCGGCTCCACGGCAGACCTTTCTGCTTTTTGCCCATGAGCGGGGCGTTATGGCAGAAGCCGCATGAAAAATTGCAACCGCTGGTGAAAAAAACCCCGCATAGCCGACCGGGATAGTCGATGAGGGAAGGTTTCTCTAAAAATGCGTAAACAGGTGATTCGCCTTGCGGTAGAGCCGCCTGTTTGCGCGGAGCTGCTGCTCCAGAGGACATCATCCGCAGGCCTCTTCGAGGACGGCGGTGATCATCCCGGGAGAGATGACGCCTTTACCTTCGTCGCTGTAGTCGGTTTGCAGGCCGACGTACTGGTAGAGCTTTGATTTGCCGCACACGGGGTCGCGCGGCTGCGGGCTGCGGGCCTCAACCGGAACATAGCGTTCGGTTTCATCCTGACGGCGGGTGACGAGCAGGGCCGGAATCCGCTGGGGGTTGATGCATTCGGCGGAGGCGAAGGCCACGAGGCCGTCAACCGTTTCGACATCGCAGTATTCCTTCTCGAAGTCGGACCATTTTTTTTCTTCGAGCAGCTTGTCGAGGCGCTGGTTGAGCATCTTGCACTTAGCGCAGCCTTCTTTGCCGAACACTTTGATTTTATAAGGTTTCATTGTGGAAAAGCTCCTTTTCAGCTTTCGACGGACACCGGTTTCTGTTCGGTACAGGACTCTGCGGTGCCAATCGCGTATTGGCCTTTCTGCCGCGCTTTGAGTTCGCCGTAACGCTTGGATTTGTTCCAGTTCTGGATCTTGCTGAAGTAGCCGACCACGCGGGTTTCACCGACGACATCGCCGGATTCGCAGGCGGGGCAGGTTTCGACCAGTCCGCGCACCTGATGGTGGCAGTTGTTGCAGAAGGTGAATTCGGGCGAGATGCATACTTGCGCCGACTGCGTACGGAAGAAAGTCTCGGTCATGAGCTTCTCGATGGAAGCGGCCGACGGCTGTTCTTCGCCGACGAAGGCGTGGGTGATGGCTCCGGACTCAATCAGGCTGTGATATTTGGCCTGCTCAACAATGCGGCCGACCAGACCGACGGGAGCGTCGGCGGTGAGGTGAATGGAGTTGGTGTAGTAGCAGACGTCTTCGCTTTCGCCTTTAACGATATCCTTGGCCTCGTCGTGAAAGTAGATGAGGTCGGTCTTGGCGAGACGGCGCGCAGCGCTTTCGGCCGGTGATTCCTCCAGTGTGAACTTGAGATTGTACTTTTTGCTGAGTTTTTTGGTCCGGGTGTACATGTGAGCCACAATACGCAGTCCGAACTGCTGGGCTTCGTCGCTGTCGTGCAATTCCTGGCCGATCAGGAATTTCACGGTGTCGTTCACACCGATAAGCCCGATGATGTAAGTGCAGGTGTCGAGATTGACGTACGGTTTGCCGTCGCACGATTCTTTGCCGATCTGCCAGAGCGGGTGGCCGTTGCCGCTCATCATTTCAGAAATCTTGGACTTTTTCTGCAGATGAGCCTGTGCGACGAGTTCCATCATCCGGTCGAGCTCTTCGTAGAAGTTCTGCAGAATGTCGCCGCCTTTGCGCGCCGCGCGGTACGCGGCCTGCGGAATGTTGATGGTGACGTTCTGGAAGCCGCAAAAGCGCATATTTTCGGGATGGCGCAGCATGCGGTTATCGCTGATAGTGGTACGTAAACGGCAGCAGGCCGACAGCGTGACTTCGTCGCGGTCGAAGATAAAGTAGGTTGAGCCGTTCTTTGCGGCCAGCTGGCAGGCGGCCTGATAAATCTGATACTGCTCGGGATCGGTGAAGGTCTCATCGCTGATGTGGAAGTCGCATTTCGGGAATTCAAAAATGCGTCCGTTGCTGTCGCCGTCACCCCAGACTTCGAGCAGGGCGCGGCAGAAGTTCTGAGCTTCTTTGGTGTAGTCGCCATACGTGACAATTTTTTCGCCGCGCGCTTCGAGGTCGGCAGCGACTGCGGGATCGTACTCAAGGCCGTCTTTTCCTTTGATTTCGCGCATGACGAGGCGCTGCGAGCCGTCTTCCTCTTCGAGGTAGAGATCCATCAGTTTATAGTTGCTGGCGTCGCGCTCGTCGCGCAGAACTTCTTCGAGACGGACGGTCAGTCCGGATTTGAGTTTGAGCATGTATTTGCCGCCCGGGCCGATGGCCGGAACGGTTTTCATATAGCCCGGAACGCCGGAGTGAATGTTGAAATCAAGAAACAGCGTCTGACCGCCGCGGCTGAAAGCATTCTGTGAACCGTTGAAAATCAGCTCCTGAGCGATCTGTTTGAGCTCGCGGGCATTCATGCTTTCGAGGTACGGGGCATAGAGAATGTTGATGTACGCGATGCCGAGCGCGCCGGCATAGTTGGCCTGCATGGAGGCGAGAAAGGTGTTTAGGTGACCGGTCAGCACGGAGGCTGTTTTTGCCGGGCTTGATTCGGTGTTGAGATTGATCAGTCCTTTGAGGCCGTATTTTTTGACATATTCAATGGAGTGGCTGGAGCAGTAAACGCGGTGCGGATAGCCGAGGTCATGCAGATGCACAGCACCGGTGTTGTGTGCGCGTTTGATGTCGGGGGTGAAAATGGTGTCGAGCGCCCACTGTTTAAGGACGAGTTCGGCGATGCCGAGATTGACCGCTTCGGGATTGTTGTTGACGATATTGCTGTTTTCGGTGGACTTGGTGAACATCAGTTTTTCGACGTAGTCGCGCGGCACGCCGTAAAGGGAAAGATCGCGCAACTGCGCCTGATAGCCGCGCTCCGCCAGCTCATTGTTGACCATCTCGCGGATGAGCGTGGTGTTAATGGCTTTCATGTTGCTCGCGATGATGCGGTTTTCAACCGACTTCGCGATGCTGATGGCGGTGTCGACGGCCAGATCAGTTTTGTCGAGAATCTGTTTAACGATGCGCTTGCGATCCCACGGCAGAGTGACTTCGGCAGAGGATGATTCGACCAGCAGCAGGCTGGCGTCGGTGACATCCACTTTATCTTTTTTCGTGCTGCCATCACGCACCCGGATGCTGTTGCGGGCTATTTCGCGCTGTTTGCGGTAGCGTTTGTAGGCGGCAACAACCAGCGTTTCGCCGCTTTCGGCCAGCAGAATTTCAACCAGATCCTGAACGTCTTCGATATGGGGCGTGCGCTTATTGTCGGTTTCAGGACGCACATAAAATTCGGACTGAGGGTTGTTGAGCTGTTCAAGAACCTGCGTAGTAATTTTCGGGGCGAGGCCTTCGTTGCGCGGAGTATTCTGCTTGCGGGCGACCTCGTCGACTGCAAGGTGAATGGCCATTTCAATTTTTTTATGACTGAAAGGCACGATCAGCCCTGAACGTTTCCTGAATCCGTCGAAAAGTGCATCTTTTGTTGTAATAGTTTCAGCCATAAAAAGTTCTCCCTGTTGATAACTTGTCGATAACCGACTTTTTTATTAAATGTTCGCTGAACGACGGGACGAAAATTATCCAAATGCTGTATGGCTGTCAAATTAAACCACAACATATTGTGTTTTTTACGTAAATCCATGCGCTTTAAACTCTTCTGAAAAAAATGCCCTCGGGGCGTTGTTATTACCATTTTTTATTCAAAATCATGGGGATAACGTATCGCTGTTAAATCTGTTTTTTCGAACATCTTGGAAACTGCGGCACATGCGGAGACTCCGTCACGATTCTCTTTTCCGATGGTTGGAAAAAACTCTACGATCCTGAAACAGATGTGCTATAAAACTGTCACGAGGTGATGCGTATGTGGTTTCCCGAATGGATTTATACGATTGATATTTTATTTGTGGTGTTTGTCGTGGTTTTTACAATCAGCGGAACGCGACACGGGCTTTCCGGAGAGCTGGCTCATGTAGTGACGCTAATCGCGTTACTGACAGGCTTCTGTTTTTTCTATCCGCAACTCATGCAACTGGCGGAGGATTACTGGAGAGTACTGCCTCCGGCGGCGCTTCGTATTGCTGTGCCGACAGTGCTGCTGCTGGCGGCAATACTGATCTTCATACTGGTACGGGCGCTGTTTAAGCAGATGCTCAAAAACTCACTGGGTGAGACGGCGGACAAGGTGACCGGCGGACTGACCGGTACGCTGCGCGGTGCAGTGATGGGGCTGGCTGTTTTTGCGGCACTCAGCCTGATTCCAAGCGATGCACTCTATCAGGCGCTTTCTGAAAAATCTTCAATCGGGGGATGGGTCTGCAAAACTCTCACGCCATGGGTGCAGCCGCGCATTATGAAACTGCCGGCACTAAAAGGCGTCGAAAGGTTAGAACGTGTCGATTTAAAACATTTAGATATAACGGAGTAAACCGGCCCGATTCATGAAGCAGATTCCCAGAGAAACCATCGAAGAAGTTCGTACACGCAATGATATCGCTGATGTGATCGGCTCCTGCCTTTCGCTGAAAAACGCCGGAACACGCTTCAAAGCACTCTGTCCGTTCCATAAAGAGAAAAGTCCGTCGTTTACGGTCAGTCCTGACCGGCAGATATATCACTGTTTTGGCTGCGGTGCAGGCGGCGATGTGATCCGCTTTGTGCAGGAGTATGAAAAAGTCGATTTCATGACAGCTTTGCAAATGCTGGCTGATCGTGCGGGCATGGAGCTGAATCTCGAAGAGGGCGGCGAGGGAAACGGCGCGGACAAGCGGAAGCTTTTTCAGATTCATGAAGGCGTTGCCCAGCTCTATCACCGCATTCTGCTTGAACACGAAGCAGGCGAAGCGGGCCGGGCCTATCTCTCCACGCGCGCACTGCAGCCGCAGACGGTAAAGGATTTTCAGATCGGCTTCGCGCCTGATCGTTTTGACGCGCTGGAAAAATGGGCGCAGCAGAAAAAAATTCCGCTCGAACTCATGGAGCAGGCCGGACTGATGATCAAGTCCGATAAACACAGCGGATATTATGACCGCTTCCGCAACCGCCTGATGTTTCCGATCCGCGACGAAGCCGGCCGGGTGATCGGCTTCAGCGGACGGGCCATCGTGAAAGACGAAAAAAGCGGAAAATATGTCAACAGTCCCGAAACGCCGCTTTTCCACAAAAGCCGTGTACTGTTCGCCATTGACAAGGCCCGCCGGGCTATGGCCGAAAGCCGCACCGCCATTGTCTGTGAAGGGCAGCTCGATGCCATCCGCTGCCACGAAGCAGGCATTGTTAATGTGGTCGCCTCGCAGGGCACTGCGCTTACCGCTGACCACGCGCGCATGATCCGGCGCTATGCCGACGAAGTGATTCTGGTGCTTGATGCCGATGCCGCCGGACAGAAGGCCGCACTGCGCTCCTCGGAAGCCTTTATTGCCGAAGAACTCAGCGTACGCGTGGCTTCGCTTCCCGACGGAGAAGATCCCGACTCGCTGGTACGCGACCACGGTGCGGCAGTGCTGCGCTCGCGTGTTTCCGCCGCTGTTTCTGCGCTCGATTTTTTGATCGACGTGATGGCGGCGCACGAAAACCTGAAAACGGAGACCGGATTGATGCGCACAGCCCGCGCGGTGCAGGCGCTGATTGCGCAGGCACCGGGCGCTGTGCAGCGCGACCGCATGGTGCAGCATGCGGCTGAACGCCTTGGTCTTTCGCCTGCCGCACTGCGGCGCGATATGGCGCGTAAAAAAGAACGCCCCGCACCGTCTGCGGCACCGGAGGTGTCTGTTGCGCCGATCAAACATCCCGGCGAAGAGGTGGCGCTTATCCAGATGCTGTTTCTCCATCCCGCAGAAGTTCTGCCGGTGGTGGCCGACCATCTTCCGCCAGCGCATCTCACCGATCCTGATTGCCGTCTACTGCTGGAACTGATGCTCGAAGACCCGTCGGCGCTGATGGAAAGTATTCCGGCAGACCGGATGGAGGCGCAGCGCCTGGCGGTTCGGATTCAGATGGAGGATACCAAACTGCGCGGCAAGGACATTTCTCCCGCGAAGGCAGCGCAGGATATGGTGATGACGCTCTGGCGGCAGGCCTTGACGCGCCGCCGCCGCGAGTTGCAAGCTGCGGGTTGTGCCACTGAAGCGAGAGAAATCACGCACCAACTCTATCGCCTTAAACAGGATTGGACGCATGCGGTTGATTTTCTGGTGGTCTAATATATAAAGCGGCTTGTTGACAGGTAGGGGATTACATTACACTGCTTAACCGAACAGAGACAATTTATGCGTATTCTGATTGCAGAGGATGAGAAAGTGACCCGCATGCGGCTTGAGAAAACGCTGAGCGGGTGGGGTTTTGAGGTCGAGACCGTTGCCGACGGGCAAGCGGCGTGGGATCGTCTTTGCAGTGACGATCCGCCGCGTCTTTGCATCATTGACTGGCTGATGCCGGCGATGGAAGGGCCGGAACTCTGCCGTCGGGTGCGCGAAAAATTTCCAGAAGAGTATTTCTATCTCATCATCCTCTCGGCGCAACAGGGGGTGGATAATCTGATTGAGGGCCTCAGCGCCGGGGCGGATGATTATGTTACGAAACCCTTTATCGGGCGCGAGCTGCGCTCGCGGATCGACGTAGGCGTGCGCGTGATCGGTCTTGAGCGGATGCTGGCCAATAAGGTTCACCAGCTTGAGACGGCGCTGGAAGATGTAAAACAATTGCGAGGACTGCTGCCGATCTGTTCGTATTGTAACAAAATCCGCAACGACGAAGATTACTGGGAACAGGTGGACAGCTATATTACGAGACATTCGGACATTGAATTCAGCCATTCAATCTGTCCATCGTGCTACGAAAAACATGTTCAGCCAATGCTGGACGGCAAACGGAAGGACGAGTCTGATCAGCCTGCTCAATAACCTTTTCCGGGGCGGCGCAGGACGGTGGATGCCGGCTGCCCTTCCGTTGATGTATAACGACGTCACGTTGCATTACATTGCACTCTGGACGTTTGTTCTGGGTGCCGCGCTGATCTGGTCGGTAATGCACCTCAAACGCAACGCCCGTATTCGCCAGACTGCGCACGATGTCGAATTGCTTCGGGCACGCATCCGGAAAATTCTGCAGCATTCGCGTGAGGCGCTTTTCGGGTTTGATTTGCGCAACGGACGGTTTGATTATTTAAGTCCTTCCTGTCTCAGCCTGACGGGATATACACCTGAAGAGATCGGGGGCATGAAGCCGCCGGAACTGCTTCAGCGACTTCACCCTGAAGACCGGGAAGGAGTATTCCAGCTCATCAGCCGCCTGCGGCAGCGGACCAAAGAGCGCGAATGGTTCGGCATTGTGGAGTACCGCTTTCTCCACCGCGACGGTCAGTACCGTTCTTTCAGCGACCATTCGCATGTGATGTACGATGAAACAGGTGCTGCAGTTTATTTAAGCGGTTCGGTGCGCGATGTCACTCAGGTGACCCGTCTGGAGGAAAGCCTGCGCATCCTTGAAAAGAAATTCCAGGACAGTCAGAAGATGGCTGGTCTGGGATTGCTGGCCAGCGGTATAGCGCATGATTTTAATAATCTGATGACGGTGGTGCTTGGTAATGCCGAGCTGGCGCTGCTCGACTGCGGCGGCACGGATGGCGGCGTACTCGACGAAATAAAAAGAACCTCTCTGCGCGCAGCCGAACTGGCCAATCAAATGCTGGTTTACACCGGCAAAACCTCGCTGGTGGTCAGCAGCATCAACCTCAGTGTAATTGTTAAAGAGATGGGGTCTTTGCTGGATGTCTCCATTTCTAAGAAAGTATCGATCCAATACTGTCTTTCCGAAAATGTTCCGCTTATTCGCGGGGATGTTTCCCAGATCCGGCAAGTGGCCATGAACCTCATCACCAACGCTTCCGAGGCTATCGGCGACCGGTCCGGAGTCATCGCCATCAGCATTCATGAAGTTGAACTCAAATCAGGCGAACTGGAGCGGACCTTTCCTCCGGGCGGCCTGCCTGCCGGAAGTTATGTGCGGCTCGAAGTTTCCGATACCGGTGATGGTATGAATGAAGAGACCATGCAGAAAATTTTTGACCCGCTGTTTACGACCAAAGTCACCGGGCGCGGGCTGGGACTTGCTTCGCTGCTCAACGTAGTGCAAAGGCACACCGGTGCCGTTGAAGTCAAAAGCGAAGTGGGACACGGCACTGTTTTCCGCGTATATTTTCCGGCAGAAGAACAGGACGGCGGATCGAACGTCGAAGAGACTCCGCCGTCGGACGGCGAATGGCGCGGTTACGGTACCGCGCTGGTGGCGGACGATGAAGAGGCTATTCGCGACATCACCGCCGCACTGCTGGAGCGGATCGGTTTCCGTGTAATCACTGCGGCCGACGGATTTGAGATAGTTGACCTCTACATGGAACACGCCGATGACATTACTCTGCTTATCATGGATTTGAATATGCCGCGCCTGAACGGAATAGAAGCGACCTTGCGTATCCGGCATATCAACCCGAAAGTGCCTGTACTCTTCATGAGCGGCTATCCGCGTGAACAGGTGATGGAACGTTTCGGGCAGCAGCCACATACCGATTTTATCCGGAAGCCCTTTCAAAGCGACGAGCTGCTGGCCGGTATCCGCAGTGTTCTGGAAGCCCGGCGATAAATGGAATGCTGGATTAACGGGGTGCGGAAGGTCTGAAAAACCTTCTGTTGTTCTGGTTCCCCGCCCGGATGCTATCCTGCCATTCCATGCTTAATAGGACGCGCTGGTGCCGATGTTGCCGAGGGTGATAGCGCAGCCGCTCACGGTCAACCCGCTCTGATTGGTGATACTGTTGCCGATGTAAGGTGCAATATTGGTCCAAACTACGGCGGTGCCGGTCGTTTTGTTATTAATGATTGCCCATTGGTCTTTAGCGGCGTTGACTGCGGCCACATTGATATCTTTAATTTCATCCTGTGCATTTTGTTGTGAATTGCGAAAAGCGGGGATGCCGACGGCGGCAAGCAGTCCGATGATGGCCACGACAATCAGAATTTCAATCAAGGTAAACGCTTTTTTCATACGCACACTCCAACACTATAAGCTTTATTTAGCATAGTTTATGCCGGGCGGACAGAGAAATAATGAACTGGAAGGATTCACGGGTGTCCGGTAAAACATTCCCGATGAAATGGAATTTCAGACTTTTACTGTTGTGGACTCTTCCGGTGGCGGGGCTGACGGCGGTTTGTTTCCTCCCGGTTTTTCAAGGCGGATTTCTGGACTGGGATGACAGCAGGTTGTTTGTGCAGAATCCGTATTACCGCGGCTTGAGTCCGGTGCATTGGCAGTGGATGTGCACCACCTTTCTGATGGGACACTGGCAGCCGCTGAGCTGGCTGAGTTGTGCTTTGGATTATACGGTTTGGGGTATGAACCCTCACGGGTGGCATGCAACCAATCTGCTGTTGCACACAGTTAACGCCGTGCTGGTTTATCTGCTGTGTCTGGCTTTTTTGCGGCAGCGGCAATCAGAAAAGAAAACCCGCCCCGCCCTGACGGGCACCCCTCCGGCGGAGGGGTGTCCCCTCCATGGGAGGGGTGGCAGGAACGAAGTGACGGACGGGGTGGGTTGTTACGTGGTAGCGGCGCTGGCGGCGCTTTTCTGGGCAGTTCATCCGCTCCGCGTAGAGGCGGTAGCGTGGCTGGCAACCCGAGGGTATCTGCTGTGCGGAACCTTTTGTCTGCTGACGGTTCTGTTTTATCTGCGGGCAGTTAAACAAAAGCGCTATCCCCTTATTGCGTTGCTCTGTTTTGCGCTCGCGACCTTTACTAAAGGTATCGGCATGATGCTTCCGCTGGTGCTGTTGCTGATCGACTGGCTGGAGAAACAAGAAAGAGAGTTTGAGAGTAGAGGCGCTTGGCTGTGGTGGAGACGGCGGGTAACAGAAAAAATCCCGTTTTTTTTGCTTTCGCTGCTGACCGGTGTTGCGGCCTTCTGGTCTAAAAACACACAGGGCGGAATGGTTTCAGTCGAGCAATACCAACTGGGCGAACGCTTCGGACAGGCGCTTTACGGCATTTGGTTTTATCTGCTCAAAACTGTTTTGCCGGTCAATCTTTCGCCGCTGTATTATAAGCGGCCGGAAGCCGGACCGGTGATGATTGCCTTGGTGCTGACAGCCGCGGTGATGGTTGCTCTTTTTCTTTTACGCCGCCGGGTACGCCCCGTGATGGTCGCGCTGGGCGCATTTTTGCTGCTGGTCTTTCCAATGCTCGGATTCACCCAGAGCGGACCGCAACTGTTTGCCGACCGTTTCACTTATCTGCCGGCGGTTCCGTTTTCCATCTTGCTGGCTGCCGGGCTGATCCGGCTGACGGCGCTGCGCCGGTTGATCTTTGGCGCGCTGATCGTGCTGCTGCTGCTTTTCGGGGCGCAGACTGCGGTCTGGGCTGTCTCCTGGAACCATAATCTGACGCTTTGGCTGCGGGCTGCGTCAGTGGATAAAAACAATGCAGAGGCCTTTAACAACGCAGGGTTGGCATTGATGGATTATCAGCACTACGGAAAAGCACTGGAATACTTTACCCGGGCTGTTCAGCTCAAACCGGGATGTCCTTGGGCGATGCATAACCGGGCGATGGCGCTTTCAGTCATCGGTCGTTATGATGAGGCTTTTTCCGAATGGGAGATCGCGCTGGCTCTGCCGGATGTTCCCGGAGAGTTGCGTGCGAAAATGTTGCGGATGCGCGGGTGGGTTTTCGAACAAACAGGGAATTTTAAAGCCGCAGCAGACAATTACTCAAGTGCGGTGGATGATGACAGGATTAATCCGGTGCAACGGGCCGATATTCTGCAGTTGCGCGCGGCGCTTTATGTCCGGATGGGGCAGAAAGAAAAAGCATTGGCGGACTTAAAAACAATACTCGAACTGCCGGATCTTTTTGGCGACCAGCGGCAGAAGGCACTGGCCGCGATCAATGAGATCAGTAAGGAGGAAACTCCCTGAGCTGTTCTACAGCGGTTATAATACCAAAAACGCATGATAATCAGCAAAATGGCAACTTTCCAAAAGGCAGGACGCGGTCGCCGAACGCGCCGCCAGTCCAGCGAGCGGACGGCTCGGCGAGCCGTCCCCAATCGAATAAATACCGAATCCCATACAGAACTGGTATAAGTTCAGTTTCCGTAGCTGGCTTTTGTGGATAAGGTTCCGATCGCAATATCTCTGTCGCCAACTTTAAGTTCCGCCGGGCTCTGGATGCGCAGAGCCGACATCAAGTTGGTATAGGCTTCGCCGCTTTCGAGCGGCAAGGTCGTGTCAGTCAGCGCCATGGCTCCCGGCAGAAGGGAGGATCTCGGGAGCGTGAGAACGCCCTTGGCCTTTTCGACTTCAGCAACATTACGGTTGCGGGCATTGCTCTGCGAGGAAGAAAAGGCGTTCATGATGGTCGGGATGCCGATGACGGCCAGCAACCCGAGGATGGCCGCAACAATCACAATTTCAACCAGAGTGAATCCTTTATTCATACGCCTCCAGACGCAGAGCAATGATAGACCGGATTACCTCGGATGCACAGGTAAAAAGCAGATCGCCGACGATTTTCGCCCGCCGCATGTTGATGCTGTAAAGCAAAAAAATCCCCGGAGAAAATTCCCCGGGGATTTTTCAAGCAGACCTGTAATTAGTAGGACGCTTTGGTGGACAGGGTGCCAATTGTAATGGCAGTTCCGCCTACAGCCAGTTCGCTCTTGGCTGTGATGCGCAGGGCTGACATCAGGTTGGTGTAAGCTGCGCCGCTCTCAAGCGTCAGCGTTGTGTCGGTCAATGCCATGGCACCCGGCAGTCCGGAAGTCGTGGGGAGCGTGAGAACGCCTTTGGCCTTTTCAACTTCTGCGACATTACGGGCTTTGGCATTAACCTGCGAGGTGGAATAGGCATTCAGAATGGACGGAATACCGATGGCTGCCAGGAGACCGATGATCGCTACGACGATCATAATTTCAACGAGGGTGAAACCCTTCTTATTCATCTTTTTCATTTTTATTCCTTTTATTTTTATTTTTCTTTTTTTAACCGCCGGTTTTCCGTTTTGTGACTTCTGGCATTTGTTTTGTGTACCGGTTTCAAATTTCAACGATTATATAAAGCAATGGATATGCCACAAATATTAAAGCTTCGATGCAATGATTGTATCATTGTAAAACAGACTTGCAACTTGTTTTTTAAAAGCATCTTATGACGACATCCTCATTCGCCCTGAACACTCTATAAGGACTTACCCGACAATCAAAACATCTCCTGTTCTTGAGAATTCTCAACATGCACGTCAGGTCAAACGAGAAAACAGAACATCCGTTGGAACTTATTTTTTTAAATCAGGGGGGAGCTTGCGGTAGAGCGTGGCCAGACTTATTCCCAGTTCATTAGCGGCTTTTTCCTTATCGCCATGCATGCTCTCAATAGTCCGCTGTAGAAATTCCTTTTCCTTATCGTGCAGGAACGCTTTAAGCGATTTGCCCTTAAACTGGTCGCGGCGGCTGGCGATTACACCGGATTTGATGCCTTCCTCAACCGTATTGACGATTTTAGCCGGCAGGGTGTCTTTGGTGATGTTGCCATTTTGCGCGAAAGTAAGAGCGTGCTGAATAGTGTTTTCGAGTTCGCGCACGTTGCCGGGCCAGTTGTAATTGTCGAGAATGCCTTGCGTTTCGTGGTCGATCAGCGGGAGTTTGGCGTCAGGGCCGAGTTCCCTGCGCAGGATGTGGTCTACAAGCGGCAGAATGTCTTCGGGACGGTTGCGCAAGGGCGGGATATCAATGCTGATGACGCTGAGGCGGTAGTAGAGGTCTTCGCGGAACCGGCCCTGTTCGATGAGTTTCTCCAGTTTTTCATTGGAGGCGGCGACAATCCGCACATCTACTTCCGTATGGTCTGAACCGCCGACTTTACGGATTTTTTTGTCCTGCAGAACGCGCAGAAGCTTGGACTGGATTTCGAGCGGCATGGAGCCGATTTCGTCGAGGAAGAGTGTGCCGCCGTGTGCGGTCTCGAATAAGCCGGCTTTGGTGGCGGAGGCCCCGGTGAAAGCTCCTTTGACGTACCCGAACATTTCGGATTCCATCAGCTGGGCAGGCAGGGCGGCGCAGTTGACAGCCATGAAAGTTGACGCTTTACGCGGGCTGTAGTGGTGCAGAGCGCGGGCGACGAGTTCTTTGCCGGTTCCACTTTCGCCGTAAATGAGTACGGTGGTTGAAGTCGGAGCAACCCGTTCAATCATATCGCACACTTTGCGCATACCGGCGCTTTCGGCCACGATGCCGTCGAGATGCTCCTTGTATTCAAGGCGGGCTTTCAGATCTTTGTTTTCGGCGATGGCGTTGTGATAGGCCAGAGCCCGCTGCACGGTCAATACCAGTTCATCCAGTTTGAAGGGTTTGGTGATGTAATCAAACGCACCTTCTTTCATGGCTTCAACAGCGGTGGCCACTGTACCATAAGCGGTGAGCATGATGACGCCCATATCGGGCCAGTCCCCGGCGGCTTTGCGGAGCAGCTCCATACCATTGATGGGAGTCATGTTGATATCAGAAATCATCAGATCGAATTTTTCGGTCTGAAGGAGCTGGAGCGCTTTTTCGCCGTTACTGGCGGGAGTCGAATCATATCCCTGCCCGATAAGGATCTTGTTAAGCAGGTTTAAAATGGTCGGTTCGTCATCAACAATGAGTATCCGTGGCATGGCCCGCCTCGTTTCTTATTTTAAAACGGGCAGAAATTATCATTTTCGAGAATGGACGTCCATAGGTAAATAATAGAGAATGGAAACCGGAAACAATGGAGCATGGGAGCGCTGGAGCAGAATTTCTGACTCTGATGTTTTTCTCCTGACTTCGTCAGTGCCGTTTTGCTTCTTGGTCGATATCCATTTGAATGAGGTCGCGGACATCTTTGGGCGAGAATTCGGCATAATCGAGAAAGTTCTGGATCACTTTATCCATACGGATGGATTCCATGACGATTTGTTGGCACAGTTCCTGACGTTCTTTAGCGAAGAAGGATTCATCGTTGCCGCCGCTCCTGATATTGATCTGAAGCAGCTGGACAGCACCGGAAATGCCGGTGAGCGGGGTGCGGATCTGGTGAGCCATTTCTTTTGCCATGTTGGCGGCGGCCTTAATGCGTTCAAGCTGGCGGGTCTGGCTTTGCAGCCGCAGAAAATGGGAGAGGTCATTGAAGTTAAGAATACGCGTGTCTACCAGACCGCGGGCCTCTGCATTTGTATGAGGGACGGCTTCGGAGGGCAGGGTGATGCGTGCATCTTCTATGCTGACCGGGAATATGGAGCCGTCAGAGCGGCGGAAATAATCAGAGGCACCCCGCAGATCGGTGTCTCCGCTTTTTATTTCTGAAGGTTTCAGATGGATGGAGGCGAGCGCTTTACCGGCCAGTTCGGATTCGTCGCGTCCCAGCAGGACGCAGGCGCGGCCATTGGCCATCAGAATCCGGTCGTCGGCGTCGAGCAGCAACAGACCTGTTTTAACATTTTCGAAAACGAGTTTGGTGATGTCACGGAACTGTTTTTCTTTTTTACTGATGTAGTCGCACCGGCGCGAAACATACGCGCTGGCGATGCCGAAGGCGACGAAAATCGCAATACGCAAGGCCATGGCGCCGGAGGTATCAACCAGACTTTGCGCCGCCTCCGCAGAAGGATATTGCACCAGAATATGCTGCGACATCAGCAGAATGACCAGCGTGTAGGAAATGATGGCCAGCACCGTGATCTGCACCGTTTGCTTGAGCGGCAGGATGATGCCGGCGGACAGAATGATCAGCGGATAGAGCAGAATCAGAAAATCATTCTGTACGCCGCCGGCGAAGTAAACCAGTCCGGAGACAAAAACGAGGTCAACCAGGAATTGTAACGGAGCCAGCCGCCGCATCCGGTTCTGATTGCGCATCCAGAGCGAATAGGGAATGGTGATGATATAAGAAAAGGCGATGAAGGCGTAGAACGCAACGCTGTCCTGCTTCAGTACGAAGGAGAGAACGACCAGAAAAACACTAATGGCGGTAAGGCGTCCGCCGAGGAGCCCCATCATGGTGATCCACGGTACAGTGCGCTCTTCTTCTACCGGATTTTCTTTTGTCATAGTTGCGTCTTTCTCACATTACGACTTCGGTCATCTTGAAGATCGGCATAAACATAGCCAGCACGATTCCGCCGATCATTACCCCGATTACCACCATCAGCAGCGGTTCAAGCATAGAGGTGAGCCCTTCGAGCATGGTGTCGACCTCCTCCTGGTAGAACTCGGCCAGCTTGCTGAGCATTTCCTCCATCTTGCCGGTCTGTTCTCCGGCCGAAAGCATATGGATGAGCATGCTGGGAAATTCTTTATTGCCCTTGAGTGTTTCGGAGACCGTCTTGCCCTGTTCAACGCTGGCGCGGGCGCTGAGAATGGCCTTGCCGATCACTTTATTGCCGGTGGCCAGACCGACAATGCTCATTGCCTGAATAATGGGCACGCCGCTGGAGATCAGCTGGGCGAAGGTCGAGGCGAACCGGGTGATGGCAATCTTGCGCGCCAGCTTGCCGATCAGCGGAAAACGCAAACGGAACATATCGAACGCATAGCCGCCTTTTTCAGTCTGGCCATAGCGGCGCAGGCTGTAGATCGTGGCAGCCGCGGCGGCCAGTACAATATACCAGTAGTCGCGGATAAAATTGCTGACATTCAGCAACATCTGTGTCGGCGCGGGCAGTTTAGCTCCGAAGCCCGCAAACATAGTGGCGAATGTCGGCACAATAAACACGATCAGACCGGTTGAGATGATAAGAGCCACGCACATGACAACGGTCGGATACATCATGGCGGATTTCACTTTGGCGCGCAGGCGGTTGGAAGCTTCCAGAAAAGTGGCCACCCGCTCTGAGGTTTCGGCCAGCATCCCGCCGGTTTCCCCGGCGCGCATCATGTTTACATAAAGCCCGTCAAACACCTGCGGGTATTCATCCAGCGCGTCGGAATACATGGATCCGCCCTCGACACTAACCCGCACACCGGCGAGCACGGTGCGGAAATTTTTGTTTAAGGTCTGTTCCTCCAGCGCGAAGATTGACTGCACCAGCGGCATACCCGAAGAGAGCATGGCCGCCATCTGGCGGGTGTACATCGGCAGTTCTTTGAGCCGGATTTTCCGTGCGCCGCTCACCCGTTTTTTTACAGTTTTTTTTGCCGTCGCCATAAAATGATTTCCTGATTATCCGGTAGTCACCCTCAAAACCTCATCAATCGTCGTTAGTCCCTCGCCCACCTTGGCCAGGCCGGTATCGCGCAGTGTCCGCATGCCGTTGCGCACGGCCACCTCGCGCAACGCGCTGGCTTCGGCGGTTTCCAGAATCTTTGCCTTGATTTCATCGTTGAGCAGCAGAATCTCCATCAGCGCGCCGCGTCCCTTATAACCCAGTCCGCTGCACTTCGGGCAGCCTTTGGCGTTGAAAAAGGTCACATCCTTGAACAGATCGGGATCCAGATGGTTCAACCGCAAGGTTTTTTCCGGCAGATCAATCTGCTGTTTGCAGAAGGGGCAGAGCTTGCGGTAAAGGCGCTGCGCCTGTGTCATCACCAGCGACGACGAAAGCAGGAACGGTTCAATGCCCATATAGGCCATACGGGCGATCGCGCCGGCAGCGTCGTTGGTGTGCAAGGTGCTCAGCACCAGATGGCCGGTCAGTGCCGCCTGCACCGCGATGGATGCGGTTTCATTGTCGCGGATTTCCCCGATCATCACGATGTCTGGATCCTGACGGAGAATGGAGCGCAGACCGGTTGCGAAGGTCAGCCCCACCTCCGGTTTGGCCTGCACCTGATTGATCCCTGCGAGCTGATACTCTACCGGATCTTCAACGGTGATGATGTTCACATCTTCGGTGTTCAGCTCCTGCAGCGCCGAATAAAGCGTGGTGGTCTTGCCGCTGCCGGTTGGTCCGGTCACCAGCAGCATGCCGTGCGGCTTGGCGATGGCGAATTTCAGATCCTCCAGTGCCTTCTGTTCCAGCCCCAGCGCTTCCAGATTGGGCGCCAGTGCCGTTTTGTCCAGAATACGCATTACAATCTTTTCACCGTGCACGGTCGGCAGATAACTTATGCGCAGATCCACCTCTTTGCCCAGCGCCTTGATCTTGAAGCGGCCGTCCTGCGGAATACGCCGCTCCGCAATGTCGAGGTTCGCCATGATTTTAATGCGCGATGAAAGCGCCGACTGCACACTTTTGGGCGGGCTGGGATTTTCGTAGAGGATGCCGTCTACGCGGTAGCGCAGACGGATTCTCTTTTCCATCGGCTCAATGTGAATATCACTGGCTTGTTTGCGGAGTGCTTCAATCAGAATCGAGTTGACGATCCGCACCACCGGCGCGTCCGAAGCACTTTCGAGCATTTCTTCGAGGTTATCGGCACTGGTTGCGTCGTGGCCGACCTCCAGTTCACTGTCATCCTCGATATCCCTGAGAATATCCTCCAGCCCGATTGAGCCTTCTTTGTTTGA
Source organism: uncultured Verrucomicrobiota bacterium (assembly GCA_903826865.1). Taxonomy (GTDB): domain Bacteria; phylum Verrucomicrobiota; class Kiritimatiellia; order Kiritimatiellales; family Tichowtungiaceae; genus Tichowtungia. The sequence continues at coordinate 29,978 of CAIKGD010000041.1, forward strand.
GCCCTCCAGTGCGCTGAGCACATCCTTCGGATCGGCAATCACGGGAAAAATCTGATAATCGATCTGTGATTTGAGATTCTCGATACCCATGATATTGAAAGGATCGGCCACCGCGACGGTGAGCAGCTTGCCTGTTTTGCAAAGCGGCAGCATATTCAGTTGCAACCAGGTGGTGCGCGGGAGCATCTCCACCAGCGAGCGGTCGAGCTGGAAACCATCGAGACTGAAGGGTGTCATCTCGAGATATTCGGCTTTGGCCAGCAGCAGCATCGTTGCGGGTACTGTGCCCTGCGCAACCAGCACTTCTTCGAGCGGGATCCCGCTTTTTCCGGAATCTGCACGCGCCGCCGCCATGGCCTCTTCCCGGACAGGGAAACGATCCAAGAGGATTTCCATTAAAGTTCTGTAGGCTTTATCGCTCATAATTTTACTGCCGCCTCAAAAGTTCGATAACAAGCACAAACGGTGCCGAGAACGAACCGACGTTAGGCTTTTCAAAGACTGGAAACAAGCAGGAAGCGGAATGGAGTACCGGAATTGGAACCGGGTGAACGTGTATTGAACCTCGGGGATCAGTATTCCGGCCGCCGGTTGGTAAAGGTTTTGAAAAAGAGATGGTGCATCTGAGGCACAAATCGTGCTTTTATATGCGCGCTGTTTATTTTATTCAGGAGAGGAATATGAGCAAATCAGTCACGGCCCGTGAGGAACTGCAACAGACCGCCACCATGCTCGAGCAGATTCTCGAGGTGATGCCGGATGATCTTTTCACACTGCGTGCGCTCTACGAGACTTCGCTGAAACTTGAACTGCCGGAAAAGGCGCTGAACTGCCTGAAGCGGCTGGATGATGGCGCGCGTGCTTCGCAAAACGCGGAGATGATCGCCTTCGTGCTCAATCAGTATGCTTCCATTGTCGGTGAAATTCCGGAATTACAGAAACGCATAGTGCGGTTGCAGGAACTGCAGCTGGTGACGAATCTGATGAGCGATGAAGTGCCGGAACGTCCGTCGGCCATGCACAAGAGCGGCATCGAGTCCGAGATGGCCTTGGCTTGGGAGCTGTTTCAGGACGAACAGCTTTCGCAGGAGGAATACTCCAATGTACTGCACGACCTCGCGGAAATGTCGTCGCGCGAAGTGAGTGTTCCGGTGACTGTATTGCATATTCTTCACGACCGTAATTTCAGCCGGTTCGAGCGGCTTTTGACTTATCTGTGCCAGAAAAGCGGGGTGCCGATAATGGCACTGAACCAGTTTGAGGAACGCGAGGAATTGCGGGAGATATTACCTCTGGAGTTCATCACTCATCACGGAATAATGCCGTTTGCGGAGGTCGGCGGTGATCTGTTGCTGGCGGTACTCAATCCGTTTGATAAGGAGCTGCTCCGCCGTGCAGGCGAGATTTCGGGCCGCTGCGGCCACGCCTATCTGGTAACACCGCAGGAATATGACCAGCGGCTGGCGCAGATTAAAAAGGCGCTGAAAAAATAATTTGCAAAGGGCAAAACGAAACCGGAATTTTTTCCGGATGATTTCTCCGTTCCCGGTTATTTTTTTGCGGGAGTAAAACGGTCGCCAGGCTTCAGACGGCGGGTCTTTCCCCGGTATTCAACCAGCACATGGCTGCGGGTGATTTCAAGAATCTTAACGCCGTCGATAATATTACCGGCGTAAACCGTCCGGTCGTTGATTATCGCCAATGCTTTGCCGTTTTCCTGTATCAGAGTGCCTTGACAGGTGATGGATCCGTCAGAGGATTTTTTGCGATCAAAGTCAGTTTTTCCGGTAAAATTTGAAAACCCTCTGAAATTCATTGCGCCGGAGTTGAACGGTTTGCCGGACGGGGCGGAGGCCCGGCATGCGGGCTTTTTTAACTGACGTGAGCCGGAGGCCAGCCCGGTGAGGGATGCAGCAAAAAGCAGAACAAGCAGCGTCCATTTCAGCCATGCCGGAGTGTTTTTCGCAGGGGCTTTTTCTTCCGCAAGGGTTGGATTCATAACACCTTCTTTCTCAATTATTGGAAAATACGCCTATTGCCGTTTTTTATGAATCTTTTTTTGGCAGGATTTTCAGGGTTTGGAAGGTTTTTTCTGGAGCCTGGACAAAGCAATACGGTTCCGCCAACTCTCCCGGAGCGGCTTTACACAACGCCGAGCACACAATAGACCTTTTTTATGTATCATCAGTGAGAACGTATTTGAATCGTGGCACGTGCAATGCTTTTTACCTAAATTAGTCAAAATGAATACAAACAACATCCGTTGGAAAGATATCTCAGTGCTGGATGCAGCAATTATTGCCGGTCTGACGGCTGTTTTTATGGCGGTTGCCACGCCGCTCATACGCGGAGCAATTCTTCGTCAGCACACAGCCGAATGTGCGCAGAAAATCATGCGGGCTGCAGAAGCTTTTGATTTTTATGCTGCAGCACTCGGCTCTTATCCGCCCAATCCGGGCAATTCACAGCAGGCCGACATAACTATGCGCGGTGTGTTTTCTGTTTTCCATATCGACTGGTGGGAAAACCAGACAGAACTGGGCGGGCAGTGGAATTGGTACAGCGTCGGGAAGGGCAACTGTTCGGTTGTAATTTCCGGTTCGCGGATTTCCGAGCGGCAGATGGTGCAGCTCGACGCTTTGCTGGATGACGGCGATCTGGAAACAGGCGCATTTCAGCGTCGCGTCGGCCGCTACCATTATATTATAAGAGACCATGTACTATGACTAAACCGGGTTACAGATACGGGTTCACACTGGTGGAGATGCTGCTGGCGGCGGCGATTGTCGGCCTGCTCGCGGCATTGCTTATTCCCGCAGTTAATCTGGCCGTTCGCAGCCGGGAAAATGCACAGGCGGCCCGCAGGCTGCAGACGGCGGTGGAAGCCTTCGAGCTTTGTGCGGCCGAGACCGGCAGCTATCCGGCAGACCAGAATCAAGGCGTTGTTCCGCCGGATATGGCGGATTATTATTTTCCGTATTTCAAAATAGACTGGTGGGGCAATACCACCGAACTGGGCGGGAACTGGGACTGGGATGCGGGCTACCACGGATTTAACTTTTCAGTTTCACTCTGCAACCCTTCCAGATCACAGTCGCAGATGGAGGATTTTGACCGGTTGGTTGATGACGGAAATCTGAATACCGGCAACTTCCGCAAGGTGGACGTGCAGTATCACTACATCATTGAGGAATGAGTATGCGCAAAACGAGCGGCAGTGCGGGGATGACGCTGGTGGAGGTGCTGATTGCTGTTGTACTGACGGCCGCCGCCGCCGCAATTATCTACGAAGGTGTTTTTTACTCTTATAAAACCGTCATGCGTTCCCGGGCGCGGCTGGATGCGCAAGGTATAGCGTTTGATAAACTCTGGGAGATTTATAATCAGTCGCTTGATACGATCATGGAAATGGCACTGCCGACTTATACTGATCCGACCAGTACGTCTACACCTCCTTCCAGCGTTTTTTCAACAAACGGAATTGTGCAATGGGCGGTTTTGCCGGAGACCAATCCGCCGGTTCTCAGGGTTGATTACTGGGAGATTGATGTGCAGGTGTGGGCTCCCAGCAACAGTCCGCTTTTTTCAGTCATCGACACCAACGGCACCGTGACGGCGGCCTACGACCGTCCCCTTGCGGAATACCGGGAGCGGCGTTACCGGGGAGACCGTTAAGATGAGGAACAGAGGACAGAGATCAGGGATCAGGAGTCAGCGGTCAGGAGGCCAACGGCACGCTAATACTCCGGCGCGCTCATACTCCGTCACTCCCGCACTCCCGTATCCCGTATCCCGGAAAAGCGGGTTTACGCTGGTGGAGATCATGCTGGCTGCGGTGATTTCCGTCATGGTGTTTGTCACCATGGGCATGCTGCTCACCCGTTCTTTCACTCTCTGGATGGATGCCATGGCGAACTGGAAGCTTGCCCAGCACGCACGGGTTGCGCGGTCGCGCCTGCTGGACGGCGGCTTTTATTTTGCGGCAGGCAGTAATATCGTGGTCAAAACAGGCTGGTTGTCGTCCACCGGGGTAACCAAGGCGGTTTCATCCGGAGAGGCCTATGTCCAGTATTACCCGCTGGGAGCGACCGGGGGAGCCTTTCGTGCCTACGGGTGGACTAATTCCATTGCCGGGAAAGACCTCCGGTTGCAGTCCGGAAGTTCGGTCTGGGCTTTGGGTCAGAGTGTGGCAGCCACCAATTACGCAACCGATGTCAAAGTGGATATGTTTCAACCCCTCGTAACAAACATCATGGTGACAGCTACTTTCCGGCTGAGTCTTTTTACGATGGGGAAAACGAATACTCAGTTGTGTACGGTGCAGGCCTACCTGATCAACCAATAATGAGGTATTCCATGAAAAGAACCGGAAAACAGAATAACGAAGGCTTCGTTCTGGCGGCCGTGCTGATGCTGTTACTGATCGGGTCGCTGGTGGCGGGAGCGTTTATGATTTCATCCCGGCAGACCCAGCGCACCGTTGAGCGCTGGCAGGCCTATGATGAATGTCTGTGGGCGGCGCAGATGGCGATGGAGAAGGTTAAATCGAATATATACACGAACTTCGATGTCTATAACAATTTTACGTTCAGCTGGACCAATATTTACTGGCTGGTGGCTCATGCGAAAGACTATAGCACGAACGGTTCGTTGACCACTATTGTGGGGGCGGACAGTCTGTATCCCACTGCTGTTATTACGGCAACGGTAACCAACAGTTCTGTGTCCGGGACTTTTGAGTCCCAGATGCTTTACATCACGAATCGAGTCACAGCAACCTGGCGCGGGGTTACGCGGACGACCGAAGAAACTGTACGCTACATCCTCAGCAGATCCGAAGTTTTTGACTACGCCTATTTTATCAATAATTTCGGCTGGTTCAGGGGCGTCGATATGGTGGTAAACGGTGATATCCGTTCAAACTACAACATCGAGCTGAACTCAACGACGCTGGTGCTAAATGGGCGATCGTATGCTCACGGTACGAATCAAGTGCTTAAGACCCCTGTTAAATGGACATATACTGCTTACAGTAATGACATCTACCACGCCTATTCCCGTCCCGGCTTCAATGTGGATTTCAACACAAATAATTCCGCCAGCGTATGGTCAAACGGATATAATGTTAACTCTACGTTTCGTTCCAATAATGTGGATGCGCTGGAGATGTCTTATATCGGCAATCTGGACGACTATAGATATTATGCGCAGGAGAAAAACGGGACGATTTCCAACAACTATGGAATTATCGTGGATGCCGTGTTCAGCGGGATCGGACCCAGCGGTTACACGAATGCGGCGGACAGAACAGGATTTACCGGTTTCACGAACGGTGCAGACAGGGGAAGCCTCGTCTTGATTGGAACATCGAACAATCCGATCCGGATCAACGGGCCGGTTGTCATTGACGGCGATCTGATTATCAAAGGGTATTATACGGGGCAGGGTACCATCTATGCCGGACGAAACATACACGTTATCGGCGATCTTATTGCAACCAATCCAGTGATCTGGAAGCATCCGGATACCGCCTCCGGCTTCACCAATACGACACTCCCCGTCAACCTTACGAAGGATTTTCTGGGGTTATGCTCTAAAGGGTCTATTGTGTTGGGCGACTATAATGAAAGCTCGTTTGACTCATCAGTTGCAACCTATCTGAAACCGTCTTTTACCGACAGGTATCAGGTAACGGCGACGGATGCAGATATCGGCTATGTTTCTTACAAGGAAAACGGCACCAATTTTTTTAACGGAGATTACACCGCGACCTTCGGGGTCAAGTGCGGCGCTGCGGAGACAAACACGGCGGCGCGTAAATATTATGAATCCAGTATTTCAGATGCAAAACTGAGTACATTGTCGCCGCAGGCCACGATCAAGCGGATTGACGCAACGCTTTATAACAACCATTTGACGGTCGGCAAGCTCGGTGCAACCGGTACAAATTCCTTGATCAACGGCGGGATTATCTGCCGTGACGAGGCGCTTTTACCGACCGGCAGACTGTATCTGAACTGGGATCCAAGAATCGCTTTGGATACAGTCTTCAGACCTTATCTGCCTATGGGGCTTAAACCGGCTAAAACGATTCTTTGGCGGGAGTTGAAGTCACCATGAAAGCGGTACGCCTGTTAATATTTGGAGTTGTTGCGCTGCAGGCACTGCCGCTGCTGGCGTTTCTGCCGCCCGATGCCGAATTCAGGCAAAAGGAAATCATTCAAAACCGGATGCGTGCGCGGGCGGAGTATGAACAGCAGCAGAAAGATTACGGACAAGCCGTGGTCGCCAGCCGCATCAGGATGCAGGCCGCCATGGAAAAGCCGCCGTGGATGCGTAAAGCCGGAAATAAAGCAGTCGCCGGGGATGAACTCTTTCGTCCTGCGCAAAGCGCAGCAAAAATAAATCATCGCTTTTTAGTGTCCATCGTGCTTTTAATTCTAATCGGGGTTGGTGCCGGGCTGGTTCGGTATAAAACACGGAAACTCGACGGATAACGTTTTATAACGCGAGGTTGAACGCATTCTGCGAAAAACCTCCCCGGAAATGATCGGATAACGGGATGACTGGAGTGATGGAACAGAGCATATCGCTGAGCGCAGGCGGATTCCCGGACGGGAGCGGCGGATTGCAGCGGCAGCGGACTCTTTCATTCCGGAACGCGGACTCCTTATTCCATGGGATAAAACGCACATGGCGTTAAAGTTTAAAGCACCGATCAGTAAAGAGCAGGGCGGACGCCGGCTGGCGAATCTGCTGGCGCTTGATTTCGCCACCACCGGGATCAAAGCCGTTCGTCTGAAAAAGACCAAAGACCATATCGTGCTGGTTGCTGCCGATATCCTGCCGCCCTTCGATCCGGAAGCTGAAGAACGGCCGGTGCTGTTCAAGCCGCTGTCCGCTTATTACACCGCACTGTGCGCCACCATGGACAATGTCCTTTTGCGCGTTTTTGCCCAGGTGCTTCCGGAAGACGAAGACCTTGAAGCGCTGGTGCGCGATAATCTCAGTGCGGCCGCAGACTATCGTGCCGGCGGCCTTGTGCTTTCCCGCGCCCGCGGCAAGCGCGAAAGCACCGTGCTGGGCGTCGCAGTGCCCGAAAAAACAGTTCAGCACTATCTCTCGCTCTTCTCCAGCGGCGCACCCGCGCCGCGCTCGCTTGAGCTTTCCGGGCTGGCGGCGTTCTCCGCTTTTCTGTTTAATTGCGGAGCGCAGACCGAAACCCAGACGGTCTGCCTTATCGAAACCGGCGCGCGCTATACTTATGTCGCCTTTCTGCACCGCAACCAGCTGCAGATTGTCAACCGCTTCGAAGTCGGCGGTGAAGCCCTGCAGCGGCAGATTCAGATGGCGCTGGGTGTGGATGCCGAGATGGCCGACACTATTCTTTCCGGCGGATCCATTGATGTCTCTTCGCCGGTCCGTCAGGTGCTCAACCCGTTTGCTAAACAGCTTTCCATCTACCGCGAATTTGTCGAACGCCAGAACAAGAGTCCGCTTTCCGCCGTTTATATCTCCGGCGGGCAGGCGGAGTCGCCATACTGGCAGGCGGCCGTCAAAGAGGTGCTCGGCTTTGTTCCCCAGGTTTGGAATCCGTTCGGAAAAATCCAGATTCCGCCCGGAACCTTCCCGGAAAAACTGAAAGGGCAGGAGCCCCGCTTTGCGGCGGCGGTAGGCGCGGCGCTCGCGGGAATGGAGACGCCATGAATCTGCAAGTCAACCTCCTGAAAAAAGTGGAACGGCGCTATCAGGGCATCGTCAGCATGAAAGTGATGGCGCTCGGTTCTGTCAGCGTTCTGGCGGGTATTACCATTCTGGTTTTTTCGCTGGCGGGTATTTCTAAAATGACGCTCAACGCCAATCTGGATCGTGCCCGGCGTGAATTCGAACGTCTTGATCCGCAGGCCAAAGTGATTCGCGCAGGGCAGGCTGCTATTGAGGCCAATCGCAAAACCCTCGCCGATCTGGAAACCTGGTCGCAGGGCGACCACCCCTCCATGTTCAGCATTCTGCGGGCGGTTCAGCGGGAAATTCCGGCGCCGATGGCACTGGAGAATCTGTTTGCCGGGCTGGAACAGGAGACTCCAACTGATCCGTCTTATTACACGCTCCGGATCAACGGGCGCGCCCAGGGCGAACTGACGGCTGTTGATGCCAAACGCCAGCTCAACTCCAGCGCCGAATTGCGCCGCTTTTGCGGTGAAGCCAAACTGATCTCTTCGCAGCGCGAAACGGGCGAAAACTGGAAGTTTGCGCTCGAAGGGCGCCGTTTGGCGGGAGGTGCCAAATGATGAACTGGTCGGCCCTCACCAAAAAACAGCAGCAGATGGTTATTGCCACGGCGGTGCTGGCGGTGGTGCAGATCGTTTTGATGGCCCACTTTCTCGGCTGGACCAAGCCCCCGGCGGCGCGCGGCGGAGCGGTTAAAAAAGAGCTGGTCGCGCTGGAACAGAAACTCAGTGATGCCCGCGCAATTATCAAGCGGGAGGAGACCATCCGCAGTGAACTTGCTCAGAGTATCGAAAAACTGGAAGCGCTGACGTCTTATGCGCCCACACTGTCTGACCGCTATGCCTGGGCCTATGAATATGTTTCGCGCTGTGCCACGCAGGCCCGGGTTGAGCTCGACAACCTCGAAGAAGCAGTGACTCTGGCTGACGAAAGCAAAAAAGACGCAGCCGCCCCGCCTTATGAAATCAGCGTTTCCACCCGGTGCGGGTATAACAACCTCGTAGAACTTCTCTGGCGGCTTGAAAAAGACAATCCGCTGCTGCGGATCAAAGCAGTCACGGTTTCTGCTTTATCCGACAAGCCGCAGGCTCATCAGGTGCGCATCGTCATGCAGTGGCCTTCCTCAGTGAAAATAGAGAAAGGGACGCAATGAACAGCGGCTTTTCTGTTAAGGTTCCAGCCGGAAAAGGATTTTTGTTCTTTGTTCTGCTGGGCTTTTCTCTGACCGCATTCGCGCAGGACGACCTTTTGATCACTGTCGCTGCGCCGGCGGCGGAAACCGGTACGGTCTCGTCATCCGCCATTGTGCCGCCGACCGTGTCTGCTGTCCCTGACAAAGGATCTGCCGAACAAAAGGAACAGGAATTGCTCAGAGATCCATTCTGGCCGGTCGGTTTTTTCCCCGAAGGCTGGCAGAAGAAATCGTCTGCTCAGAGCGAACCGAATATGGATGTATCGGGCTGGAAAGCGGCCGCCGGAAAAATCCGGATCAGCGGAACCAGCCGGATGGGCGGACGGACGGCGGCTCTTGTGAACGGAGAATTGAAGAGTACCGGCGATCTGGTAGACGTATTGTCTGAAGGAAAAAACTATCAGTGGCAGATTGTTGGAATTGAAGCGGATGGACGGGTGAAATTAAAAAAACTGGGAATAAAATAAAAAGCAGGAGCTGATCCATGAGAGTGAAAAGAATAGCAGTTTTAGTAATACTGACGGCGGCTGCAGTGATTTATGCTCAGGACGTGGCTCAGATATTCAATGAACTGAAGGCCAAAGCCGATGCCGCTCCTGCTCCGGCAGCCGCTCCGGAGGTAAGGGCAATCCCGGTGCCTGCGGCCGTGGAGCCGCCGGCGGCTCCTGAAGTAAAAGCGGTTTCTGCACCTGTTGCTGTCGAACCGCCAGCTGCTCCTGAAGTAAAGGCGGTTTCTGCGCCTGCGGCCGTGGAACCGATCCCGGCTGTTGTTGAAACGTCCGCCCAGACTGCCGTGGCGGCGAAACCCGCAGTTGCGCCGGACAGCGATATTCAAAATGTCGCGATCATTCGTGAACCGTCCAGCGGCTCGATCAAGGGAGGACTGATTTCGCTCGCGCTCAAAGAGGTTGAACTCAACAGCGTCATTCGTCTTTTTGCGACGCTTTCCGACGCCAATATTATTGTTCCGACCCTTGAAGGCGCCACCGGTGCCGTGAAAGTGGATGTAAACCTCAAAAATGTGGAATGGAAACCTGCCTTGCAGGCCATTCTCGACGCGCACAGCCTTGAACTGTACGAAAAGGTTCCCGGCACCGAGGTTTACAGTGTCCGGAAAAAACCGGCCGATGCACCGCCTGTCATGAATGTGAAAATATTTAAACTCGACTACGCCTCCGTCTCCAACGTCAACGATATGATCAGCAGTATGGTGCCCAAAACCGGGACGGCGGCGGGAAAAATATCGATCTATCCCGCCCGCAATACGATTGTGGTGCAGAGTACGCCCGAAAATCTGATGGAAATACAGACTATGATCACGGCGGTGGATCTGCCGCGTCAGCAGGTTTTTATCGAAGCTAAATTCATGGAACTCACCGACAGTGCCTCCAAACAGCTGGGGATCGACTGGAGGATGCTTGGCGGCTCAAAAAATGAAAATGGCGGTTACAGACTCGGGAGCAGCCTCAACGGGTCTTATGACTTCAACGACAGCAAAATCGACGGTATAGATAAAACCCAAACGGACAACCGGAGCACCAGCTTCAGCAGCGCGGAAAACCGCTACACGGATATTGCAGGCAGGCCGTATGAAAATCTAACAGCAACTCCCGGCTCCGCTGCTATTGATTATCCCGCCCGTCCCGGCAGTTTCGGGCCTAATGACACCCGTTCATTCGGCGTTACGCCTACCGTCAAGACAACAACACTCGCCGATTCCCTTTCACAATCGCTGTCAAAAATCACCTCGCTGGATCAAAGCACGGTGACGCGGGCATTGGGAGCCACGTTAAACGCAGACGACTTCAATCTGGTGCTGGCCGCGCTGAAAGAAATCAACGGGATAAAGATTGTCTCGAATCCTAAAATAATCGTGGCCAATGAAGAAACGGCCCAGATATACATTGGACAGAAGGAGCCGAATATCAAGCAGTCAACCACACAGGCGCAGCAGGCGGATGCGGTTACGACTTATAACCTTGATCCCGACCGGCCGTTCTTTGAATACGGTATCAAACTGGATGTAACTCCGGTGGTTAATACCGCCAGCAATATTTCGGTGACCATTGCGCCTTCTTTGTCACGCTGGGTGAAGGACAAAACGGTTGGTAATGGCGGCACCATTAACACCTTTCCGGTAACGGATGAAAAAACCATTAAAACAGTTTTCGCGCTGGAAAGCGGACAGACGGCGGCCATCGGCGGGCTGACCGAATTGACGACCAATGATACGGAACGGAAAATCCCTCTGCTTGGAAGTATTCCGCTGATCGGGCGGCTTTTCAGTTACAGCGATAAGCAGAATAAACAAGTCGAGACCGTCATTTTTGTGACAGTCGGGCTGGCCAATCCGGCAAACATTGACATGGAAACCGGCCTGCCGCAGGAATCCACTTTGGCGATGCGCTATGACGCCAAAGCACGGTCTGACCGGCAGATTAAAACGCAGGAGCAGAAGCTGCTTGACCAGCATGAATCTGAACGGGCACAGAGCGCGGTTAAAAAACTGCAGGATGCGGAACAGAAACGGCTTGATAAAAAGAAGAAATAGTTCCGGCTGTGCGGGATATTCAACAGACCATGACAAGCTGAACATCCCGGCTCCGGAACAACTCCAAGGCGGGTGAATTATGAAAAAATCGCGGTTATTGATCATCGGTGCCGGGCTCCTGCTGGCGGCCGGACTCTTCGTGTTCCGGGTCTCGCACCATACCGGTTCCGCCGTTGCAGAAAAAACACCGGCGGCGGCCGGTTTAAACTCCAGCGAACAGGTTGCTGCGGCCGCGCCGCAAGCCGCGTCAGCTTTTTCTGATCCGCTGCCGGTTGCCGCGCCGCGTGTGTCTGCCGCGGAAAAATCCGGTCAGCCCGAGGCGCCTGTGCAGGTGGTTGCCGCTCCCGGCGACCGCTTCCAGCCCATCGCCGAAGCGCAGATTGTTGACCGGCGGATCAAGACTGTTTCCAAAGATCGGAAAACCCGCGAACTGCTGGTCAAGGCGGGCGGAAAATATCCTTTTCACCGTGTTGAAGAGACGCTGGTGAAGAATGAAGGAGCGGACACCTACACGGTCTCCGCCCGCACCGAAATGGTGGCGGATCATGTGCTGGTTAAATTGCAGGACGGTAAGAGCGAAGCGGATTTGAAAGCAATGTTGCAAAGCTACGGCCTCTCGGTTCTGCACGAATTGACGCTGCCCGGCCACTACATCATCAGCCTTAAAAAACCGACGCTGGATGCCGTTCCGGAAGCACTTTCCGTTTTTTCGATGGAAAAGATTCTGGCCTATGTCGAGCCGGATTATTTTTCGCACATCACCACAACTCCAAACGATGCGCGCTGGAGCGATTTGTGGGGCATGGTTAAGGTCAACGCGACCGGCGCGTGGGACGTGACTACCGGCAGTACCAATGTAATTGTCGCAGTGATTGATACCGGCATTGACCTGACGCATCCCGATCTGGTTTCCAACCTTTGGGTTAATGCGGCCGAAACAAACGGTTTGACCGGCGTTGATGACGACGGGAACGGAAAAATCGACGATGTGTACGGCTGGGATTTTGTGAATAACGATAAAACTCCCGCCGATGACAACAGCCATGGCACTCATTGCGCGGGAACGGTCGGTGCGGTCGGCAACAATGCGCTGGGCGTGGCCGGTGTCTGCTGGAAAGTCCGGCTGATGGCGCTGAAGGCCGCAGATGCGGCCGGCCTGCTGGCGGATTCGGATATTGCAGAGGCCGTGCATTATGCTTCCGACAAAAATGCGGATGTGATTTCAGCCTCTTTCGGAGGTTCGGACTCAAGCGATACGATGCGCGATGCGATCATCTATGCCAACAGCAAGGGCGTTTTGTTTGTGGCGGCGGCCGGCAACGATGGGTCGAACAACGATTCAATGCCGGTTTATCCGGCCGGTTATGATATTCCCAATGTGGTGGCGGTCGCCGCGACGGATCAGAGTGATGCGCTGGCCTCTTTTTCGAATTACGGCCAGTCTTCGGTGGATCTGGCCGCTCCTGGAGTGAATATTTACAGCACCATTCCCGGCGGAAACATCGGCTCGATGCAGGGAACTTCCATGGCGTGTCCGCATGTGGCGGGTGCTGCAGCGCTGCTGCTGAGCGCCAATCCGTCATTCACCCAGCTGCAGCTCAAAGCGGCTCTGCTGAATACGGTGGACAAACTTCCGGCGCTGGCGGCCAAGACGGTCTCCGGCGGACGCCTGAATGTTAAAAATCTGATCGCACTTCAGGATACAGACGGCGACGGGATGCCCGATAAATGGGAAGATGAGAACGGGCTCGATAAGAACAATCCGGCGGATGCCGGTCTGGATCCGGACGGAGACCATTTAACAAACCGCCGCGAATATGAAAACGGGTGTAATCCGCACAATGCTGATAGCGACGGGGACAGTCTTTGGGACGGGTGGGAAGTCACTTACGGATTCAGTCCTAATTCGCCGACCGGCGGTCTTGCTCTTGCCACCAGTCAGGGCGGGTTCAATACAGCCGGCGATGCAAAAAATATCGCGGTGGCGGGCAGCTACGCCTATGTGGCCGACGGCCTGAACGGGCTGGTTGTCCTGAATATTTCCAATCCGCAAAGTCCGGCGCAGGTCGGCTGGTGTGACACCGCCGGAACTGCGAATGATGTCGCCGTCGCCGGCAATTATGCGTATGTGGCCGACGGCACTAACGGACTGGTTGTCATCAATGTTGCCGATCCGGCCGCGCCTGTGCGGGCGGGCGGTTGCGACACCTCCGGCACAGCCGAAGGGGTGTTTGTTCAGGGAAATTATGCCTATCTGGCGGACGGTGCCAATGAGCTGATGGTTTTTGATGTATCGAATCCGGCTTTGCCTCAGGTCAGGAGTGATACAGTCGGCTCCTTGCGGACGATGCACGATGTTTTTGTGCAGGGAACTTCGGCCTATCTGGCGGAGAACGAGGAAGTGCGGCGCTTTAATGTCGGTAATCCCGCAGCTCCGGCCGCTGATGCAGCCGTTGGATTTACAAGCTGGAATATAACCGGGGTGCACGGCAACGGCTCCGTGATTGCGGCAGTTGCAGGTGTCAACGGCGTGAAGATTATGGATTCCGGTTTGACGGTGCTGGGTTCTTACGACACCGACGGAACCGCTTCCGGAGTTTTTGTGAACGGCAATTTTGCCTATATCGCCGACGGGAACAACGGACTGGTGGTTTTGAATATCAGTACACCGTCTGCTCCCTCGCTGGCCGTGCATGTACCGACGGCGGGCACGGCTTCCGGAGTTTTTGTCAGCGGCGGGTACACCTATGTGTCCGAAGGCTCGGCCGGAATGGAAATATTTTCCATTCTGCCGGATACGGATGCCGACGGGCTGGCCGATGCCTGGGAGTTGCAGTATTTCAGCAGCCTCGCTCAGAGCGCCACCAATGATCCCGACAGCGACGGAATCATCAACCGGGGCGAATATCTGGCCGGGCTGAACCCGACCAATTCCGATCAGGATGCCGATGGTCTGATTGACGGAACTCAGGAAGTCCGCATTTATAATACCGATCCCCGTCTGGCTGATACCGACACCGACGGTCTCGTGGACGGCTACGATGGAGTCGTTTCCACCAACTGGTATGCGGCAGGAGTGGACGCAAACCATAACGGCTTTGTGGACGGCGAACTGGATGCCGGAACTGAAACGGATCCGACACTTGCCGATACCGACGGGGACGGCATGAACGACGGCTGGGAACATCGCTACGGTCTGGATCCCCGCGTTCCCGGCGGTTCCGGCGACGGTGATGGCGACGGTCTGACTGATATTGAGGAATCGCAAAACAATACCGATCCCAGTGATCCGGATACCGACAACGACGGCATGCCTGACGGCTGGGAGGTGCATAACGGGTTGAACCCGCTGGTGAATGATGCCGCGCTGGATCCGGATAACGACGGACTGACCAATCTGCAAGAATATGTTTTGGGCACGAACCCGAAAAATAATGACAGTGACGGTGATACCATGCCGGACGGCTGGGAATACACCTATAGGCCGACGCTTAATCCGACCAACAGTGCAGATGCCTTGCTGGACTCTGACGGCGACGGGTTGACCAATAAATTTGAATATATCAATAACTGCAACCCAACTATTGCCGATACCGATGGCGACGGCATGCCGGACGGCTGGGAAGTAGCACACGGTCTGCTGGCTTCCGCAGCAACGGGCGTGAACGGAGCTAACGGCGATCCGGATGGCGACAAGCTGCTGAATATTCAGGAATACAGTCTCTGTTCCAACAGTCTTTGGTCGGCGGTTTACACCAGTGTTACCGGCGCGCCTTCTTCTTTTATGTTCGGGTTGCCTTTCCCCTCGTCCGGAATGCCGGGGTCAACCGATCCGCGCAACTCCGATAGCGACGTGGATGGTTTGACCGACTACTATGAAATCACCGCACACATTGGCACCAACGTTACTCTTGGCGTCACCAATATTTTCACCTATGTCACCAATCCGAATAATCCCGATACCGATGGGGACGGTTTTTCTGATTCATGGGAAGTCGCCAACGGGTTCAATCCCATAACGGTTGAACCTTCGGCAACAACCGATCGTGATCACGACGGATTATTTGATGCCGAAGAGCTCGCGCTGGGAACCCAGCCGTTCAATGCCCGCGATCCGGTCTTTGTGGATGATGATGCACCGGGGGATCATGCTGTTTACGGCGATAAAGACCCTCAGATAAGTGATCCTCTTGAAAACGGTACCCGGGCTCATCCGTTTGACGCCATTCAGGAGGCCATCGATACCAATACAACAGTGAACGGCATGACCGTGCTGGTCACCAACGGCACTTATTTGGGCGTGGGGAACTACAATATCAATTCCCATGGCAAAGCCATCACTATCAAGTCGTGGAACAATAATCCGGATCAGACCGTCATTAAAAGTCTGGGGTATGGCACGGTGTTTACGATGAATAGCGGTGAAACGACCAATACAGTAATCAAAGGGTTTCGTATTACCGTCGGCATAAACACCTGCTCGGATGGCGATTGCGATTATGAACATGCCGTGGCCTTGAGCAACGCCAGCCCCCGGATCGAAAACTGCACAATATACAATGGCGCGCTGGATGGAATTCGCTGTGAAGTCAATTCAAGTCCGGTCATTCAAGGCTGTACGGTTTCCAATGTTTTGAACGGTATCTGGTGCGAGGGCGGATCGTCGCCGCGCATTGAAAATTGCACCATTGCCGGTATCGGCCGCGGTCTGGCCGGCGATGTCGGCATCGGTGTCTATGCCAGTGCGAGCAGCGGCCTTTATATCGGCGGGACGAATGGCACCTTTGTCAGCAACTGCAATGGACGCGGCATCTCACTCAAAGACAGTGCGAATGCCACCGTCTTTCGAACGACGCTGACAGGCAACAGCGGCGGGATCACCTGTGATAACAGCAGCCCGCGCATTGAGCGTTGCACTATCCGGAATAACGAGGCCCCCGAATACTACGTCAATTCCAATAATGTGGAGGTAGTGGCCAGGCATCTTTTCCCGGACGGCCTGGCGCGAACGAGAGACAAAACCGATGAAGATGAAAACGGCGGCGGTATTCTTATGCTGCGCGGCAGTTCGCCCTTCATCGTGAACAGTCTGATTGTCAGCAACCGGACATGGGCTGAAGATTCGGATTATTTGACTGCCAAAATGCGTCCCGACTTCGGTCTGGGCGGCGGGTTCTATATCGGCACCGGCTGTTCACCAACCGGCGTAAACTGCACCGTGGCGGATAATCATGCCAATACACGCGGCGGCGGGCTGACCTCGCTTGAAAGGCCGTTCCTGCGCAATATGATCTTCTGGGGTAATACGGCGTCAAACTCTATGATTGTGAGCGAAATCCGTTATACATTCGCGGATTCGCTTTACCTCAACCTGCACTGCCGTTCAGGAAGCATTAACATCTGGTACAGCGATGTTCAGTATGGCTACCCCATAGATGGCGACCCGGCAGATACATTGTGCACGACCAGTAATCCGGGCTTTGCCGGCAGCGGGGATTATCGTTTCGCGGACAGCAATTCCCCTTGTTTTAACAGCGCCACCTTCTATCTGGCTCCCACGAATGATCTGGACGGCAATCCGCGGCCGGTAGTTTTGGCAGAAGGACGTGTGGATATGGGTTGCTATGAACTGCAAAAAGCCCCGCCGGACTCAGGGCCGATGGGTATCGGCAATCCAGATGCCGACAGCGACGGCGACGGATTCTCCAATGGTGCTGAAGCCATTGCCGGCACCAATCCAGCGAATCCGGCCAGCTATTTCGATGTCAGCCGCTCCGGCGACGGAGCGGGCAATATGTTACTGACCTGGAGCAGTGTCACCGGACGGCAGTACACGGTGCAGACCACAACCAACCTGATGAGCGGCTGGAGCCCGGTTACCAATATGACCGGAACCGGTTCGGTTATGAGCTTTACCGGGCTCACGCCGGGGGATGCCGCCCGTTACTACCGCGTTCAGGTGCGCCAGCTGCCGTAGCGGTAAGAGGCGGAACCGGCGGAATAAAGACAGCAGGTTTCCCTATGTGCCGGTATCAGACCGCATGATATCCGGTACAGGCGGCACCTACAGTTAAGAACGATTTCCTGCAGCCGCGTCCGGTGGGCGTGGTAATAAAAACCGGAAGTCATGCGGAAGTGGTATGACACCAGTATCCGTATATGATCGGTATTTATTCGATTGGGTAGGGACGGCCCGCCGAGTCGTCCGCTCTCTGGACTGGCGGCGCGTTCGGCGACCGCGCCCTACCTTTGGAATGTCGCCATTTTACCGAACCTCATACGCATTTGGTATCAGCCGACGGAACCTGCGGCGATTTTCCGCAGCGCTTCCGGGTAGGCAAGATGTTCCTGCACGTGGATGCGGTTCATCAGTGTTTCAACGGTGTCACCGGGAAGCACTGCTACTTTGCGCTGGCAGATGACCGGGCCGCTGTCGATGCCGCCGTCAACGAAGTGCACGGTGCAGCCGGTTTCTTTAACGCCGGCTTCAAGCGCCTGGCGTCCGGCTTCGAGGCCGGGAAAGGCGGGAAGCAGCGACGGGTGGATATTGATGATGCGTCCGGCAAACGCGTTGAGCAGCCCGGGTTTGACGATCCGCATAAAGCCGGCGAGGACAATGAAGTCGCCCCCGTGCTGTTTGATGAGTTCAATGGCGCGCTGTTCCGCTGCGCCGTCGAGTTTGGTTTTAAACGGAGCACAGTCAAGGTAGACGGCGGGATGACCGAGGTTGCGGGCGCGCTGGAGAATGTAGGCCTCTTTCACGTCTGAGATGACGCACGCAATGCGGGCGTTGATGCGCCCGGCCTTAATCGCTTCAGCAACAGCCTGATAGTTGGAGCCCGATCCTGAGCCGAAAACCGCCAAATTGAGCATGGAATCCTCCAGATAGTTCGACCGCTAATAAACGCTAATGACCGCGAATCTTCCAGCTTCAAAATAATTTTGTTCGCATTCACCGCTTTCCCTGTTCGCGGTTGTTCGCGTATATTCGCGGCTTAAAAAAAGGACAGCCTATGAAACTTTTCATCAAACCGCATAATGAAACCGCCCGCGAGTTCTACCGGAATCATGGACATTTCCATGACGGCGATGCCGGGCTCGATCTGTATGTGCTTGAGGACATCACCTTTGAACCGGGCGAAACCAAGCCGATCAAGCTGGGCATATCCTGTGAGCCGGCAGACGGGCGCGCCTATTATCTTTTCCCCCGTTCCAGCATTTCCAAGACCCCGCTGCGCATGGCCAATTCCATCGGCCTGATCGACGGCGGCTATCGCGGCGAGATTATGGCGATGTGCGACAACATCAAGGGTGAAACCTACACGGCGCAGAAGGGGCAGCGGCTTTTTCAGCTGGTCGCGACGGACAGTTCGCCGGTTCATTATGAGCTGGTCGAAGAGCTTTCGCAGACAACCCGGGGACAGGGCGGGTTCGGCAGCACAGGGGCTTAGAAATCAGCGGCGGTGTTTTTACAGCGTCCCGTTGAGGTACGCTTTTCTTCGGGCCTCCGGGAAGCGCTCGATGGCGTAACGGAGCATGGTGCGCGGCATTTTTTTATAGCGCGGAAGCAGGAAGGTCTCTTCGGCTTGCAGATCGCGTTTGCCCGTTTCGCGGAGCATCCAGCCGACCGCTTTATGTATCAGGTCCTCCCGATCGTTCAGCAGCAGGCCGGCGATGGCGAGTGTGTCGTCGAATTGATTGCGGCGGATAAAATAAAAAGTGGAGAGGATGGCAATCCGCCGCTCCCAGAGGTTTTTTGATTTCGCCAGCCGATAGAGCGGTTTCCTGTCGCGTTCAAACAGGTGCGCGCCAATGATGTGCTCCGCCGTTACATCCACCAGATCCCAGTTGTTGATTTTGTGCGTGTTGCGGAGATAGGCGCGATAGATGGCCGCTTCATGACCGCCCTGTTTGTACTGAAGCGTCATGATCAGCAGCGCCAGTAACCGCGCTTCGTGAAAAGGGGATTGCAAAAGTTCTCCGGCGTCGTCCCGTGATATCCCGGCCAGTTTCTTCGCCAGCTTCCGGAGAACCGGTACGCGGATGCCGATGAAAAGATCGCCTTCGCCGTACTGTCCGGGGCCGGTCTTGAAAAACCGCCGGGCATGTCCGGCGGCTTCGGCGCTGCCCAGTGCGCGCAACTGTTGTGTGATTTTTCCGGCGGCAGTCATGAGAAGAAGGGTTGCTGGAGAGAACGAAAACCCGAAGACAGGATTCGCCGCAACAAACCGGTGCGGCGTCCGTTCTTCGTTCAGCAGTCAATCCGCTGAATGTTCATATTGCTGATGTCGGTTTCGCCGATTTTCATTTCTTTGGCGATGGCAAGGTATTTTACCGCGCCGAACGGATCGTCGTGGAACAGCAGCGCGGCGACAACGTCGGCGGCGACCTGATCTTTGGACAGAATAACCTGCTGCGGATAAATCATATCCGGCGACGGACCGCCGGGCCCTTTGCTGGTCATGCAGCGCGTGGCATCAATAATCGTCCAGGTTGGCTTCATGAAGAGGCAGAAGTCGGCAATACATTGCGGAAGATCGTTCTGGTGCCACCAGCGCGGATCTTTGACGACGCCCATCCAGTTTTTCATCGCTATGGTCAGCTTGGCGCCGCCATGGTGTTTGGCAACCGGTATATTAACCACGGCATCCGCCTCCAGCAGTTCGGTGCAGACCTCGACGGTTTTCAGGCTTTTGGCGTTCTCGATTTTGATCGTTTTGAAGTGCGAATCAGCCGACTTGGTCGGAACGAGTTTCACATTGTATTTGCTGAGCACCGGCCCGATGCCGTTGCGTTCGGGTAATTGGTTTTTGCCGGCCGAACTTTCAAACCGTTCCGGGAGAATGAAATCTTTGAACCCGTTATCTGCGGCGGCTTTCAAAAACCCTTCGACGACATCGGGGTGAGTTGCGGCAGCTTCCTCCGGCAAACGGTTGAACATGGCGTTCGGTTTCAGAGCCACTTTTTTGACATTTTCCCCGAACCCGCCGTTGGCAAAAAGGGTTTCCATGCACTTTTTCATCAGCGTTTTGTTGTCCGGTCCCTTAAAGACCCAGACGTCTGTCTTGGGTTTGCTTTCGGCGAGCAGGGCGGACGGGCCGGCGGCGAGGACGGCGGAGCCAAGAGCTCCGGCCTTTACGAAGTTACGGCGTGACAGTTGTTGCATGGGTAGCCTCCTTTAATATGGCGCGCAGTATAGCCTGGTTTTCCGAATATGGGAAACTCTCCCTTGCGGCATTTTTCATACCGGCCGAGGCGGCGTGTCAACAAAGGCTGGTATTCGATGGATTCTCTGGGCTATCCTTTGCCATTCAAATTCAGGTTGTGATACGGATTACGCATGAAATATATCAGTACCAGAGGACAGATGGAGCCGGTCGGATTCCTCGACGCCGTGATGACGGGGCTGGCGTCCGACGGCGGACTGCTTCTGCCCGCAAGTCTGCCGGATGTTTCCGGCAAACTGGCGGCGTGGAAGGATCTTTCCTATCAGGAGCTGGCGTTTGAGGTGATGCGTCTGTTCGCGACCGACCTGCCGCCCGCCGATCTCAAGGCGCTGATTGAAAAAAGTTATTCCACCTTCCGCGTGCCGGAAGTGGCGCCGGTCATTCCGGTTGACGGATTCCATGTATTGGAACTCTGGCACGGCCCGACGCTGGCCTTCAAAGATATCGCGCTGCAATTTCTCGGCAATCTGTTCGAATACATTCTGCAAAAGCGCGGCGGCCGGCTGAACATTCTCGGCGCGACCAGCGGCGACACCGGATCGGCCGCCATCTGCGGCGTGCGCGGCAAAAAAAACATCCGCATTTTTATCATGCACCCGAAAGGGCGCACCAGTCCGGTTCAGGAAAAGCAGATGACCAGTGTACTCGACGATAATGTCTTCAACCTCGCGGTCGAAGGCACGTTCGACGACTGCCAGCATTTGATGAAATCCATTTTTTCCGACGTGGAATTCAAAGAGAAGCATTCGCTCGGCTCGGTCAACTCGGTCAACTGGGCGCGGGTGCTGGCGCAGATCGTCTACTATTTCTATGCCGCCTTCCGGGTACAGGAAACCACCGGCGCGAAGCAGGTTCAGTTCGCCGTGCCGACCGGCAACTTCGGCGACATCATGGCCGGATACATCGCCGCAAAAATGGGCCTGCCGGTTAAAAAGCTGATTCTGGCCACCAACGAAAACAACATTCTCTCGCGCTTTTTCAATACCGGCGTCTACAGCATCGGCAAAGTCGTGCCGACGCTCAGCCCCTCAATGGATATTCAGGTGGCCAGCAATTTTGAGCGCTATCTCTATTACCGCACCGGCCAGAACGCCGCCAAGTTGTGCGAACTGATGAACGGCTTTGCCAAAAACAAATCGCTGACGGTTCCCGGCGCTGACGATCTTTTCGCCGCCGGCGAAGCCGGCACGGCGCAGACGCTGGCCGTGATTAAAAAAGTGTATGAACAAGAGGGCTATACGCTTGATCCGCACACCGCCGTCGGCGTGGTCGTTGCTGAGAGATTGGGTAGGGCGATTTTGCCGAAAGCGCCGCCAGTCATAGGCTCAGACGAAGAGCGGACGGCTCGGCGATCCGTCCCTACCATTTGTCTTGCCACCGCGCACCCGGCCAAATTTACCGACGCGATTCAGCAGGCGATCGGCATCGCCGCGCACCATCCGGTGCTCGATAAACTCGCCAGTGCCGAAACCCGCTGCGACACCATCGCCAACGACGAATCCGCCGTACGCGATTATCTGGTGCGGAAAACGTAAGACAAGGTGGCCTACTCTTTGGCGGATTACTTATTGCGCCGGATTTCCACGTCATCGACCGCCGCATTGCGGGGTACGGCGAGCCGGAGTGTTCGCTTGGTCGGGTGAGCGAATCCTTCGGACTTAAAGCTGCCGGCCGGCTTGCCGTCTATACTGGCGGAAAATTCATCGCCTTCGACTTTCACAATCAGGTTGTGCCATTTACCAGTCTCCGTCGGGAAGGGAATGATTTTTTCTTTTCCCTTTAGCATTTGCGTCTGCTCTTTGGTCAGGGTCTTTGCCAGACGGGCTTCGTAAGCTGCAAGATCCATATTGCCGGTCTTGAGATCCTGAAGTGTCACCTGCTTCGGGTTGATCCGGGCGGCGAAGAGGTGTCCGGCATGAACGGTCTTGCACTCCAGATCGGCGAAATCGAGACCGAGGCTGTCTTTTTCGTCGTCCAGTTTGAAGCGCAAAGCCACCGAGCCGTCGGTAAATTCCGCTGGATGCGTCACGGATACCGCATGGTTGGCCTCCGGGCTGATGTAGATATATAGTGCGCCGTCGCGCAGATCGACCTGCTTATTGTTCTTCGCGCGGCTTTTGCTGTTGGTGCCCCAGCCGTTGCCGGGCGCATCCGTAACCTCCTGCGATTCATTCCGCTGGAAGTCGTCCTGGAAGATCAGCTGGCCTGACTCTTCGGCCGTCAGGTTGAGACAGACCGCAAGAAAAACACCGCAAAGACTGAGGATTGTTTTCATGCGCGGATTCTTGCGCGGTACGCCGCAAAGTCAAGGGCGATTTCCGGTCGGTCGGGAGCGGGAGGCTACGCAGAGCTCTCTGGAGTGCGCTGGCTCGACAGCGCTTTGAAAGCGGCGTCCAGCCGCCGCACTCCAAAAATATCTGATTGCTCGGTTTCTGTTCAGATGTCTGCTATGTTTTAGAAATGACCGGAAAAATAAAGCGGCTGGAAAAGCTGGCGATGGACGAAGTGGAGGCGGTGCTTGCATCGCTGCCGGCACCGCTGGCCGGACCGGCGCGGCAGGTGCCGGTACTGTTTGAGCGGATGCCCGCCAGAAACAGCGGAGTTGAAGATGACACGCTCGGCCTTTTCACCGGCCCGGAACTGGCGCATGAAGGCGACGAGCCGGTGCCGCCGCAAATTATCCTGTTCCTCGAAAACCTTTGGGACGAAGCGGAAGAAAACGAAGCCGCTTTTCGTGAGGAAGTCCGCATCACCTATCTGCATGAACTCGGCCATTACCTCGGCCTCGACGAAGACGATCTGTTTGAGCGCGGGCTGGAGTAATCCGCTTTTCATCCGCTGGAATGAGTTGTATGCGGATGTCCGGTCTGATAGAAGGGCGCCGTGAATGACACAACGATCAACCCGTGTGCCGGATGTCAGTCCAACTGCTGCTGTGACCTGCGAAAGCTCAAGCTGTCGCCGCCGGAGTATCAGCAAATCTACGAACGCTTCAGCGACCGGTTTACGGTAGAGCGGAAAGGGTTGCTCTATGAACTGTCGGTGCATAAAGAATACAACTGTCCGCACCTGAACGATCAAAGGCTGTGCACCATCTACGACCGCCGTCCGGTGGAGTGCCGCATTTTTCCCTATACCGTCAACCAGACCTATCACCTCGGACCGCTGGTTCTCTTCACCTATCACGGCAAAACGCCCTGTCTGCGCAAGAAAGAGCTGTTCCCCTCGCACAGGGAAACGCGGCGGCAGGTCCACCGTCTGGCGCGCGATACATACGGTTCCGTAAAAATCTGTCTGGTCTGCTGCGAAGGCCCGGCCTATCGCGCTGTCAGCAAACTCGCCCGTTTACTCTGCCTGAAAAAGCTCGCCGGTCTCTTCCGCCGCTGACAGCGCCCTTGTTCCGGAAACAAGTCGGCATCATCTGTCAGCATTCTCTCGGCCTCGACGAAGACGGTCTGCCGGAGCGCGGGCTGGAGTAGGGAGAGTTTTCTCGCAAAGGCGCAAAGACACCAAGAGCTCCGTGGACTCTGAATCTCTGCGTGTGTCTTCAGTTAAATCAGTGCGACTGCACTCGACAGAGCCTCGGCCAGTTTTTCGGGGAGTTTACCGCCGGCCTGAGCGCGGTCGGGTTTGCCGCCGCCGCCGCCGCCGCACTGTTTGGCGATGGCGCCGATAATTTTTCCGGCATTCTTTCCGGCTTTGACTAAATCCGGCGTAACCGCGCAGACGAGGGCGACTTTACCGTCGGAAACTCCGCCGAGGATGACGACGGCGCTGGTGAGTTTCTGTTGTAAGGCGTCCATGACGGCGCTGAGCAGTTCGGCGTCGGCTTCGCCCATGTTTTCGATGAGCAGTCCGTCTTTGATTTTGCCGAGCAGTGAATCGGCGATGGCCGGAGCCTTCGCTTGCATTTCGGCCTGTCTTTGCTTGGCGAGCTGTTTCTGCCGTTCGACTTCTTTGGCGCGTTCGGCTTCGGCGGCTCCGGCGGCTTTCTGTTCTTCGATAAACTGTTCGGCATGTTTTCCGCAGACGGCTTCGATACGGCGGATACCGGCGGCGATGGCCGATTCGCGCATGACTTTAAAGAGACCGATGTCACCGGTGTTGCGGACGTGACAGCCGCCGCACAGTTCCATGGAAAAACCGTCAAACTTGCCTTTGTGTCCGCCGAGCTGGAGGACGCGGACAGTGTCGCCGTACTTCTCGCCGAAGAACTGCTGGATGGCCGGCTGTTTCTGAACTTCGGTGAACGGAACTTCTGTCCAAAACACCGGTTCACTGGCTTTAATCCGGTCGTTGACGAGCTTTTCAATTTTGGCGATCTGTTCGTCGGACAGTTTTTCCGGCGAGTTGAAATCGAAGCGCATCCGTTCCGGCGCGACGAGCGAGCCGCGCTGGCGGGATTCTTTACTGACCGCTTCGTGAAGCGCCCAATGGAAAAGGTGCGTGGCGGTATGATGGCGCTGAATATCGGCGCGGCGCTCGGTATCGACATCAACGAGAACACCTTCGCCCGGTTCCGGTGCGCGTCCGCTGATGAGTTGAGCGCGGTGAACGATCAGTTCGCCCTGCCGCTGCGTATCGAGAATCTTCAGTTCGCCGATCAGTTTTTCGTCGGCGATGAGACGGATTCTTCCGGTATCGCCGGACTGGCCGCCCATTTCGGCGTAGCAGGGGGTTTTGTCGAGGATGATGTTAAATGTGAGGCAGACGCCCTCGTCTGCCATTTTTCCGCAGGCGGGGGCGCCTGCGCCACTTTCAGGAGAAACCGCTTCAACGAGAGCTTCCGCTACGAGACTGTCGAAGCCGACGAAGACGGTCGGGTTCACTTCGAGACCTTCGCTTTCAACGGTCACGACGGTTTTCTTTTTGGCGTGGTCGGCGCGGGCACGGTTGCGCTGCTTTTCCATCAGTTTTTCAAAGCCGGCAACGTCGACAGCGAGTCCGCGTTCGCGGGCCATCAGTTCGGTAAGGTCGAGCGGGAAGCCGAAAGTGTCGTAGAGTTTGAAGGCTTCGTCGGCCGGGAAAATTGAGGTGGGGCAGACGCCCTCGTCTGCCGTTTTTCCGCAGGCGGGGGCGCCTGCGCCACAAAGAGAAGATACAACCTGCTCGAAGAGGTCAATGCCGCGGTCGAGCGTGCGGTTGAAGCTGTCTTCTTCGGCTTTGAGGGTTTTAGTGACGCGGGCCGCATTTTTCCGCAGTTCGGGAAAAGCGTTGCCGAAGCTGTCGGCGACGGTGTCGGCCAGTTTGTAGAAGAAGGGTTTGCGAAAACCGAGCGAGCGGCCGTAGCGGACGGCGCGGCGCAGGATGCGGCGCAGGACGTAGCCGCGGCCTTCGTTCGACGGCGCGATACCGTCGGCGATGGAGAAGGTGAGGCAGCGGATGTGGTCGGCGATGACGCGGAAAGCGATATCAATGGAGACTTGAGGCTTCAGGCTTGAGGCTTGAGGTTCCAGCGTTGAACAGTACTTCATACCGCTCATCTGTTCGAGCTGGCGGAAGATCGGCGTGAAGACGTCGGTTTCATAGTTGGAGATGACGCCGGAGAAATCCTTGAAGCCTTTGGTGCACTGGATGACGGAGCAGGCGCGCTCGAAGCCCAT